>DAOULH010000011.1:0-77557 GCA_034420475.1 Dehalococcoidia bacterium
TTAAGGTCAAACGTCTGGGCGACCCGCTGGGCGAAATCGGCTTGCCGGTAAGCGACCCGCTCCATCCCGGCCAGGTGTTGCTTCACGAATGCTTGGAACCCCTGGGCCTCACCGTCGCCGAGGCCGCCGAGCACCTGGGCGTCGGCTATGAAGAACTGGATGACCTGGTGAACTGCCGGACTTCGCTGACGCCGGAGTTGATTATCCGCATCGACCAGGCTTTCGGCGGCCACCCGCAGAAATGGTCGGCTCTCCAGGCCAACTACGACGTCGCCAAAGTGGCCATGGAGCGCGCCCACGAAATCAAGGTGCGCCGGCTCTGGCGCCAAGACCCGGACACCCACGAGCCCATCCTGCTGGACACGTCAGGCGTGGAAGCGACAACCGCAACGGCTGACGGCGAAAACTTCGTCAAGTAACCGTATCACGCGAACCAAGGAGGAACGTCATGCAGTTCGGTATCTTCACCATTGTTCCGTATCACGAGGACTTCACGCCACCGCAGGCGTTGAACGACGCCCTGGAGCAGATCCGGTTCGCCGACGAGGCGGGCCTGGACGAGGCTTGGCTGGGGGAGCACCGCTTCTCTCGTCACGGGCTGCTGTCAGGTATCTGGTCGTTCCTGGGCGCGGTGGCCGGGAGCACGAAGCAGATCCGCATCGGCACGGCGGTCATTGTGCTGCCGCTGCACAACCCGGTACTGGTGGCCGAGGAAGTGGCGATGCTGGACGTGATCAGCGGGGGCCGCATCAACTTCGGCATCGGGGCCGGCTACCAGCAGCAGGAGTTCGACGGCGTCGGCGTCGACATCGATACCAGCCGGGAGCGGTTCCAGGAAGCCGTGGACGTGATGGTCAGGGCGTGGACGGAGGAGAGGCTGACCTTCCACGGCAAGTACACCAACGTCGACGACCTGTGGGTGCTGCCCAAGCCGGTGCAGAAGCCCTATCCGCCGCTATTCCAGGCGGTGAGCACCAGCCCGGCCAGCATCGATTTCGCCGCCAGCCGGAACATCCAGGTCATCACCGGCGGGCCGACGGACATCCTGGGCCAGGCGCCGCAGGTAATCAAGCTGTGGCGCGAGAAGATGGACGAGTACGGCCACCCCCACGCGCACCTGGACCCGCCGATGTCCAAGTCGATCTACGTGGCACCGACCATGGAAGAGGCGGAGCGGGATCCCGTCGGACTGGAGGACTTTTCATCCCGGGTGCTGCGCTCCATCGGCAGCAACGGCGCGCCCATCGGGATGCCCATGGACCGCAACGGCAACATCGCCAAGGGTTACGAACACTGGGCCAACCGCCAAGCGGACCGGGACCGCCGCGACGACGTGGGCCACGCCGGGCTGCCGCCGCTGCGGGGAACGCCGGAGGTGGTCGCGGAAAGGTTGAAGGAAGTGCAGGCGGCGGGGATCAACCACGTCTTCGGCAACTTCGGGTTCGCCGGCCTGCCGCACCACAAGGTGATGCGCTCCATCGAGCTGTTCGCCACGGAAGTCATGCCGCACTTCCAGGAGGCGGCGGTGGCATAGCATCCAGCCACGGGTCTCGAAATTGCTGACAGGTCTTGGATGGGGATTGGCCACGCGGATGGTACGCTGGTCATTCCCCATTGTTTGTGCTATTGGTGAATAGCCATGACCATCAAGACGCCCTACGCGCCGTCTGACGGCGTGAAAATTCCCAATCTTGACCCATTTTTCGGGCCGGACGCGCCGCCGCTGCCGGATCCGGAACCGATGCCGGATGGTGTGCAGCAGAACCCGCACATCCTGTACGTGATGCAGATCCTGGCCGACCTGCTCACCGACCGCCTGGACACCTTCGCCGACACCAACACCATCGTTTACTACGACCCCACCGACCGCAACCGCCGGCTGCAGCCGGACGTGTACGTGGCCTTCGACGTGGACGCCGACGCCATTCGGCGTCGGAACGGATACCTGATCTGGGAGGTGGGCAAGCCGCCGGACGTGGTGATGGAGGTGGCATCAGAGACCACGGCGTCCAATGACGTCGGCAGGAAGCGCGACCTGTACGCACGGATGGGCGTGTCGGAGTACTGGCGATTTGACGCCAGCGGGGGTGACATGTACGGCGCACCGTTGGTGGGCGAGTATCTGGATCGAGGAGTTTACCGGGAGTTTCCGGTTCACACCGCTCCCGATGGAGCGATCTTGGCGTACAGCCCGCTGCTGAGGCTGAACCTGCGCTGGAACGATGGAGAGATCGAGCTACAGGAACCCGACACCGGCGAGATCCTGCTGGACCGGCGCGGGGTGCGACTGGCGATGGAAACCGCAGTGGAAGCGGAGCGGCAGGCACGGCGGGCGGCGGAACGTGAGCTGGAAGAGTACCGGCAACTGGTGCGCCAACTGCGCGAGGAAGGCTGAATGCCGTGTTGAAGTATCTGTTCAGAATTCAGGAGGTTGTCATTGCTAGGCACTTGCACCGTGGCAATCTCGACGCCATAGCAAGCAGCGTCTGCCGCGAAGAACTCCCTTGCGCCAACGGTATTGCCGCGCTGCGCTCGCAATGACACCTACCCGCAACTCTGAAAAGTTACACTTCGCAAGGCTGGTTGACTCTCGGTCAACCAGTTCCCGTCAGCGCCTCCCGCAGGCGGCGAACGATTATGTCGATTTCGTTCTCGGTGACGTTGAGCGGATCGACCATGAGCTCGTCGGGGGCGCGGAGTTGCTGGAGGTAGATGGGCGGGTCGCCCTGCTGGAGGGTTGACGCAACCTGCTGCGCCGACGGGCCGGACCAGTCGCCGCCCAGGCGCAGCACGGCGTTGGGGAGCAGGTAGTCGATGCCATCGTGCTCCAGGGTGATGTTGAGGCCGGGAACCTCGATGAGGCTGTCCACCACGCGCTGGGCCATTTCCCGATACCAGGCCATTTCGGCTGCTTCATCCTCCTCCACGAACATGGACAGGGCGGTGACCAGGCCGACGATCTCCTCCTTGGCGACCTTGGCCGAGCGGCCGATGAACTGGGCCGGGCTGGCGTTGGCCAGGGCAGCGTCGATAAGGTCCGCCCGGCCGCAGAGGATCCCGGTGCCCTGGGGTCCGCGTACGCCCTTGCCGCCGCTGAAGATCACCATGTCCGCGCCGTCGCGCAGGTAGCGCTGGAGGTTGGCGCGGGGTGGCAGCATCGAGGCGGCGTCCACAATCACCGGCACGTCATGGGCGTGGGCGATCTCGCAGACCTGGGCCAGCGGCATCACCCGCTTGCTGGTGAAGGGGGCGCACAGGTAGGCGACGGCGGCGGTGCGCTCGTTGATAGCGCCTTCCAGCTCCCAGGGATGGTTGAACAGGTAGTTGCCGATCTCCACGATCTTTGCGCCGGCGGCGCGGTAGGCGTGGTCATAGGGAAAGCGGTGCATGGTCTGCATGATGATCTCGTTCTTCATGCCTTCGGTTTCGGGCAGGCGCTGCATCTTGATGGGATCATTGCCGGCGATGCACGCGGCAGCCTGGAGCAGCAGGCCCCCGGCAGCGCCGCTGCTGACCATGGCCGCCTCCGAACCGACCAGTCGGGCGATCTCCTCGCCGGCCTTGCGGTTCAACTCGTCGATGTTGACCATGACGCGGGCAGTGCCGGCCATCTGTGCGAGGACCTCGGGGCGGGTGCGCGAGCCACCCAACCGGGTGACGGAGCCGCTGGCATTGATGATGGGAGTGACGCCCAGGTTGCGGTAGGCCTGTTCCGCGTCGGATAGGGTCTGCTGGCTCATGGAGGGCTCCTGGAACCATCGTCATTCCGGCCTTGAGCCGGCATCGAGATCGTCTTTGCCGCGTAGGATGCTGGATTCCGGCTTTCGCCGGAATGACGAGATAAATGGGGATAGCGCATTATAACAAGCAGCCCAAAGCCGTTGTGGTAACATCGGCGCACCGCACTGACTTGGAGGTAGCAACGTGACCACCGCCGACCGACTGAACGTAATTCCCCTGGGTGAAGCGATGTTCACCCAGCGGGCCATCCGCCGCTTCAGGAAGGACCCCATACCCGCCGACGTGATGCAGGACATCATGGAGGCCGCCGTCCGCGCGCCCAACGGGGGCAACAACCAGCAGTGGCACTTCATCGTGGTTCAGGAAGAGGAAACGCGGCGCAAGCTGGGCGATCTGTACCACGAGGCGTGGTGGGCCAAGCGGGCCGACGCTGGGATCATGGGGCCGCAGGACATCCCGCCGGGGCGGAACTCGATGCGTTCGGCCATGCGGCTGGCCAACGAGATCGGCGACGCGGCGGTGATGGTGCTGGTGTGCGCCACGGCCAAGGGGCCGCAGGCTGCCGGCTCGGTGATACCGGCGGCGCAGAACATGCTGCTGGCAGCGCGGGCCTTCGGCATCGGCGGCACCATCGCCACGCTGCACGCGGTGGTGGAGGAACGGGTCCACGAGCTGTTCGGGATACCGGACACCGCGCAGGTGGTGTACTGCATGCCCTTCGGCTACCCGCGGGGCAACTTCGGGCCGGTGACGCGGCTGCCGCTGAACGAGGTATGCAGCTACGACCGTTGGGGCGCGCCGCCGGATTAGGCAGGCCATCCGGCATAAACTTGCAGGGGCGGGTCTGAACCCGCCCCTGGACATTGCCACCCTGCACCAACCGTCACACGACCAGGCGCGGCAAGATAATTGTAAATACGCCGAGGCCATCGGCCAGTTCCTGCTGCGATTCTCCGATTACCCCGCCGACTACCACTGAGACGGCCGGCGTTTCCTGAACTGCGGATAGACTCTGCGCCCGTTCGCTGGCCCGGGTAACGTCGTTGTCACCAATGGTTCGAGAAACCTCAATGGCAACGTGGACGGGCTGACGGTCGCTACGCCGTCGGCCTGAAATGATGACGTCCGTCAGTCCCAAATGATAGCCTTGGTCCGCGGTGATGAGTCCTTGCTCTTCAGCGTCGTCGATGGCATCCTGAAACTCAGGAGAGCGAGCGACGATCCGGCTCTGAACGATGCGGACGCGGTTAAGGTCCAGCCACCGGCTGGCGATGCTCACAATGTCACCGTGTACCCGCCGTTCCAGCTCTGCGCCCTCCAGGTTGCCCAACCGGCCTTCGATCCGATCCAGCCGCTGGGTGGTTTCCGCCCGCCAATCTTTCATGTCGGCCATATCGGTTTGGAGCTGAGTGACGCCGGATTGGAGCTGGGCCACATCCGATTCCAGCCGGCCCAGCCTTTCCGCGACGAGCCGGTTGTTCTCCTCCGTTACCCGCACGAACTCGGCGAAGCGCTGGGGAAGCTCCAGCAGTTCGCGGCCGAGCAAAATGCCCCGAATGGTGTCGTTCCACTCGGGCTGCTCGTTGATGATCCGAACGAAGTCGGCAATGTCCCGGATCGTCGTCATGAGATTATTATAGCCGACCTACCGCGTGCGCTCGTAGCGGTAGTCGCTGGCCGTGCCGCGCTCGGGGGTGGCGGTGGGGCTGTTGGGCAGGTAGGGGTAGTTGGGATCGACGCCGACCTTGGGAGCCAGGGTGTTGCGCAGGACGCCGATGTTCTCGACCTCCAGCTCCACGGTGTCGCCCGGCTCCAGCCAGCGTGAGGCCTCGTAACCCTTGCGGATGGATTCGCGGACGGAGCCGCCGCCCACGGTGCCGCTTCCGATGACGTCGCCGGGGGCGATGCGGCTGTCCTTGGCGGCGCGCTGGATGATCTCGCCCCAGGTGTACCAGGCGTTGACGGTCTCGCCGTCGCGGAGCCAGTCGTCGCCGTTGACGCGGACATGAGCCTTGAGGTCCAGGCGGCCGTCCCTGATGTGGGGCATCATCTCGTCGGTGGTCACTACCCAGGGGCCGATGGACGACGCGGAGTCCTTGCCCTTGGCGGGGCCGAGGCCGAAGGTCATCTCGTCGAATTGCAGGTCGCGAGCGCTCCAGTCGTTGAAGATGCAGAAGCCGGCGATGTATTGCAAGGCCTCCGGTGCCGCGACGTTAGTGCCTGACTTGCCGACAACGCAGCCAATTTCCAGCTCGTAGTCCAGCTGCTCGGAGGCGGCGGGATACGGCACCTCTTCGTCGGGGCCGTAGATGACCAGCGGGTTGGAGAAGTAGAACACGGGCATCCGATACCACACGGGGTCGATCTGGCGGGTGCCCTGGGAGGTGGCGTGCTCCTCGTAAACGATGTAGTCGCGCACGGTGGGCGGCTGGAGCACCGGTGCGCGGAGTCGAACGTCGGCCAAGGCCACGGTAGGCGCCGCTACGTTGCCGGCCAGAGCGTCGCCCACGCGGTCGATGGCGGAATCGCCGGTGTCCAGCAGGGCGCGGACGTCGGCCAGCGGCCGGTCGGAGCCGATCAGCGCGGCCACGTCGACCACCGCTTCATCCTGGAGGACGCCGCAGCGGGGGCCGGTTCCGTTGTCGTAAGTCAGGAGTTTCATGTTGGTTTACCCTCTTTAGTCAGGTTGCGCTGGAATATCCGGAGAGTCTCTCGGCGTCGGTGATGTAGTCGGCGGTCTGGCGGATGCGGCGTTCTACTTCGTCAAACGGCTCACAATCTCCCAGATAAAAACAGGAGCCGTGCAATTCGCTTTGTCGTGAGAAGTAGCGTCGGCGCAGTGGGCGGACGGCCTGATCTGCTACCGCCAGCCCATTCACCCCCCTCGTGGTCTCGGAGGATATTTGCGGCTCCTCCTCCGTGCGGGCCAGGATCAGCGCATCGGTGGCTCGCTTGGTGGCGCACCATGCCTTTTCCGCGGCGTCGCGCATGTCGCCGGCCTCCAGCAGCCGCAGCGCGTCGGCGTGGACGGCGCGGGCATCGGCGAAAATGGCGAGTACATGGTCGGTGGTGGTTGTCATAGGGTAAAGGTGATCTCTGTTTCAGGTAGCGTCGGCATGACCGGCCAGCCGCGCGGCGTCGGTGATGTAGTCGGCGGTCTGGCGGATGCGGCGTTCTACTTCATCAAACGGCTCGCAGATGCCATGGTAGAAGCATTCACCATGCAGGTGGCCCTGTCTTGAGTAGTAGCGTCCGATCAAAGGATTGACCGCGCCGTCTGCTTCAGCCAGCCTGAGCAGGCCTCGAGAGGTATCCGAGGAAAACTGGGGCGCTTCGCCCGTGCGCGCTATGATCAGCGCATCGGTGGCGCGCTTGGTGGCGCACCACGCTTTTTCGGCGGCGTCACGGATGTCGCCGGCCTCCAGCAGCCGCAGTGCGTCGGCGTGGACGGCCCGGGAGTCGGCGAAGATAGCGGATACGCGGTCTGTAGCTACCATTAAGGACTGATACTCGCTGATTGGCTCGGTGCAGCAACGGAGATCGCCGTTACAAACCACCACAGTGGGTAAAAGGTCTGCTCAAAAGTTGGGGGCGAATGATTATTCGCCCCCAACAACGTCGCGATCAGTGCATCGGCGAGAAGCTGGCCGGCACCATGATCTTGTTTTCCTGCTTCACGCGGCCAGGGGCGCCGGAGGGCCACTGGGGGATCTTGCTGGCGGCGGCGCGGACCTCGGCGCGGTGGTTGAGGTCCTGGTAGGGCCAGACGTGCATCCACTTGTTCAGGTCGCCGAACTCGGTGAACATGCCGGCGGCCAGAGGGGAGAACTCCTCGCGGTAGGGCAGGGATTCCTCCCAGCGGCGCAGCAGTTCCGGCATGGAGCCGTTCTCGTAGGTGTAAACGCGCATCTCGTAGATGTTGCCCAGGGCCTGGTCGCCGCCCATGGGCCGCATGAAGGGCGCGGGGTTCCAGATCTCGGAGTTCATGTTGAGGATGTTGCCGGGGGTGATCTTCGGCGGCCAGTTGGGGTCCTGGCCGGCCTCGGCGCGGATGCGGTTGCGCTCCTCCATGTTTTCGTAGCCCCAGACGTGGATGATCTGGTTCAGCGGGCCAATCTCGGTGTGCCAGAAGGCGGCGATGGGCGAGTACTTCTCGCGGTGGGGCAGAGCCTCGGCAAAGGCTTCCTCGGCCTGGGGAACGGCGCCGGGCTTGAGGTCGTAGGTGCGGACTTCGTAAATCATGGTTTCCTCCGGGAACGTTGGGCTGAGTCGGCGGCGATTGTATGCCCGGCCAGTGTAGCAACGGCGCCGAACGGGGGCAACCGGAACGCACGACGAGGCGCGTTGCTATAATGCACTGCAGGCGAAGCACACGATCATGGCGATTTGCGGGGGATGAGATGAGCGCGCCGGAAATGGGCAGGACTGCTTTGGAATACGTGGACGCCTCCAAGCTTGAGCAGGCGGCTGGCAACCACATCAAGGCTGCTGCGCTGATGTGGCAGGCGACGCAGGCCACGTTTGCCGCGTTGGCCGATATGCACGGGATGGAGCTTAAGAGCCTGGACGAAGACGACCTGATCATGCTGGCTAGAGCGCTGGAAGCGGACGGCTCCGTGCCCAAGTGGCGCTATCGGGGTGGCCTTACCCCCGGCTCCTTGCTGAAGGACCATGCCGAGATGGAAGTGTTGGAAAGTTATCAACTGGACTTGGCTTATGAAACAGCGGAAGAATTCATAAGGGGGTGCTTTGACGACCAACAATCCCCTTGATCAGTACCGGCAGAGAGCCGTCCGCCATGAAGCCCGAGCCCGCAATTATCGTAGTCAAGCCAACCTGCTACTGGAGAGGGATAATGACACTGACTGCGCCGGCGCGCTCCTGTACGAATCCGCCAAGCAGTGCGTCAATGCAATTGCCAACCAGCGCGGCGAAAATCCCGGCACAACCGGCGGCAAGGTCAACATCGTGCGAGAAATCGCAACAGAGGAGTTGGACGCTGCGTCTTTATACACAAATTGGCAAAGCGCCGACAAACTCCATATCCACGCTGACCGGGAACATCTTACCGCCTTCCAGTATGATGAAGCATGGCAGAAAGCACAAGAATTCATCGACTCCATGCTTTCCATCTACCAACGCAACGCCTGATAAGGAGGCAACCTATGGAATACCGCATCAACCACGTGCATATCCGCGCCGCTGATCCCCACGCCACCGCCGCTTGGTACGAGAAACACTTCAACGCGCGCATCGTATCCGAGCGCGAGGTGATGCCCCGCACCATCACCATCGGCATGGAGATGGGTGGGGCGTGTCGTCTCAACGTGTCGTCCAAACCTCCCGGGTCATCCGATGAGCGGGCTGTCGCCGAGCTGAACCGGCTGGGGCTGGAGCACTTCGGGTTCGACGTGGAGGACATCGAGGCGGAGATGGAACGGCTGACCGCCGCCGGCATCCGCACCGTGCTGCCCATCACCGAGACGCCCACCGGCTCCAAGCTGTCGTACATCGAGGGGCCGGACGACGTGCTGATCGAACTGGTGCAGCCGGCGCCATAGCCCCAAGGAGTACTTTCATGGCGGATGCACCACTGCACTACCAGACCATCACCGAGGTTGCGGAGCAGATCCGGTCGCGGGAGATATCGCCGGTCGAGTTGACCCGGGCCATCCTGGACCGTATCGCCGCGCTGGACGGCGAGCTGAATAGCTACGCCACCGTCATGGCCGAGTCGGCGATGGCGACGGCGCGGGCGGCGGAAGCTGAAATTGCTGCCGGGAGATACCGCGGCTCACTGCACGGCGTGCCCATTGCGGTGAAGGACCTGTGTTTCACCACCGGCGTGGCCACCATGGGCGGCGCGCAGGTGCTGCGCGACTTCGTACCAGATTTCGACAGCACGGTGGTTCGCAAGCTCAACGACGCCGGTGCAATCATCCTGGGCAAGCTGAACCTCACCGAGGGAGCAATGGCCGGCTATAACCCGGCCTTCGACATTCCGATCAACCCGTGGGGCGCGGACCGCTGGGCCGGCGCCTCGTCCAGCGGGTCGGGAGTGGCCACCGCCGCCGGCCTCTGCTACGGCTCGCTGGGCAGCGACACGGGCGGGTCGATCCGCTTTCCGGCGGCGGCCTGCGGCACGGTGGGCATCAAGCCGACCTGGGGAAGGGTAAGCCGCTACGGCGTGCTGACGCTGGCGGAGTCGCTGGACCACGTGGGTCCCATGACCCGCAGCGCGGCGGACGCCGGGATCATGCTGCAAGCCTTGGCCGGCCACGACCCCAACGATCCGACGACGCTCCACGCTCGCGTTCCCGCCATGCTGTCGGGACTGGGCAAGGGTGTCGAGGGAATCCGTATCGGTGTGGACGAACGTTACATCGGCGACGACGTGGACGGTGAAGTGGCCGAGACGGTGCTGGCCGGCGCCCGACTCCTGGAGAGCATGGGGGCGCGGCTGGTGTCGGTGGAGATGCCGGACACCGTGTACTTCTCGCGGGCCTGGGGCGTGCTCTGTTCCGCCGAGGCAGCGGCGGCCCACGCGGACACTTTCCCTTCGCGGGCCGATGAGTACGGTCCGTGGTTCCGGGGCTGGCTCGAAAAGGGCCAAGGCTACACCGCCGTGGACTACGCCCGATCCAACCAGGGCCGATTAGCTTGTAACGGCATCCTGGCCGGCGTGTTCCAGGACATCGACGTGCTGGTGTGTCCGTCCATGACCACCCCGCCGGGGCGGGTCACGCCGGAGGAACTGTATGGGCCCATGAGCGAGGACGAGTGGACGTGGGGACGATTCACCATCCCCTACGATTTCAACGGCGCGCCGACGATCTCGCTGCCGGCGGGGCTGAACAGCGAGGGGCTGCCCTTGAGCATCCAGTTCGTGGGCAAGCACCTGGCCGAGCCGCTGCTGGTTCAGATAGGCGACGCCTACGAGCGGGCGACGCAGCACGACCTGCGGCCGCCAGTGTAGGCAGGGAGTGTAGCAATGACGGCCATTGGCTTTTTCGTGCCAATGGCCGTTTGAACGTTTACGCGGTGGTGTCGGACGCTGTCTGTCTAACCGCCGCTGCTGGGCACGGTGGGTGCCGTACTGCCGTTGATGTCCGGGCGACGGTTCGCCAGAGCCAGAACGGTCTCGTTGGTTTGTCGGACCTCGGCCGTCAATTGCCGAACTTCGTCGGTCAGATGGTCGAGCTGTTTCAATATTGCGTCCACACGCCGGAATAGCATGCTGAACCCAAATATACCGCCCAGCAGGCAAAGCGCGAACGTGACCCAGACGGCGATCGGCGCGTAGGTTTGAGGGTCCATAAGATACCTTTCGCCGTATTCGTAATCGGGTGGCCTAATCGCCGCCGCTGGGCACGATGAACATGATGTTGCCGTCAACACCGTGGCGATGGTTGGCGAGGGCGATGACGGTATCGTTCGTTCGTCGGACCTCCGTCGTCAGTTGGTCGAGCCGGGTCGATATCGTATCGACGCGCTGGAACAGCTTGCCCAGCGCGAAGGCGCCGGCCGGTAGAGAAAGGACGAGCGTAACGGAGATGCCGATCAGCATATAGGTTTGCGGGTCCATAATATGCCTGTCATCGTGGTTCTGACCGGTATGTTAGCACGGATGCTATGACCCTGCTATCCAGTCGGCGACGCGCTCGCCGATCATGATGGCGGTGGCGTTGGTGTTGGCGCGGGTGACCTGGGGCATGATGGAAGAGTCGGCGACCCACAGGCCCCGCACGCCGCGAACGCGGCACTTCTGATCCGTTACGGCCATGGGGTCGTCGTCGGGGCCGATGCGGCAGGTGCCGGAGACGTGGCGGGAGGTGCCGACGGTCTGGCGGATCCAGGCGTCCAGGGCGCCGTCGTCGGCCAGCACGTCGTCGTTGGGCGCGGTGCGGTGGTCGATGACGTCCTGATACGCTTCCGACTCCAGCATGTCGGCGGCCAGGCGCACGGCGTCGCGCATTCGCCGCATATCGTTCTCGTTGTGGAAGTAGCGGTAGTTGATTTCCGGCTGCTCCGTGGGGTCGGAGGATGCCAGGCGCACCCAACCGGAGCCGTCGGGCAGTTCCAGGGCGCAGGCGATGCGGGCGGTGCGGTCGGGCAGATGCTCGCCGGTCATGACGTTGAACACGCCCAGGGTGTGCAGCATGACGTCGTTGGGATACGAGGGTTCCGCTGAGGTGACGCGCAGGCCGAAGCGCAGGGCGCCGGCGTTGGCGTGGAGCTCCACGTGGTCCTTCACCCGGAAGGAGACGTTGCCCATGGGGTGGTTGAACAGGTTCCGGCCGACGCCGGGCAGTTCGTGGATAACGGGTATGCCGAAGTTTTGGAGCTGATCCCGGGGGCCGACGCCGGACAGCATGAGGATGTGGGGCGATTTCAGCGCGCCGGCGCTGAGCACAACCTGGTCAGCTTCCACGGTGAAGATATCGCCGCCGCTTTCAACCTCGACGCCGGCGACGTCGGCGCTGTCAAACAGCACGCGACGGACGAAGACGTTGCCCTTGACAGTCAGGTTCAGACGGTGGCGCACCGGATTGAGATGGGTGATGGCCGTGCTCATGCGGACGCCGGCCTGGTTGTTCATGGGGATGGCTCCGATGCCGGCGGACTCAGGGCCATTGAGATCGGAGTTATGTGTGTAACCACGTTCCATGGCGGCGGCGTGGAACGCCTTCTGCACGTCGGGCCAGGGCTGGTTCTCGCGGCGGATGATGGGTATCGGGCCGTCGCTGCCGTGGAAGTCGTCCTGGATGTCCAAATCGGTCTCAGCCTTGCGAAAGAAGGGGAGGACCTTCAGGTACGTCCACTCCTCGTTGCCGAAGGATGCCCAGCGCTCGAAGTCCTCGGGCAGGCCGCGCAGGTACACCTGGCCGTTGATGGAGCCGGAACCGCCGATGACCTTGCCCTGGGCGATGTTGATCTCGCCCTGCTGGTCGTTGATGGTCCCGCGCAGATTCCAGGAGACCGGCGATCCGGGCTGCTCGCCCTCGTTGGAGTAGCCGTCGCGGACAGCATCGGGCAGATGTTCCGCGTTGGGATAGTCCTGGCCGGCCTCCAGGAGCAGAACCGAGCGGTTGGGGTCCTCCGACAATCGACTCGCAACCACGGAACCTGCGGAACCGGAGCCCACGACAATCACGTCATACTTCATGGCCAAGCCCTCGCTTGCGGTTTCGGATGGGCGATTCTACACTATCGCACCGACAAGAACTGTCCTGAGGTTGATGATGGCAACCCCCAAAACACCGGCCGATATTCCGATGCTACCCTACCGCCGGCAGGGCGAGATTGACTATGCCAGCCTGGAGTTCGACCCCAATGAGAAGAATGTGACCCCTGACGCCATGGAACAGAACCTCGAACTGGCGGAAATACTTGGCCTCTTCCGCGCTCGTTTCACCGACTTCAACCAGCGCCCCGATGTGTTTCTGGATAATGAAACCTTTATCTGCTACGACCCGAGCAACCTGAACGTGCGGGCTGCGCCCGACATATATCTGGCCTTTGGCGTGGACGCGGTGGCGATTCGACCCCGCAAAATCTACCTGCCCTGGGAGGTGGGGAAGCCGCCCGACTGGGCGATGGAAATCGCGTCCGAGAGTACAGCCAGCGCAGACGTCAACCGTAAACCTGCCATCTATGCAGCCATAGGCATCCCGGAATTCTGGCGCTTTGACCCCACTGGCGGGCGGTATCACGGGCAGCCGATGTGGGCTGGCGAGTTGGTTGACGGGGAGTACCGGGAGCTGCCGCAAACCCGCGAACCCGATGGCATCCTCAAGGTGTACAGCCCGCTGCTGGGCATCAGCCTGTGTTGGGATGACAGCTGGCCCCGGGTGTATGACCCGGCCACCCAAACCTACGACCGGAATTGGCGGGCGGAACAAGCCTATGCAATCGCGGTCCGGGATCAGCGGGACGCGGCGCGCGAAGAACGCGACGCCGCTCAGGCGGAAGTCGAACGGCTGCAGGAACTGCTGCGCCGGAGCAACGGCGAAGAAAATGAAAATGAAACTGAAGGAGATGCCACGCCATGCTGACCGACCCGCAGGAATTCCTGCGCTACTTTGACGGCATCCACCGCCGCACGGTGCGGGACATCCAGGCCCTGCCGGCTCCCGCCGAGTCGTGGGCGCCGCCGGCGGGCGAGGGCGAGAACGCGTGGAGCATCGCCCAGATCGTGCATCACATCTGCGAGTCGCGGATGTACTTCGCACGGGCCTACCGCAATGAGGGGTGGCTGTACGACTGGGAGGTGCCCAGCACCGCGTCGCTGGACGATTGGGTCCCGGCGCTGGATGCCTCGGCAGCGGAGTTTCGCAGCCGCATCGAGGGCACGCCCGCGGACTGGCTGACCCGTCGCATCAAGATGATCGACACCGACGGGATGCTCAGCGGCTGGCGGATCCTGATGATGCTGGTGGAACACGAGGTGCATCACCGCTCGCAGATCGACACCTACGCCGGTATGCAGGGCTGGGACGTGCCGCAGATCTACGGCCGGACCCGCGAGCAGATTGACGAGTTGCAGGAAGGGCAGCGGGAACAGGCGGGATCTACCGACGATTAGCGACTGCGATCAGGGGTTGATCGCGCCGCTGCGGTTCTGGACGATGAAAGTCTCGCGCCTTTCCAGGTAGTCGTCGACGAGGTTCAGCAGGGCTTGGGGGCGGTCTGCGGCGATGTCGTGGCCGGCGTCGTACACGTAGGCGACGTTGCAGTTGGGAATGTGGCTGCGGTAGATGCTGGGGGCCGTCGGGTCGATTGTGTCGTCCGCCTGTCCGAAGACGGCTAGGGTGGGGCACTGGATTTCGGCGAGGCGTGATTCCAGATCCTGAGAGGCGTCGGCCGGCTCGTCGGCGTGTCTAACCGCCAGGGGCGATACCAGGACCAGCGCCGTCACACTGTCCGGAGATTGCAGCGCGTGGCGGATGGCCACCGACGCGGCGGACGAAACGCCGATCAGCCCGTATGGTCCGGACGTCAGCGGGGCCACCAGGGAAGCGATCTGCTCCTCAGCCCCGCTGCCCCAATTGTCCAGATGGGGTTCCAGCACCACCCATCGCTGCGCCAGGCCGTCGCGTAGAGCGGAGGAAGAATGGTCGAGTCCGTCGACGATGACGACGTTAGCGCGTACCGGTTCGGACGCCACGGCTACAACTCCTTGAGGCGAGGCAAGACCTCGCGGCCGAACAGGTCGATCTCGGCCATCACGTCGCGGTGGGTCAGGCTGGGCTGCTGGAAGAACAGGTCGATGACGCCGGTGCCGCACCGGTCGTGGTAGGCCTTGATCTGCTCGAAGACGGTATCAGGACCGCCGACGAAGGTGAGGCCGGGAGCGCCGCCCACGATGTCGCCGCTGGCGCTGCCGGCGAACACGTTGCGGTAGTCAACGTCCTGGCCGGAGCGGGAGGCCTGGATCACCTGGGACACCGAGGAGCGCAGCGCCATGCCGGGGGCGCGGCCCTCGTCGGTCTGCGCGTTAAACCAGTCCTGGGCTTCGCGGTCGGTTTCGGCCAGGTAGATGCTGCCGCGAAACACCAACTGGTCCGGTTCCGGCTGCCAGCCGGCCTCGTCGCACCAGTGGAGGTATTTTTCGGTGATGCCCGCCACCTGCTCCGAGGGCACGAAGGATACGCCGAGGCCCAACCCGTGCGCGGCAGCGTACTGCACCGCGTCGTCGCTGCGGGTGGCGACCAGGGCGGACGGGAAAGGCTGCTGCACCGGCCGAGGCCACACGGCCACGGTGCGGTACTGGTAATAGCGTCCTTCCCAGGAGAAGGGTTCGGGTTCGGTCATGGCCTTCAATATCAGGTCCATGCCTTCGAGGAGGCGGCCCCGGCCTTCCGAGGGGTGGACGCCGTAGACCTGGTCCTCGTTGGGAGTGCCGCGCAGGAAGCCCATCACCAGGCGGCCGTTGGTGATGTTGTCCAGCAGGGTCAGCTCTTCCGCCGCCCGGACCGGGTTGTTGAGGGGCAGCAGGGGGCCGAGCATGGCGATCTTCACCGACTTGCATCGCTCCGCCACCGCGGCGGCCATAACCGCGGGCGTGCCGGTGGCGATGCGGCCGGAGTAGTGGTGCTCGGAGAAGCTGACCCACTCGAAGCCCATTTCCTCGGCGAACTCGCACTCTTCAATGCCGTCCTGGTAGCTCTGCACCGAGGTCGTGGGGTCGCTGTAGGACGGCGGCGTGGGCCAGGTGGGCGGGAAGTCCCGCCGGTGGGCGTACCCCATGGCGCCGAGATAGGATGCTTTCATGCTGCGATGCTCCTGCGATCCTTCCTGGCGTTGCCGCCAACGTTGCTATGCGGGTGCGCGTCAAGCGAGACTGACGACGTTAACGCTGGCCGCGCCGCTCCTCGAAGCTGGCGGTGATCGCCTGCTCGGCGCGCTTGCTGTGCTCGGCGATGAACTGTTCGAGGCGACGGATTTCGGCGGCAGTGTCCGATGCAGCGTCGTGCCGGGCGGTTTGTTGCTTCAATTGGCTGAGTTCCTTGCGGGCCTTGTCCACCTGCTCCACCGACTCCAGCGCAGCTAGTTCGTCCAGCGCAGCCTGCTTGATCGTAAGCACACGCCGGCGGTTCTCCTCGGCATCGCGCAGCCGCTCTTCGACCTCGCCCATGGCCGAGAGCGCCATTTCCAGCGGGGCGCGGCCGTAGATGGTCTGGCGGGGCAGCCGGCGCAACTGGGTGCGGAACTGGGCGATGCTGGCGTCCAGCTGTTCTTCCTTGTGGCGAATTTCCGCCAGGGAGAGGCGCAGGGCCGCCATGGCTTGTTGCAGTTGAGAAACGGAAGACATGATAGTAGATAAGCGTGGGGGCGAATGACTATTCGCCCCCGACTGAGTTTCGTGCACGAATTAACTCTTGAAGCCGACCTTGGGCAGCACGCGCTCCAGGGCTTCCAGGACCTCGGTGATGTCATCCTTGGTCACCCAACCCAAGTGACCGATGCGGAAGCAATGGCCGGTGAGCTTGCCCTGGCCGCCGGCCAGGACGACGCCTTCGTCTTCACGCATCATGGACATGAACCGGCCGCCGTCGATGTCCTCGGGCATCTTGATGCCGGTGACGGTGTTGGAGGCGCGGGATTCGTCGTTGGCGAGAAGCTCGAGGCCCAGGGCCTTGACGCCGGCGCGGCAGTAAGCGGCAACCTCGGCGTGACGCTCGTACACGGTCTCCAGTCCTTCGCCAATGATGTGGTCCAGCCCCAACCGCAGGCCGTAGAGCAGTGCGACGTTGGGCGTCCACGGGGTCTGGCCGCGGGACAGAGACCGTTCGGCGGCCATCAGGTCGAAGTAGAAGCGGGGCATCTTGGCGTCCTGATAGGCTTCCCAGCCCCGGGCACTGATGCTGATGAAGGCCAGGCCAGGCGGGATCATAAAGCCTTTCTGGGAGCCGGTGGCCACGAGGTCGCAGTGCCAGCCGTCCACCGGGAGGGGGATGCAGCCCAGGCTGCTCACGGCGTCAACCAGCAGCAGCTTGTCGAACTCGCCCTTGACCACGCGGGCGATGGATTCCAGGTCGTGGGTAACGCCGGTGGAAGTCTCGTTGTGGGTGACGAGCACCGCCTTGATTTCGGAGTCTTTCCGGAGCTCGGCGCGGATGGCCTCGGGGTCGATGGCGTCGCCCCACTCGAAGTCCATGCGGGTCACGTCGGCGCCGTAGCCCTCGGCGATCTGCACGAAACGGTCGCCGAAAGACCCAGCGGTGGCGGCGATGACCTTGTCGCCGGGGGACAAGGTATTGACCACCGCGGCTTCCAGTGCGCCGGTGCCGCTGGAGGTGAGGATATAGAGGTCATTGTTGGTCATGAAGACCTGCTTGAGACCGGCGGTGGTGGCCTCGATCAGCTCCTTGAACTCGGGACCCCGGTGGTTGATCATGGGCAGGGACATCTCGTCGACGATGTCGTCGGGGATGGGAGTGGGACCGGGGGTACGCAGGTTCTGGGGCGCAATCTTGGTCAAGGTCATTGGGAAAGCTCCTGGGAGTCACGCAAAGGCGCGAGGTCCGGTTTTATGAGGTGAATCAGTCCCCGGCATAGCGCGTGTTGGGACGGCGAATAACAGCGTGATTTGTTCACACGCAGCCATTATTATAGCAAGGATTTACGAATCCGTTCCGGGCACGCCCGTTTCGTCGCCCTCGCTGCCGGGGTCGCCGAGCAGGAATTCGCCCACGGTCAGCACCACGTCAGGGAAGGCGCGGGGGCTGATCCGGCCGTCGGCCGGGACTATCCGGCTGCTCCGGTAAGCGCCATCAACCGGGTCGTGGAAGGCTTCGACTTCGCGGGCGGGTACGTTGGCGATCCACACCTCGGGGATGCCGGCGGCAGCGTAGAGGGGTAGTTTCACGTCGTGGTCGGAACGCAGAGAGCTGTCTGCGATCTCGATCACCAACAGCACGTCAGCCGGCGTGGGCCGGTTCCTGTGATAGTCCTCGCGGAGACGGACGATTGCGATGTCGGGTTCAGGAAGACCGTAATTGTTGAGGCGGACTGAGCTTTGTACGCGGACCCAGGCGCGGTCGCCTATTCGGAGGATCAGATCTTTGCTCAACCGGGTGGTTCCGTCTTCGTGGGGTGGTCCGATGGGAGGCATTACGAATATTTCTCCGTCCAGCAACTCGACGCGCTCTTCTTCGGCCAGGATGCCGGCCTCGGCCATGGCGCAGTATTCTTCCACGGTGAAGCGGCGCCGGGTCGGCGCGGCGGTTTGTGCTGGCAAGGCGGTTGTCGTCATGGCGTCACCTTATTCAAGGAGGAAGTCGCCCACGGTCAGTTCGACGTCGGGGAAGGCGCGGGGGCTGATCCGGCCGTCGGCCGGGACTATCCGGCTGCTCCGATAAACGCCGTCAACCGGGTCGTGGAAGGCTTCGACATGGCGGGCGGGTACGTTGGCGATCCAAACCTCCGGAATGCCCGCTTCAGCGTAGCGGGACAATTTGGCCTCACGGTCGCGCCGTAGCGAGCTATCGGATACTTCAACGATCAGTAGCACGTCGGTGGGGGTGGGATGCGCCCGGTGGTAGCCGTCTCTCAATCGCAGCACGGCGATGTCGGGAACGGGTAGGTTCAGATCATCGAGCTGAACCGGGCCTTGAACCCGGACGCGAGCACGACCTCGCAACGAAAACTTGAAAAAATCATCGAATTGGTCTGTGCCGTCCGCGTGAGGTGGTCCGATGGGGGGCATGATGAATATTTCTCCGTCGAGCAACTCGAGACGCTCCTCGGGATGAAAAATGCCGGCTTGGTCCATGGCAAGAACTTCGTCCACGGTGAAGCGGCGCCGGGTCGGCGCGGCGGTTTGTGCTGGGGCGGCGGTGGTCGTCATGGCGTCACCTTGCGGGCTAGATGCTGCCGGAGAGCTGGTTGATCACCAACCCGGTGGGGAGTTTGGGGTAGAAGAAGGTGGACTTGGGCGGAAGGCGGTTGCCGGCGCTGACGATCTGGCGGAAGGGTTCCAGCGGGAAGGGCTTGAGCAGGATGGCCGCCTGCTGCTCGCCGACGTTGACCTGCTGGACGATGGCCGCCTGGTCGGGGCTGTAGTCGATGTGCTGGGCCAGGGCGTCTCCGAGTACCGGCAACAGCACCCGCTCCTGCAGCACCCACGCTTCGGATACCGCCAACTGGCCCCATGAGGTCCAGTCAATATCCGACCGCAGGGTGTGGATGGTTGGTGGGGCGTCGGCCCAGAAGACGGCGAAGCAGTGGGAGTTTTCGCCGATGCGGGCAACGTCGGCCACTGCCGCCTCGGGCGTGATGTCGGGGTTCAGGGGACGCGAGTCGAAATACTCGTCCATCCCGGCGCGCACGGCGTCAAGCTGCTCGGCCGACATGCCGCCGGCGACGCGGTGGTAGGGCAGCAGGAGCAGGCCGGGGTCGTCGAACTCGACCAGGGTCATCATCACGTAGTTGCTGGCGGCCGCGTCGTCGGTTTGCTCAGCGTCGGGGCGGCTGCGCCGGTAGCGGAGCGCGGCCTCGTAGCGATGGTGGCCGTCGGCGAGGAAGACGGGGCGACCGGCAAAGCTGTCGATGATGTTCGACTGGATCGCCGGTTCGCCGATGTGCCAGAACTCGGCGGTTCCGCCGGCGGGCGTGGCCGCGGTCGCGTCCGCAGGTACGGCGACGATGGCATCGAATATGCGTTGCAGGTCGCCGGCCGCGTCGCGGTACAGGGACATGATGGGGCTGAACTGGGCCTGGCAGGCGTCCAGCAGCGCCACCCGATCCAGCACCGACGGCTCGCGGGTGAACTCGTGGGGCAGAACGGAGCCGGCGTCGTAGTCCTCGACCAGCACGTCGGCGAACAGCCCCAGGTGCTGGTAGCGGCGTCCGCCAAAGTCGTAGGCGTGCCGCATCAGGTAGAAGGAGGCCGCGTCGTCCTGGCGTATGACGCCGTCGGCGAGCCAGCGTTGGAACAGTCCTGCGGCCTGCTGATAGCCGGCCTGCGGGTCCACCGGGTCCGGTTGCTCGCCGCCCTCGAGATGGACCGCGTTGTAGGGGCTGCGCTGCTGCAACTCGGTCTTCAGCTGCGGTCCGATCATGTCGTAGGGCGGGCAGATGACAGAGGACAGGTTGCCCACTGAGGTGGGATCGTAGCGGCAGCCGCGGAAGGGTTTGATGGTGGCCATGGCAGGTTAGGCTCCGGGTTCTCGGTTGGGTTGCATTATACGATAGCGGGCCGGGTCGGCATTGGAGTGTGTCCCGTGGCTCTGCGTCGGCCGAGCAGACGGTGAAGCTCGGTGCGCATGGTATATTGCGAATAAGTAAGGACTGAGCGAGTACGACAAGTCGCGACCACCCGGAGCTTGGATCAGCTGTGCAAGCCGTATGAAGGGCAGGCTATCGTGAAAAAGGGATTACTGTTCAATGTTGTAGCGTTGCTGATGGCGCTGTCGTTGGCATGGGGCGGCCTGGCTGCGGCCGTCAGCGCCTACGGGACCGATGCCCCTTTGCAGGCCGCCGTGATTACGCGCGCGCCACTCTCGGCGGTTGACGATGTTGATGAGGATGACGAGGGGGATGACGCTGTTCCTCCCACGGACAACGATGGGATCCAGACGCCGTACACCGACAACGACGGGGTAGACACCACCGACAACGACAACATCGACACGCCATATACGGACAACGACGGTGTTGATACCCCCATCGTAACGGACGGCGATGGCACGGACAGCGACGGTATAGATACTCCACCCACGGACGGCGACGGGTTTGACACACCTTACACCGATGGCGATGGCGTGGACACCACGGATAACGATGGGATCGAGACGCCGTATACGGACAACGACGGAGTAGACACCACCGACAACGATAACATCGACACGCCGTACACGGATAACGACGGGAACGATACGGTGGAGGACACCGACGATGATGGCACCGACAGCGACGGTATCAACACGCCGGCGACGGACGATGACGGGGTAGAAACGCCGTACACGGATGGGGACGGAGTGGATACCACGGACAACGATGGGATCGAGACGCCGTACACCGACAACGACGGCGTGGATACTACTGACAATGACGGCATCCATACGCCGTACACTGATAACGACGGTGTCGACACCCCCGTTGTGACCGACAACGATGGCACTGACAGTGATGGCATAAACACACCGACAACTGACGGTGACGGTATAGAAACTCCGTACACCGACAATGACGGCGTGGATACCACCGACAACGATGGGATCGAGACACTGTACACTGACAACGACGGCGTGGATACCACCGACAATGACGGCATCCATACGCCATACACTGATAACGACGGCGTCGACACTCCCGTTGTGACCGACAACGACGGCACGGACAGTGACGGTATAGACACGCCGACGACTGACAATGATGGGGTAAATACTCCCTACACCGACAATGACGGTGTGGATACCACGGATAACGACGGTATAAACACTGCAACCGCCACCGATAATGATGGTACGGACAGTGATGGCGTCAACACTCCAGCAACTGACAACGACGGTGTAGACACGCCCACGCCCTCGCCGGTGACACCCTCGCCGGTAACGCCCTCGCCGGTAACGCCCTCGCCGGTGACACCCTCGCCGGTGACGCCGTCGCCAGTAACACCCTCACCAGTAACGCCTTCGCCCGCAACGCCATCGCCCGCAACGCCATCGCCCGCAACACCCTCACCGGTAACGCCGTCGCCACAGACACCAATTTCTGGCAGCGATGACTCGGATGACGACAGCGGCAGCTAACACTCCATGGCCACTGAGCCCGCGATAAGTTCCTCAGACATTCTGAATGATCTCCGCGCCGGCGGACCTGAGACCAGTTGCGGCGATCTGCATGATACCGACTGGGCCTGGCAGGTGTATTGCCGTCAGCACGGAAAGCCGGAGGCAAATCCGCTGGAGGTGCGGGTCCTGGAGATCTCACGGGTTAGGGGCGGAACTGCCCGGGCGACGTATGAAGCGGAGTGGCCGGAAGACGTCTACATCCCCAACCAGCGGTTCACCCTGTTGCAGGAAGAAGTCGGGGAAGTTCGGGTCTTTCGTTTCCCTGATGATCCGGACCTGCCCGGGCTCGCCAGGGCCGCCAATCCCGAAACCGCGCTCACGCTCGTCAAGAAGCACGTGATGTCCATTCCTCCACGGAGGATAAGGGTGGAAGTGGTCCGGTATCGGCCGGGCAATCATGCGGTGCTGCGTCACCGGCTCGGCAAGGCCAGGTTCTACGCCCGCGTGATGAAGCCGCCCGCGATGGCCGCATTTTTGGACGCGGCCGAACTGGTGGCCCGCTCGAGTTTTTCGGTGCCCAGGATCGCCGGGCGCTGGCGCGAGGGGGCGGTGGTGTGGACGTCTGAAATACCGGGGCAAAACCTCCGGCAATACATCCGAGCCGGCAAACAGCTGAACCCCGACGCTCTGTTGGATGGCCTGGAGAGCCTATGGTCCGTTCCGGCGGAGGCAGGCAACGGTCGTCCCTTCAATCTGTCCGGCCGCTACCGCGGCGCTAAACGGGAGATCAAAAACGCCGTGCGGGACCACGTTGAAGCCCGCTGGGAGTTTGACCGTGCGGTTGCGGCCCTGGATCCCTTCATCCGGTCCTGGCAGCCCACGAGCACGGCCCACAATGACTTCTACGACGACCAGATGCTGGTATTACCGGATGGGCGCCTGGTGCTGGTGGACTTCGAGGAAACGGGCCCCGGGGATCCGATGCTGGACGTGGGCAATTTCCTGGCCCATCTCCGGTGGAGCGCCATGACCGGCACCGAGAAGCGGGCGGCCATCAGGATGGAGTACCACGGAATCTTCAAAGACGCTGCCCTGGACCGCTTCGGCTGGGACGAGCATGAACTTGCCCGGCGCGAGGGTATCTGCCTGTTCCGGACGTGCATCTTTCCGGTGATACGGCCGAGACCGGACTGGGCGGAGAGACTGCAACGTGGCCTCGCCCTGGTAATTGAGGCGATAGGCTGAAAGCAACACCCGGGCATTGCGCCGGGAACGGCTGCTCGGAATGCAGCGCGTAGCGGGTCGCGGCTAGTCGTTCGGGATTAGCGGCATCACCTCGCGGGAGAAGCGTTCCATGGCCTCCTGCTGCTGGGCGGCGCTGTCGGCGGGGAAGCTGAAGATGAAGTGCCGCACGCCCAGGTCCTGGTACTGGCGGAGGTCGGCGGCGATCTGCTCGGGGATGCCGGACACCATGCGACGGTCAGACTGCGGCGCGTCGTGGAAGACGCAGTCGGTGCTGAAGACCAGGTCCACGGCATCCTCGGCGCGGCCGGCGCGGGCGCTGACGCGGCGCAGGCGGGCGATCTTTTCGGCCAGTTCCTCGGGCTCGAGGATGGCCGGCGGACGCAGGCCGATGGGCATCCAGCCGTCGCCCAGGGTAGCGGCGCGGCGGATGGCCGGGTTGGTGTGGCCGCCGATCCAGATGGGCGGGTGCGGTTTCTGCACGGGCTTGGGCAGGAAGCCGGCGCCGCTGATGTCGTAGTGCTCGCCGTGGAACTCGGGGTTGTCGGAGGTCCAGAGTTCCTTGAAGATCTGGATGTACTCGTCGGTGACCTGGCCGCGCTGAGCGTAGGTGTCGAGGCCCATGGCCTGGAACTCCTCTTCCATCCAGCCGACGCCGGCGCCCAGGATCAGGCGGCCGCCGCTGAGCACGTCCAGGGTGGCCAGGATCTTGGCGGTGAGCACGGGGTTGCGGTAGGGGAGGATGAGCACGTGGGTGCCCAGCTTGACGCGGGTGGTGCAGCCGGCCAGGAAGTTCAGCGCGGCCAGGGGCTCGAAGTAGGTGTTGTCGCGCTGGAAGGGGGCCACGCCGTCGGCGGCGTAGGGATAGAAGGACGAGACCTCGTGGGGGATGATGATGTGGTCGCTGACCCAGACGTGGTCGAAGGACAGGTCCTCGGCGCGCTGGGCGAGGCTGCGCAGGTTATCGGGAGAGGCCATGGTGCCCCGGCTGGGCAGGGAGCATCCAAAGGTGACGGGCATGGGATTTGCCTCCGTGGTGGTATGCGAGGTCAGGTTCGGCTGGCTGAATTGGGCCGATGCTATACTACCCAATACCGTACCCGCAACCGCGCTGCGATTGCCGAGAAAGCCAATGCCGCCCCGAATCCGACGCGAGGCTCCGACCCGACGTGATGCCCGCATCCACAAACATCTGGCCCAGGCCAAAGAATATTGGATCAACGCGCCCCTGGAATTGTCCCGAGGAGACGTCTGCCAAGCCGGCGAGAAGGGTTGGGGCGCTGTCGCCCAATTGACCAAAGCGGTGGCTGCGCTGCGCGGCTGGGATCACTACGACCACGTGGCAGTGCTGGAAGCAATCACCGCGCTGGCCGGGGAACTGCCGGAGCAGGCGGAGCGCATCTACCGCGGCAAGGGCGCGGCGGAAAGGTTGCACGGCAACTTTTACGAAGTGTACATGACTGCTGACGAAGCGGTGTTCGCATTGGCCGATGCCCGCCCGCTCCTCGGAATTCTCTGGGGTCTGCTGCCCGTCGAGTACACGGGAGGGGCAGGTTTCGCCGAATGGGTTGAGAGGGAAGAATAACCATGCCGCCCCGAACCCGTCGCGAAACGCCAACCCGCCGGGATGCCCGCATTCGCAAGCACTTGCCGAAGGCCAAAGAATATTGGTCTAAATGGCCGGCGTATCTGGCCGAGGGCGATCTTTGCCAGGCCGGCGAAAAGGGTTGGGGAGCCGTGGCTCAACTGGCCAAAGCGGTGGCGACCCACCGAGGATGGAACCATTTCGGCCACGAAGAGATCCGGGTCGTCATTCGCCAACTCGCCGACGAATCCAATAACCGTGAAGCCATCAGGCGGTCTTTGATGTACGCCGAAGTGCTGCACGGCAATTTTTATGAAATCAATCTGGATCAGGTGGACACAGAGTTGGCGCTGACGGATGCGAAGTTCCTGATGTCAGTGTTGTGGAACCTTCTGCCGCAGGAGTACACGGACGGGATGTCGTTTGACGATTGGATTACATCCGGTGACAATTGAAGCATGAGCGCATTTTCCAGCCATACCATTCCCAACCGCGTTGTCGTCGCCATGAGCGGCGGCGTCGACTCTTCCGTGGCCGCGCTGCTGCTGCACCGGCAGGGCTGCGACGTCATCGGCGTGACGATGAAGCTGTACGACATCGACCAGGCGGACCTGCCGGAGTACTACCGGGGCTGCTGCACGCTGGACGACGTGGAAGACGCCCGCGCCGTCTGCCGCATCCTGGGCGTGCCTCACTATGTGCTGAACGTGCAGCGGGAGTTCCGCGCCTTCGTCATCGACTATTTCCGCCGGGAGTACGAGAACGGGCGGACGCCTCACCCGTGCATTGCCTGCAACGACAAGATCAAGTTCAGCTTCCTGGCCCAGCGCGCCCGGATGCTCCAGGCGTCACACGTCGCCACCGGCCACTACGCGCGCATCGAGGCTGACGCGGCCGGCGGGTGGGCGCTCAAGCGCGGCGTGGACGCGGACAAGGACCAATCCTACGTGCTGTTCGGGATGCGGCAGGAGCAGTTGGCGGCTACCCTCATGCCCGTGGGTCACTACCCGAAGTCGGAGATCCGCCGCCTGGCAATGGAGGCCGGGTTCCCCAACGCGGACAAGCCGGACAGCCAGGACATCTGCTTCATCCCCACCGGCGACTACCGGGAGTTCCTGCGGGAGCGCACCGACGAGCGCCCTGGCGACATCGTGGACGCCGACGGCAACGTGCTGGGGGCTCACCAGGGCATCCAGTACTTCACCGTGGGCCAGCGCCGCGGCCTGGGCCTGTCCGGTGGTCCGCCGCGTTTCGTGATCCGGCTGGAACCGGATACACGCCAGGTGGTGGTAGGCTCCGAAACGGACCTGTACCGGGACACGCTGTACGCTGATCCGGTATCGTGGGTTTCCGCTGTTCCCCCGGTCGGGCCGGTGGATGTGACCGTCAAGATACGCTACAAGTTCGCGGAGGCGCCGGCCACTGTTACCGCCATCGGTGACGGCGCGCTGGTTCGGTTCCGGGAACCGCAGCGGGCGATCACCCCGGGGCAGGCGGCGGTGTTCTACCAGGGCGATACCGTCCTGGGCGGCGGCCCCATCGCCGGCCACGAACCGGCGACGCATACCGAAATCGCGGACGCCGCGCTGGTCAATGCCTGACCTGTCCCTGGAAACGGACTTCCGTGTCCAGGGCCATCGTCTGATCGCCGGCGTGGACGAGGCCGGGCGCGGGCCGCTGGCCGGGCCGGTGGCAGCCGCCGCCGTCATCCTGCCTCCGGACCTGAGGGGCGATGAGCCGTGGCTGGCGGCAATCGACGACAGCAAGCGGCTTTCGGAGCGGCGGCGCACGGAGGCCGCAGCATTGATACGAGAGAACTCCCTGGCTTGCGCGGTGGAACTGATCTCACCCGAGATAATCGACCACATCGGCATCGGCCAGGCCGTGATCAGAGCGATGTTGACGGCGGTGGACCGTCTGCGACCGGCCCCCCACGCCCTGCTGATGGACTGGGTGCCCATCAAGGAGTGCCCGCTGCCGCATCGGACTGTGGTCAAGGGGGATGCGAAGTCGCTGTCCATAGCGGCGGCCAGCATCCTGGCGAAGGTGGCCCGCGATGAGTTGATGGTTCGCGCAGAGGGCTGCTACCCGGGATACGGGTTCGCCAAGCATAAGGGCTATGCCACGCGCGCGCACCTGCGCAGCCTGTCTGAACTGGGGCCGAGCCCCATACACCGACGTTCCTTCAGCCCGTTGCGACAGGGCCGGCTGCTCTCCGATGCCGACGCCCGATGACCCCCGGGAGGCTTCCGCACTCTCCTCGCGCCGGATTGGCAAAATCGGCGAGGAGTTGGCGCGGCATCACCTTGAGGCCAGGGGGTACTGCGTCGTTGCGACCAACTACCGCTGCCGGTGGGGCGAGATCGACCTGGTAGCCCGCGAGGGGCGGGAGTGGGTTTTCGTCGAGGTGCGCACGCGCCGGAGCGGCGCCTACGGCTCGCCCGAGGAGTCGCTGACCCAGACCAAAGCATACCGCCTCATCCTGGCGGCGCAGGACTTTCTGTTGCGTCATGCAGAAGCCGATGCGGACCCGGAGTGGCGCATCGACCTGGTGGCCGTTCGTTTGGGCGCGGGTCGGAGGGTGATCAGCATCCAGCACCTGACCAGCGTGGTTTCGGAATAGCGGCCGACCACGGCTGCAATCCTGCCAGTCTCCACCGTGTGATTTGTCGAGCCGGAGGCCCACTATGACAACCAAACCCGCTGCTCATGGTGAGCCTGTCGAACCATCAACCACCGCGACGAACATACTTCTACAAGCTCATAACGAGCGGAAAAGGGTCAGGCGGTGATTTTGCAATCATCCTGGGCCGGACACCAGGACCTTTCCAAAGTCCTTACCCCCGGCGATCAATCGTCAGAGTCAGGACGTGTATGCGCAAGCTGCTCACCATCGGCAACGCCATCGTCAAATCCAACACCCCTGGCAAAACCCTGGTGCTGCCGCTGCCGCCTGACTCCTTGACCTTCAAGACAGTTGCTGATTCTGACGTTCCCTCGTCGCAAACCGGGTCGCCGCAAACCGGGTCCGTATGGGGGCCTGGTCCTTTCTGGGCTGTACCCGTCTGACGCTCACGCCGCTTTGCCTGCGGTCTGTTATACTGCCCGTCGCCGCTTTCGGGCCGGGCGCAGGTTTGCCACCGCCTCGGTCCGCATCGCATGTACATAGATCACCACAGAGGAGACCGATCTCAAGATGGCTGAACCAACTACCCGCATCGTTGAAAGCGACGTCCTGATCATCGGCGGCGGCATGTCCGGCTGCGGCGCGGCAATCGAGGCTCGCTATTGGGGCGGCGACGACCTGCGCATCGTCATGGTGGACAAAGCCGCCACCGACCGCAGCGGAGCCGTAGGCGAGGGTCTGTCCGCCATCAACATGTACATGGGGATGCGCCACGGCTGGAACCAGCCGGAAGACTACGTCGAGTACGTCCGCAACGACATGATGGGTATCTCCCGCGAGGACCTGGTGTACGATGTGGCCCGCCACGTTGACAGCAGCGTCCACATGTTCGAGGAGTGGGGCCTCCCCTTCTGGTACGACGACGAAGGGCTGTACGTCCGCGAGGGCCGCTGGCAGGTTATGATCCACGGCGAGGCCTACAAGCCCATCGTGTCCGAGGCAACCAAGAAAGTCATCGGACCCGAAGACCACTTCGAGCGGGTGTTCATCTCCCACCTTTTCACCGACGCCGACGACTCGAACCGGATCGCCGGGGCAGTCGGCTTCGGCGTCCGCGAGGACGTGATCTACATCTTCAAGGCGCGCTCGGTCATCAGCGCCGCCGGCGGCGCCACCGCCCTGTTCCGTCCCCGCAGCGTCGGTGAGGGGATGGGCCGCACCTGGTACTCCATCTTCGACACCGGCTCAGTGTATGGACTGGTGATCCCGGTGGGGGCAGAGATGACCCAGATGGAGCACCGCTTCGTCCCCAGCCGTTTCAAGGACTCCTACGGACCGGTGGGCGCATGGTCCCAGCTCTTCCGCGCCGACCTGACCAACGCCGCCGGCGACAACTACTTCATCAACCGGCTGCCCGAGCTCAAGAAGTACGACCCCTACGGATCCGCGTTCCCCACCCCCACGCCGCTGCGCAACCACCTGCTCTGGACGGAGATCCAGGCCGGCAACGGCCCCATCCAGCTGAAAACCCCGGAGGCCATCGACGCGTTGGCCGCCGGCGACGAGGAACGCAAGCGGGAGATCATCGTCGAAGCGTGGGAAGACTTCCTGGACATGACCATCTCCCAGGCCATCCTCTGGGCGGCGCACAACATCGCCCCCGAAGAACGTCCTTCGGAGGTCGTGCTGGCCGAGCCGTACATCATGGGCAGCCACAGCGGTGAGTCCGGCGCGTGGGTCAGCGGTCCCGAGGACGTTGCGCCCGACGGATACCACTGGGGCTACAACAAGATGACCACCGTGCAGGGTCTGTTTGCCGCCGGCGACGGCGTCGGAGCCTGCCCGCACAAGTTCTCGTCCGGTTCGTTCACCGAGGGACGACTGGCCGGGAAGTCTGCCGTGATCTACGCCATGGACCACCCAAACCAGCCCAGGACCGACGACCGCCAGATCGACGAGCTCAAGCGGCAGGTCTGGGCGCCGATGGTCACCTTCGAGGAGAACCAGTACGCTTCCTCCAACCCCGAGGTGAACCCCAACTACCTGCTGCCCAGGCAAGGCCTGTTCCGCCTGCAAAAGCTGATGGACGAGTACGTGGCCGGCGTATCCGCTGGGTTCACCACCAATGAGAACACCATGCTGCGCGGCTTGGAGCTCCTGGGCATGTTCCGGGAAGACCTGGAGAAGCTGGGCGCCCGCAACCGCCACGAACTGCTGCGCTGCCACGAGCTCATCCACCGCGCCTGGGTCGGCGAGGCCCACCTGCGCCACATGCTGCACCGCAAGGAAACCCGTTGGCCGGGCTTCTACTACCGCAGCGACTACCCCGAAATGGACGAGGGCAGCTGGAAGGTGTTCGTCAACTCCCGCTACGACGCCGAAAAGGGCGAGTGGAGCGTGTTCACCCGCGACTGCCCGCAGGTGTTTTAGTGTGACTGCTGAAGCGCCAACTCCTGACCCGGTAGGCCAGCTGGAACGGGTTACCCATCGCACCAAAGCAGTGGCCAGCGGCGTAACCCAGGCTCAGGCTGCGGACGCGACGCCCTGCTCCCAGTGGAGCGTGCTGGATTTGTTCAACCACCTCATCGGCGGGCTGGAGTTCACCGCCGGCTGCATCACCGGCGACGTGCCCGACATTCGCCCCAACGAGGCCGAGAGCAGTTATCAGGGCGAAACCGACATTGCCGTTCTGATCCGGGCCTACCACGCCGCAGTTGATCGCGCGCTGGAACTCGCCGCCAACCCCGACGCCCTGGAGCGGACGGCAATGACCCCCTTCGGCGAGATGCCGGTAGCGCGCATTATGATGGGCACGGTGCTGGATCAACTTGTCCACTGTTGGGATCTGGCCCGGGCCACCGGGCAGGACACTACCCTGGACGGCGAGATGGTCGAGTTCGCCTACGGGATGCTGGTGTCCGGCGGCTTTGCCGATATGGGCCGGCAGGCCGGCTTTGTCGGCGCCGCGGTCGCCGTGCCTGATTCCGCCAGCACGCAGGATAAGATGATCGGCTACATGGGCCGACAGCCCTAGCCGAAAGCGGCCATGGCCTACGACGAATCGCTGGCCGCCCGGGTCAAGGAAACTCTTTCCGGACACCCTGATATTGCCGAGCGCAAGATGTTCGGAGGCTTGGCGTTCATGCTGGCCGGCAATATGTGCTGCTGCGTGACCGACCAGGGTTTGATGGTACGAGTTGGACCGGAGGGCTACGAGGAAGCGTTGGCCCTGCCCCACGCCGGCGTCATGTCCATGACCGGTCGACCGATGCGCGGCTGGGTGCTGGTGCAACCGGCAGGACTGGAGTCAGACGCCGGCTTGAACCAGTGGGTAGGACGAGGCGCCGAGTTCGCCGCTACCCTGCCGGCGAAATAGCATGTCCGGGTGTCAGTCGTCAGCGGGAGCCGGCGCCGCCGGTTCAGCGTTCGGCAACGGAACAATGGCCTGGCTGCCGTCGGCGTGCACGTGCCGGTAAAGCAAGCTGATTGCCTTCAACAACTCCTGGTGCCGGCGTTCATTGGCCTCTTCCATTTCTCGGAACCGCCGGTCAATATCCTTGTCCCGACGGTTAGTGTCGCGGATGTACCAGCCGACAATCAGAGATATGACCAGTGAAAAGTAGGCAAACCAGATGCCGGCGAAAATCCCCAGCACTTGCCACAGGTCTGAATACGTCACTAGGTTAGCGGTTTCCACTCATTCCCCGCTTGGCGTGGCTTATCGTTCTTCGCCCCGCCGGCTTCGCTTTATCGTATCATCACCTCGGCAACCGGACAATCGCCACACTGATGGAGAACCATCTGATGCAAGCCATCGATATGCACATCCACGTGCCCCGTGAACCGGGGCTGCCCGAGATCGAAATTGAGGCGGAACTGTTGCGTTACTTCCGGGCGCCGCCGCCGCCCACGGATCCGGCGGAGATGGCCGACAAGTTCCGCGAACTGGACCTGTTCGGCGTGATTTTCTCGGTGGACACCACCACCAACACCGGCGAGAAACCGGACAGCAACGACTGGGTAGCCAGCATCGTCAACTCACACCCCGAGCAGTTCATGGGGTTCGCCTCGGTGGACCCGTGGTTGGGCAAGGCAGCCTGCTACGAGCTGGAGCGGTCGGTGAAGGAGCTTGGGCTGAAGGGGTTGAAACTGCATCCCATTCATCAGGCCTTTTTCCCCAACGACACAAAGTTTTACCCGTTATATGAGGTGGCCGACGGTCTGGGCATCCCGGTGCTGTTCCACTCCGGGTTCGCCGGCGCTGGCTCGGGCACGCCGGGCGGCAGCGGCCTCAAGCTGAAATACAGCCAACCCATACCCTGCTTTGACGACGTGGCCGCCGACTTCCCGAACATGACCATCATCATGGCCCACCCCGCCTGGCCCTGGATCGACGAGCAAATCGCCGTGGCCCTGCATAAATCCAACGTCTTCCTGGATCTGTCCGGCTGGATGCCCCGGTTCATACCGGAAACACTGATCCGGGAGACCAATACGCGGTTACAGGACAAGGTGATGTTCGGTTCCGACTACCCGTTCATCCAGCCGGACAACTGGCTGGCGGATTTCCAGAACCTCCAAATGCGCGACCACGTGATCCCCAAGGTGCTCCTGGAAAACGCCCGCCGCGCGCTCAACGTCCCCGCCTGATTGCAGTGCCGCGAGTTTCGGGTGCATCCCGGCCCGGGTAAGACCGGGTTGCGTGAAGTCGGCGGAGCCTGAATGGTCAGGCAATCCCCACGGCGAGGCCGGGCGTATGCGGTATGGAATACCAAGATTAGAGGTTGCCACCATGACGAAATGGGTCGCCGCCATCGCCATCCTGCTCATTATTGTCGGTTCGTTCGCTTTCGAGGCGAGAAGCGCCGATGCCCAACAGGCGATCACCGTCACCGAACAGGGCGTCGAAAACCAGTTTCCCGATGGCTTGCGCTTCTACCTGCAAGCCGAAAGCTCCAGTCCGATTGAGGAAATCCGCGTCTACGTCCGCAAGCTGGGTCAGTCCAGCCGCAGCGTGTATCGCACCGTGGAGTTTGAGCCGGGCGAGCGCATCTCCGGCGAGGCCCTGTTCCAGAGCAAGACGGCCAACGAGTTTATACCCGCGGGAACCCGGCTTTCGTATTACTTTGACATCCGCACGGCCGATGGGCAAAGGCTGGAAACCGAGCCGGACGTCCTGGTGTACCTGAACCGCGGCCTGGACTGGGATAAGGTTTCTGATGACCTGATCAACGTCTACTACTACCGTCATACGAGTCAATCGGAGGAGCGGGCCCAACAGGTGCTGGAGGTCGCCGCGGACACCTACGCCCACATGGGGCCGATCTTGGGCGTGGAGTTGACCGAGCCCATGAACCTGGTGGTCTATTCGGACTACGCAGACATGCGCGTCGCCCTGCCACCCAAGTCCCGGGTGGCTGCGCAACAACTGCGCACCCTGGGCCAGGCGTTCACCAACGAGCGGACGTTGTTGGTCGATGGATCCAACGACGTGTTTATCGGCGACAATATACTGAGCACCACGGCCCACGAGTTCACGCACCTGCTGGTGGCAGACGCCGCGGGAACCGCCTTCGGCCAGGTTCACGTGTGGTTGAACGAAGGCCTGGCGGTGTATTCGGAAGGCGAGGACAACACGGATTTTGGCCGGTTCGTGAACACCGCCATACGCAACGACGCTGTGCCGCCGCTGGCCAGCCTGCGCACCTACTCCGGCACACCCGAGGAAACGCTGCGCAACTACGGTTTGGGCCACTCTGTGGTGACGTACATGCTAGACACTTACGGCACGGAGAAAATGACCCGGCTGTTTGACGCCATCCGCACCATGCACAACTTCGAAAAGTCGTTGGAAGCGGCCTACGGGCTCACCATCATAGAACTGGACAACGAGTGGAGGGAATCGCTGGGCCTGTCCCCGCGCGAATTGTCCACGCCGGTGTTGCCGGCTTTCCAGGCGATACCCACCCGTCGCCCGACACCGACACCCGCGGGGTTGGCTCAGCAGGCCCCGGCGCCTCAGGCCCCGGCGTCGCCGACTGCTGCGCCCGTGCCCACCAGCGAACCGGCGCCCACGTACACACCCATGCCGGCTCCCACCACCACAACGCCGTCCACAACGCCGTCCGGAGGCGGCTGCAGCGCGCCGCCTCCGGGACCAACGAGCCGGAACCTTCCCACGGAACTGGCGTCGGCCGCGCTGCTGGCCGGGCCGCTGGGGCTGCTGGCTTTGGGTGCAGCACGGCGGCGACGGCGGTGAGCGGAAACAACTGACCAACTGAACCAGAACATTGTCTGACCGGGGGTTCTTCCCCGCCGGCCCAGGAGGTATTGATATGCGCGCAGTCTGGTATGAGGAAAACGGTGACGCCTCAGTGTTGCAAGTAGGCGAGATGCCTGACCCGGAGCCAGGGCCCGGCGAGGTGCGGATTCGGGTGGTCACGTCGGGAGTGAACCCGTCGGACTGGAAACGGCGTCAGGGCACGTCCGCTCGGATCAGCCACCCTCGCATCATCCCCAACCAGGACGGCGGCGGCATCATCGACATGGTCGGTGACGGCGTGCCCGAGAGTCGCATCGGCGAGCGGGTATGGCTCTACCAGTCGCAGTTCGGGAGAGCATTTGGCACGGCGGCGGAGTACACGGTGCAGCCGTCGAACCGGGCCGTCCGGATGCCGGACAACGTGGACTTCACGCTGGCGGCCGGCCTGGGTGTGCCCGCCCTCACCGCGCACCGCTGCGTGTTCGCCGACGGGCCGTTGGGCGGCAAGACCGTCCTGGTGCCCGGAGGCGCGGGCGCCGTGGGCAACATGGCGCTGCAAATGGCGAAACTCGGCGGCGCCGAACGCATCATCAGCACCGTGAGCGGCGACGCCAAGGCCGAAATCGCCCGGCAGGCCGGCGCGCAGCACACCGTCAACTACCGCGCCGAGGACACGGCGGCGCGTATCCTGGAAATCACCGACGGCGCAGGAGTCGACCTGATCGTCGAGGTGGACTACTCCGGCAACTTCGCCGTGAGCCAGCGGATCATCAAGCGGGGCGGCAGCATCGCCATCTACGCCGCCGGAGACGGGCCGGCGCCTCCCTTCGAGTTCCCCGTAAGCAACGTCAACGTTCGCCACGTCCTGGTCTACGACATGCCCGAGGAAGCCAAGACTACCGGGGTCGAAGACACCAACCGCTGGCTGGCATCCGGAGAACTCGTAGGAATGGACGGCCCCCACTTCCCGCTGGAAGACACCGCCGGCGCCCACGAAGCAGTCCGCGCGGCCATCGTCGGCAAGGTGGTGATCGACGTCAGCGACGGCAAGTGATCGTCGGGCTTGCCCCACTGTGGAGCCGAAAGCCGGACCAATCGTCTAGCGATTTTCGAACCGGGCGGGCCGCTCCACCATCGCCCGCTCCAGGGCAACCTTCAGCCGCTCGCTGAAGAACCGGCTGGTGGACGATATGATGCGGTGTTCCTGGCGGTCCTCCCGCTGAGTGGGCAGCGTCACGATGACGTGGTACACCTTGAACTTGTTGGACCGGATGCGATTGCTCCACCAGGTCACCGCCACCGCCATCAGCACCACTAAGATCCCCATGGTCAGCCAGGCGCCGGCGAACCCGCCCACCGCGGCCACGGCGAACCCGATGATTCCGCCGCCGCCCACGGTGCGCCACCAGCGGATCGGCGGCCGGTCCGATTCCTCCTCGACGATCTCCATGTCAACGGCAAGGATGTCCTCGATGCGGTACTCCTTGCCTTCGGGCTCGATGAACCGCTCGTAGGTGACGAGCACTCCGTGCTCTCTGAACAGGACCCGGTCTTTCGATACCGCCATGGGCCTTGCTCCTTCAGACTCCGGTACGGCTACTGCGCCGTGGTGCCGCCGTCGATCACCAGCTCCGACCCGGTCATGAACGACGACTCGTCCGACGCCAGGAAGACGATGCCGTAGGCGATGTCATCGGCATTGCCCACCCTTCCCATGGGGATCTGCTCGTTGATCCAGGTGAAGTGCCGTTCGTTCTCGTAGCTGCGAGCCGTCAACGGGGTGCGGCAGTAACCGGGGTGAATGGAGTTGGCGCGGATATTATCCCCGGCATACTGGATGGCCGTGGACTTGGTCAAAAGGCGAATCGCGCCCTTGCCAGCATGATAGGCAGTTGACGTGGGGCTGCCCACCAGGCCGTAAATGGAGGAAATGTTGACGATGGAACCGCCCCCGGCCTTGAGCATCTCCGGAATGGCGCACTTGGTTCCCAGGAATGTGCCCTTGCCGTGAACGTCCATCTGCCCGTCCCACGCCTCTTCGGTGGTTTCTTCCACCGTGTAGCGGGCGCCGGAGCCGGCGTTATTCACCAGCACATCGAGCTTGCCGAACGCGGCCACGGTGGCGGCAACGGCATCGATCCAGTCCTGCTCCTGGGTCACGTCGAGCTTGACGAAGATGGCATCGCCGCCGGCGGCCCGGATCTGCTCGGCGGTGCGTTCGCCGCCCTCCGTGTTGATGTCGCCCAATACGACCCTGGCGCCCTCGCGGCAAAACATACGCGCCGCCGCCCCGCCAAAGCCCATCAACTCGCCCTCTACACCGCTGGCGGCTCCACTGATGAGCGCAACCTTGCCTTCCAATCGCATCGTGCAACCTCCTGCCTTCGACGTCTTGCCTGTCGGACGCCGGCATTATAGCAGGGGTAACTGCGGTTTCAGGGCCGGCGCCACAGCTACGGGCAAGACGGCTATCGGCGCCGCCCTGCCCCGCGGAGACTGCCAAGCGGTTATAATGCGCGCCGTATAGTATTGAATACTATTGCCGCTCCCGCGCCAGGAGGAACCCTCAAATGCCCGACTACTTCACCGAGATCGATGTCCTCCGTAACGGCGACTCCGCCGGCAACGGCATGACCCTGCGGCTGACCGATGGGTACGGGCGAACCATTCACACCGTCGCCGTCCCCCAGGAAGGGCACTCCCATACCGGTCCGACCTGGGCGTACATCTTCGAGAACGAAGGACTCACGCTCATCGATCCCGGGGCGGAAGCATCTTTCCACCTGCTGCAGTCCGGTATGGCCCTGGGCGGGCTGGAAGTGCGGGACATCGAGCGGGTGATCATCACCCACGGCCACGCCGACCACGACGGCGGTGTGGCCCGCGTCATCGAGCAGTCGGGAGCCGAGCTGTGGGCGCACGACATCTACCAGCCACTGCTGCCCTTTGACCCCAGGGACCTGCAAATGGCCACCAATTCGCCGATCAAAGAGGCCATGTGGACCACAGCGCGAGCCAATGGGTTCGCGCATTCCGATTCCGAAGAGCGCCAACGCTACATGGCTTCCCGTCGCACTCACCACGTCGGTCACCCGATAACGCACGGCGAGCAGCAGGGCATCCTGACCTACATGCACGCCCCCGGTCACTCGCCCGACGAAATCTGCGCCGTCATCGGCAACGGGACGGGCAGCGACATCGTCTTCACCGGCGATCACGTGCTCCCTGAAATCAGCCCCCATCCCACCATGAAGACCGATTACAGCGGCGAGGTGCGCCGCAACCTGCCCCTTCACTACCAGGACCCCGACGACTCCTACGGCTTGCTGACCTACCTGCGCTCACTGCAGCGGGTGGCCGACCTGGGAACCGAGGTGGCGATCCTGCCGGCCCACCGGCTCTACAACAACCACAAGTTCAACTTCCAGACCGCGCAACGGGCCTCCGACCTGATCCGGTTCCATGCCCGCCGGCTGGGCCGCATCCTGGTTACGGCCGGCCCGGAACCCCAGCCCCTGGAAGACGTGACCCGCCGGACCTTCGAGCGCCGCAAGCTGGAAGGCGGCAACTTCTTCGCCGCCCTCACGGAAGTAGTCGCCCACGTGGAACTCCTGGAAGACTCCGGCGACCTGGAGATCACGGATGAACTGCGCCTGCGTCGCACCGGCCGGGAGAACTACCAGGAGCTACTGCGGGCGCTGTAACGGGAACGATAACCATGCCTCAGATGTCCCCCATGCAACCATACGATGAACTCATTGAGACCATCGAAGACTACCGCCTCCAGTCTCGCGAGTTTCTGGAGCGCAGCCGCCGCTACCTGGCCGACGACGACCTGCATCAGGCTTCGGAAAAAGGCTGGGGCGCCGCAGCCTGGATGGCCAAGGCCGTGGCAACCGCCCAAGAGTGGCAATACGACAAGCACGAGCATTTCGGCGAAGTGCTCTATCAGGCGGGCAAGCTAACCGGAGACGACCGGATACGGTCCCTACGGGCTATCGCCAACAGCCTCCACGGCAACTTCTACCAGCGCAAGCGGTTCCTGCATTCTGACGACATCGCTGATTCGCTGGACGAAGTAGCAATTCTGCTGGACTTGCTGGAGCCGCTGACGCACCGCTGAACCCCATTACACGGAGAGGATCATTATGTCTCTGGAAGGAAAAGTTGCCCTGGTCACCGGCGCCGGGCGCGGCATGGGTCGAGCAACGGCGCTGGCATTGGCAGGCGACGGGGCTGATGTTGCCGTCACCGACATTCTGGCGGACGCCGTGGAAGAAACGTCCACCGACGTCCGGGCCACGGGACGCAACAGCGTTGCCATCGCGGCCGACATCGGCGATGGCGCCGACATTGACCGGGTGATCGCCGACACCGTGAGCGCGTTGGGGCGGGTGGACATCCTGGTCAACAACGCCGGAGTCACCCGCTACCTCGACATCATGGACATCACCGAGGAGGACTGGGACCGCATCCACCGGGTGAACGCCCGCGGTGCGTTCTTCGTCATGCAGCGCACCGCCCGCCAGATGATCGACCAGGGCGGCGGCGGGCGCATCGTCAACATCGCCTCCATCGCCGGCAAGGGTTATCGCGGCACCTCCAACGCGGCCTACGCCGCCAGCAAGGGCGCCGTCATATCCATGACGCTCATCGCGGCGCACCAGTTGGCGCGGTACGACATCAACGTCAACGCCATCTGCCCCGGCTCGACCATCACGGCCATGTCCACCAGCACCATGGAGCAGCGCGCGGCCGAGATGGGCATATCCGTGGACGAGTTGCAGTCCCAACGGGCGTCCAACATCCCCATCGGCCGCGCCAACGAGCCGGAAGACATCGCGGCCATGGCCGCGTTCCTCGCCAGCCCGGGCGCGCGGAACATCACTGGCCAGACCATCAACGTGGACGGCGGGCTGGTGATGCACTAGACCCGCGCTCGCCCTTATCCCGACGAGCCAGCAGCCAAATAATCTTACGCGAATACGCCCCGTTTCCAGGATCAGGACACCAGCACGGCCGGGCGGGATTCCGTTGTCAGTTGCGCCTCCAGCTCAGCGGTGCGGCGCGCCATCGCATCCAGATCGGCGCTGAATTGCGCCAGCGTATCGGCGTGCTCCTGGCGAGCCCGGCGCACCTTCTTCAACTCGCGATAGACGGCCCAAGCCGTCAAGAGGGGACCGATTACCAGCCCCACTATCGAGATCGCCCCCAGCGCAAAGCGGACCCCAGTGCCGGCAGCAATCGACCCCGTGGCGCCCCCGCCGGCGGCGGCAAACCTGGGCACAAATCCGACAACGCGAGGGCCGAAAGCCAGGAAACGGCTCGTCACCGGACTCGCCAGGCGCAGGATGCTGCCGGAGGAAGTTTTCCATACGGTAGAGGCGGCAAAGCTGGCGCCGTAGCGACCCACAATAAAGGCCGACGATCCTCGGGGCGCCCGGTGCAACAGCGATTGTTTGTTCCGGAAGGGGAGACTCAGCGGTATGCGGAATAGACGCTTGACCTTGGCATCGGGTTCCGGTTGAGGCTGCAAAACCTCCGGCAGGGGCGGGTCCGGCAAGCCAAGTTCGGCGCACAGCTGGCACTGATGCTGGTACTCAACCTGCATCGATTCAACGTGCTCCTGTCGGGCCAGATCCAGTTCCCGATGCAGTCGGGTCAATTGGCGGTGGGCGCGTACCTTGACCACGGCCTGGATCACCGCGCAGATGCCGGCCATGACTATGGCCGCGATGATGGACGTGGTGAGAACCGTTACGATATTCGAGCCCATGACGTGCAGATAATTTGACCTCGGGAATATAGTACAGGTTATCACCGGCCGACACCGGCAGCGCTGGGCACTACAGGCTGTAGCTGCCGATGACGCGCCATTGCAGGTCGGTCGCCCATCGCCCGCCGGACCAGTCGTCGCCGGCCGCGTTGGACTCGAAGCGGGTCAGCGTCAAGCGCCACGCCCGGGTGATCTGCGACACCTTGAGCTCGTCGGTAACGGATCGCGCGAACTCGATGGCGCTGTCAAAGACCGAGTCGGGCAGGTTCGCGTGGGCCAGCAGCGGCATCTGGGGAGGAAAGTCGGGGCCGTAAACGCGCCGCGGACCGCCCGCACCCGAATTACGCTCCAAAAGGTCGGCCACCATCGACTGCAACCGATACAGCGATTCGTTGACTACCTCCGGCGAGAAATCAAGCCAGATGTTGCCGTCGTCGTCAGTATTGCGCGTGGCGGTGATCCCGCGGTTGAAGAGCGGAAACTTGGGAGAAACCCGGCGATAACGCTCTGCCAGCTGTTCCAGTTCTCGCGCCAGCAGGCTCTCAGCGTCCGGATCATCGGCCCCGTCAAAGGGAAAATAGTCCGACATCAGCATGTGCATCATGTGCATCTCGGCGGCCCAGCAAGCGAACTGGCCGCAAATCAACTGACGCGCCCGATAAGCGCGGGCAGTGAAGTCGGGGTCGGTGAGCAGGCTGACGCCGTAGCGAACTGACATCGAGTAGATTCCTGACCGGGCCGATAAAGTTATGGAAACAGTCTAGCGGGGCCTGCCCGTCGGGGCAACGGCGAACGCGGCAGCGTTACAATTTAGGTAGTTTAACGTTCCCGTTTAGGTGGTTTAACTTTCCCGTCATTCCGGCGAAAGCCGGAATCCAGGAAGCCCTCGCATCTGGAAATCCCGTTTATCCCGTCCATCCATGCAAAGAAACCACCTGAAATGAAACGCTACCGTTGTCCGCCGCCCAAAGCCTTCTTGACGCCCCGGTACATACGTCGGAACGGACGCCGCCGGTTGTGCAGGTTGTGGGCGATCAGGGGAGCCAGGGTGGGATTGGCCGCCACCAACGGCGCAACCCATTTGCGCAACTCGGCCATGGTGGGAGGTTTCTCATCCCAGGTCGGCACCAGGGAATCGAGGGGATGCCATTGCTTGCGGCCCGACAGCCGGGTCATCACTGTGCCGCCGGCTTCCTGCACGGCCACGGCGCCGCCCAGCATGTCCCACATCCGCGGCGCGCCGATCACGGCAAACTGCATCACCCCCAGGGCGGTCATCGCCAGTTCGTAGGCGATGCTGCCGGTGACGCGGGGCTGACCCAGCGGCTGCCCTTTCAGCCCCTTGCCCACCCGCGTGGACGCGCCGAAAGAGCCGGGCAGACCGATGAGACGATCTCCACGGGGCTTCTCCGCCTGGTACACCGATACCGGCTCACCGTCCGCAAAGGCTCCACCGCCGACGTGACAATGGACCACCACGCCGGAAGCGCTCGCGGAAGGCCAGGGAATATACACCGCGCCAGCCAGCGGCCGGCCCCGATGCAGCACGCCGATTGACGAGGCATATACCGGCAAGCCGTTCATGAAGTTGGTGGTCCCGTCCAGAGGGTCCAGCACCCACAGGAAATCGGCGGCGGTCCGCTCGCCGTCGGCGCTGGCGTCGTCTTCCTCGCCCAGTATGCCGTGCTCCGGGAACCGTCGGCGAATTTGCCCTTCCAGGTAGGCTTGGGTTTCCTTGTCGGCGGCGGTCACCGGGTCCTGCTGGGCCTTGTCCTTATACTCGACGCTGAGCGCGCGCCCGAAGTGGCCGGCCAACAGGTCGCCCGCGCCGCGGGCGAATTCCACTGCGGCGGCTTCGATCTCGACGCCGGTCGATTCTGAGATCTGTTTCGCTGCCATACTATTGGCGATTGTACACCATCCTCGCATGGCGTCCGGGAGATCGTATGCGGGATGGTTACGTTCAACTCGCCGCAGTTTAGAGTAGGATCGGCTGTTATAATCCCGTGCAACATTCGAGGAGGCCCGGTAATGGATCTGCAACTGAACGGTAAGGTGGCGATAATCGGCGGCGCCAGTCGCGGACTGGGCCGCGCCTGCGCCGAAGTATTGGCGGAAGAGGGAGCCCGCGTTGCCATGTGCGCGCGAACTCCGGGTCCGCTGGAACAGGCTGCGGACGAGATCCGCGCCGCCACCAGCGCCGATATCTTCACCTACGCCGGCGATCTGGACAACGAGGAGACCATCGCCGAGCTGGTGGCGGGCGCGGCCGCGCACTTCGGGCAGATTGACATCATGGTCAACAACTCCGGCGGGCCTCCCCAAGCCTACGCCAAGGATTCCACCGAAGAACTCTGGCAGGTCTCCGCCAACCGCTCGCTGTTCTTCTTCGCCCGCATGACCCGGGAGGCCTTGCCCCACCTGCGCGCCCAGGGCGGCGGCCGGATCATCAACATCCTGGCCAGCACCGTTTACACCCCCATCCCCAACCTTGCCCTTTCCGCCGCGACCCGAATGGGCGTGATCGGGTTCATGAAAAACCTCGCCGACGACCTGGGACACGAGAACATCCTCATCAACAACGTCTGCCCCGGCAGCATCATGTCGGATCGCATGATGGAGAACGTCGAAGACCGGGCGCGCACGCAGGGCATTCCGCTGGAAGACGCCCTGGCCCAGCGGGCGGAGCAGACCGCCCTCAAGCGCATCGGCGAGCCCCGGGAGTTGGCGTATCTGGTGGCATTCCTCGCTTCTTCCCGCTCCAGCTACATCACCGGCACCACCATGCTGGTGGACGGCGGCCTGGTCCGCTCGGTGATGTAGGCTAACCTGTGATGCAGGGCAATCCGTGACCACTCGGAACCGTCCCACTCCGCCGCCGGAGCCGGAAACCCCCGAAGAGTATGTGGACCGGGGCAACCGCTACAGCCGGAACGGGGTGTACGAACGCGCCATCGCGGACTACACGGCGGCAATCGAACTGGATGCCGCGTGTGCCGACGCCTGGTTCAACCGGGGCGTCTCCTGGTACGAAGTCGGAGAGTACCAGCAGTCCATCGACGACCTGACCCAGGCCATCCGGCTGGACCCGGACGACGACAACTACTACTCCCGCCGATCACTGTCCTACCTGTTCAACGACCAGCCGGAGGAAGCCCAGGCGGATATGGACACCAGCGAGGAGATCCGTCTCCGCTCCTGGCAGTAGCACGCGCCCCAGGGCCTTTCGCTTTTCCCTTTGTCGTCATTTGTATGTGGCGTGTACCGCACAGATAGGCCAGTCTGTGGGGCAGGTGTGACGGGCATGGGATTTCAAGTGCGTAACTCCTATGTCATTGCAAGCGCAGCGTGGCAATCTCGTGGGGTACCCAGCCGTGGTCAGGGGAAATGGATCACCTCGTGCCACCATTAGTCGCGTTGACAACCCCGATGCCGCACCATAACATCGCGCCATTCGAGCGCGCTGGATCTGCTGCAGGAATGCCGTGAAAGCTTCATATTTCGGTTGCATGGGCTACGCTGAGCGCGACCGGTTCCCCGCCGGTTGGCCGGTGCCGCCGGCCTTTCACGACCCCGAGGTCTCCCTGCGTTCGTATCAGGAAGGCATGGAGGAGTGCGAGCTCGCCGAAGACCTCGGCTTCGACTGGATCAGCCTTTCCGAGCATCACTACTCCGGCAACCGCACCACACCCAACCCTGCGGTGATGGCCGCTGCCGTCGCCGAGCGCTGCCGCACGGCAAGGATCGCCCTGCTTGGCCAGCTGCTCCCCATCAACAATCCGGTTCGCGTCGCCGAAGAAATCGGTATGCTGGACAATCTCACCGGCGGCCGCCTGGTGGCCGCGTTCATGCGCGGCACCCCCAGCGAGGACCAGGTGTACGATCTCAACCCTTCCGAGGGCCGCGAGCGGTTGATCGAAGCCATGGATCTGGTGTTGAAGGCCCTCACCGAGCCGGAGCCCTTCTCCTGGGAGGGCCGCTACTACCAGTACCGCACCGTATCCGTTTGGCCCTGGCCGGTGCAACGCCCGCTGCCGCCTCTGCTTGTGGCCACCCGCAGCGCCGATACTGTCCAGTTTGCCGCGTCCCGCCGCCTCGGGCTGGGCATCTCCTACGAGCACCCCGACGATATGGCCAACGTCGTCGAAGATTACCGGCGTTGGTCCAGCGAGGCCGACTGGCAACCCGGCACCGACGACATTGTCTATCGCGGCGGAATTTGCCTGGCCGAGACCGACGAGCAGGCGCACGCTCTGCGCGACCGCGTACACAACGCCGGCGGCGGACGCGGAATGAACATCGGCCGCTCCCTTGCGCAGGCGGTGCAGGCGGCTCGATCCGGACGAGCGTCGCCGACACCCGACGCGCCGGCGTCTCCTCCGCCGTCCGGCGGCGCGCTGCGAACCCAGCTCAACTTCGTCGGCAGTCCCGACACCGTGGTGGAACAGCTCCGCGCCTACTACGAACGGTGCGGCGTGGGCGTCGTCGATCTCGCCTTCCAGCAACCCGGTCTCAACCACCAGGATGTGATGGCCGAAATCGAACTCTTCGGCCGCGAGGTCCTTCCCCGCATCCATGAATTCTGACGTCAAGGTGTTGGCGTCAAGTTGCGATAGGAATCCACACGCTTATAATAGATGGGAGCGGTAGATGTACTGCCAATTCAAGCGGGCTTGACCCGGAATTGCAGTGCCGTCAAAAGCGTGTCCGTACGACCCTGGTAGGTTGAACTTCTCGAGTTGAGCGCTATGACATCCTCTCACGGTGCAGTTTCACCATCGGTGGCAGCCTCGGCTGAGGAAGACAGAATCCGGTACAAGATATCCAGCATCATTGCTGACGAATTAGGGCTGGTCAGAGCGCTCCGATTGAACAGCCGCTACGAGGGGATTTGCCCGGAGTTGATGGCGGCAATCGAGGGAGCAGAAGCTCGCGGCGTGGTCAGCGAGGAAGAAGTGGATGACCTATGGGTCTCCGACATCATTATTCGCGCCCAGCGATCCAGCGACCGGCAACAGGTTCACGCCGTGCTTGAGGTGTCTTTCACAATCAACAACCGCGACGTAAACCGTGCCTACCAGCGAGGGCGGGTACTATCCGCAGTTACGGAGGGTGAAGTGGTGGCGGCGGTGATCGGTGGGGTGGCAGAATCTCAGCAACGCCGCCGGGCACAGGAACGGGGTGTAAGAGTGGTGATACCCTCAATGTTCAGGACCCAATAACCCGGAGACCATCATGGCTGACTTCAACACCGGCAGCGTTCGCGCCAACGGCATCAACTTCCACTACCTCGAGATGGGCGACGGCCCCCTGGCCATCTGCCTCCACGGCTTCCCCGACCACGCGTACTCCTTCCGTCACCTCCTGCCGGACCTGGCGGCCGCCGGGTCCGCGCCGTGGCACCGTTCATGCGCGGCTACGCGCCCACGGAAGCCCCAGCCGATGGCCGATACCATTCGGCCTTGATGGCTCGCGACGCCGTCGAGCTCATCGGCGCGCTGGGAGCCGACCGTGCCTACCTGATCGGCAACGACTGGGGAGCCGGCGCCGTGGTGGGGGCCACCGCCCTCGCCCCCGAAAAGGTCATCAAGCTGGTGACCATCGCCTCCGGCCGCGTCGACCGCGAGCTCAGCATGGAGTTCCAGTACCTCCACGGCACCTGGCACGGGTTCTTTTTCCAGATGCCCCACGCCGAGGAAGTCGTTGCCCACAACGACTACGCTTTCGTGGAGGAGTGGTGGCGCTGGGCATCCCCGGAGTGGGACATTCCCGCCGAGTCCCTGGAGAGCATAAGGTCAACCTTCCGCAAGCCCGGCGTCGTCCAGGCCGCCCTGGGCTACTATCGCGCCCGCTACGACGCCTCGCAGGTGGACGACCAGGTGTGCGCCGACCAGGCGGTCATCGCGGCCGGCCCCATCCGCGTGCCGACCCTGGCCCTCCACGGCACCCGAGACCGGCCCAAGCGGCTGGAGTCCTTCCTCAGCTCGGGCATGTACTCCTATTTCTCCGGCGGCCTGGAGAAGGTCATCATTCCCGGCACCGGCCACTTCATGCACCAGGAACGCCCCGAAGAGGTCAACCCCAAAATCATCAAGTTCCTGACCCGCTGAACCCGGCCCATCTGCTTGTCATTGCGAGCGCAGCGCGGCAATCTCGTCAGTGGAACGGCGGCACATCGGGCCTGTAATTGCGAGCGCAGCACGGCAGTCCCACTGCTGCCAACAACACCCCAAGACTGGTACGCTGGCACAATTCCGCAGGGGCGGATAACCATCCGCTCCCACTTTTTCACCCGATATGCCGATCCAAGTCTAGCCTCGGAAGGGCCGGAAGAACTCCCGCACCTCGTGGGCCAGCAGTTCCGGCTCCTCCAGCGCGGCGAAGTGGCCGCCCCGGGGCATCTGCGTCCACCGCAGGACGTCCCATGACCGTTCCGCCCATTCGCGCGGCGGCTTGGCGATCTCCTGCGGGAACATCGCCATCCCCGCCGGCGTGGGCACCTTTTCCCCTTCCGCCATCTCCCACACCGAGCTCTGGTTCTCTTTGTACATCCGCACCGACGACCCTATGGTGTTGGTCACCCAGTAGATGGTCACCGTGGTCAGCAACTCGTCCTTAGTGTAGGTGCTCTCCACGTCGCCGTTGCAGTCGCTCCACGTCCGGTACTTCTCCACGATCCATGCCGCCAGGCCGGCCGGGGAGTCGTTGAGTCCGTAGGACAACGTCTGCGGCTTGGTGCCCTGGATGTGGCTGTACCCGCCCTCGCTCTGCTGCCATCGCTCTCGCTGGTCCGAGTGCGCCTGCTCCGCGTCGGTCAGCGGCCGCGACCCCGGCCCCAGGTACGGCGTCGGCCGCGTGATGGAGGTCAGGTGCACGCCGATCATCTTGTCCGAGTGGGCATACCCCAACCGCGACGTGACGCCGGCGCCGATGTCACCGCCCTGCGCCGCGAACTTCGGATAGCCCAGGTTCTCGGTCATCAGCTTGGCCCACAGGTCCGCCACCTTCTGCACCTGCATCCCCGGTTCCTGCGACGCCTGCGAGAACCCGAACCCGGGCAACGAGGGCGCGATCACGTCGAAAGAATCTGCCGGATCCCCGCCGTGTCCGCCCGGATCAGCCAGCAAGGGGATGATCTTCGTCATCTCGAAAAAGGTGCTCGGCCACCCGTGGGTGATCACCAGCGGCATGGGGTTCGGCCCGGCGCCGTTCTCCTTGATGAAGTGGATGCTCAGCCCGTCAACCTCCGACTTGTAGTGATTGAACGCGTTGAGCTTCTTCTCCTGCGCCCGCCAGTCGAAGTCCGTCCGCCAGTACTCCACCAGTTCCTTGATGTAATCCAGATTGGAGCCGTACTCCCACCCCGTGCCGGGCATCTCGTCGGGCCATCGGGTGTGCTCCAACCGCCGGCGCAGGTCCTCCAGCACATCGTCGCTGATCGCAATCTCAAAAGGCTCCATGCCATCTCTCCTTCTATGGGTTCAGTCTGGGCGTCCGCTATGGACGCCCCTTCGCGCGCACCCAGTTTTCCGCAAACCCCTCTTTGCGAGGAGCGAAGCGACGTGACAATCCCGTTGGTGTAACGGCGTTCCTTGCCCCAACGAGATTGCCGCGCTTCGCTCGCAATGACAGGTTCAGCGAAACTGGGTGCGCATGAACGTCGCCGCTCACGCCTCTATCCGGTACACCCGCACCGCCGTGTCGTGGAACGCCGCCGCGCGCTCCGAGGCCGAATATCCCTGCGACAGCCGCTTGAAGCCGTTGTACATCACGTGGTACGAGAAGGACACCTTGTCCACCGGGAAATTGCTCTCGAACATGCAGCGATCCGGCCCGAAACTGTCCAGGCAGTGTCGCATCCAATCTCCGACGGAATCGGCAATCTCCTCGGAACCCACGGGCGTCTCCCGCGTGTGCCAGTCAAACCCGATGCGCGGCATCCCGATCCCGCCCAGCTTCATGATGATGTTGGGCTCCGTGCCCACGGCCGCAATGCCGCTGCGCCACTGCGGGATGACCTCGTCGTCCCGGTTGGCGAAGGGCCCGGTGCGCATCATGCCGCCGATATGGTTGAGCACTATGGTCAGGTCCGGGACCTGGCGGGCAAACTCGGCCAGTTCCGGCAGTTGGGGAAAGTACACCGACGTCTCGAGGATCAGGCCCATGTCCTGCAAAACCCGCGCCCCGGCCAGGTAGTCGTCGCGCTGCAGCAGACCCTCCACTTCCCGGTTTTCCACGTCCGGATGGGGATCCCAGCCCACCGAATGCCTTATCCCGCGGAAGCGATTTGGACTCGCCGCCTGCAGCGCTTCCAGCACCGGACGGACGCCGTCGCCCATTTTCAGATCGGCCCGGCCGATGATGGCTGCCGCAGCCCGGCCATCGCCGTGGGCGCCCGTCGCGCTCTCGTCGGCGATGGCCTGGACGAATTCCACCTCGCCCACCGGACGCAGCTCTTCAGGCCCGTCGGTGCGGTACTCCGAACGCGCCTCGACGAAAACCGTGGACCGCACGTTATGTCCGCTGTTGATGTCCGCCGCCAAATCAGGCAGCAGGTATTGCTGGTAATCCACCGGCTCCGGGCGTTGCACCCAGAAATGGTGATGCGGGTCACAGATCGGGAGCTCAGGTTCCAGGATTGGTTCCGTCGTCAGGGCCAGCCATTCATTGCCACTTGGCGGCATGATCGCACCTCCGCGTTCGGGTTCCGGGGGTAGTCAGGCGGATGATAACACGGCGCAAACTCAATCCGATCAGTCGCTTGAAATGGCAAGCGCACCCACAGCCACGGTGCCCACGTCAATGGGCAACGGCTCCCAGGTGACGCCCCGGTCGCCGCTGCGGTACAGCTTTCCGCCGTCGGTCCCGCCGTAAACCGTGTTCGGCTCCTGCGGGTCCCACTCAAAAGCCACCATCATGTCAGTCGGGTCGTCGCCCTCGCCGACACCCTGGACCAGTTCCCAACTGCGCCCGGCATCGGTAGAGCGATAGAACTTGGGACTCCCGCGCCGCGCGTTCTCCGAAACGGTCACCAGCACCACGTCCGCGTCGTCGGGCGCGGCGGAGATGTGCAGCGTGTACCGCCGGTCCAACCCGTCGTTGATCATCTCCCAGGTTTCTCCGCCATCGTCCGAGCGGTAGGGCGCCACCGCGGTCGCCACGTAGATCCGGTCAGCTCGGTCCGCGCTCAGATTGACGCAATGGATGTCGTCGTTCAGGCCATCCAACTGCTTCCAGCTTGCCCCGCCGTCCCCCGAACGCACCATTCCGCCCACCTCGATGCCGGCGTACAGGTCGTTCACCGAGCCGGGCGCCGCCCGCAGGTCGCGCACGTGCGAATCCCGCGTGGGCGCGTGAAACCCCCACTGCGTCGATTCCGGCACCGCGCGGAACGTGTCGAACTCATTCCAGGTCGCCCCGCAGTCGGCGGACCGCCAGATCTCCGCCGGCTCGCTGCCGACATACACGGAGTCGGCGTCATCGGGATGGGCCAGCACGCTGTGCGCGTAATCGGTCGGGTACGCCCTCAGGTGTTCCCACGTCACGCCGCCGTCGTCCGTCCGGTACACCCCGGCCTCGTAGGCGGCCAGGTACGCCCGCGATGATGCCACCGGACTCGCGCTGAGACGCGCCGCCGCGTGCTCCAAAGGCGTCACCGGCCCCTGCTTCCAGGTCTTGCCGCCGTCGTCGCTGGTGACGGCGCATACCCCGTCGTGCATTCCCACGTAGATTCTCTTGGTTCCGGCCATGTCAGTCCTCCTTGCGCGGGAAATCGCTCCGTTTCGTATGCACGAATATACCAGACGCACCGTAGGGTCTCACCGTGACAAAGCGATGGCGTGCCGGGAGCGGGTATAATTCAGTCCAACGTCGGCCGAGTAGCCTAACGGCCACGCACAACACGCCCGGCGAGGTTCAGCATGACCACCGCCAAAACGCCAAAAGCCCCATCCACATATCAGCTGCCGGAACCGCCCAAGACTCCGGACGAAAGAATGACCGCCTCCCGTCACCTGTCCATCACCGGCAGCGCCCACTTCCTGGCTCAACACTTGGGCAATCCCGAAACCACTGTCATCGGCGCCGACTTGTACAACACGCCGGTTGCACCGGCTGAACTGGCTGACATGACCGACGCGCCCTACCCTGATCTCATGGTGGCCTTCGACGCTGACCCAGCGGCGTACGTGGCCCGCAACGGATACGTCATATCGGAGCAGGGGAAGCCGCCCGACTTTGTGCTGGAGGTGGCCTCTCGCTCCACCGGACGGCGGGACACCGTAGATAAGCGCATCATCTACGCCCAGCTCGGCATACTGGAGTACTGGCGGTTTGACGAAACGGGACGGCATCACGTGGCCCGCCTGGCCGGGGACCGTCTGGTGGAAGGCCAATATGTGCCCATTCCAATCGATGATCTGCCAGACGGGAGCCTTCAGGGCCGGAGCGCCGTCCTCAACCTGTACCTGAGGTGGACGAACGGACTACTGGGTTGGCATGACCCTGCCACCGGCCAGCACATCACCACGCTGTCCTCCGAACGCGAAGCCCGCATCCGGGCCGAATTCAGGGTCGAGGAACTCGAAAGCCAGCTCCACCAACTGCGCGGCGAACGATCACAGGCATGAATGCCCGATCCCGCCAGCCTCGCCGCAACTCGTTCCACCGTCCAGGAGTACAGACATGCCTCGCCCATTGACCACCCAGGAAGCCCACGAGTTCCTCGACAGCAAACCCGGCTGGATCGTGTTGACCACCATCGGACCGGACGGCTTCCCCCACACGGTGCCGCTGGGCTACTTCCGGCTCGGCGATGAAATCCTGATGGGAGTGCGCGCCAACACGCGCAAGCAGCGCAATATTCAGTACAATCCCAACGTCAGCCTGCTGCTGGAAACCGGGAGCACCATGCAGGACATCAAGGGGCTGATGGTGCAGGGCACGGCGACAGTCCACGCCGAACCCGACGAGATACTGCACTACTCCCGAGAAGCAGCCAAACGTCGCGGGGTGCCCGAAGCCGACCTGCCCACGGAACCTCGTCCGGGCGCGGCGTACATCAGGGTCACCCCGGTGCGCATCCGTTCGTGGGACTACTCCGAGGACCCGCCCCGCGAGCGGCGGCGCTAGTTTCCAGGGGCCACACCTATTGCAACCGACCGGTCAGTCTCACACGTATCCGTCGTCGTACCATTGTCATTGCGAGCGAAGCGCGGCAATCTCGTCGGGACAAGGAAGGCCGCCACGGGAACGGGATCGCCGCGTCGCTGTGCTCCTCGCGATGACAAACCGGCTACGGGTCAGACCGGTCAGCGCGGAATGTTCCGGTTGACCCACTCCAGTTCCTCCGCCTCCGAGTCGAAGTAACCGAAGCGGTGGAAGAGGCCGGTCTTGCCGCGGGCGCTGCGTATCTCTGCCCGCTTGGCGTCGGTTGCCGCCGCGTCCACGACCATGGCGTCCGCATCGATCACGACGCCGTATTCGTTCCGCGCCGCCTCGGTCGAAACAAAGCCGTCCTTAACGTCATCCAGCACCAACTCGGCCTCGCGGTCCAGGGGGTCACCCCACCCACCGCCGCCGGCCGTGCAGATCCGCACCAGGTCGCCGCGCTTCCAGTGGTTGTCGTCGGAGAAGGCACGAATCTCGCGTTCTTCGGGTGTCCCCGGATTGAGGATCACGCGCGATAGTCCGCCGCCCACGCCCCAGGCTGGGAACCGGTTGTTCTCCACACGCAGCCCGAACGTCCCTTCGTCGGCCAGCAGCCGCACGTCACGGATCACGCCGCAGCCGCCCCGGTACTTGCCCGGCCCGCCCGAGTCGGTCGCGATGGCGTACCGTTCCAACCGCAACGGGTATTCCATCTCCATGAACTCGCCGGGGTAGTTCTCGTTGTGCCGCTGGTAAATCGCGTCCAGCCCGTCGCCAAACGGACGCGCCCCGTGTCCCACCGCGATGCCATCGGTGCACAGCAGCCAGTTCCCGGTTCCGCTCTCCTTCATGCGCCAGTACGCGATCACGTACACGGCCGCCGCCGCCATGACCTTGCCCTCCGTGGCCTGGGCAACCACCGCCCGCACCGCACTCTTCAGCTTGGTGAAGGTGTGGGCACGACAACCCAACGCCGCCGGCCATTCCGGCCGCAGGATGCTGCCCTGTCTCAACTGCACGTCGTCAATCCCGGCCAGCAGCCCGTGGTTGGCCATGAGCGAGGTGTCGAACTGGTGGAAATACTGGCCGAAATAGGCTTTGAGCGCGCCGTTGCTGGCGATGAAATTGATGGAGCCGTCGGCCTGGTCATCGCTGTCCGTGGCGTCCAGCAGTATCTCATCACCGCGGCGGATCAGCTTGATGTGGAAAGAGTGCCAGTGCTCGCCGACCCCGGCGTGGTCCATGTAGTCGCGCACCGAGTACTCGCCCTCTGGAATCATCTCCAGCGTCTTGTCTCGCACCAGCCGCCCGGTGTCCGCCTGATCCTCGGCAATGGCCGCCACCATTATGTCCCGCCCGTAACGCTCGAACATCTCCAGCAGGCGCTCCTGCGCGCGACTGGCCGCCGACATCAACGCCCGCGAGTCTCCCTCCAGCAGGTCGGGGTACCTGGAGTTGCGCAGGATGATGCGGTAGGCCTCTTCGTTCAACCTGCTGGCGTCGATGATCTTGATCGGCGGCACCAGCGTCCCGTCGTGGAAAATCTCGGTGTTGGCCGGCCCGATGCTTCCCGGCCGCGAGCCGCCCAGATCCCAGAAATGTGCGAAGGAATGGCAGTAGGCCACCACCTCACCGTGGAAAAACACCGGCGCGATGAACACCATATCCGGCGTGTGGGTGATGCTCCCCTGGGACAGGTACGGGTCGTTGTACCAGTACAAGTCGCCAGGCTTCATCTGCTCCACCGGATAGTAGTCCCATACGCACCCCAGGATGTCGCTGCCCATGGTGTCGCCGTAGATTTCCCTCCCGCCCGCGTCCAGGAAGCTCACGGTGTAGTCTTTCTTCTCCCGAATGAACGCCGACATCGCCGTGCGCTCGATGATCAGCTCACACTCCAACCGCGCGGCCCGCAGCGAACCTCGTATCAGTTGCCGGGTCACCGGATTGACCGGCTGGGCCTTGTCGGATTGGTTCGAGAGAACGTCGGTGTGGCGTTCGGTGATAGTCATTTCACTCTCCGGTGGCGCGCATGATGCAGTTGCCGTATCGGTCAATGCGGGTTTCCCAGCCCGGGTTGATCACCACGGTGGAATCCATGCCCTCCAGGATGGCCGGTCCCCCGATGGTGGCTTCCGGATGCAACCGCTCTCTGCGGTAGATGGGACACGAAACGAAACCCGGCACCTCATCAAAGTACACTCGGCGCCGGTCTACCACGGCGTCCGCGGGATCGCCGGTGCCGGATGGCAACACCGGCATGGACACATCACCCAGCAGGCCGGATGCAGTCACGCGCAGCGTCACGATTTCCACCGACTGGTCCAGCGAAAACCCGTACAGCTGGGAGTGGCGGCGGTGGAATTCCTCGATCATCGCCGCCAGTCCGCTCTGATCGACCCGCGTGCCGCCGTAGGGGATAGTCAGTTCCGAACCCTGGTGCTCGTAGCGCAAGTCGGCCGACCAGGACAGCAGACGGCCTGAACTGGCGACGCCTTCCGTCTCCAGCCACTGCTGCGCTTCCTTTTCCAGCCCGTCGAAAATCGCCGCCATGCCTTGCAGATTGTAGTCCGGCGGCTGTTGCAGCGACGTTCGGGCGTAGTCGTTCTTGAACTCTGCCACCAGCAGCCCGTAAGCCGACGCTATCCCCGGATGCGGAGGCACCACCACGGTCGTCACTCCCAGCAGGTTTGCCACCTCGATGGCGTGCATCGGGCCGGCTCCGCCGTAGGCCACCAGGGCGAACTCCCGGGGATCGTAGCCGCGCTCCACGCTGATGTTGCGAATGGCGCCCACCATGGCGTTGTTGGCGATTTGCAGGACGCCGCTGGCCGCAGCCGCAACGTCCATGCCCAGCGGCGACGCCACCGCCAGGCGGATGGCATCCGCCGCAGCCTCAGCATCCAGCGTCAACTGCCCACCGGCAATGCTGGGACTGACCCGCCCCAGGACCAGGTTGGCGTCGGTCACGGTAGGCAGGTTCGATCCCCGGCCGTAGCAGGCCGGCCCGGGGTCCGCGCCGGCACTGGCCGGCCCCACCGTCAGGCTCCCGTAGGGCGAAACCTCGGCGATGCTGCCGCCGCCGCAACCGATGGTCGCAATGTCCAGCATGGGCAACTGCACCGGCCAATCGCCCAGCCGGCCGTTCAGCGTCAGACCCGGCCGCCGGTCCTGCACCAGCGAAACGTCGGTGCTGGTGCCGCCCATGTCGAAGGATATGCAGTTGGCAACTCCCGTGGCCTCGGCAATCTGCAGGGTAGCCATCACGCCGGCCGCCGGCCCGGACAGCGCGGTGTACACCGGCTGCTGCACCGCAGTGTCCGCGCCGATGATCCCGCCGTTAGACTTCATAATCGACAGCGACGCTTTGGTTCCGAACGAGTGCAGCGAGTTCTGCAAATTCTCGATGTAGGTGCTCACCCGGGGCGTTACGTAGGCGTTCAACACGGTGGTGATGGCCCGCTCGTACTCCCGGTAAACCGGCAGGACTTCAGAAGACAACGACACCGCCACCCCCGGCAGCTCTTCCTGCAATATCTCCCTTGCCCGCCGCTCGTGGGCCGGGTTGGCATAGGAATGGAGAAAGGCGACCGCGACGGCTGCGACGCTCTCGCGAGCGAAATGCCGGGCCGCCTGCCGCACTCCGTCCTCGTCCAATGGCTCCAGGATCTCGCCGTCAAAAGCGGTCCGCTCGTTCACCTCAAGGCAGTCGCGGGGACGGACCGGGCGCTGGGGTTTCACCCACGAGTTCGGGTTGGCCAGGCGGGGCGTGCCGTGCCGCGCTATTTCCAGCACGTACCTGAAGCCCTCGGTGACCAGCAATCCCACCGGGGCTCCCCGGTTTTCCAGCACCGAGTTGGTGGCAATGGTGGTGCCGTGGAAAATGTGATCCACCTCACCGGCGCTCACGCCGTGGGCCGCCAGGATTTCGCTGATCCCGGTCATGAACCCCACCGACGGGTCGCTCGGAGTGGACGGGGTCTTGTGGACCCACTGCGCGTTGGACGCCGTGTCACAAAGAACGATGTCGGTGAAAGTCCCACCGACATCAACCGCTACCGAATACGAAGGCATGATCCGCTCGCCGCCCGCTTACTTGGCAAACAGGGCCGCAATCCGCTCTCCGACGATCTGATCCTCACCCTCATTCAGTCCGAACATGTGGATGGTGATGCAGTCCTCTCCGTCCCTGACCCGCGTCCAGATCGGCGGGTCGCCCTCCTTGAGCCGGTCCCGCAGATCGTAAATATCGAAGCCGGCCACATCCGCGTCCACCCGGATGTTCAGCCCGTAGGGCTGGTGGCCGATGACGTTGTCCATCATCTCGGCGTTCAGTCCCGCTACGCCGTCAATAGCGCTGAAAATGACCCGGGTCCGCCGCTCCGCATCGGCCAGCCGATCCTCGTGGTTCATGGTCATCCAGACCTGCACCGCCGCCACCGCGCCCATCATCTCCTGCCGGTCCACCTTCTGCGGCCGTCCCACGCCGCGCACCCGCCGGCCTTCGTAGCTGGCGAAGGCCTGGAGTCCGATCTTGCGGATCATCTCCTCGGAACCCAGCGCCAGCCCGGTGGACTGCGGCGCGCCCATGTACTTGGCCGCGATGCACTGGAAATCGGCGCCCATCCGCACGTACTTGCCGAAGTTCTCCAGCGGATAAATCTGGCCCGCCGCGTCCACCGTGACCAGCACGTCGTGGGCGTGGGCAATGGCAATGGTGTCCTCCAGGGACAGCGCGTTGGGGTCGTACTCCTGCTCCACCGCGTAGTAGTGCACGGCGGCCGTGTTGGGCCCGATGGCCTTTTCCAGGTCTTCGGCGGTGGTCTGCTCCTCCGAACCGAACATGACCAGCCTGGCGCCGGCCAGTTCCAGGCAGCGGTCGTACCAATACCTCTGCCGGGTCTGGATGAGGATCTCGTTCTTCATCCCGTCGGTGTTGGGCAACTGCTGGATGCGATCATCGTCGTCGCCGGCCATCGCCGCGGCCGTGGCCAGCATCAGCGCTGAACCCGCGCCCGACGTGATGTAAGCCGCCGGCACGTTGGTCATGCGGGCAATGGCCGCGCCGGCCGCCTCCTGCAACTCCATGAGCGGGATGTACGCGCCGTCGGCCTGCGCCATCGCCTCCCGCACTTCCGGGATCGGCGTGGAGCCGCCCAGCATGGTGACGCTGCCGGTGGCGTTGATGACCGGAACCGCGCCCAGTTCCTTGTAGATATTTCCCCAATCGGCGGTGGTCATGGTCAGGCTCCTTTTGGCGGTATCAACCTATCGGTGGCGTGGCTCGATTGGCTCGTTGCTGCCTTCCGGCGGCACGGTCCAGGGGTTTTCGCCGGTCAGCCGCGCTATTTCTCCGTAAATGCGGTTCAAGTCGTCGGTGACACGGTTAGCCATGTCAGTATAGTCGGAGATGGGGGTGAGCAGCGGGCCGTAGCGGGTGCCGCCAGCATAGTTGTTGAGCTGGAGCAGGTTGCTGCGGGGCCGCAAGTCCAAATTCGGGTCGTTCGCCCGGATGTCCCCCAGCAGCAAGTCAAGCGCGTGGGTGTGAGAGTATTCGTGCCCCTGTGCCGAGATGAGGGCTTTCATAGCGTGTTCCAACACCTGGTGCGCGTTGTACGCTGCATTTTTGTTTTCCCTTCTCAAGTCAAGCAAATCATGCATGCTTTGATAGTGCATGTTCGCGTCGGCGATGCGGAGTCGGCGTTCCATGGGCTCGTCACAATAGTCAAGGTCGTCGGGCGCGTCACCGCGGGAGAAATCATCCGGGTTTCGGGGCACGATGATGCCATCCCGTCGAGCGAACCGCGCGACGTGGTTCAGGGTGTGGACACTCTTGCGCTCGTACTCGGCGCGGGTCAGATAAACGAAATCAACCGACGTGAAATCGTTATATGCTTGCTCAACCAGTTTACGGCCGATGATCTCGATGTCGGTCCTCCGCTCCAGGCCGGGAATCTCCGGCTCAATAATCATCAGGTCGATGTCGGAGCGGTCAGTCCAGTCAGCCCGCGCCCGCGAGCCAAACAGGATGACGCATTCAACGTCAAAAGCGTCCCGCAATGCCTGGGCGACGCCCAATGCCCTGGCGTCCGGCCCCGCTTGGCCGGGCGCGGCTTGCGTTATGTCGACAATGGGAGTGGTCATAGTTATTCGCCCGTGAAAACGGGCGGCCGCCGTTCGCGGAACGATGCCGCCGCCTCGGCCACGTCGTGCGGCGCGCGCCGGGCGAACACGATGCTGTGCGTCTCGTACTGGAGCTGGTCGTCCAGCGTGGTGTCCAGGCTGCGCTGCAACGCCCGTTTCGACATCTGCATGGCCACCGGCGGCCACATGGCGATCTGCCCGGCCAGATCCATCGCCTCGCCCAGCAGGTTCTCCGACGATGTAAGCCGATCCAGCAACCCCAGCCGGAACGCCTCTTCCGCGTCCACCGTGCGGCTGGTGAAAACCAAGTCGAACGCCCGACTCGACCCGATAATGCGGGGCAGGAAGTAGGACAACCCCGAGTCAGGGCTGAGGCTGCGCTCGATGAACACCGTCTTGAAGCGGGTGTTCTCGCAGCCCACCCGCATATCGCAGGCCAGCGCCAGGCCCATGCCAGCCCCGGCGGCAACGCCGTTCACCGCGGCGATGGTTGGCTTGTTCAGGTCCCGGTAAACCATCAGCGCCTGCCGGCCCACCCAGTTGTATTCGTCCAGCCGCTCGCCCCGGCTGGCGTGCTCGTCGTTGGGGCGCGCGCCCGTCAGATCGGCGCCGGAGCAGAACCCGCGACCTTCGCCGGTGAACACGACAACCCGCACTCCGTCGTCGTCCCGCAACTCAGCGCACGCCTCCATCATGTCATGGTGCAGGTGCCGGTCGATGGCGTTGAGCTTCTCGGGCCGGTTCAGGGTGACCAGCGCGATCTGGCCGTCGCGGTCGACACGCAGGTTGTCGTACCCCATGCTATTTCACCGCCAACATGTCGCACGCCAAGCCCAGCATGATCTTGGTGCCGCTCACCAGGCTCTTGATACCCGCCGATTCGTTCGTGCCGTGCGAGTAGTTGAGCATCGGGTCATCGTCCGGGTGGGAGCCGGAGAAGCCGTAGGTTACCGTGCCCAGGGGCCGGGTGAACCGCGAGTCGGTAAATCCGTTGCTGATGGCCGGCACCCATTGGATGTTGTCCCGCTGCAGGGCCTGCCCGGTGACACGCCGGATGCTGTCGGACAGGGGCGAGTCAAAGGGTGACGAGTTGGGCCTAGCCATGTAGTCGATCTCGTACGAAACCCCCGGGACGTCGGCCAGCACCTCGTCCAACTGCTGCCTCACGTAATCGTCATCCTGGTGGGGCAGCGTGCGCACGTCGCAGGTCAGCCGGATCGATTCCGGCACGCTGTTGGACTTGATGCCGCCGCGCACCATGGTGGGCGTCAGCGTCATGCGCGACAGCGCCCGCAGCATGGACGCAAAGCGCGGGTTGTCAGTCTCAATCTCCGCGATGATGTCGTCCACATTATCGGCGGACGGCTTGTGTTCAATAGCAAAGGTTGAGAGGTGGTCGAAAATGACTCCGGAAGTATCCCGGTCGGCCTCAAATCCCTCGATGGAGGACAGCGCGCGGCTCAGCCGGTACAGCGCATTCGTCCCCTGCCAGGGCACCGAGGCGTGGGAACTGGTTCCCTTCACGTCGATCTCCACCTGGAGGCGGCCCTTTTCTCCCACGCCCAGCACGTAGGTCAGCGCGCCCGCCGCTTCGATGGGAGTGCCGCCGCCTTCGTTCACCGCGAACGGAGCCGCCAGCTTTTCCGGATAGTTGTCCGCCAGCCAGCCGAACCCGTACCGGCCGCCGTGTTCCTCGTCGGCGCCGGCCGCCAGGATCAGCCCGTCCTCCAGCTCGATGCCGTTCCGCTTCAGGATGCGTACCGCCATCAGTTGCGCCGTGAGCAATCCCTTGCAGTCCGTCGCGCCCCGCCCGAACACGCGGCCGTCGGCGATGGTCGCGCTGAAAGGCGGAAACCGCCACTTCGACTCGTCCTCAACCGGAACGACGTCGGTGTGCGACATGAACATCAGGCCGGCGTTGCCCGAGCGGCCCTCCAGGCGCGCTATGAGGTTTCCCCGGTTGGGCGCCGACTCCAGGATCTCCGACTCGATGCCGTCTGCGGCCAGGAAGTCGCGCGCCAGCTCGCACACCGGCGTCTCGTCACCCGTGGGCATGAAACCCGTGTTCACCGACGGGATGCGCACCAGCGCCTGTTCGAGGGCGATGATGTCATTTTCGGCTTCGTCAACCTGGCGGAAAAGGTCAGTTAGGTCAGGCATCGCCGGTTCCTCCTCGCCATGCCCCTTCGAAGGCTCCTGGCGCGTCGCCGTGAGTCTATGCAGGGGGCCGGCGGGTGTCAATGCAGGTCGTTCCGTGTCGCCATACCCGCAGGCTTTGCATTTATAATGGTGCCATCATCACGCCGTTTGGGCCAATTTGCTGACACCGCCTATGATCGACTTCAGCCAAGTAACCGGCTTCCAGTGGGACCGAGGCAACGACAGGAAAAATCTTCTTTCACATGACGTTACTCAGTTTGAAGCAGAGCAAGTTTTCGCAGACCCGTGGTTGCTGATTTCGGAGGACATCGACCACAGCCAAGACGAGATGAGGTATAACGCTCTCGGTTTCATCCGCAACGGGCGTTTTTTGCACGTAACCTTCACGATGCGCAACTTCAATACTATCATCCGTATCATATCGGCCCGCGACACGGACGAACAGGAGGAAACCATTTATGTCCAAGGAACTTAAACCCATCCCTCATTTCGAAACCGAAGCCGAAGAACGCCATTTCTGGGAGACCCACAGCTCGGTTGACTATGTTGATTGGAGCAAAGCCCGCCGCGCCCGGTTCCCCAACATCAAGTTCTCATCGCCGGAAGAGTTGGCTAAAGCCGCCGGGACGGAGGATGAGGCCGCCGCCGACTAGACCTCCTGCGGACAGGCAAGCAACCAGCCGGCGCGATAAAGCCGGCGAGATTCCCAACGGCCCCGCTATGGCATCGGCGGGGCTGTTAGCGTTATATTTAGGCCGCGCCCGGACGCACCTGACGCGCTTGCCGGCGGCGGCAACTATGACCACCTCAACCCAAGTCTATTACCGCAAGTGGCGGCCCGGCACCTTCTCCGACCTGGCGGGCCAGGAGCATGTGGGCAACACGCTCCGGCAGGCAGTGATGCAGGGCCGCGTCAGCCACAGCTACCTGTTCTGCGGCACCCGCGGCAGCGGCAAAACCACCACCGCTCGGGTTCTGTCCAAGGCCGTCAACTGCCTGAACCCGCAGGACGGCGACCCCTGCGATGAGTGCGCCATCTGCGTGTCCATCAACGAGGGCCGCAACCTGGACATCATCGAGCTGGACGCGGCCAGCAATCGCGGCGTGGAGGAGATCCGCGAGATACGCGATAAAGTCCACTTCCAGCCGGCCCAGAACCGGCGCAAGGTTTACATCATCGACGAAGCCCACATGCTCACCCGCGAGGCTTCCAACGCCTTCCTCAAGACCCTGGAAGAACCCCCGGCCCACGTCATTTTCATCCTCTGCACCACCGAAGCCGACCGCATCCTGCCCACCATCCTGTCTCGGTGCCAGCGGTACGACTTCCGCCGCCTGCCCGGTCAGACCATCTACGACCGCCTGGCCTACGTCACCGACCAGGAAGGCGTGGCGATACAGCCCGACGCCCTGCGCATGGTGGCGCGCAACGCCGGCGGCTCCATGCGCGACGCCTTGAACATGCTGGAGCAGTTGGCGGTCTCCGCCGGCCGGGAAATTACGCTCGCCGATGTTGAAGAAGCCCTGGGGCTGGTGCGCAGCGACGCCTACCTGATCCTGGCCCAGAAGATGCTGGCCGGAGACACTTCGGGTTCGCTGGAAACCATCAACGAGGTGGTGTGGGAAGGCGGCGAGCCGCGCCAGTTGCACCGGCAGACCCTGGAGATCCTGCGCTCCATACTGCTGCTGTCGTGGGACGCCGGCGACACCCTGGACCTCCCGCCGGATGTTCTGTCCGCCCTCAAAGCAGAGGCGCAGAAACACGACGCTGCGACAATACTGTGCGCCGTCCGGATCTGGGGCGAGGCCAACTTGCGCTACGACGCTCCGTCCACGCTGCCCCTGGAAATCGCGGCGGCGGAGATTTGCCGGAAGGACGTCGTCGCGGCAACTCCTCAACCCCCGGCGCCCGCCCCGTCGTCACCCCCTGCGCAATCCCGCCAGCCACGCCGGGAGGCTCCGCCCGCCAGTTCGCCGGCCCGTGATTCCCGCCCGACCGCCCCGCCACCCGCGCGGCCGTCGCCTCCCGCCAATGCCCAACCTCCCGCACGCTCGACCACGCCGGCGGTCGCCCCAGACAGCCTCCAGGGTCGATGGGAGCAGGCGGTCCGGCAGCTGGGCCGCGTCAAGGGCAGCAAATACAACCTGGGCGCTCTGCTACGCGATTGCCGGCCCAACAGCGTCCACCTGTCCGATGATGCCTCGACCCTGGTGCTGCCCTTCGCCAACTCTGCCAATCTGGACCGGATGCAGGAAGAACTCAACGACCCACGGGTTCGTGATACCATTGAGCAGGCTATCGAACAGTGCTTCGGCGAACGCCACCCGTTTACGGTCACCCTGGCCGGAACCAACGGCGACAGCGACCGCCCGGCGCGTAATTCCATGCAGGACAGCCCTCTATACCGCACCGCCATCGGCCTGGGAGCGCGTCCAATCGAGGAAAACTAGCAGGAGGCTCCGTACCTAATCATGATGAACCGCAAGATGATGCGCCAGGCCCAGCAGCTGCAGAACCGGTTGGCCAAGGCCCAGCAGGAACTCGAAGAGATGAGCGTCGAAGGTTCCGCCGGCGGTGGCGTCGTGCGCGTGACCATGACCGGCAAGCAGGAAGTCACCTCGGTAATCATCGAGCCTGAAGCGGCCGAAGACGTCGACCTGCTCCAGGACCTTGTTGCCGCTGCCGTCAACGACGCCTTCAACCGCACCCAGGAACTCGCCGCCCAGAAGATGGGAGCGGTGACCGGCGGCCTGAACATCCCCGGCCTGTTCTAGACCGGCCGGATGACCGGTCAGCGGAGCGGACGTCAGTCCTGGGAAAGGCGCAGACTGCCGGAGACCATCACCGCCGGCGGCGTCACCCGATGGCTGACCAGACATTTACGCGAGAACCCGCACGACGGGGTTACCGCCGCCAGGATTCAACACGTCCTTGAGCATTGGGTTGCCCGTGGACGGTGTACAAACAGCGAAGGCAGTACAACCATGACGTACTGGGGATCCGTTCCCGGCAGGCGAGTTATGTTGAGGGTTCCGGTTTCGCTGGACGACGAAGAGATCATAACCGCCACTTTTGACAGCAGAGCCGCCCGAAGGATCAGTCAAGAAGGTCACCCCTGGTTTCAACGCCATTGCCAGGACCTGGAGGTGAGAGATGCAAGTTAGTTATTACCCTGAAGACGACGTACTCATACTCATCGCGTCGTCGCAAGGCGGTGGCGGCGGCACTTTACGAGACGATTTTGGAGTCATCTTCGTTATAGACGGCGAAGATGAAGGTGATGAGAACGTCACAAGAGTCGACGTCCATGGCGCAACCCGTTTTCTTCCGCTCGACACTGAGCGGGGATACGACGCCGACACCGACACGCTGACGCTGGGCGACAAGCCTGACGCAGATTATCGCGTGGTGGACAACGGCGACTTCGTCAGTTACCGGCAGTGGTTTGACGATGGGAGTGAATGGGACGTGGTAGCAGTGGATTTGCGGCGGGCCTCGGTGCATCTGGCGCCGGTTCTGGCCGCCCGGCCGCGGCCGGCGCCGGTCGGCCGGGGATAACCGGCAACGGGGGCATCAGCGCAAGCATCATGGTCAGCGAATATAACCCCGGCACCGCGCGGTCCTTAAGCCGGCTGATTGACGAGCTCAACCGGCTGCCCGGCATCGGCCCCAAGAGCGCCCAACGCATTGCCGACCACGTGATCCGCTTGCCGGGCGAGGAGGCGAGGTCACTGGCCGACGCAATCCTGGAGGCTCGGGACAGCCTCGTGTTTTGCGACCAGTGCCGTAACCTCACCGACGCCTCTCCCTGCGAGATCTGTTCCAATCCCCAGCGCAACCAGGACCAGATCTGCGTGGTGGAAGAACGGCGCGACCTCGTGGCCCTGGAACGGACCCGCTCCTACCGGGGGCTGTACCACGTGCTCCACGGCGTGCTCTCGCCGCTCAACGGCGTCGGTCCGGAGGACATCCACCTGCCGCAACTGTTCGACCGCCTGCGCGAATCCGACAGCCCTTTCCAGGAACTGATCGTAGCCACCAACCCGACGCTGGAAGGCGATGCCACCGCCGACTTCATCAACCGCCGGCTGGCCGGCGCCGGCATCCGCATCACCCGCCTCGCCCGGGGACTGCCCGTGGGTGGCTCGCTGGAGTTTGCCGACGAGACCACGCTGAGCCGCGCCCTGGCCGGCCGCAGCACCCTGGACTAGCGCGGCGGACCGAGCAATGACCTCGCCCCGTACCTACCGCGCCCTGGGCATCACTCTGCGCCGCTCGCCGGTGCGCGAGGCCGACCTGCTCTCCGTAATGTACACCCGCGAACACGGCAAGCTGGAATTGCTGGCGCGTGGAGCGCAACGCCTGACCAGCAAGCTGATGGGACACCTCGAACCCCTGACCCTGGTCAGCGTCTCCGTCGCCCGCGGCCGTTCCATGGACCAGGTCACCGAAGCCGAGGTAATCGACGCTTTCCCCAACGTTAAAAATGGTTACGAGAATTCGGCTCGCGGGCTCTACGTCGCCGAACTCGTCGACGGTTTCAGCGCCCTGTCCGCCGCCAACGCCGAACTGTTCGACCTTGCCGTGCAGACCCTCCAAGTACTCGGCGCCGCAGCCAACGCGGATCTCGCACTGCGCTACTTCGACCTGCAACTGCTGAGGCTGTCGGGCTTCATGCCGGAACTCTACAACTGTGTGGAGTGCGGCGCGGAGCTGGAACCTGACCGCCATCGGTTCGCCGTCGGAGCCGGAGGCGCGTTGTGCATCGATTGCGGCCCGACTGACGTGGTGGTGCGGCCGCTATCGTTGTCGGCGTTGAAACTGCTCCGGCTGCTGCATCGTACGGAAACGGTTGAAGATTTGCCGGAGTTATCCATCCCGCCCCCGCTGGAGCGCGAGGTTCGCGAAACTCTGGCAGCGACGCTGCAGTATTGGCTGGACCGCAGGGTCCGTTCTCAGGAATTTTTGGAAACTGCAAAATTTGCATGAAAGTCGTTTCGCTGGTTGTTGACCCATCAACAATCAATCACGTAAAAACCGTCACAACAGGTTGTGTAAAATATCCTTCATCCGATTGGGTGCATAAATCAACTGCCGCAGAAATTCGAGCGGTATTTTGGAGCGAATTTCCCTGGTGCAGCAGCCCGCGATTGGGCCGGCCGAAAATAATCTCATTGCTTGCGATGACGAGCAGCCTGCGCCGGAACGGCGCCCTGGGAGTGTTTTGAGGGTATATGTATGTTCAATAAGGTATTGGTGGCTAATCGCGGCGAGATCGCCGCTCGCATCATCCGCACCTGCCAGCGCCTGGGCATCGCGACCGTGGCCGTGTATTCCGAGGCCGACTCCGGCGCAATGCACACCCGCATGGCCGACCAGTCGGTGTGCATCGGCGGAGCCGTGGCAAAGGACTCCTACCTCAACGTCGATGCCGTTCTGGACGCCTGCCGCGCCACCGGCGCCGAAGCCATCCACCCGGGCTACGGTTTCCTCTCCGAGAACAGCGAACTGTCGCGACGCTGCAAGACGGAAGGAGTGACGTTCATCGGCCCGGGCGAAGAGGTGCTCAACCAGATGGGCGACAAGCTCTCCGCCCGTCGCGTCGCCCGCAAATCCGGCCTGCCGGTCATGCCCGGCACGGAGGAACCCGTCAGCGATGACGAGGCCATCGCCAAGGCGTGGGAACTGGGCTTTCCCATGATGGTGAAGGCGACCGCCGGCGGCGGCGGCATCGGCATCCATGTCGTCCACTCGATGGCCGAGTTGGAACCGATCATCGAACGCACCCGCAAGACTGCCCAGGCGGCCTTCGCCGACTCCAGCCTCTTTTACGAACGCTACCTGGAAGGGGCATCACACATCGAGGTGCAGCTGATCGCCGATCAATACGGCAATGTACTCCATCTGCACGAACGGGATTGCTCCATCCAGCGCCGTAACCAGAAGCTTATTGAGGAGACACCGGCTTCCTCCAAGCTGTCGCCTGAGGTGCGGGAACAGATCGGACGCTTGTCCCGCCAACTCGGCCGGGAAGTCGGCTACACCAACGCCGGCACCGTGGAGTTCCTGGTCGCCCCGGACGGTCACTTCTACTTCCTGGAGATGAACCCGCGGTTGCAGGTCGAGCACGGCGTATCCGAGCTCCTGACCGGACGGGACATCGTTGAACTTCAGTTGCAGTCCGCAGTCGGCGCGCCGTTCACCATCAGGCAGCGTGACATCCACGCCAGAGGCCACGCCATTGAAGCGCGCGTGTATCCGGAAGACCCGGACACCTGCCTTCCCAACGTCGGCGTGGTCACCGACGTGCATCTCCCGGAAGGCGACAACATCCGCGTGGACACCGCCCTTTACGTCGGTTACGAGGTTTCGCTACACTACGAGCCGCTGCTTGCCAAGGTGATGGCCTGGGGACCCGACCGGGACGCGGCAATCGCCACCCTGGATTCCGCTCTGGCGGACTTCCGGCTGGAAGGCGTCAAGACCAACGTCCCGCTGCTGCGAGACGTGCTGGCCAGCCCGGAGTTCAATTCGGGCGGATACCATACCGGGACCCTCCCCACCATTCTTGAGCGGCGGCTGCAAAATCAAGGCACAAAATCCAACGGGCGCCACAACGTGAACATAGGCACTAACGGCTTAACCCTTGAAGCGTCCGCGTCGGATCTGGATCCTCGCGCGTTGGCGGCGGCCATCGGCGTCGCTGCCGTGTACGCGGCTCAGAGTCAGGGCGCGTCTGCCGGCGGTGACGGTTCCCGTTGGCGCACGCAGGGCCGCCGCGAGCTGTTCCGGTCGCGGCTCGGCAGTGGGTCCTGGTAACTTGACCACCATCAGAGTACGCGTCGGTGACCGGTGGTACACCGTTGAAGTGGGCGACCTGACCCGGTCGCCCGTTCCAGTCACCGTTGACGGAGAGAGCATCGACGTCGACATCGACGTCGCTGCCGCCCCTTCGCCTCCGCGCCGGGGGCGACCGGCTGGCGGCCTTTCCGTACCCGAAGCGCCCGCTGCGGCTGCCGCGTCATCCGGCGCTCCCATCGATGACGACGTGCTGCGCTCACCCATGCCGGGACGGGTGATGTCGGTCATGGTGCGCCCCGGCGATACGGTCAGCGCCGGCGACGAGGTGTGCGTGGTGGAAGCGATGAAGATGGAGCAGAGCATCCTGGCCCACCGCGATGGCGTGGTGAAAACCGTGTTCGTTCAACCCCTCGATTCCGTCAACGCCAACGACCCTTTGGTAGAATTGGAATGACCCTCAGCATCCAGGACAGTCCGCCACGACCAAAAAGACCGGACGCCGTCCCCTCGAACTGGTGCCGGTCGATAAATGGTCGAAGTGCCTCGTATGTGAGCGTATCAGTCCCTCTTCTTCCATATCTTCTCGCCGTGCCAGTCCGCAAACTCCTCCTGCCTGATTCAGGTTATTGCCCTCGGATGGTCACCCCACACGGTCCATGCGTGTCGTCTTTCCCATTCCGAAGCAATCTTCGGCCGGATCCGACTGCAAATGCCAAGTCTCATAGCCGGCAACATCGTATGGGAACGTCGCAATCGCAAGGCATCGGCGGCCGAAAAGATTGACAATCCGCGGGGTATTGCGTAACCTATATTTCGATTGGCGAAAACCGGAAGGCCCCGGAAGTTGCCGGGGCTTTTTTAGCGCATTGCGCGGTCTGGCTGGTCGGGCTCCACGGAGCCAACCCCGCGCCCCGGTGGCGCAATTGGCAGCGCAGCCGATTTGTAATCGGCAGGTTAGGGGTTCGAGTCCCCTCTGGGGCTCCAAATCGAAACCGTCGCATCTGGATCACGGGTCCGGGAGTTAACAAATGGAGGGGTGGGTGAGTGGTTAAAGCCACCAGACTGTAAATCTGGCGCCCTGACGGGCTTCGCAGGTTCGAATCCTGCCCCCTCCACCACTTTATCGAAATCAGCATTCCATCCGCCCAAGTAGCTCAGAGGTAGAGCACGTTCTTGGTAAGAACGGGGTCGGCGGTTCGATTCCGCCCTTGGGCTCCACCGGCGTCAGCAACCCGCAGGGACGTCCCGCGGGCCGGAACCAAGGAACCACCAACAAGGAGCAAGGAGTAACCCGCCACCATGGCTAAGCAAGTCTTCGACCGTTCCAAGCCCCACGTCAACGTGGGAACCATCGGTCACGTTGACCACGGCAAGACCACCCTGACCGCCGCTATCACCAGCGTGCTGGCCCAGGAGAACAACGCCAGCTTCCGCAGTTTCGACAGCATCGACAACGCGCCGGAGGAACGGGCCCGCGGTATCACCATCGCCATCGCCCACGTGGAATACGAGACCGCGAACCGGCACTACGCCCACGTTGACTGCCCCGGCCACGCCGACTACATCAAGAACATGATCACCGGCGCCGCGCAGATGGACGGCGCGGTCCTGGTCGTGTCCGCTCCCGACGGCCCGATGCCCCAGACCCGGGAGCACATCCTGTTGGCGCGCCAGGTCGAAGTGCCCTCCATCGTCGTGGCTCTGAACAAGGTCGACATGATGGACGACGAAGAGTTGCTGGAACTGGTGGAGCTCGAAGTGCGCGAGCTGCTCAGCACCTACGACTTCCCCGGCGACGACACCCCCATCGTCCGCGTCAGCGGCCTGAAGGCGCTGGAAGGCGACGCCGATGCCATGGAGCAGGTGCGTGAACTGGTCGCCACCATGGACGACTACATCCCGCAGCCGTCCCGCGTCACCGACCAGCCGTTCCTGATGCCCATTGAGGACGTATTCGGCATCAAGGGCCGCGGCACCGTGGTCACCGGCCGCGTCGAGCGCGGTCAGCTGAACGTCGGCCAGGAGGTAGAAATCATCCGCTCTGGCGACGTGCGCAAGACGGTTGCCACCGGCCTGGAAATGTTCCACAAGCTGCTGGATACCACCGAGGCCGGCGACGCCGTAGGCGTGCTGCTGCGCGGCGTGGACCGCGACGAGGTGGAACGCGGCCAGGTGCTGGTAGCGCCGGGCTCCATGCGCCCGTACCGCCGCGCCGAGGCTGAGGTGTACGTGCTGAGCCAGGCGGAAGGCGGCCGACACACCCCCTTCTTCACCGGCTACAAGCCCCAGTTCTATATCCGCACCAGCGACATCACCGGCGAGATCGCCCTGCCCGACGGTGTGGAAATGGTGATGCCCGGTGACAACATCACTATGACCGTCAGCCTGATCACGCCGATTGCCGTGGAGGAAGGACTTCGGTTCGCCATCCGCGAGGGCGGCCGCACTGTCGGCGCCGGCGTGTTCACCCGATTGCTGGAGTGATCCCATGGCCCGCAAGTCCACCGACGCCCGGCAGGTCATCACCTTGCAGTGCACCGACTGCCGTGAGCGCAACTACTCGACCATCAAGAACCGGCGCAGCCACACCACCCGCATGGAATTGCGGAAGTACTGCAGCCGCTGCCGGGGCCATCAGGTCCATCGGGAAGTGAGGTAGCGGCCCGTGGCCCGCGCATCGACCAGACGACCGTCGCCGATCTCTCCCCGCGCGGTGGGGAGAGTCGGCCCCATCGGCTTCCTGCGTGAAACCGCTTCCGAACTGCGGAAATCGGTCTGGCCGAGCAAGGAAGAAACGGCCCGGCTCACGGTCATCGTCATTGTGCTGGCCGTGATCATGGGCTTCTTCCTCGGCCTGTTGGACCGGGTTTTTGACTTCGGGATGAGCTTCGTCATCGGCCTGCGGCAATTGCCTTTCTGACCCTGCCCGGGTCCGGCGTGCTCACGCCTCGCTGCGGGATCTTCCGGAGACCGCTTTCAGCGCCGGCGTCAATTAGATTGGCCGGCGCTCTCTGGGGCCGCTCCATTCTCACCCACTGAGATTGAAACAATGACCACAACGCATCCCGACGATCTGCGCTGGTACATCGTCCACACCTATACGGGACAGGAAGACATGGTCAAGCGGAACCTTGACCTGCGTCGACAGAGCCTCGGCATGGACGACCGGATCACTCGCGTCGAGGTCCCGGCCGAGGACGAGATCACCCGCAACAAGGGAGAGCGAACCAAGCAGCGCCGCAAACTGTTCCCGGGCTATATCCTGGTCCAGATGGTCATGGACGACGAGGCCTGGTTCCTGGTGAGAAATACCACCGGCGTGACGGGTTTCATCTCCGCCGAGGAAGAGGGCGGCGACCGCCCGCGTCCGGTTCCCCTGGACGACCGTGAGGTCGACGACATCCTGGACCGCGTCGCCTCCGGCGAGCCGCGCGCCGTCATCGGAATGACCCAGGGAGACATGGTGCGGATCTCCGAAGGCCCCTTCGCCGACATGCTCGGCCGCGTTGAAGAGGTGGATGAACACCGGGGACAAGTCACCGTTATGATCTCCGTTTTCGGCCGCGAGACCCCGGTGGAACTGGACTTCACCCAGGTTGAAAAGACCTGATCCCACTCCCGGAAAGCGGACGCTGGTCCGCGCGCATAAAATCAGGACAACCGGAGGCCATCAGTGGCAAAGAAAGTACTCGCCGTCATCAAACTCCAGCTGGAAGCGGGCAAAGCCACGCCCGCGCCGCCGGTCGGCCCGGCATTGGGTCAGCACGGCGTCAACATCATGGCCTTCGTCAAGGAGTACAACGAACGCACCGGCAGTCAGTCGGGCACCATCGTGCCCGTTCACCTGACCGTGTACCAGGACCGCTCCTTCACCTTTGTCACCCGCACCCCTCCGGCTTCGGACCTGTTGCGCCGCGCCGCCGGCATAGAGAAAGGACAAGGCGACGCCCGCGCGCCCATCGGCGTAACTGTCACCAACGAAGTCCTGCGCGGCATCGCCGAGGAGAAGCTGAAGGACCTCAACGCCAACTCCGTCGAACAGGCCATGAACATCATCGCCGGCACCGCCCGCAGCATGGGAATCACCGTCGAAGACGACTGACCGTATCGACCTTCAGTTCCCGGAAACGCTACCAGGGAGAATCGAATATGCCCAAGCACAGCCGACGCTACACCGCCGTTGCCGAGCGTGTTCCGGAGGACAGCGTTTACCAGCCTCGAGAAGCCATCGACCTGGTAAAGGAACTCTCCACCGCCAAGTTCGACGAGACCATGGAAGTCCATCTCCGCACCAATGCCGACGTGCGCCACGCCGAGCAGCAGGTTCGCGGCGTCACCGTGCTTCCCCACGGCTTGGGCAAGCAGGTGCGCGTGCTGGTGTTCGCCAACGGCGAGGCCGCCGACATCGCCCGCCAGGCCGGCGCCGATTACGTGGGCGACGACGACTTGATCGCTCAGATCGAAGGCGGCTGGATGGACTTCGACGTGGGACTGGCGATCCCCGAAGTTATGTCCAAAATCGGCCGACTGGGACGCTTCCTGGGCCGCCGTGGCCTGATGCCCAACCCCCGCACCGGCACCCTGGTGCCCGCCCGGGATCTGCCCCGCGTCATCCAGGAGTCAAAGGCCGGACGCCTGGAGTTCCGCACCGACCGGACCGCTATCATCCACGGCCAGTTCGGCAAGTCCTCCTTTGAGACCGACGCTTTGATGGACAACCTGACCGTGTTCATGGACTCGGTCATGCGCGAACGCCCGGACGCAGTCAAAGGCGCTTTCATCAAGTCCGCCTACATCACTTCGTCCATGGGCCCCGGCCTCTCCGTTGACGTGGGAACGCTCCAGGGGATGAAGCCGGAGTAGAACCTTTGCCGCCATGCGACGCACCGCTCCCGGCCGTTGCCAATTCCCGGAGGGGATGCTAGACTGATTCACACAATCGAATACCATTACCACGCCCGAGACAGCGGGTTCCCCATGGGAATAATGGCGGCAACCGCCGCCCGCCGAGGCCCAGTGCCGGATTGATCCGGCGCGCTTGTGGATGATCAACGCCGCTGGCCCAAAGGCTACGCGCGCCGAATTGCCCGCGCCCTCGTCTCAGAGCGCGGGTTTTATTTTGACCGTTCTAATCCAGGAGCAGACCTTGCCAACCCAGGAAAAAATCGACCGCGTAGCCGAGTTGAAGGATAAGTTGGAACGCAGTTCCATCATCATCTCCACCGGCTACTCCGGCATGAACGCCAACCAAATGGTGGACCTCCGGCGCAGGATGCGCGACGGCGGCGTCGAGTTCGTCGTGGTGAAAAACAGCCTGCTCAGCCGCGCCGCCGACGCCGCCGAAATCCCCCAGCTCAAAGACGTCGTAACGGGTCAGACTGCCATCGCGCTGGGATACGATGATGCGGCCACAATCGCCAAGGCGGTCAATCAGGCGGCCCAGGCCAGCGCCGGCGCGCTCGCAGTCCACGGCGCCGTGGTGGGCCAGGGCGAAGCCATGCAGCCCGCGGACGTTTCGCGCCTGGCGGATTTGCCTCCGCGTCCCGTCCTCGTGGCCCAGTTGCTGGGCACCATGCAGTCGCCGCTCTATGGCTTGGCCAGCGTGCTCAACGCCACGATCAGCAGCTTGGCCTACGTCCTACAGGCCCGGATTGACCAACTGCAGCCGGCGGAAGCTGCGGAATAGGAACGAGCCACTCTCACCCTAGCCCTCTCCCATCAAGGGAGAGGGGACAATGCGAAACAACCATCAGGAGGCATCAATCATGGCAGTGAACCAGGAAGTTCTCGAGGCGATCAAGGGTATGAGCGTGATGGACCTGGCCGATCTGGTCAAGGCCATCGAGGAAGAGTTTGGCGTCTCCGCTGCGCCGGTGGCGGTTGCCGCGGCCCCGGCGGCCGGCATAGTCACCGACGACGCCCCGGCCGGCGCCGGCGACGACGAGCAGACCGAGTTCACCATCACCCTGGCCGACTTCGGCGCCAACAAGATCAACGTCATCAAGGCCGTGCGCGAGGTTACCGACCTCGGTCTGCGCGAGGCCAAGGAGCTGGTCGAGTCGGCCCCGGCTCGCGTCCGCGAGGGCGTGAACAAGGAAGACGCCGACAGCATCAAGTCCAAGCTGGAAGAGGCTGGCGCCACGGTCCAGGTCGCCTAGTCGAACGCCGCAAGGCTCTTTTCGACAGCACCAGGGGGCGGGTGTCACACCTGCCCCCTGTCGTTTGCCTGGTGTACAATGCCGCCAGTTCAATCGGGAGGCCCAGCATGGATCTGCAACTTGACGGCAAGACGGCGATAGTTACCGGAGGCAGTCGCGGCATCGGCAAAGCGGTGGCCCGGGTGCTGTCCGGCGACGGATGCAGCGTAGTCATCACCGGCCGTTACGCGGACACCCTGTCGGAGTCGGCCGAGGACATCGCCGGCGACACCGGCGGCAAGATCGTTCCCATCGTTTCCGACATGACCAGCACCGACCAGGTGAACGCCATGGTCGCCCAGGCCGCCGAAGCGCTGGGCGGGCGCATCGACATCCTGGTGAACAACGCCGCCGCGCCGGGCGGCCTCGCTCGCGGTTCGCTGGCCGAGATCCGCGACGAGGACGTGATGCTGGACCTGGACACCAAGGTCATGGGCTACCTGCGCTGCGCCCGCGCCGTGGCGCCGTATATGCAGCAGCAGGGCTGGGGCCGCATCGTCAACGTCGGCGGCCTGTCGGCGCGCCGGGCGGAGGGGAACCTCAGCGCCGGCGTGCGCAACTCCGGTCTGTCCAACCTGACCAAGTACCTGGCCGAGGAACTGGGGGGCGACGGCGTCTGCGTCAACCTGGTCCATCCCGGCACCACGCGCACCGAGCGCAGCGGCCCGATGTACGCCGAACAGGCCGAACGCGAGGGCACCACCGTCGAAGAGATCGAACGCCGCGCTGCCTCCCGCAACTCCACCCGTCGCATCGTCGACGCCGAGGAACTGGCGTGGGTGGTGGCCTTTTTCGCTTCGCCACTCAGCATCGCCATCAGCGGCGAGACCATCGCCGCCGGCGGCGGTTCCGGCACCAACGTTTACCACTGACCAGTCAGGCACAACCGGATTCCTGCTTGCGCAGGAATGACGACTTTCGCAGGAGCCAAATAACATGATCAAAGTCACCGTTTTCTACGAGAACGAGGAAGGCAAGTCCTTCGACTTCGACTACTACTGCAACACGCACATGCCCCTGGTGCAGGAGCGCCTGACCACCTTCGGGATGCGCTACTACAATGTGGAAAAGGGCATCTCCGACACCGACCCCAACGCGCCGCCGATGTACACGGCCGTCGGCTACCTGTTTTTCAACGACGTGGACGGCGTGCACGAGGGCTTCAAGACCCACGGCCGGGAGCTGGTCGGCGACGTACCGAACTTCACGGACATCAGCCCCAAGTTCCTCATCAGCGAGCTGATAGCGTAACCGGACGCTGACGATAGCAAAAATGGGGGGCGGCCAGTTGGTCGCCCCCACGTCTATGCAGATCCGTTTCGTTCCGGTGATTTTGGGAGACACATACCATGGATCAAGCCGTTGATGCCCTGGCTGAGCGCGCCATACGGGAGCATTGGGAGTTCGTGCCCACCGCCGGCAGCCGTATCGGCCGGCACGAGTACGATGGTCGGCTGCCCGACTTCACCTCCGGGCGTATGGCTCGTCGCATCGAAGAGCTGCACCGGTCCCTGGGCCAACTCTCCGCGCTGCCCGGATCCGACGGGTCCATCGCCGATGACGACGGGCGGATGGACCGCCTGTCCCGCAGCCTGCTGGAGATGTTCCTGCGCCGCGAGCTGTTCAGCCTGGAGGAAATGCGGACGCTGCACAACAACCCGCAGCGGCAGGTCGGATACATCGGCGTCGGCAGCTACGTCCAACGGGACTACGCGCCGTTGCCGGACCGCCTGCGGTCGGCAACCTCCGTCCTCCGGCAGGTTCCGGACTTCCTGGCGACGCTGAATGGGATCACGGATACCGAGCTGGGAGAACCCATTCGCGAGATGGCCGTCGAAGCCTACCGGGGCATGGCGTCCTTCTATAACACCGGCCTGGCAGATGCCTCCGCTCAATGCGCGGCCATCGCTCCTGACGTGGCCGCCGAATTCGACGCGGCCCGCAAAACTGCCGGAGCCGCGGTGATTGATTTTGCCCAGCGGTTGCAGGACCGTAAAATCCGCCCCGAGTTCGCCATCGGACGCGACCTGTACCGCCGGATGCTGGAGGTGGGAGAGGGCGTGAACACGCCGCTGCTCGACGTCCTCTCCATCGGCCAGGCCAACCTGGAGCAGAACCTGCGCCGGCTCGACGAAGCGGCGGCCCGTTTCTTGTCCCAAATCGGCGCGCCGGGCAAGTCGGTTCGGGAGGCCGTCGCCCAGGTGGCCGCCAACCATCCCGCCGCGGATGCCCTGATACCGGAAACGCGGGCCATGCTGGAGGATATCCGCCAGGCGCTGATCGACCACGACATCATCGCCGTGCCCTCGGAGGAGCGCTGCCAGGTCACCGAGACGCCTTCCTACATGCGCTACGCCTTTGCCGCCATGGACTCCCCCGGCGGCCTGGAGGAGGTCGCCACCGAGGCCTTCTACTACGTGACCCCGGTGGAGCCCGACTGGACGCCGCGCCAGCAGGAAGAGTGGCTGACCAACTTCAACTACCGTACCCTGAAGATCATCAGCGTCCACGAGGTGTACCCCGGGCACTTCGTCCACAACCTGCACAACCGCCACGGTGGCGGCCTCCCGCTTATCAACCGCGTCGCCACGTCCTACGCCTTCACCGAGGGCTGGGCGCACTACACCGAGGAGATGATGCTGGAGACCGAGTACGGCCGCGACGACCCGGCGCTGTGGCTCACCCAATTGCTCGAAGCCCTGGTCCGCAACTGCCGCTACCTCTGCTCGCTGGGCATGCACACCCAGGGCATGACCGTGGACGAGGCGACGCAGTTCTTCCAGGCCCACGCCTACATGGAGGAGCATCCGGCCCGCCGGGAGGCGCTGCGCGGCACTTTCGATCCCGGCTACCTGAACTACACCCTGGGCAAGCTGATGCTGCTCAAGCTCCGCCAGGACTGGCGTCGCCAGGAAGGGTCAGCCTACAGCCTGCGGCGGTTCCACGACGCCGCGCTGTCCTGGGGCGCGCCACCCGTGCCGCTGCTGCGCCAGGCGATGCTCAACGAGCCGGACGGTCCGATACTCTAAGGCTTCGGGCGTACCCGGGTTGTCATTGCGAGGAGTGAAGCAACGTGGCGATCTCGCTCCCGTAACGACGACCGTTGACTCGACGAGATTGCCGCGCTTCGCTCGCAATGACCAAGGGAAGAACTTTAAGACGCTGCGCTCCGGGCGATCACGGAACGGGCATCCGACTTTAAACCACCCGCGCCCCCAGGATCCGGCCGATGTGGTCCAGCGCCCAGCGGTGGGCGTCGGCGTCAAAGGATGCGACGCAGTCGGTGGGCACCTCCACGGCGTAGTCGCGGTTACGGGCGTCGGACGTGGTGTGCATCACGCAGATGTCGGTGCACACCCCGCACACGATGATCTTGTCGGGGTTGAGGGCGGCCAGCCGTTCGGCCAGGTCGGTGTTGAAGAACCCGCTGTAGCGGTTCTTGGGGATGACGTTGCCGTCGCCGACCCATTCGGCCAGTTCCGGGATGACCTCCGGCTCCTCCGTCCCGATGACGCAGTGCACCGGGAACATCTGGAACTCCAGGTCGTCGGGCAGGTGGTGGTCGGAGACGAACAGGATGGCGGAGCCGGCATCCGCCTCCCGCCGCAGCAGGGTCCGCACCGGCTCGATGATGCCGCGGGCATCGTCGCCACAATAGAGGTTGTGCCCCGGCTCCATGAACCCGCGCACCATGTCGACTACCAGGACTGCGTTGGGCATGGCGTTCACCCTCCTTGCCTCACCGACGGCAATTGCCTGAAACGAGATGGTCAGGATTATAGAACATTCCCAACCCCGCAGATCCTCCAAGCCGGCGAATTGACACAGGCGCCCGGAGTAGTGTAAGGAGACGCGGAGGAGTTTTTGGCGAAGTAGTGGGTACTGTCATGACTAGCGGGTGGCATTTCCAACCTCTGGCGCCGGGCTATACGGTCAGGGAGCCGATTGCAGGAGCGTTTTTCGCCAGCGACGCCGTGAGCGAGCCAGGTGAGGCATTGGTGCGCGAAGGCATTCAGAACTCTCTGGACGCCGCCTTGCAAGGTGTCAAAACACTGGTGCGCATCTCTTTAGTCACCGAAAACGAGGCTTCAGACCGGCGGGAAGTGAGCCCGTACTTTACCGGCACAGCCGCACATTACGAAGCAGACCGGAACGGTTTGCGCAAAGAGGACTTGCCAGGCAGGAACGAATCTTGCACGGTACTGATTTTCGAAGATTTCGGTACCAGCGGTTTGCAAGGCGATCCGGCGGCCCCTTATCCTCCCGAACAGCATGAAGAGAACAATTTCTATCACTTCTTCCGAGCTGAGGGTTTGTCGGACAAAGATCCCGGCAAGCGCGGCAGTTGGGGATTGGGTAAAGACACCTTTTTCAGGGCGAGCAGAGTAAATACCGTATTCGGATTGACGGTACGGAGCGATGATGATCGTCGCTTACTGATGGGGAAAACTGTCTTGAAATCCCATGTGGTCGATGGCAATCGTTGTCAGGACGGGTATTTCGGGGCCAGAGCTGAAAATGGAAATATGGTGATTCCCATTGAGAGCCCCGATGCCATCGAGCAATTCCAGCAGGTGTTCCGCTTGTACCGAGGGAATGACTCCGGCCTATCGATTGTCGTGCCTTGGTTTGACCCGGAGGTAACAGAACACGCCTTGCTCCAAGCGGTTGTCAAGAACTACTCCTACGCTATTCTCTCGGGGGATCTTGACGTAATCGTTAAAACTGCCGGTATTGAGACGTGGATTGAGAAAGACAACTTGATAGCGGAGGCTCAGAAGTTCCCTGAGCAAACCGATATGCTGCCCGCAATCGAATTGGCACAGTGGGCGCTGAGCGGCGAATCAGCAACTGGCCGGCACACCCTGGCGATGACCAACCCGAGGCGCAGATGGTCGTGGGATAAAAGCCTCTTTGAAAACGATTTGCTGAAAGTGATCGATGGAAAACTGAAAGGACAAGAGCGCATCTCAATACGGGTTCCGGTAACTGTCCGTAAAAGGGATGGCACGTCTGCTCCATCGCACTTCGACGTGTATATGGTCAATGAGAATTCTGGTCAGCGCTTGCGTCCGGTGTTCATCCGGGATGGTATCGTTATATCTGATGTCCGGGCAGGGTTCTTGCGAGGCATACGCGCCTTAGTCGTTGTCAACGACGCTCCACTGTCCGAATTCCTGTGGCAGGCAGAAAACCCGAGTCACACGCTCTGGCAAGGCCAACAGGTGAAGAAAGACTACACGTCCGGGGTTGGCGACCTGCAATTTGTAGTGGAAAGCGTCAGACGTATCTGCGATTTAGTGGCAGATGAAGATAAAGAGGAGGATAGGCACCTGCTCGCGGACATTTTTCCGATACCCGGCAAAGGCAAGAAAGGAGGCGAGCCTCCAAAACCTCGACCGTCTTACTTCGATATCAGGCCGGCACAAGGCGGTTTCTTGGTGCGGGGAGGTAGGAAACCCATACCAGCTAACAGCCGAGCAGAAATTTCTGTTGCGTATGATGTACGTCGAGGGAGTGCACTAGTGTCCTGTATTCAAAGTGCGCTGGCAAAAGCGGGCCACGTTGGCCAGGATCTGGTCGGCGGTTTTGGTCCAGATGAAAGGCTTGGGGTCTTCGTTGGTAACGTCCAGAT
>DAOULH010000012.1:0-55414 GCA_034420475.1 Dehalococcoidia bacterium
CAGATGTCCAGGAACGTAACGAACGGGCCCGACGCTCCCACGAGAAACGCCGCGCTACTCTCCGTCGAGATGCTTCCGGACTTCCTCCTTAACCCGTCGTTGTAATACTAGGACGCTGGAAGATGGTTCACGATAGGCCTAGTGGCAAGTTGGAGTTCAAAGTGCATTCGGCCGACAGCACGGGTGTTGACGACGATTGACGTGTTGGCGACCTATTTGCATTTCCTTTCTTACAGCCCAGCCGACCAAGTGAGCCAGCCTGCCCACCCTCGTCAGCCCTCCACTCCCGCCAGGAACCCCAGCACCCGCTTCGTGTACTTTTCCGGCTCCTCGCTGTGGGGGCGGACTTCGGCCCAGCGGCAGTTGGGGACCAGGCGGTGGACGGCTTCGGCCAGGCCGCGGGGGTGGACGTCGTTGTTGCCCGGCATGACCATGGCGGGGACGGATACGCTTTTCAGTGCCTTTTCGGTCATGCCCAGGGTCAGGTAGGGGCCGTCGAACAGGGCGTGGATGGTGTCGCGCATCACCTGGATGAAGTCCTCGGTTGGCATGGACTCCAGGTTTTTGCAGTAGTCTGCATCGGTCTGGGCCAGCTCGGGGCTGAAGGGCGAGAAGCGGTCGTCGGGGTCGAAGGCGTCCACCACCGCCGCGATGCCGTGGTTCTCAGCCCAGTCCATGCTCTTGAACAGCTTGGCGGCCAGGTAGGCGTCGCAGATGGTGCCGCCGGCGATGTTGGACGGGAAGATGGCGCGGACCCGTTCCGGCCGGCGCACGGCGCAACCCAGGGAGATAGCCGCCCCAAAGGAGCCGCCTCCGAGATAGGCTTGTTCGAGGCCCAGGGTGTCCATCAGGCCGAACACGTCGTCGCATACCATATCCCACGTCTGCACCACCATGGGGCTGCGGGACTGGCCGCCGAAGCGGCGGTCGTAGGTCACCACGCGGTGCTCCTGGGCCAGCGCCTCGATCACCGGCTGGTAGCTGCTGGCCTGGCCCTGGAGCCCGCCGGCGGAGAGGATGATGGGTGGGCCGCTGCCCGTCTCTTCGTAGTAAATCTCGGCTCCGTTCACTTTCGCAGTAGCCATGATCCCACCTCCCAACGGTCGTTTTTGCATTCTTGCCGGCAGCGTCATAAACGCAGATCTTTACCGAAGTATAGCCTCGGCCGGCACGCCCGGCAACGCGCCGCGGGAGTCACCGCCTCATGCGTACCCAGTTTTGCTGGATGTCATTGCGAGCGCAGCGCGGCAATCTCGTCAGGGCAACGGACGTCGCCGCGGGAACGAGATCGCCACGTCGCTGCGCTCCTCGCGATGACAAACTGGGTACGCGTGAGGAGTCGCCGCTCCTTGTCCCAACGGCGACGGTCTGATACAAGTGTCAACCTATAGCCTCTTCACACAGACTGGAGACGAGCAATGAATAATCGTGAGGAACTCCGACGCAAGGGCGATGAGATCCGGGAGCGACTGCAACACGGCACGTATCCCGTGCGGGAACGGCCCCGGGCGACGGCCAGCATCCCCGGCCTGCGGAACTTTACCGGCGAGGCCATCTTCGGCGCAGTGTGGTCCCGGCCCGGCCTGGACATCCGCTACCGGATGCTGGCGACGCTGTCCGTCCTGACCTCGCTCCAGCGCCTTTCGCAGTTTCAGACCTACGTCCACAGCGCGCTGAACCTGGGATTGGGGCCGGAGGAAATCCAGGAGGTGCCGATCCATTGCTCCCTCTACGCCGGGTTCCCCTCGGCGGTCAATTCCCTGGAGCTGGTGCACGAGGCCTTCCGTGAGCGAGGCATCGAGGCGCCGCAGACCGAGGTGCCTGAGCTCAGCCTGGAGGAGATGGAGACGCGGGGGCGCCAACTCCGGGAGCAGCTCTTCGGCGCGGAGGGACAGGGAGGCTACAACAGCGCGTTGATGGACCTTGCGCCGGATCTTCGGGTGCTCACCTACCAGTACGGGTTCGGGGAGATTTTCTTCCGCCCGGGATTGGACCTGAAATCCAGGGTGGTATGCACTACGGCCGCGCTGACGGCGCTGCGGGCCGACGGCCAGTTGCGCAACTTCCTCCGTGCCGGCCCGCGGGTGGGTTTCTCCAACGAGGAAATCGTTGAGGTGCTGATCCAGACCGGCGGATACGCGGGCTATCCGGCGGCGTTGAACGCGATCTCCATCGCGTCCGAGGTCTGGGGCTGAGCCAGGGGGCGGCCTGCACCTGTTAAGAATTCAGGAGGTTGTCATTGCGAGGCGCTTGCGCCGTGGCAATCTCGACGCTGTAGCAGCAATGTCTGCCCCAACGGACTCCCCTGCGCCAACGAGATTGCCGCGCTGCGCTCGCAATGGCACCTTCTCCGCAACTCTGAACAGTTACTATAATTCAAGCCCACTACTGCTGGAGGGAATGCCATGGCCGCCGTTGATTACTCCGTGCTGGACAATCCCGAGACGTCGGCCCGATCTTTTCATCCTTTGCGGGGCTGGAGCGACACGCCTCCCGGAGCGGTGGACTACGGGGTTGCCATGGCCGACGGGACCACGCTGTCGTGCCGCTTTTTCGCGGTGGGGCGGGAAAACCCCACCGTGCTGTTTTTCTACGGCGGCGGCGAGAACGTCGCCCGTTACGACGAGATCGCGCCCCACTACAATGGGATCGGCGCGAACTTTTTTGTCGCCGACTACCGGGGCTTCGGCGCGTCCAGCGGGTCGCCGAGTTTCAACGCCATCCTGTCGGACGCTCACGAGGTACTGGACTGGCTGCACGATACGATGCGGGCGCTGCGGTTCACGGGTCCGCTGTACGTCATGGGACGCTCCATGGGTCGCCACTCCGCCGGGGAGCTTGCGATAACCGCCGGCGACCGGATCAACGGCGTCATCATCGAGAGCGGGCGGCCCAACCTGGGGCGCATTGCCCAGGGCTTGGCGCCGGAGGTGACGCAGGCGCTGGAGGACGATTACCAGGCCAAGTTCTTTGCCATCGACATCCCCGCGCTGGTGATCCACGGCCAGTGGGACGAGTCGGCGCCGCTGGCCGACGCGGTGGGCATGTTCAACAAGCTGGAGACTTCCCACAAGCACCTGGAGATCGTACCGGGCGCGGGCCACAATGACCTGATGTACGTGGGCTTCCAGCAGTACTTCAACGCCATCAAGGGCTTCATGGCACGGTACGCAGATTCGAGCACGGTAATCCCGCCTGCAAGCGACACCGCCTAGCTGGAAAACTCCGAAACCGTGCAGCGTTCCTATCCGGTCAAGGGTTTGGGAGGCTCAGCCTGAGCCGAACCGGCTCGGCCTACGCCGCTTCGGCCGCCAGCGGAGCCCGACGCTCCGGACGCCGCGCCAGCGCCATCAGGATCATCCCTGCGGCCTGCGCCGCCGCCGAGAAAAGGATCAGGATGGTGTAGCTGCCCGTCAGGTCGTACACCACCGGCCCCACGATCTGCCCCAGGCCCAGCCCACCGGCCTCGAAGGGACGCATGGCTCCGGCGATGGCGCCGTAGGAGTTGCGGCCGAAATAGTCGGCCAGCAGCATGTATATCAGCACCTCCAGCGCGCTGTGGAACAGCCCCCAGAACACCCCGTAGGCGTAGGCTGCCGCCAGCGAATTCACCTGAAACAGCCAAAGGGTCGCCAGCGCCGACACGCCCATGGCCGCCACGATGCACCAGCGCGGGGTCAGCCTGCCCGCCACCTGACCCCACACCAGGCTGCTCAACGCCAGGAAGGTGCTGATGCTGAGCACGCCCGTCGCCTGCGGAGTGGTCAGTCTCGCGAACTCGTGCAGGTAGGGAACCAGGCTGAACCCCAGGCCGGAACTGCCACTGACGTTCAGGAAGGCGACCGCCGACACCATCCAGAAAGCCTTCGTTCGCATCGCCTCGCGGGACGTCCAGCTCACCTCTTCGCCGGGGCGCGCCGCCGGACCGTGGCCGGCCCGTGCCGACGCGGGGCTGCCTGACTGTGCAGTCGCGCCGGGCGCCCGGGCGCCGTCGGGCAGCATCCCGATGTCCTCCGGACGCCGGCGCATGATGACGATCATGGGGATCGCCACGAACAGGCTCAAAACCCCCATCAGCCGGAAGGCCATCCGCCAGTCGGCCAGCACCGTGATCACGGAAAACGCCTGGATGATGAGCGCGCCGCTGATGGGACGATAGATGCCCGTCAATGCCAGCGCGATGTTGCGGCGCCGGTTGAAGAAGTTGACCGCCATCGTCCGCGGCACCACACCGATGAGGAAGGGTTGACTGATGGCCCGCCCGATGATCGCGGCGATCATGAATTGCCAGGAACTGGTCACTTCGGCGATTGCCAACATGGACAAGCCCAGGACAATCGCTCCGATGGGCATGAGCCATCGGGGACCGTACCGGTCTGCCAGGCGTCCGGCAAAGGGGGCGAAGACACCCGACAGCGCTACCCCGCAGCTGGCGGCAAGGCCGATGTGGGTTCGGGCCCAACCGGTGTCGTCAATGATGTAGGTCTGCACTCCTCCCAACACCACGCCAGCCGGCGCCGTCGCCACGAACGCCCCGGCGGCCGACAGGCCGAGTACCAGCCAACCGTAGTAGAAGGGTGTGTTGGGTCGCCAGTTGAGAAGAGCCGACAGAGAAGACGCCATACGCAGGGCCTGTGTAAAGTCATTGTCAGAATCAGGATTTGCCGGATTTTGAGATTCTCGGGATGTTCATAAATCCCGAAAATCCTCTAATCCTGGCGATCCTGATTCTGACAATTGCCGCCGGGATGGACTTTGCGCCATCCCTGATGCCATGCGCCTGACACTCGTATCAGACCGCCGTCATCGGTACAAGCGAATGCAGGAGGGAATAGGGCTACTCCAGTTGCCGCAGCCTGGGGTCCAGGGCATCCCGCAGCCAGTCGCCGAACAGGTTCAGGGACAGCACCGTCATGAATATCGCCAGCCCCGGCAGCGTCGAAATCCACCACGCGATTGCGATCCGATCCCGGCCCTCGGAGAGCATGGACCCCCAGGCGGGCGTCGGAGGCGGCACGCCGGCGCCCAGGAAGCTCAACGCGGCCTCCAGCAGGATGACCACGCCCACCAGCAGAGTTGCCACCACAATCACGCTGTTGGCTATGCCCGGCAGGATGTGGACGATCATGATGCGGATGGTTCCGGCCCCGGCCACTCGGGCCAACGCGACGTAGTCCGCGGTCTTGACGCGCAGCACCTCCCCCCGCGTCACGCGGGTGAAGAGCGGCCAGATTGCTATCGCCATTATCACGATGATCAGCTGGAAGGATGGTCCAAGGGCCACCACCAATACCAGGGCGACCAGGATGAGAGGGAGCGCAAGTATGATGTCCACCATGCGCATCACGGCCTCGTCAACCCACCCGCCGTGCCATCCGGCGGTCAGGCCGAGCACCGTGCCCATGGTGCCGCCCACCGCCAGCGTCAGACCGGCCATCACTAGGGAAACGCGCGCGCCGTAGATGATCCGAGTAAACAGATCACGCCCCAGGTGGTCGGTGCCCAGGATGTAAAGTGTGTCGATGCCTTCCCGGACAACCACGTCCAGTTTATCGCCGATAACCGCGTTGGGGTCTATCTGTCTGGCATTGAACTCGGTGATCTGCGTTTTTTGCTTTTCAATGTCGCTGGGGCTGATTACCGCCACCACCTCTTTGGTAACGATCACGGGGGGCACCGGCTCGTACGCCCAGAACCCCGGTTGGAGACGGTGGTTCGGGTCCCCTACCTCCGGATCGTATGGGGATATCCAGTCGGCGGTGATCCCGGCCACCACTACCAAGGTCAGGATGAACACCGGAATGATCAGCACCGGGCGACGCCAGCGCGAGATGGCCTTCAGGGCTCGCACGATGACGGGTTGGGAGGGAGCAAGAACTGTAGCGTTGGCCATTGGTTTCTCCAGGCCTTCTCTGGAAACGTGAATTCTCGATGCCGCGGTAACCGCTTCACTCGTCGAGGATCCGTATCTCCTACAGGTATCGGATTCTGGGGTCGATGTATGCGTAGAGTATGTCCACCAGCAGCGCTATGAACACATACCCCAGCGTGAACATGATGGTCAGCCCCTGGATCAGAGGGTAGTCCGACGACCAGAGGGCCTGCACTGCCAGCTGGCCCATGCCAGGCCAAGCGAACACCAGCTCGGTGGTGATGGAGCCGGTAAGGATAGCCGGCATGGACACGCCGGCCAGGGTCAACGGCGGTATCAGGGCATTGCGAAAGGCGTGCTTCCAGATGATCGCCCGGCCGGGCAGCCCTTTTGCCCGGGCCAGTTTGATGTATTCCGTGTCCAGCGTGTCGAGCATCGCCGAGCGCATCAACCGCAGGCTGCCGGCCAGGAACCCGCCCCATGCCAGGGTGATGGTGGGCAGCACGAAGCTGTTCCAGTCCTGCCTGCCGGAAGGCGGGACCCACCCCAGGTACACCGCAAAGAAGAAGATGAACATGATGCCAAGCCAGAAAGACGGCGCCGCCTGTCCGATCAAGGCCACGGCCCTCCCGACCTGGTCCAGAATACTGCCCCGCATGACTGCCGACATCACGCCCAGCGGTATCCCGACGAGAAGCGCGAGCAGGAAGGCGGCCCCGCCAAGCTGGAGCGTCGCCGGGATTTTCTCTGCGACTACCTCCAGCACCGGCCGGCGCTGGCTGATTGACTCGCCGAAATCACCGCGCAGCACGCCGCCCATGAAAATCGCGTACTGGTGGTACAGGGGTTTATCCAGCCCCAACTCCTCCCCCAGCAACTCCCATTGCTCCTGGGTGGCATGATCATCCAGGAGCAGTGATCTTGGGTCACCGCCCACCCTGGCCATGACGAAGATGATCATCGACACCGCAAGGAGCGTGATTATCATCAGGAAAAATCGGCGTATCAAAAACCGTTGCATGTCAAGTTCCCAGCATCAGATGTTCGGATACGTTCAATCCGGTCTTATCGCCTGAAGGTGACGATTTCTCTCACTATGCCGAGCAGAAGGGTTCCCAGATTGGCTGCCACGGTTGCGCCCAACGTCGCGTAAGAGAAGGCGCTGATGGGCGGGGCGGAGCAGCACTTGATTTCACGACCCAGCGCGAATTCGTACCCCATCCAGGACCCGATAATCCCGCCCACGAGACCCGCAGATCCAATCAGCAACAGCATCGGCAACGTATTGCCGTCCAGGCGCAGCCACGTCAGCGAGCCGCCCAGTCCGGCCCCAATTGCCGCGCCCCCCAGGAACATCAAGTCCCGAAGCAGCTTGGATGAGGTGTCGGTGAAGAAATAGTACAGGCCCCACGCGACCCACACACCCACATAGCTGAGCACGAGGGCTATTAGAAATCCAAGCCCTGCGCGCCCAGCGATGGTGAGTATGCTTGCCGTCAAGCTAACCTACGGCCGGAGCCGAAGCCATATCGACATTCTCTGACGCCCTCTGACCCTACTGAGTAGTGAGGTTGGGAGCGTACTCGAACCCGGTCAGGTCCCGCGTTTCGGCGTAGTTCAGGTGATCGTTCCAGGGGGCCGTGTCCCCGTTCACGGCAAAGACCTGGTTCTGGGCGTAGAGGCCGACACTCAGGGCGTTGTCGTACACGAACTTCGCAGCCTCAACCATGATTTCGTACCGCGCCGCGTCGTCAACGGTGCCCTGGGCTTCGTTCATATAATCGGTAAGGATCGGATGGTCCATGCCGAAGTTCCAGGCGCTCTCATGGTTGAAAGCGGTGGACCAGCGGTCCAGAGGATCAACCGCCACGTGGGTGTGCTGGTACGCCTGGTTGTAGGTGCGGGTCACGATGCCCGGGCGGAAGGTCTTGTAGGGAAGGTTCTGCTGGTTGGCCTTGACGCCAATCTGGTCCCACATCTGGGCGATGGCGGAAGTCACTTCCAGGTAATTGGAGCCGCCCAGGGGCGTCAGGGTAATCTCGAACCCGTCGGGATAGCCCGCCTCGGCCAGCAACTGCCTGGACTTCTCCGGGTTGAACTCCCACTGACGGTACTCCGCCGGCAGCTTGTCCAGGTGGAACGCCCACGCCGGCAGGGAGTCCGGGATAGCCTCGCTGCTGAGCAGCGTGTCGGAGATCAACTGGCGGTCAATGGCGATGGACAGGGCGGTGCGCACCTTGGCCGCGTTCTGCCATTCCTCGGATTCGGGATCCGGGTTGCCGGAAATCCAGGGCAGCGAAGGATCGAAGCCGGGGACTCGCTCTTCGTGTTCCGGCGTACGCGAACCGTCAGCGTTCACTCCCACGTAGTAGTTGCCGTAGAAGGCCATGCTCACGCCGCTGCCGCCGGCTATCCTGACGAAGTCGGTGCCCGGGTGGTCCGCCACCGCCGCGATGGAGTCCAGGTTCATTTCCATCGCCGTGAGGCCGTCGGTGAGGAAGTTGGCCACGCGGGTGGATTCCTCGGGAATGTGCAGCCACCTCAGTTCGGCAAACTCGGGCGTCTTGCGCCAGTGGTCTTCCACCGCGTCCCACCGGGTGAACTGGTCACTCTGGTGCTCGGCAAATGACCACGGGCTGGTGCCGGCGATGTTCCGGCTGGCCTCGTCGACGCCCACTTCTTCAAGTTGCGCCTTGCTGATGATGTTGACGTGGGGGCGCGCCAGCAGGCCCAGGGTGTCGTACTGCGGCGTACCGGTGTTCACCTCGATGGTGTACCGGTCGATGGCCTTGGCCCGGCCTTCGTCGATAACGCCGGTGACGGCCGTACCTTCCTTGACGTCTCCGCCCAGCCCCCAGATCCGGCGGATGTGAGTGTTGAACGCCACCCGGGAGCTTTCGCCGCCGCTGATCATCAGGCTCCAGAGGACGCCTTCCGCATCCAGTTCTCCGTAGCCCTTGTGGAACTGGGCGCCCTCTACGAGCTTGAACGTCCAGGTGACGCCGTCAGGGGCAACGCTCCATTCCCGGAACAGCCAGGGAACAATCTCCTTGTCTTCGTTCATGTAAAGGAGGGTCTCGGCGGTGGTGTAGCCGTTATGGTGATACCCGGCTCCCTCCGTGACCGTCGGGAAGACGTGGAACGGGGCGACGAGGGGCAGCCCGAAGGTCAAGGTCCCCCGGGGCGCCGCTACATCCGAGGCTTCCGGCATGGCCGTCGCTGCGGGAACGGCGGTAGCCGCGGCGCTGGGCTGCCCTGAGCTTGAACTCGCGACGGGAGTGCTTTCTGCCATAGCCGAGGCAGGCATCGCGGTGGCTTCGGCCGCCGGGGCTGCCGGCGCGGCGGCGGGAGTTTCCTGTGCCGTTCCGCAGGCCACCGCAACTATCAGGGCGATGGCCAATGGAGTAATTGCGAGTAGTCGGCCTAATGGGAGCCGCTGGTGCCTCATATCAGAACCTCCGAATTGCTGGAAAATAGGGCAGGTCATGGTGCCACGTCGCAGTTCGTCCCATCTTGATCAATGCCAGTGCTGTTGTAATCCCATCGGCATTGATAGGAGTTAGCTCTATGCCAGGCGAGCCTGCGCAGTATTTAGACTGCCCTGAAAAGGTCAACGTAAAATAGACTGCCATTGGCTACGAGTCAATAGGAAATTCCAGTTCATGCGTACCCAGTTTGGCGAGATCGAATTGATGCGCTGCTCCATAACGGTCCGGGTCGAAGCCGGCAGCAGCATCGCCCCCAATAGCGGAAAGGGAGCATTCATCTTGCGGTTATGGGATGGTCTTCGAAGGCGGACCGGTTTCCATCATCCAACTCATATCATCCCATTCATCCTGTTCATCCACGCAAATTGTTCCTCCCCCGTCGTCGCCCGTGGCAGCCAACCGGCCCGTGCCGCCTGACCCGTGTCATATAATTAACGTAGCGAAGCATATTCGCAGGAGGTGGAAGCCATGGACGTACTGAATACGATGGTTAACCGCGGTCACGAGCAGGTGACGATGTACAGCGACCCCGAGTCCGGGTTGCGGGGCATCATCGCCATCCACGACACCACCCTGGGGCCGTCCTGCGGCGGAACCCGAATGTGGCCCTACGCCACCGAACAGGAAGCCATCACGGACGCCCTGAACCTCTCCCGGGCCATGACCTACAAGTCGGCGGCAGCGGGACTGCACCTGGGCGGCGGCAAGGGAGTTATCATCGGCGATCCGCGCACCGACAAAACGGAGTCGCTGCTGCGAGCCTGGGGCCGGTTCGTGGACACGCTGGGCGGCCGCTACCTGACCACCACCGACGTCGGCACTACCGGGCGGGACCTGGAGGCAGTGCGTCAGGAAACGGAACACGTGGTGGGCCTCGACGTGACCCTGGGCGGCAGCGGCGATACGTCCGTCATGACCGGCCTGGGGATCTACATGGGCATGAGAGCCTGCGCCGCCGACGTCTGGGGCACCGACGACCTGCGCGGGCGCACCGTCGCCATGCAGGGGTTCGGCAAGGTAGCTACGCACACGGCGGGTCATCTGCTGGAGGACGACGTCCGCATCATCGCCACCGATGTCAACGAGGTGGCCCTGGACCGGGCGCGCCAGATGGGCGTCAAGGTGGTCGGCCCCGACGAGATCTATGATGCTCAGTGCGACATCTTCGCTCCGTGCGCGCTGGGCGGCGTCATCAACTCGGCCACCATTGAGCGCCTGCGCTGCCGCATCGTGGCGGGAGGCGCCAACAACCAGCTGATGACCGCCGAGGACGGCGAGGAATTGCATCGCCGGGGAATCGTCTATGCGCCCGATTTCCTGATCAACGCCGGCGGCATCATCAACGCCGCCGCCGAGATCGGCCAGCCGTACAACCCGGACCGCTCGCGTCAGCAAACGGAGCGGATCTACGAGCAGATGTCGGCGGTGCTGACCACGTCCCGCAAGCAGGAGATTTCCACCGCGCGGGCAGCGGACATCCTGGCGGAGTCCCGGTTGGACGCGGTGCGCCGCATGCGCCGGATCTGGCGCGGCTGATCCGTGGGTTACGTCTCGCGGCGTCGGTGGGGGGCGGATATTCATCCGCCCCTACGGGGTTCCGGGATACACCACCGTATCCGGCCGGTACACCGCCCACGAGAACCATAACTGGCCGATGCGTCCCGGCACCGGGGTCAGTTGCTCGCCTTGCAGCGGCCCGTGGATGGCGCGGCCGAATATGTCCCACTGGCTGCCGGTCTGTTCGTCGATGATGCGGCCTTCAGCGTCCGGCGCAAAGGTCAACGTGTTGCCGTCGGGGCCGCGCGGGGAAAAGATGCCGGCGGTGCCTACGTCCCGTCCCCTGGCAATGGATCCGGAATCCAGCGCGGACGCGGTTCCCGGCGACCAGAACACCACGATGTCCTCGCCGGCTACCGATGTGGTGACCACTCTCTCCTCGGCCAGCGTGGTGAATGACACGGCCCAGGCATCGTTGCCGCGTTCCACGGCCACCACTCGCTCCACGGCCGGCAGCCTGGGATCCTTTTCGCCCCGGAACAGGAACGGTTCGCTGCCGGGCCGGTCGTAGCCGGCATAGGGGTTCTGTCCGTAGGCACGACCGGAATCGGGCCGCGAAAGCACCCGGCCGCCGGGGTGGGCCGCTTTGAAGTCTGCCCACGACACGATAGACAGGTAGAGCTGCTCCAGCTTGCGGCCGGCGAAATGCCCGATCACTCCCTCGCCGCCCACTTCCTGCCACCAGGTCTCGGTCTGGCGGTCGTACATCAGCAGGTTGCTGTCGCGCAGGGCGCCGGTGGTCCCGAAGTCGAGGATCGTGTCGTCGAGTATCCGCCTGTACACGAAGGCGGTATTGCACAGCGGTCAAAAGGTGATGACCACCGGCTCCCCGCCCACGGTGTCGTTGACCAGTTCGTGCCAGACCATCACCTGCACCGGGTACGCGCGAATGTCGCCGTTGAGGTCCACGACCTGAACGGGCTCAAGATCGTCGAGCCAGAGGTCGGCATCGGCAATCGACTCGAACTGCGGGTCGTCGATTGACGGGATGCCGTCTTTGGGCGGCCCGCCGGTCATGATCTCGTCGAAGGAGATTGTCGTGCGCGTGAAGTCCGTGTCCCACTGGGCGCGCAGCAGGCGCTGGTATTTCGTGCGCGCCTCCTCAGCCTCGGCGTCGGGAACGGTTTGCACCGTGCTCTCGGGGGAGGCCATCAGCGGGGCAGCGGTGGGGAGAGCGGTCGCCACGTCAGCCATCGCCGCCGTCGGCAACGGCGTGGCGGCGTCGGCCAATGCGGCGGTGGGCAGGTCTGCGGCCGGCTCCAGCGTGGGGAACGCCTCGGTTGTAGGAGCGAGGGGAGCCGCCCAGGGTTCGCTGCTCGATGCGTCGTCGGATGGAGCGCAGGCAGCGACGGCCAGGGTCAACAAGAGTATGCCGGCCAACGCGCAAAGTCGGCCGGCGAGATCGGATTTCTGCGCCTTACGGATCCGAGCAGTCAAGGCTAGCGTCCGCGCAGGCGAGGATCGAACACGTCGCGCAGGGCGTCGCCCAGGAGGTTGAAGCCCATCACCACGAGGAAGATGGCGAGACCGGGGAAGATGGCGAGCCAGGGGCCGCTCTTCACGTGGGCGGAGGCCGCCCGCACCAGCATCCCGCCCCAGCTGGGCTGGTCGGGCGGAGTACCCACGCCCAGGAACGAGAGCGAGCTTTCGATGATGATGGCAAAACCGAGGTAGTAGGTCGCCAGCACCAGGTACGTGGCGAAGCAGTTGGGCACGATGTGGCGGAACACGATGCGCCAGGGCGGAGCGCCGATGGCTTGCGCCGCGGTCACATAGTCCAGTTCCTTCAACGATAGCACCTGGGATCTCACCGTCCTGATCACCGGAGCGATCATGCCGATGACGATGGCAAGGATCACCGTGTTCAGCGAGGGAGTAACGACGGCCATGATGGCCAGGGCAATGAGCAGGCCGGGCAGCGACATGAGCGCGTCAACGATGCGCTGGGCGACCATATCGAGGATCCCGCCAGCGTAGGTCAACGCGACGCCGAGGATAAAACTGGCGGAAATGCCCACCAGCACGCTGCCCATCCCAACGTAAAGAGAGATGCGGGCCCCGTAGATCAGGCGGCTCAGCACGTCACGGCCCACGTAGTCCGCGCCCAGCAGGTAGTTGGCGTTGGGGGCCTCCCAGGGCAGAGCGGGCGTGGACCGGGGATCGTAGGGGGAGAGCACGGGAGCCAACAGGGCCACTACCACCAGTATGAGCACGATCAGGCCGCCGACGGCGCCCAGGGGCTTGGTGCGAATAAAGCGCGTGAATGCGGTCAATGCCCGTGCGCCCATGCTGGGCGCAGCAACCGCTTGGCGGGTTGAGATGGCCTGTTCCGAAGTTTGATCAATCATGTGAAACACCTGCCGAAAGGCGCGGGTCACCGTCACGGGCGATGGACTGGGCGCTTAGGAATACCGGATGCGCGGATCCAGGATCCCGTACAGCATGTCAATGATCAGGTTGAGCAGGAGCACCACCGCGGCGGTCATCAGGATGACGCCCTGGATGACGGGGAAATCCCGGTGGTTGATGGCGTCGATGAGGAACTTGCCCACACCTGGCACGACGAAAATCTGCTCGACGATGATGACGCCGCCCAGCAGCCGTCCAAACTGGTAGCCCGACACCGTGATCACCGGCAGCATGGCGTTTTTGAGGGCGTGGCGACCCACGACCACCCACTCACGCAGGCCCTTGGAGCGGGCCGTCCGCATATAGTCCTCACGCATCACTTCCAGCATGGCCGACCGGGTGACCCGCGCTGTGAAGGCCATGTCGTGGAACCCGATCACGGCAGCGGGCAACAGCATCAGCTTGAGGTTCTGGATTGGATCTTCCCACAGGTGGGCGTATTCGAGTGGTGGCAGCCACCCGGTGCTATAGACCAGGCCGTAGATCACCAGCACGCCGATCCAGAAGGTGGGCATGGCTATGCCCAGCAACGCGATTACCCGGCTGGCGTAGTCCACGCCGGAGTCCTGCTTCATGGCGGACAGGATGCCCAGAGGCACGGCCGCGACGAAAGCCATGATGATGGCCAGCACCGCCAACTCAAAGGTCCGGGCGAACCGTTCCACCAACTCGAACCCGAAGGGTGTGCCGTAGTAGAGGGATTCGCCCAGGTCTCCGCGAACCACGCCCCACAACCAGTCGGCGTACTGCACGTAAACCGGCCGGTTGAGGCCCAGGTCCTCGCGCAGGCGCTCAAAGTCGTCGTTGGTGACACGTCCGCCGGCGTCCTCGCCGGTCAGCAGGAACACCGCCGCATCCCCCGGAACGATGGAGAACAGCGCGAATACCAGGATCGTCGCCAACAACATGGTTGGGATGAATAGGAGCAACCTTCTGAGCAGATACTGGGACATCCCTGAACTCCTGGCGGGCGTCAGCACGGCATGGCCGACACAGGTGAGCCATTATCACATAGTCGGCCGGCACAGGATAGACCCGGCCGGCCGATGTCGCGTTAGCGACCGCTGCGCTGTGGAATGATTAGGGCCGATAGCCGCGGTCGGAGTTGGCGGCGTGGTCGCAATCCGACGCTTCGCCGCCGGCCCACCAGACGTGGTCCCACTTCTTGATGAGCTGGACCGTCGGCGGGTAGTAATAGTTGCGGATGCGGCAGTCGAACGCGCCGCCGCTGGAGTACCAGAAGTAAGGAAGCCAGTGGCTTTCACCCTGGTGGAGAATGTCAGCCAGGTCTTCAAGATGGCCCTGACGCACTGCCGGGTCGACTTCCTGGTTCTGCAGGTCGATCAGCTCGTCAACTTGGTCGTTCTGCCAGTTGTGCGGGTTGCGCAGCACGTCTTGCAGGTAGAACTGGTTGATGATGTCGCCCGGGTCGCGGAGGATGATTCCGGTGCCGACCGCGTCGAAGTTGGCCACGCCATCACGCATCCCGACGTACATGGTTGCCAGATCGGTGGGCTGGATCACGATTTCGATGTCCAGGTCTTCCCGCATTTGCGGCGCAACCACCTCGGCGCTGGACAGCGACGGGTTGCTGTTGACGACGTTCAGAGTGATCTCAAAGCCGTCGGGGTAGCCCGCTTCGGTCAGAAGCTGGCGGGCTTCAGCCAGGGCCGCTTCCCGGTCCCCGTAGGCCGAGTTTTCGGCGCGCAGGGCTCCCAGGTCTTCGACCACGCCGGGGGCGAAGAAGGTGCCGGGCTGGCCGAAACCGAGGATAGATTTTTCCACGCCCAGGTCGCGGTCAAGCGCCAGGTAGAAGGCGCGGCGGACGCGAGCGTCATCGAAGGGTGGCTTGCTGTGATTCAGGAAGAAAGCCTGGATGCCGGAGGCTTCCAGAATGACGGCGCGAACGCGGCCCCCGGTGTCTTCTTCCAGCCGGGCCATGTCCTCCGGGCGGTTGCTTCCGGTGACCGGCTGATAAGTGCCGAAGACCTGCCCCGCCTGCAATGCTGAGAGACGGCGCGCGGTGTCACGGATCAGGAAGATCTTGAGGCCGTCGAAGAAAGGCCGGCCCTCCTTGAAGTAATTGGGGTTCCGGTCGTAGGAATATCCCACGTCCTTTTCCCAGTCGCGGAGCATCCAGGGGCCGGAGCCGATGAGCGCGGCTGGCTGGCCGGCGTTGATGGCGGCAACTGCCTCCTCCTGGGTCAACCCGGTGTTGGCCTGTTCCTGGGTCATGTTCTCGGCTACGTGCTTGGGATAAACCTTCATGTAGTCGGAGGCCAGGTTGGGCAGGAAACCGGCGGCGGGGAAGCGCAGTGGTATCTTCACCGTCTTTTCGTCGATGGCCTCGGCAGTGCCATGCACCACGAAGTTGTTGAGGAACCCGGTGCGGGCGCGCAGCACGCCTTCCTCCACCTGCCCCAGGGTGATGCGGTCGATGGAAAACGCCACGTCAGCCGCAGTGACGGGCTTGCCATCCGAGAAGGTCGCGTCCGGGTGCAGGTTGAAAACGTACCCGAACTCTCCGCCTTCTTCATAGGATTCCCAGCTCACCGCCAGGTCACCGATGATCTCGTTGGGATTGATGGGGTTGTACTCCAAGATCTGGTTGAAACGCGGGCCGGAGGGAATCAGCACCGTGTTCATGGAGCCGCCGTAGTGGACATCCCAGAAGCCGGGGTTGCTGGTGGCAACCAGCGGGAAGTCACCGCGGTAGTGCTTGCTTTCGCCCTCTTGCCACCAGTCGGGCCGCGCATCGACGGCTACCGCCGTGGGCACCGGCACCGGTGTGGCGGTGGCGTCGAGCCGCGCCGTTGGGGTGGGCTCCTGGACGCCGGCGAACGGGTCCAGAGTAGGCGTTGCGGCGGCCGGCGCAGCCGGCGCGGAACTGCCGCCGGAGGTCGGGGTCTGCTCGGTGGCAGCGCCGCCGCAGGCTACGATAAAGACGGATAACGTCACCGCGGCGAGCGCCAACAGAGCTCGTGGGTGCCGTAATGGTCCGAAATGCATTAGAGCGATCCTCCTTGGAACGTGATCCGGGCTGAGACCGGGCAGTTGCGCCGGGCCAAGACATTGTTGTCGGCCCCGGCGGACCGACGAATGGGGATGCTACCCACCCCGCGCACGATTGTCAATTCCGATTTTGTGATAATCAGGTGTCGCATCATGTGATGATGCTATGAAAGAGCCGCATTTCCGTGTGGGCCAAAAAACCGTCCCCGCCGGTATGGCGGGGACGGAACGTACTCGTGGCCGTAGTCGTGACAGCGGTCGTCAGCGGCCGCGGAGCCGGGGGTCCAGGATGTCGCGCAGGGCGTCGCCCAGGACGTTGAAGGCCAGTACGGCGATGAAGATGAAGATGCCGGGGAAGACCAGCAGCCAGATGCCCGTTTCCGGCGCCTCGCGGCTGGCCACGGTCAGGATGCCGCCCCAGCTGGGCTCGTCAGGCGGCGCGCCCACGCCCAGGAAGCTCAGCGACGCCTCGATGATGATGGCGAACCCCAGGTAGTACGTCGCCATGATGATGTAGATGGCGAGGCAGTTGGGCATGATGTGCCGGAACACGATGCGCTGGGGGCGCGCGCCGATGGCTCTGGCGGCGGTCACGTAGTCCATTTCCTTGAGCGTCAGCACCTGGGAACGCACGGTGCGGATCACCGGGGCGAGCATCCCGATGACGATGGCCAGGATGACGTTGTTCAGCGAGGAGCCCAGCACGGCCATGATGGCCAGCGCGAGGATCAGGCCGGGGATCGACATCAGGGCGTCCACCACCCGCTGGAAAGCCAGGTCAACGAATCCGCCCGCGTAGGTGCTGGTGATGCCCAGCACGAAGCCCGCGGTGATCCCGATCAGGACGCTGCCCAGGCCGACGTACAGCGATATCCAGGTTCCGTGCAGGACGCGGGCGAGGATGTCTCGTCCGATGACGTCCGTCCCCATGGGATATTCCCGGCTGGGCGCGAGGAAAATGTCGCCGACGGAGGCGTATGGATCCGGGACCGGCAGGATGGCCAACCGCGAGGCAATGGCGACGATTATAAAGATGAGGGCGGTGACGCCGCCAACCGCACCGAGTGGTTTCCGGCGAGCGATGTCCACCGTCGAGTGGTACGCGGCGGGAATCGCCAGGAGCGCATTGCGAACTGGAGAGCCGCTCTCGGCGGCGATGTCACGAGTAGCCATGGTCTGCTCCGTTGATATTCAGTGCGTTACTGGTAGCGGATCCGTGGGTCGAGTATCCCGTAGATCAAATCGATGACCAGGTTCAGGAACATGACCACCCCTGCCACCAGCACCACCACCGCCTGGATCACGACGAAGTCACGATGCAGGATTGCGTCGATCAGCATGTTGCCGATGCCGGGGACAAGGAAGATCACCTCGACGATCACGACGCCGCCCAGCAACCTGCCGAACTGGTAGCCCGACACCGTGATGATCGGCAAGAGTGCGTTTTTCAGGGCGTGTCGACCGATTACGCCCATCTCCGTCAGCCCTTTGGCCCGGGCGGTGCGCACGTAGTCGTCCCGCATGGTCTCCAGCATGGACGAGCGGGTGACCCGGGCGGTGAACGCCAGATCATGGAACGCGATGGCCAGCGCCGGGAATACCATCTGCTGCAGGTTGGTCAGCGGCTGCTCCCACAGGTTGGCGTAGTCCAACGGCGGTAACCAGTCAAATACGTAGGCCAGGACGTAGGTGACGACGATCGCAATCAGGAAGGAGGGCATGGCGATGCCCAGCAGGGCTATCAACCGACTGAAGTAGTCCAGCTTGGTATCCTGCTTGACCGCGGAAATGATGCCCAAAGGAACCGCGATGATGAAGGCCATCCCCATGCCCATCACCGCCAGTTGCACGGTGGTGATGAATCGTCCGCCAAGCTCGTCGATCACTGGGGTCTGGTACCACAGAGACTCCCCAAGGTCGCCCCTCAGCATGTCCCACAACCAGTCTGCGTACTGGATGTGGACGGGCCGGTCCAGGCCCAGCTTGGCGCGCAGTCGTTCGACGTCTTCCAGGCTGACCCGCCCGCCCTCGTTCGGGTCGTTCCCCGTGAGGATGAGCATAGCCGTGTCGCCAGGCACGATCCACATCAACAGGAAGATGATGATGGTCACAATGAGGATGGTGGGTATGAAGAGGAACAGCCTCCTCACGATATAAGTGGTCATCATGCCTCCCGGGATCGGGCCTGGCGGTCGTTAATTTCCTCCGTGGTTTACAGAATCTGCGTTCCCCCTACGGGTGGTAGCCTGTGCCGATCGGGGGCTTCTCCGCATCCTCGTCCCACCACATGTGGTCCAGCTTGTGGATCATCTGGATGGTCCTGGGGACATGGTAGTTGCGGATCCGGTAGTCCAGGGTGCCGCCGGCGTGCATCCAGCCGGTGGGCAGATAGTGGGGCACTTCTTTCCGCAGGATCTCAACCATCTCCGCAAAGAGCAGCTTTCGCTTTTCCGGATCCAGTTCCTTCGCCTGGGCGGCCTTGAGCCGCTCAAACTCGGTGGTGGTCCAGTTGCCGGAGTTGCGCATGGTGTCGATGCCGTACCACTGGTTCAGGATGTCCGACGGGTCGGGCAGGATGATGCCGGCGCCACACCCGACCATCACGCCGTAGTCGTTGCTGCGCCACTTGGCGTACAGCGTGGCCACGTCGCTGGACTCGATGGTCATGTCCAGGTTCAGCTCGCGCTTCCAGATATCGCTGACCAACTGGGCGGAGGTCGCGGTGCAGCCGGTCAGGATGGAGGTGATGGTTCCGCTGAATCCGTCGGGGTAGCCGGCTTCGGCAAGCAAACGGCGGGCCTCATCCAGGTCGGCCTGGGCCTTGGTACCGTCCGCGTCCCGGCGGTAGCCGGGAAGCTCGTAAAGCGCCTCGACGCTCTCGTTGGGGGAGAACCCGACGTGGAAGTGGGTGCCCACGGTGCCGTTGCCGCGCAGGATCTTCTCAACGATCTCTTCCTGGTCGATGACCAACCACATGGCGGTGCGCACCCTGGGGTCGTCGTAGGGTTCGACCAGCCAGTTGAAGTTGAGACCGGCGCGCTGCACGTTCTCCATGAACAGCGCCCGCATGCGGCCGTCGGTGTCATGTTCCAGCTGCTCGACGAACTCGGTGTAGGTGGACAGCACCGGGTAGTAGGTCCCGTCGGCCTGGCCCACCTTCAGCGTCGCGATGGAGCGGGCCACGTCCTGGATCAGGAAGACCTTGAACCCGTCGAAGTAGGGCCGGGGAGCCTTGAAATAGTCGTCGTTCCTGACGTATTCGTAGGACTCCTGCTTCTGCCAGCTGCCGGGCTTGTAGATGAATGGGCCGGATCCCAGCATGTTCTCCGGGCAGCAGTTGGCGTCCTCCTGGGTCAACGCCCCGACAACGTGCTCCGGGTACATCTTCATGTAGTCAGAGGCGAGGTTGACCATGAAGGTGGCGGCCGGGAACTTAATCGGCATCCTGACCGTCCGCTCGTCAATCACCTCCGCCGTCTTGTGCTCGTAGAAGTTGCGGAGGCTGTTGGTGCGGCCGCGGAAGGCGTCGGGGAGGGTGATGCGGTCCAGGCTGTAGACAATGTCGCTGGCCTTCACCGGCTGGCCGTCAGACCAGTTCGCTTCGGCCAGGTAGAAGGTGTACACCGTGCCGTCCTCGCTCACGTCCCAGCTTTCCGCAAGGTCACCGATGATCTCTTCAGGGTTCACCGGGTTGTATTCCACCAACTGGTTGAACCTGACGCCGGAAGGCGTAAGCGTCGTGGTCAGGCTCGCGCCATAGTGAACGTCCCAGAAGCCGGGGTTGTTGCGGGCCACCCACTTCATGGTCCGGCCGTGCTTGCCGCGAGTGACCCAGTCGGTTTCGGGCGCCTGGACCTCTACCGGCTGGACCGTGGGCGTCGGTTGAGCCGCCGCCGCGGAGCTGCCGGAAGACGCTGCGGGCTGGGCCGGCGCGGCGGCAGCGGTGGGTTGGGCCGCCGGGGATGAACCGCCGGACGGCGCGGCTGCGGGCGCCGATTGTGACCCTGCGGCCGCGCTGGCGGGGGCCGCAGACGCATCCGATTCCGGCGCGGGCGCGGTGGCGGCCCCACCGCAGGCGATGACGAACGTCAGCGTGAGCGAGATAGCGATCAGGATCAGGGCAGTCGGGGTCGTTTTGCGGCGTCGTTTCATGATGCGAACCTCCGTTTGCGCAGCGCCAGGCAGGCGGCCAGGTGAACAACCCGATCATCAACGGTCATGGCGTTTACAGATATGCGCTGATGTACTCTGGAATCGCAACCGAATATCGGTGACTGAATTGATGTTGGCAAGACTAATACGTCGTTTATCAGTCTGTAAAGACGAATTTCGTTATGTTATGAACGCAGCAATATCATTTGCATCAATAGATCGTATTATCACGACGCGGTATCCGCGCGTGCGCCGACGCGGTACACACGGCATTCCGGACGCCAAAATAAGGAGAGGCGCCCGCTGTTGGGCGCCTCTCCTTGAAGGTCATGCTGATGGGGTGGTCAGTTCGTATTGGCCGCCAATGCGACCAGTGTTCCGCCGTCAGCCTCCGTGGGGACGAGGATCAGGCCGCCCGCCGCGATGGGCGACGCCGTTATGGGACCGGCCAGTTGCGTTTCCCATGCGGTGGAACCGTCGGCGATATTCAGGGCGATTACGCGGCCGTTCTCGTCGCCCACCAGGGCCAGGGAACCCGCTATGGTGGCCGGCGCCGTAATGTCTGTATCGAGTTCAATTTCCCACAGAATCCTGCCGGTGCTTGCTTCCAGCCCGGTCACCGGCCCAACCGCATCGGCGACCACGAGGGTGGAATCCGCCAGGGCCGGCTGGTACGGTTGGTCGCCGATGCTCCAGGTCGACCACACGTTGCCTTGCTGAACGGGGCCCTCCCTGGTGAACCCCCACACCCACATCAGCGTGCGGAAATAGAGTATCTGCCGCTCCAGCGGGTAGCGGTGGCCCTGGTAGTCGATGCCCCAGATGAAGCCGTTGAAGCTGCTGAAGTGCAGCAAGTCGTCGGAGACCAGCGGCCCGCCGCGCACCCAGCGGGACCTCCCGGCGTCATAGATCATCCGTCGCCGGCCGGTCTCCGCGTTGATGACGTGCACCTTGGCATCGTTGGCGGTGGCGATCACCTTGCCGTCGATGATGGCGGGCGTCGCAATGACCCAATCGCTCAACCGATACTCCCACAACGTATCTCCGGTGGCGGCATCCAAAGCGAGCAGGCGGTTCTTGTCCGATTCGGCGACGTAGAGCCGGCCATCCGCGACGGTGGGCGACGGCAGCGAGGCGGTCCGCAATCGACGCGACCATACCACCTCCCCGGTTTCCGCCTCCAGCGCCGAAACGAGGCCGGGTCGAAATACAACGAAAACCAGTCCATCCGCCACCGCCGGGGTTATGGCGGCGGTCAGCCGGGACTCGTACTGCCAGATCAGATCACCGGTGTCACGATCTAATGCCGCCACATTGCCGTCCTCGGAGGTCAGGTACAAACGATTGCCCACCACTGCCGGGGGAGCCCCGATGGGTGAGCCGGCAACGTACTTCCAGGCCGGGGCAGGCGATTCGCTGCTGGCAAATTGGTCTGCTGAGGTGGAGGCCAGGTTGGTGGCGTCCACGCCGGCCTGCGGCCAATCGTTCGCTGCGGTAGGTATGGTGGTATCGCCGATCCGGGTGGATGGAGCAGGCGGGTCCGGCGGCAGACCGGTGTATTGCCAAAGCACCCAGATGGTCAGCGCCAGCAGGGGCAGGACGACAATGGCCACGCGCAACAATCGGCTGCGCAGGAAGTCCAGCCGGATGCGACGGGAACGTTCCCTGGCGTCGGCTTCGTCAACAGTCTCGAGCCCCGAGTACGCCCCGCACCTTGCGCACCGGGCGCTGGCCGACACCCCATCGGCCGCTTCAGGGGCCGGGTTCAGGTGCCCGCAGAATCGGCAGAAGAGAACGCTGTCCTGTGTCTCGTTCACAATGGCGACTAAGGCAGGTTGGCTTGAGGACCGCCAGCCTGCCTGATGGTGTCGTAACTCAGGGGCTAGAAAGCCGGCCGCTGCAGCACTGCCGGGTCGATGCGTCGGCGCACGCGCTGGCCGTCATCGGGCGTGCCCAGCAGCTGCCCGTTGTCAACCATGACCTTGCCGCGCAGGATCACCGTGGTCGGCCACCCGAAGATTTCCCAGCCTTCCCACGGGCTGTAATCGCGCAGGTGCAGGTCGTCCATGGTGAGCCGCTTGTGGATGGTGGGGTCTATGATCGCAAAGTCGGCGTCGCTGCCAGGGGCGATGACGCCCTTTTGCGGGTACATCCCCAACAGGCGGGCGGCGTTGGTGGCGGTGATATTGGCGAACTGCGTGAGGGGCATGCCCCGCCGGACCACTGCCTCGGTGTAGTTGACGCCCATGCGGATCTCGATGCCGATGTTGCCGCCGCGCATATCCTGCACGTTGAGGCCGGCGGTCTTGTCCAGGTAGGTGGTGAAGCTGCTGTCGGTGGCGGTGAAAGTCAGGTTGTTGCCCAGCAGGCCGGTCCACAGGTCGGTGCCGTCCTCGGGATATTTGAGGGAGGGATAGGTATGGTACTTCATGCCGTCAGGCTCGCGGTACTGAAAGGCATTGAAGGACAGGGCCAGGGTCAGCACCTCGCCGTAGACCGCTTGCCCACGGCTCCGGGCGGCGGCCACGGCGTTGACACCGTCGCTGCCGGTGACGTGGACGAAGTACATGCCGGCGCCGTTCTGTTCCGCGATGCGAATCACGTCGCGGAAGGCCACGTCTTCGACTTCCTTGGAGTGGATGAGGTGGGCGTTGTACCAGTCCCACATGCCGCGCTGTTGCGCCAGCAGGTAGTTGTACATGACGATCTCATCGTCCTCGGCGTGGACGGCAAGAACACCGTCGTGGCGGGCCAGCTGTGCGGTCAGGTCGGTCAAGCGGCCGTTGTCGATGCGGCCAGTGGGAGTCAAGGACAGGGGCGGGTCCGCCGGCGGGCGGATGTTGGTGGTGAAGATCTTCACGCTGGGAAAATCGTTGTTGATGAGTTCGCCCACGCGGGCGATGCTGTCGGCGGTATTGCTGGTCCGATAGATAACGTGGGCGGAATAGTCGGCGTAGGTGTTGCCCTCCCACACGGACAGGAAGTCCAGGATGCCGCCGACCAGCTCCCCCTCATTGGGAGCCGGCGCAAAGTCCACCACAGTGGTGGTCCCGCCCCAGATCGCGCCCAGGGAGTGATCCAGGGGGCCGGCGTTGGGCACGCCTTCCACCTGCTGGTGCACGCCGGGCTGCACGTTGGCGGCGGCATGGATGTGCGGCTCGATGCCTCCGGGGGTGACGATGCGGCCGGCGGCGTCGATGGTCTGAACCGCCTCGTCGGTCAAGGTCCCCGGCGCGCCGATGGCGACGATGCGTCCATCCTGCACGCCGACGTCAACGGAGGCGGCCTCGGTGGGCAGGATGACGGTGCCGCCGGTGATCAGCAAGTCAAACATGGTAAACCTCCTGGGTGGTGCATCGCCGTTGGAGTCAGATCAGGAACCGGGTTCCGATTGGCCCAACTGGGCCCGCAGCTGGCGGATGGTTTCCTGGGCATTGGCAAGTTGGTCCTGAGCAACGGCCAGCGCGTCTTCCGCAGCTTGCCGGTCATCATCGGCCGCGTCGATGTTGCGCAGAAAACTCCGGGTAGTCGGGTTCCAAAAGAGGAGCCAGCCGCTATCACAGCAGAGACACAGGTCAAGCACCGCGCTGTAACCCCAGATTGAGCCATCCGGTTCTGTGGTTGTTTCGATGGGCACGTAGCCGCCGTTGACCAGCCGGTCACCGCCCAGCGGAGCATCGTGGAACTCGCCGCCAGTGGGGTCGAAACGCCAGTACTCGCGGATGCCGATGCGGGCGTAGTCCCGTCGTTTCACCACCATGTCACGCTGTCCAGTGGTTTTCGAGGCGATTTCGAGGGCGAAATCGGGCGGTTTGCCGGCTATCCAGGTCATGTAGCCGTTACGCGGCCAGATGGTGTCGACGTTGACGTCGAAGGCGATGTAGCAGTCCGGCTCGTAACGGTTGTTCAGGTTGTCGCGGTCATAGTAGAGGTGGCTGTCCCCAGAGATCAGCGTGTTGGGGCGCCCGCGCAGGTGCCGGCGCAGGGTACTCATCACGTCGGTGAAGTGGGGTTCCTGGTGCATGGCATCGGGCAGTGGAGGCGGGTCGTTGGAGATGAACCGGTCGGGATCAGCCCAGTCGGGTATCGGGGCGCCAGGTTCCAAGTCCAGTGATTGAAGCGCAGCGGTCTCGGTGGTCATGGTTTGCCTCGCATAGCAGCCGGCCGGCCGCCACGATGGTAACACATACGCCCCAGCCGCAGGACCGCCGATCAGCCCAGCGCCTGCGCCAGGTCGGCAATCAGATCGTCCACATTCTCCAGGCCCACCGACACTCGCAGAAGGTCGTCCGGCGTGGGACTGTCGGGGCCTTCGATGGACGCCCGGTGCTCGATCAGGCTCTGCGTGCCGCCGAGACTGGTGGCGCGCACGAACAGTCGGACCCGGGCTGCTACATCCATGGCGGCGTCGCGTCCGCCGGCAACCTGGAACGACAGCATCCCGCCGAATTCCGACATCTGCCGAGCCGCGATATCGTGTCCGGGATGGTCAGTGAGCCCCGGATAGTACACCGCCGATACTCTCGGATTATCTTGCAGAAAGCGGGCCAGCCGCCCCGCGTTGGCCGAATGATGCGGCATTCGCGCCGGCAGCGTGCGGATGCCGCGCAGCGTGAGCCAGCAGTCGAACGGAGACGGTACCGCCCCGCACAGGTTCTGGATCAACCGGATACGCTGGAATATGGGAGTGTCTTCGCGCGCAACCACGGCGCCACCGGTGACGTCCTCGTGTCCGCTCAGGTACTTGGTGGTCGAATGCACCACCAGGTCTGCGCCCAGCTCGAAGGACCGCTGCAGCATCGGGCTGGCCCAGGTGTTGTCGCAGGCGCATAAGGCGTCAGCAGATTTGGCGATTTGGGCCATCCGCGTGATGTCGGTTATCTTGAGAAGTGGGTTGGACGGGGTTTCTGCCCAGACCAGGCGGGTGTTGGGCTGCACGGCCTGGCGAACGGAATCGGCGTCGGTCATGTCGACGAAACTGGTTTGCAGACCCCAGGGAGCGAAAATCTCGCGGAGCATTTTCGATGTGCCGTGGTAACAATCATCCGGCGCGATGATGTGGTCGCCCGGCGCCAGGGCCTGGAATACTGCCGCCGTGGCGGCCGAACCGGACCCGAAAGCTGCGGCCTCCGCGTTGCCCGTCTCCCCACCCTCCAGCAGCGCCAGGCATTGCTCCAGCGCGCGGCGGTTGGGGTTGTCCACGCGGGAGTAAACGAAGCCGCGCGAATATTCGCCGTCGGGGTCCCGCTCGAAGGTGGTGGACAGGTATATGGGCGGCGCGACGGCGCCGGTGGCCGCGTCGATCTGGTGGGCCGCCTGGGCGGCGATGGTTTCGGGGTTCATTGGCAGCCCTCAATTGTCCAACGATCATTTGCCCCTGCACTTGGCGGGTTTGCGGGTCGTCAGACGCTCACTTTGCTGAATTCCGGCGCCGTCTCGCTGATCAATATGGTTCCCGGGTGTAGCGGCTGATTATATCGACCATGCGCCGGTTGGTGTCGCCATCCTTGACGGCGATGCGAAACCAGCGGTCGTCCAGGCTGGGAGCCGTTGCCGACGCATCCCGCAGGAAGAGTTTCTCGCTCCGGCAGCGGGAGATGAACGTGCGGGCCGTTGGAGCGCCAGCCGGCAGTTGGCAGAGAAGATAGTTGGCAACGCCGGGAACAATCCTGAAATCCGCCAATGCCAACAGGCTTTCTCGCAGCCGTTCCCGAAGGCAGTGGGTCTCATCGTAGCGCTGACGGTAATATTCCGCGTCCTGCAAGGCCATCACCGCCGCGATTTGACCGGGCAAACTTACTGCCCACGGCGGCGTCAACCGCCGCAGGGGATCAATCAGACTGGGAGGGCCGCAAAGGTATCCCACGCGGAGGCCGCTGAGAGCGTAGACCTTGGACATTGACTTGGAGACAATCACGTTCTCGCTTCCGGCGGCGAACTGCTCCAGGGATTCTCCGGCATCAACGTAATCTACGTAGGTTTCGTCAACCCACACCAAGGTTTGAGGCGACACTCGGGACAGGAGATCGACCAGATCCCGCCGAGGAATGTGCCTTCCGGTGGGGTTGTTCGGGTTAACGATGACCGCCAGGTCGTATCCGCGGTTGAGCCGCTCCTCGAGCTGCGCAATATCCACACCAAAGCCATCGTCAGGACTCAAGGTCAAGCGATCAACACGGCACCCGACAACATTTTCGGCGACGTGAGCGTACTCGCCGTAGGTGGGCTCCAACAACAGTATCCGAGATTCGGCGCTCAACCATTCTCTGAAAGCCAGGAAAATAAGACTGGATGAACCGGCACCGGGCAACACCGACCCTTTGCCGACTCCGCGGGTCTCCGCAATGCGGTTAGTCAGCCCTTCGCTCCCGGTTGGGGGAGACGTCCGCATGGCCCAGTCCAGACGCTGGCCCAGGATGCGGGATGCCTCAGGCGATGGAGGGAACCAGGCATCCAATACGTCGGCGCTGATGACTTCATCAATCCCATCGAGACCATCGAATTCGTTGCCAATGGCGTCGAAAAATGCGCCGCCATGGTAGCTGGTCATGCGGAGACCCTCATGGTTGGTACACCGACGCGGCTCACGCTGCCTTGATGAACTCCGACACCCGCTCGCTGATCATGATGGTGGTGGCGTTGGTGTTGGCGCGGATCACGTCGGGCATGACGGAGGCGTCGGCGACGCGCAGGCCCTCGATGCCGTGGACCTGGCCGTGCTGGCTGACCACCGCCATGGGGTCGCTGGCGGGACCCATCTTGCAGGTGCCGGCGATGTGGTGCTGGGTGTAGGCGTTGCGCAGGATCCAGTTGTCCAGCGCGTCATCGCTGACCAGGTCGGCGTCCACCGGATTCAACCGCTCCACGATGAACTCCTTGAACGGCGACTCGCCGGCGATCTCCAGGGCTTTGCGGATGGCCTGGCGCATGCGCTGCCGGTCGTAGGGATCGCTGAACAGTTGGTAGTCGAGATCCGGTTGCACCGCCGGGTCGGTGGATTGCAGCGACAGACGGCCGAACCCCACCGCGTTTTGCAGCCCCACGCTCAGGCCGAAGTGGAAGCCGGAGCCGTCGTAGCTGATGCTGGATGGACGGTGCTCGCTGGTCATCAGCGTGGGCGTGATCTGGAAGTCGGCCTTGGTCGGCGAGTCGTCGGCGCTCCAGCGCAGTCCCACCTGGATGTTCGGCGCGAAGGTGTCCGGCTCCTCACCCTCGCCACGGAACAGGATGTAGGCGGCGGGGTGGTCGCGGAAGTTCATGCCGACGCCGGGCAGTTCGTGGTTCACCGGAATGCCCATCTCCCGCAGGTGGTCAGCGGGGCCGATGCCGGACAGCAGCAGGATTTGCGCCGATCCGATGGTGCCGCTGCACAGCACGATCTCTTTGCCCTCCACGGTGAAAATCTCGCCGCCGCTTTCCACCTCGACCCCAACGGCCCGGTTCCCGTCGAGGACAACGCGCCGAGCGTGGATGTTGCCCCGCACCGTCAGATTGAGGCGGTGGCGAGCGGTGCTCAGGAAGGTCAGCGAGGTGCTCATGCGCACGCCGTCAATGTTGTTCATGGGTCGGGGCGAAACGGCCGTGTAGCAGTCGGGAGCGTTCTGGTCGGGATGCTCGGGGATGCCCAGCCGAACGCAGGCGTCGTAGAAGGCGGTGTTGAAAGGCAGCCAGTCCTGGCGCTTGGGCCGGCGCACGGGCAGCGGGCCTTCAGAGCCGTGGAAGTCGTCGCCGCTGTAATCCCAATCGTTCTCCAGCTTGCGGAAGAAGGGCAGGCAGTCGGTGAACTTCCACTCGTCGTTGCCCCATTCCGCCCACAGGTCGTAGTCCTCGGGAATGCCGCGGAACACCACCTGGCCATTGATCGACGATGAGCCGCCCATGGCCTTGCCGCGCGGGATGATCATTGGCTCATCCTGAAACGGGGTGGCCCGCCCGCGCAGGTCCCAGCTGTGCGGTCCGTAGGCGGACAGCCAGGTGTTGTTGCCCTGCTTCAGGTCCTCGGGCAAATGCTCGAAGTCAGGATAGTCCGGCCCGGCCTCCAGCAGGATCACCGACTTGTCGGTCATTTCGGAGAGGCGGGTGGCCATGACACAGCCGGCGGAGCCGCCGCCGACCACGATGTAGTCGTACTGCATTTTAAGTTTCCTTTTAGATGGGTTGTCCAGCGGTTGCGTCTGGGCGTGAATCACCGGAGCCAGATGCACTGATGCGCGTCGAAGGGCAACAGCAACCAGGCTCAAATCGTCTGGGTCATCTTCTTCGGGGAGCCAGTACGCGGTCAAATCGCCGTTCTCTTCAGCCAGCGCGGTGGAACTTTTGGCATCGCCGATGACCAGGGTATCGGTTTCGGAGCAGTAGCGGCCGTTGGTTTCCAGTGGCATAAGGTCGCTCACAAACATGACCTCCAAGGCCACCGGTTTGTATCCGCCCCCGGACGGCAGGATAACCCTAGTCCAGTAATGTCCCTCGACGTCGTAACTGCCTTCACCTCTTTCGTCCATGTACAGCATAACGATATCGTCTTCCGCGCTGTAGTGGATATGCAGGCTCATTTTCGCACCTCGAAACTTCCCTCTTTGCAGCGGCGGTCAAAAAGTCGTCGAGTGTTGTTTCTCCAGTCTTTCGTCGCTTTGTCATCCAGGTAAGCATTGACCAGCCTTTCTCCATCGAGGGATACCACAACTTTCATCAGGCGTTCCGTTCCTTCGTATTCGACCTGGTCCCAATACGTGTGCCCATCTCTGCATTTTGATGTAGTGATGCACCGGAACAACCAGCTCCCCAACACCTTCCGGATCCGCTCGACAGTAACCATCCTGCGGTCAGGGCGGCTAATGGCTATCTCACGCAGATAAGGAGTGACTGTCCACGTTCTGCCGCCGGCGGTTATCGTGCTCGGTAATCGTCCTGAATCGGGCGACCCAGGGGAGGGGCAATCGTCTCGAGTGCTGAGATCCTGCGTGCGCGGACAGGCAATTACGCAACAGCGACTCATCGTCCAAATTCTCTGCGCTTGGGGGTGTGCGACGATCCGATTCTGATCATCCGAATTCGTGATTACGATCCCGCCGTCGGCAGCCTGAGGATCTGCCAGTGTACACCATCTCATCCACTGCTACATCTTTCGGCGGCAGCGAGTCGCGGGAGCCGGTTAGTATAATCGCGCCATCATCGCCAAGTACAACCGTTTCATTTTGAAGAGGCAAGTTTATGACGACAACCAAACCACAACCGCTTACTGCCGATGATCTGCTGCGGCTGCACAGTGAAGGGGTGAAAGGCGAGTTGATAATGGGGGTGCTGCACGAGAAAGCGTCAAGCGGACTGGAACATGGCCAGATCGCGATAAATTGGGCAGTCTTGTTGGGCAGCTTTGTCAAGCCGCGTCGGTTGGGCCGAGTGTTCGGATTCGATACCGGCGTACAGCTGGAGCACGGCCCGGACACCGTGCGGGAGCCGGACGTGGCGTTCATATCGGCTGAGCGGATGCCGCTGGATGTGCGTGAACGACGGTACGCCCAGGTGGTCCCCGACCTGGTGGTTGAGATAATTTCCCCTAACGACAGGCCGGTTCCCGTGTTCGATAAGGCGCAGATGTGGCTGCGCCATGGCGTCCGCCTGGTCTGGATAACCGACCCGGAGGCCCGGACGATTACGGCGTTGTCCCAGTCCAGCCCGACGCGGACGTTCACGGAGGCCGACACGCTGGACGGCGGCGACGTGCTGCCGGACTTCACCTGCCCGGTGCGGGATATTTTCGAGGTGTAAGTAACCAGGCTGATAGAGCCGCAGCCCATACCGAATCCTACCCTGCGTTCGATTGGCGCGCCGCCCTCGCGATCCCGCGAATCATTCCCCGGAACACGGCGGCGTGCACCGTCCACACTGCATACCAATAGAGCAGCCCTCCCAGTCCCACCGGGTCGAACTCGGCGGTCTGGTGGATTATCGAGCCCTGGCCGTCCTCTGCCGGCGTGACCTCGAATTGCAGCCACGCCCGGCCGGGCAGTTTCATTTCCGCGCAGAACCGGACCATACGGCCCGGTTCATATTTTTCCACCCGCCACCAGTCCACGGCGTCGCCTACGGCCATGTCGGACGGGTCGCGCCGGCCCCGGCGCACGCCAACGCCGCCAACCAGGAGGTCGATAAAACCGCGCACGCGCCACAACCAATTGCCGAAATACCAGCCGGTATCGCCGCCGATGCGCTTGACCGGCGCAAACGCTTCCTGCGGCGCGGCGGGCACGGCTGCGGATCGCCTGTCCACCAGGCGCGTGCCGAAACGGACGCCGCCCCAACTCCGTGCCTTCCCCGAGGATGACAGCGCGTCGGACCAACGGGTTTCGGCGACCTCCTGGTCTTCGTTCAGCATTGCCGCGGCGATTGCATCCCTGACGCCCATGGGGCGGATGGGGAATGTCTCGGACGCAGCCGGATCGCTGACCACGCTGGCGTTGCGCAGGCTGTCGATCAGCTTCCGCCCGACCCGCGCGTACAGCGGCGTCACCAGTCCCAACCACAGGCTCGACAGGCGAGGGGTGAGCACCGGTACCGGCAGCATCACGCGGCGCAGGCCCCGCAGCCAGGCGTACTCCCGCATCAACTCCCCGTAGGACACCACGTCCGCGCCACCGATCTCGAATACGCGGTGTCCATCCGCCGGTACGGTGATGGCGCGGCGCAGGTATTCCAACAGGTCGTTGATGGCGATGGGTTGCGCAGCGACTTCCACCCAGCGCGGCGTGATCATCACCGGCAATCGCTCCACCAACGCTCGGACCATCTCGAAGGAAACGCCGCCGGAGCCAATTATGATGGATGCGCGAAACTCGATGACCGGCACGCCCGATTCCCGGAGGATGTCACCCACCTGCCGCCGGCTGCTCAGGTGATCCGAGGTGTTCGGCCCGTCGACGCCAAGTCCGCCCAGGTAAATGATCCGACGGACGCCGGCCTCACGGGCAGCGTCGGCGAAGTTCCGGGCGCACTGGCGCTCTTCCTCGGCGAAGTCTCCCGAGGAACCCATGGAGTGCACCAGGTAAAAGGCCACATCCTGGCCGCACATGGCTGTTGCCAGGGATGCGCGATCCAGCAGGTCGCCCCGCACCACCTCGGTGATTTCAGACAGCCGGCTCCGCAGGTTCTCAGGGCGGCGCGCCACACAACGGACTCGGTAGCCGTCGCGTTGCAGCACACCGAGCAGTCTCCCGCCCACGTAGCCGGTGGCGCCGGTGAGGCAGATACGGGGGTTGTTGCCGACAACCGCGGTGTCCATCGCGACACCGGGCCTCGTCGGTCCCAACGTGGAGGCGGCGACGAGCGGTTAGAATCCCACCATCCACCGGGCGAAGCGCTCGAGGAGCCCTTCTTCCCCGATGGCAACCAGGCTGTTCGCCGCCGTGTCCACGTCGATGCGTCCGTAGGCCAGCAGCAGGTAGGTGTTGGCGTTGCAGGCCACCACCATGTCGAGCTCGTCCGGGTTCGGATGCAGCCCGACGCCGACCTGCACGCCCTCCGGCTGCACCAGCACGTCGATGGGATCCGCGTCCGACAGCGCGAAGTGGTAGCGGATTTCTCCCTGCGGCGGGTCGTCGCCCGGGTTGTAGGCCGAACGTAGCCAGCGCTCGGACATACCCAGCAGCACCGGGATGGCGTCCGGGTGCAGGGCGGCCCGGGGATCGAACGCGCTGCGGATGTCCCAGTCGTGCACCGCAAGCTCCTGGATGCGCTGGCTGACGTACTCGCGCGCCGTCATGGTGCCCCGGCGGGGATGCCAGCAGTCGCAACGCCAATCGTCGCCGCCGAAACTGTTCAGCAGCAGGTGCAACGCCCGGTAGTGCCGCTCGAAGGTGGGCACCAGGTCGTCGCCCAGCGCAATGGAGTAGGCGATGTCGGCGTCGGCATTGGCGGCGGACATGGCCATGTTGTCCGCGGGCGCGCTGAAACCGTCCGGCGGGGCCGAGTCGCCCTGGCGTCCGCGGGTCATGCTGGCCATCTGCCTTTCGGCGCGGTTGGTCAGGTGACCGGCCACGTCGCGCACGGTCCAGGCGTCGCACGCCGAGTGCCGGCGCAGGTCGTTCGGCGAAAGTCCGTTCAGGAACTCGTGCAGTCCTCGGGCCAGCGTCCCGATTACTGCTACCTCCTGGTGGATTACCGTTTCGTCATAGGAATTCATCGTATCCCGCACCTGTCATTACCCTATCGGGTCCGCCTGATGGATGGTTTATCTACAACCCACCGAACCAACGGCCGAAGTTTCTTAACGATACGTGCGCGATGGTGTCGGCGGTTTGGGAGACCCGCACCCGGCCGGCACGTTTGGCCGTGTTCCAGTCCACCCGGTTGTACAGGCACAGCAGATAGGTGTTGGCGTCGGCGCGGATGGTCAGCTCGGGCTGGTTTTCCGGCGAGCAGTCGGACACAGTGTAGCCGTCACCGGTCACGACCACATCGTGTTGCAGGATCGCCCCCTCGGCGCCCCCGCCGATTTCGAAGCGATACACGGCCGGCGTAGTCAGGGGAGCGGTGGGCCGGAAACACAGTTGGTACCACATTTCCGATGCCGGGAGCAGCGCGACGATGCCGTCGGGGTCCAGGTCGCCTTCGCCGGTGTTGCCGGCCCTCATGTCCCAATCGTGGATCACCAGTTCCTGGATCCTGAGGTCAACGTAACTCTCGGCGCTGATGGTGCCGCGCCGCCGGTGCCAGCAGCCGATGGACCAGTCGGACCAGCCTTGCAGCATCGTGTCGAGGTCTTCGTAGTTCTGACGGAAAACGTTCAGCAGATCGTCGCCCCAGTCGTGGCGCGTCTGCACGTTGCTGGTGGCGTTGGAAGCCTGCACCTGATCCGGAGTCGGCAGGATGGATTCGCCTTCCGGCGGCCCGCCCTGGCCGGCAAGACCGCGCTGCATGGCTTCCTGCTGGCGCACGGCCCCGCCGGCCAGGTGAGCGGCGACGGTTCCCACGTCCCACTCAGAGCAGGCAGACTGGGCGCTGAGCTCTTCATCGGAGCTTGCGGACAGGCGGCCGTGGATGTCTCCGGCCAACCGTTCGATCAAGGCAATTTTCGTAGCAACATCCATGGGCATAGCGCTTCGCCTCCACGGGTTTGATGGGGTCGGTTTGTAGGCAGAGTAAGTTTATCATGGCGACGGCGCTCACAGTCTGACGGGTGGTTTGCTCCGGGCGGTCACGCCCAGCAAAAGGCGGGCCCGCACCGAATGCGGACCCGCTCCAACCTCAGAAATCTGGGTGCGTTCAGTTGGGGAACCACGCCACCGAGGAGATCTCGCTGAACTCCCGGTTGAACTTGCTCCACGAAGCGCCGGCGTCATCCGACTGGTACAGGTAGCCGTAGCGGCTGCCGGCCAGCAGGAAGTCGGGGTTCTGCGGCTGGGAGTTCACCACCCACATGGCGGTGTTGGGCTCCACGGGCAGGGACAGGCTGTTCCAGGTCGCTCCGGCGTCGGTGGAGCGCATGACCACTCCGGTGGACCCGGGCGTGGTATCGCCGAAGGTGGTGAAGATGGTCTGCGGGTCGTCGGCCTTCACCTTGATACCGCGCGGGTATCCCAGGGGGAAGTTCTGCCGCACGTCCAGGTTCCGCCACGAACCGCCGTCGTCGTCGCTCAGGAACACGTCGTCGTTGACCATGACCACCACGCGGTGCGGCGGGCCGGCCGTCACGGTGACGTTGTGGATGTCCATGTTGGGGATTTCCTGGTGCGGCACCGTCTCCCAGGTGTCGCCGCCGTCGGAGCTGTGGCGCAGGCCGTCCACCTCGATGCCCACCCACACGCTGTTGCCGTTGGTGGGGTCGATGGCGATTCCGGTGACGCGCGGCACGCCGACGGCAGGGCACTCGGCGGCCACCTCGCAGGGACGGTGCTCCCAGGAGGCTCCTCCATCCCTGGTGCGGTAGATCCGGCACGGGTCGGGCGTGCCGGTGCCGGCGAACCCAACCTGCGGGTTGGAGGGGTCGAAGGCAATGGCCCACACGGCGGTGCCGTCCATGGGCGTGCTGACCGCGCGCCAGGTGTCGCCGTTGTCGTCGCTGCGGATGATGCCTTTGTCGCATCCGGCCAGCACGCTGCTTTCGGTGCCCGGGACCGGCGTCAGACAGCGCACCACCGCGTCGGAGTGTATGCCTTGCGTGATGCCCACGCGCCGCCAGGACTCGCCGCTGTCGGTGCTGCGCATAACGCCCTGCCCGGCGGTTCCTACCAGAATAGTGATTCCGTCTGCCATGGTGATGCCTCCTTGATGTCAGCAGTCATTTTTCGGAGTGGCTGTTACCGTGGTCGGATACAGTCTATTTGGCGACATGATAACGCCGTTGAACGGCATTTGCTATCCCGCCACTATCCGCCTTGTTCCGACGATTGGGCTTGGAGCACAAGCGTGTCCACCAGATCAGCGAGTGCGTTGACCTCGGACGCGACATATTGCCGGTCCATGGTCGGGTTCTCAATTTCCTCGTATACATACATGACGGCGTAGGGCGTCAGGGTGGTCAGGTGCGCGAACGGCTGGGCCTCGCCGACGCCATTGCTCACCAGAATAGCCACCAAGTCCGCGACGTTGTGCGTCCGTTCATAACGCTGCCCCAGCAACGTTATCCACGCCTTGAACGCCAACTCGGCGCCGCGCTGGGCGTGGAAGCCGAAAATGTTTTCGCTGAAAGTCTCGTCATCAAGAGCCATTGCCAACAAAGCGCGAGTCTGCCCTCGTGCCATGCGCATCAACTCGCGCGCGTTATCCAGTTCCGACACTATCTCCTCCCCTGGCAGGGTCTCGTGAACGCCGTAAAGCACCGCGCCCTCTCGCCAGGTGCGGCCGGCAACGTGGTTGATGGACCGTTTTTTCGCTCGGTATTCAGCGTCGGTCCAGACGATGACGTCGATATGGTTGGCCAGTTCGACGGCCGCGGATAGGGCGGCAGCACGGGCCTGTTCGCGCAGGTTGTGCCGCTGCTGGGCGTCAAGTTCGGCCTCGGCAGTAACGACTGCCAAGTCAATGTCGCTGTCGTGGCGATGGTCGCCGCGAGCACGAGAACCGAACAGGATTACGCAGCGGGCGTCGACAGCGCTGCCTGCGGCACTCGCGATGCGCTGAACCGCTTCGGCATCGGCACCCGGTGGGTTGGCGATGGTCTTTTCGGTTCCGATTGGGGACGTCATAACGGCCTCTGCCCGAATGATAGCACAGGGCCATCAACCAGTACCGGGGCGGTATAAACACCGCCCCGGCCAGGTCGCGCTATTGAAATTGGGCACTTTGTCAGTTGTCGTTGCCGGAAGTCGCTGGCGCCGGGGATGTTCCCGCCGGCGCGGGCGCTGCCGGTTCCGCCGGGGCGGCGCCGGTACGGAACTCAGGGGGCAGTTCGTCCTCCCAGTTCGGCACCTGATGATGGTGGGTGTTGGGCAGGAACAGGATGGCGACCACCCCGCCCAAGCTCATGATGAATGACAGCAAAATCGTCCAGCAGTAGGGGTTGTCCAAAATGGTGGGGAACCCCAGCTCGCGCACGCCGATGAGCAGCAGGCTGCCCAGGCCCGCGCCCGACGCCATGCCGGCGCCGGCTCCCATCATCTGGAACCCGTAGGCGCTGCCGATGGGCGCGTTGCCATAGTACTGCCGGTTGATGATGGGGAACGCGGACATCTCGCCACCGAAGCCGATGCCGAACAGGATGGCAAACAGGTAGAACATCCAGGCGTCGTTGGCGAACAGCAGGATGAGCACTGGGAGGACCTGCAAAGCAAAGCATACGGCCATCACCCACTTGCTGCCCAGCAGATCGGCGGCGACCGGAACCCCGAAACGGGTCACAGTGCTCACCAGGCTCATGGTAGCGGCCGCGCCGGCTCCGATGGCCGTTGCCGAGAGCAAGGCCGGGTCCTGAACGCCCTGGTAGCCGCCGGCGGGACGCAGGGCTTCGACTACCATGATGGGCAGGAACACAATCACGATGCTGTGCCCGGCGCAACCCCAATAGTGGATGCCGACAAGGTTCCAGAAAGCAGGCGTCTTGCGCACCTGCTTGAGGAACACGCGCGCGCGCTCCTTGGCGCCGGCTCCGGTGGTCGGAGCACGCCGGGGAGCTTCCGATGCATCGGCTCCCAGCTGGCGCACCCCGGCGTCTTCAGGGGAGTTGTAGAAAACACGGGTCAGGAGCAGGAGGATTATTCCGCCCAGGATCCCGGGGATCCAGAAAGCCATCCTCACTCCGATGGTGTCGGGCTCCAGCCACGGGAACAGGCCCGTCCAATGCTGCCCGGGGCCCACAGAGAAGAACACCACCAGTCCCAGCATGATGGGCGGCGCTATCACCGGGCCGAACCCCTGTGACGACTGCAAAATCCCCATACCCAGGCCGAGATGCCGGCGGAACCAGGAGGTGACCGATACCGTAAGCGGCACCTGGAAGATCCCCATGGAAGCGCTCAGCATCACTCCGAAGAACAGGTAGAGCTGCCAGATCTCCGTCATGAAGCCGGTGAGAATCATCCCGGCGATGTACAGGGACGCTCCCAAAGTCATGGTGAACCGTGCGCCGTAGCGATCGCCCAGCCAGCCGGACGGTGGACCAAAAACGCCGGACACCACCCACTGCAACGAGAATGCCAGGAGGATGACACCTTCGCTCCAGCCGAACACTTCGGAAATGATGGGAACGATCGCAGGGAACGACATCCGGAACGACGATGACACCAGCCGCATCATCGCGGTGATGGCGACTATCGCCCAAGCGTAGTGGACGCGATAGCCGATCAGCGTAAACTGATCGGGGCGGAGGTTAACTACGGCCATGATCCTCTCCCTTAGCGCCGCAGTATGCTCTTGCGTCCGATAGTGTGTCAAGGAAATTATTCGCGCGTAACTGTTCGGACTTGCGAGGGAGGTGTCATTGCGAGCGCAGCGCGGCAATCTCGCTGGTGCCGGGAGTCCTTTGGGACAGGCGTGGCTGCTACGGCGTCGAGATTGCCACGGCGCAAGCGCCTCGCAATGACAACCTCCTGAATTTTGAACAGTTACACTCGCGGCCGCGCCGGCGCGGGCCCCAGGTGGCTGCCCGCATCAACCAGGATGGTCTCCCCGGTCACGTGGTCCGCGCCTTCCAGGAGCCAGACCACGGGCTCCGACACGGTTTCGGGCGTACCGGCCGCGCCCAATGGGGCCGATGCGGCGTAGCGGTCGATGAATCCCTGGTAGTTCTCTTCGCCCAGTCCCTCCCGCCACCAGCGGGTCTGCATCACGCCGGGGCACACCGCGTTGACCCGGATCTCGGGCGCCAGGGCGCGGGCCAACGAATAGGTCATCACGTTGAGCGCCGCCTTGGACGCCGCGTAGGCGATGGAACTGCCGGAACCGCTGAAGCCCGAGCCCGACGACACGTTGACGATGGCGCCCCGGCCCTGTTCCTGCATCGCCGGGGTGACGGCGCGAACCATCTGGAACGCGCCGACCACGTTCACCGAGAGGACCCGCTGGAAGTCCTCGGAGGACAAGCCTTCAAGGTCGTAGTGGGGGACGATCACCGATGTGGCAGCGTTGTTCACTAGGCCATCGATCCGGCCCCACCGTTCCAGCGCAGCAGCGGCCATCCGCCGGCAGTCCTCGTCAACGGACACGTCGGCCTGGCACAGGATGGCGTCACCGCCCAGGTTGCGGCACGCTTCCGCGGTGGCCTGCGCCTCTGCCTCGCTTTTGGTGTAGTTGATGACCACGTTGCCGCCCTTGGCCGCGAGCCTCTGGGCGACCGCGGCCCCAAGGCCGGTGGCCGATCCGGTCACAACGAATACGCCGTCCTTAATTTCCATCTGGCTCACTCCATTACCATGTCGTTGCAGTCTGCGCCGATTATACCGAACGGGGACGCTCAACTTGACCCGCCCAATGGGGCGGCTACAATCGTTCAATCATTGAATAGCAGGAGGCGGAACCATGCGGCTGGAAAACAAGGTCGCCATCATCAGCGGCGGAGCCCGCGGAATGGGCGCGCAGGAGGCCAGGCTGTTCGCCGCCGAGGGCGCCCGTGTGGTCATCGGCGACATCCTGGACGATGCCGGCCGGCGAACCGAGGCCGAGATCAACGAGACCGGCGCCGAATGCCTCTTCGTCCACCTCGACGTCACCAGCGAGGAGGACTGGCGCAGCGCAGTGGCGGCCGCGGTATCGCGCTTCGGCAAGGTGGACATCCTGGTGAACAACGCCGGCATCTCCACACGGGGCGGGATAGAGGACATGACCGAGGAGCAGTGGGTGCGCACCATGGACATCAACGTCAAGGGCGTGTTCCTGGGCACCCGGGAGGTGATCCCGGCCATGCGGGAAGCCGGCGGCGGTTCCATCATCAATATCTCCTCGGGCGCCGGAATCGCGCCGGCCCCGGGCACTTCGGGAGCCTACGCCGCCAGCAAGGGGGCCGTGCGCCTGTTCACCAAGTCCACTGCCATCCAGCACGCCGGCGAGGGCATTCGCTGCAACTCAGTGCATCCCGGTCCCATCCAGACTCCGATGCTGGGCGACACGCCTGAGGACGCGGAGCGCATCGCGGCCCAGGTGGGCCGGGTTCCGCTGGGGCGGGTGGGCCAGCCGATTGAGATCGCCTACGGTGTACTGTATCTCGCCAGCGACGAGTCCTCGTTCGTCACCGGCTCTGAGGTGGTGATCGACGGCGGGCGGACGGCTCAGTAATCGTAGCTGTTCAGAGTTGCGGGGAAAGTGTCATTGCGAGCGCAGCGCGGCAATCCCGTTGGCGCCGGGGAGTCCTTTGGGGCAGACGTTGCCGCTACGGCGTCGAGATTGCCACGGCGCAAGCGCCTCGCAATGACAACCCCTATCACGTCGTCGAGGTTCCGGCCGGAATACCCAGCAAGCGTCTCGCAATGACAACCCTCCGGAGTCTGAACAGTTACCAGTAATCGACCCGCCGCACGGGGTTGCGGAGCGGATGCCTGACTCGGTCGATCAAAGGAGAGTAGCCGTATCGATACAGAACCGGCACGGCAAGCGGCCCCCGAGGTAAACAAGGCCCTGTTTTTCGCCGGGCTGTCGCTTGCCGTTTTCGCCGCCATGAGCGCGGTCCTCATCGTTCCGCCCCTGCTGGTGGAGATCGGGACCGACTTGAAAGTCTCGGTGCCGGTGGCTGGGCAGTTGGCTACGGCGACTTTCGCGGCCTGGGCGGCGTCATTGCTATGCGTGGGGCCGCTTTCCGACTCGTTCGGACGACGCCCGGTTGCGTTGGTTGGGTTGGCAATACTCGCTGTATCCGCGCTGGCGTCAGCGTTCGCGCCCAACATCGAGATCCTGTTGGCGCTCCGCGCGTTGACCGGCCTGGCCGGAGGAACGCTCCCGCCAACTGCGGTAGGAGTGTTGTCTGATGTCATTTCTCCGGCCCGCCGCGCCCAGGCGATTACTGCCATGTTGGCCATCCAGGGCGTGGTCGCCGGCGTGACGGTCCCGATGGTGGCGGTGTTGGCCGACTTGGGCGGGTGGCGGCTTCCCTTTATAGTCGTCGGCGCGTTGCTGGCTTCGGCGCTGTTGGCTAACTGGTTGTGGTTCCCGAAGGACAACCGCCAGCGAACTCGGAACTTTGCATTTGTTTCCAGGTACGTCTCGCTGCTTTCGTTGCGCTATTTCCGGGTGGCGATAGCGGTCGGCGCAACGCAGCGCGTTTCGTTCTGGGCCACGCTCAGCTTCTTTCCCGCTCACTTGCTGCTCGCTTACGACGTGCCCCTGGCGCTGGTAGCCGTTCCGCTGGCAATCACCGCCGCAGGCCAGGTCGTGGGCAGCTATTCGGCGGCGTATGTCGTGAACAATAAACATCGCACTGCCCTGCTGGCGGGTACTTCAATCGCAGGTGGCCTTTGCGCGTGCCTGTTTTTCTCGGTCTATCTGGGGCTCTGGTTGGCCGTGGCGGTGGTCGCAATCGGCGCCGGGTTACTGAGCGTTCTGATGCCCGCCCTGGTTGCGCTCAGCACCGAATACTCCGGAGAGTCCAAGTCCACGGGGGCCAGCCTGATGGGATTTACCAACCAGTCCTCGGGCGCGCTGGGGGCCGCCGGCGGCGGCGTTCTGCTGGCTGGCGTGGGCTACGCGGGAATCGGCTATATGTGCCTCGCCGTGACCATCGCCAGCGCCCTGATGACCCCGCTCTTTGGCCGGCGGTTCGGAGAAGCGGCCGGCCGCGCCGCCGCCGAAACTGCCGGCTAAGAGGTTTACCTGCGGGGCTGAGCCTAGCCAAGAAAACCGCCCCGGCGGTTTTGCCGGGGCGGTTTTGCCGGGGCGGCTGAAAGGCTGGTGAAGCCGAGTGGGCTGGATCTAGACGCCAGCAGCCACCGGCGCGTGCGCCTTGAGGAACCCGCGCACCTGCTCAATCGTGGTGGCTTTGAGGTCCGGGTCTTCTTTCCACGGCCACGCCGTGGTCTGGGCCCGGGGAGCCAGCGCGACCATGTCCATGGCGGCCTGGAGCGAGTGGGACGGGGTGTCGTCCGGCATCACCAGCAGCGGGGTCTGGCAGTTGCGGGCGAAGTCCCGGTCCACGCTGTAAAAGAAGTCCGGCTGCACTCGGTACAGGTTGTGTAAGTATTGTTGGATGGTGTCCATCGAGATGTCCGGCCGGCCAGCGGTCAACTCGGGAGCCCAGACGTCGATCCCCGAGTCGTACATGGCATCCGGCGTGGCGTCGGCGTGGCCGACCGGCTGGCACAGCACCGCGGCCCGCACGCGATTGGGCGCCTTCTTGATGAGAGTCATGGCGAACGGGCCGCCGATGCAGAAGCCGATGAAGAGAAACTCATCGATACCCAGGTGGTCCATCAACCCCAGCTGGTCGTCGGCAAAAGCGCCCCACGGGTCCTCGACCTGGACCGGCCCGGTGGACTGGCCGCCTTGGGCGTTGCGCTGGTCCATGGTGATGCAGCGGAAGTCCTTGCTGAACTCGTCGAAGGCGTTGATGACCTGCCTCGGCCAACCGCTCATGATAGAGTTCAAGCCGCCGCCCGGGGTGCACAGCAGCGGGAACCCGGAACCCTGTTCTTCGTAATGGATGGTGACATCGCCCTTGCTATAGAACGGCATTGCAGTTTCTCCTTGGTGTCGTGTCTAGTGGGCCTCCGGGCGATTGTAACTTGGGGCTTGGGGTTGTCAAGGCGAGCCCGACTCGCGTGACTGTTCAGAATTCAGGAGGTCGTCATTGCGAGGCGTTGGCGCCGTGGCAATCTCGACGCCATAGCAGCGCGTCTGCACCGAATAACTCCCTTGCGCCAACGGGATTGCCGCACTGCGCTCGCAATGACACTTTCCCCGCAACTCTGAATAGTTACGAGGTCAGACCCAAGTGGATGAAGCGCGGTTTTACGGGTAGAATGGCCGGCGCGCAGTTCCGCGTTTCAATCCGTAATCGGGCGGGCGATTCCGATCTCCAGCCTTCACGAGGACGGGAAGAGCCGCAGCCGCCCGCAGACCCGGTTCTGTAATGGCGTTGTCTGAAAAGAAATTGTTGGAGACAAGAGATGCCGAAGATAATCCCCGTGCCCGATGAACTCAGCCAGCCCTTCTGGGATGCGGTGAACGAGCGGCGCCTGATAGTCCAGAACTGTACCGGATGCGCCAGGCTCCAGTACCCGCCCGGGGTAGATTGCCGGGTCTGCGAATCCGCGGATGGGGTGGAGTGGAAAGAGGTGGAAGGCAAGGGCCACATCGCCGCCTACATCGTCATTGAGGACGGACGCCTCAATCGCCGAATGCCCGACCAGCCCTACAATCTGGCGCTGGTGACGCTGGACCAGGACCCGACTGTGAACTTCTATTCCAACCTGCCGGGCGTCCCGCCCTACGAGGTGCCGGTGGGCGCGGCAGTGGAGGTTACCTTCGAGGAAGTGGCCCCCGGACAGTTGATACACGAGTGGCAGGTGGCGGAATAGCCATCGTTGAAAATTCACCGCCTATTCGTGGAAAAGCGAGAAAAGGACGGACTATGACCAGCAGCAATGACTTCCAGTGGCGCCGGGACCGGGACGGATTGGGCGTGTGGGAACACCGGGGCAAGGTGGCCGTCGTCGGATACGGACATTCGCCGGTGGACCGGCGGTGGGACGGCGTGGACCTGACCACCTCCCTGGGCGCTTACACCATCATGGCCTGCGAAAAAGCCATGGAGCAGGCCGGCGTCACCATCGACCAGGTGGACGGCATCGTGTGCTGCGACAGCCACATCGCCGGCGGCAGCGGCGGAACGGCCTCCCAGTGGGCGCCCCGGCCCTACTTTGATCCGCCCTACGACTCCGAGTACGGCCTGACGCTGATCAACGCCCAGTGGCTCATCAACACCATGGGCTTTAAGAACGTCAAATTCGCTCCCACCGGGGTGCCGACCATCGGCGAGATGGTGGGCATGGCATCGCAGGCCGTGGGCGACGGTGTCTGCTCCACCTGCCTGGTCATCTATCCCACCGGCAACATGGAAGGACGCTACCGGCGGGGCGGCGAGAATGCCGACGACTACGCCCGGGGCGCACGCCAGTGGACGGTGCCCTGGGGCAATCACGGCGGCAACGACTTCATCAACATCTTTCCGCACCGCCAGTACCTGATGAAGTACGGCGGGGAACATGAGGACCTGGTCCACTTCGTCAGAAACCAGCACAAGAACGGGATGCTGACCCCCTGGGGCTACAACGCCACCCACAACATCCAACCCATATCGGTGGAAGACTACATCGGCTCCCGGCCGATCTTGAACCCCCTGCGCATCTGGGACTGCGACCGTCCTGTCAACGCCTCGGCGGCCTATCTGTTCACCACCGCCGAGCGGGCGCAGGATCTGAAATCCCAGCCCGTGTACGTGCTCAATCACTCCCAGCACAACTTCGCGTTCCGTACCACCCAACCCGACCTGGACGAAGTGGAGATGTGGACCGACCGGCAGGCGGCCCGCATGTACGAGGGCGCCGGACTGGGCCCGGCCGACGTGGACATCTTCAACCCCTACGACGGCTACTCCATAATGACCCAGTTCTTCCTGGAGGGCTTCCAGTGGCACGGAGTCAAGCGGGGCGAAGCACTTTCCTTCTACGCCGGGGACATCAGCGTCAAGGGACCGCACCCGTTCAGTTCCAGCGGCGGCAACCTGGGCAACGGTCGGACCCGGACCGCCATGTATACCGACAGCATCGAGCAACTGCGCGGCACCGCCGGCGACCGCCAGGTAACCGTCCGTGCCGAGACCGCCCTGTGCGCCTTCACCACCCCCAGCAGCGGGGGCTGGCTGATGCTGGGCAAGTACCCCTCGTGACTCGCGCGTACCCAGTTTTCGCCCGATTTGTCATTGCGAGCAAAGCGTGGCAATCTCGTCAGGGCAACGGACGCCGCAGGAACAAGATCGCCGCGTCGCTTGGCTCCTCGCGATGACGAACTGGGTACGCATGAGCCCTTCGTGACGCTTCCGGGGACGACGTGAAGGTTCAGGGGAGTCCGTAGCAGCGTCCCCAACTCAAGCCGGATTCCGAACGGCCATAATCGGGGCGATGGGAGTGGGCTACGGACGGCTTCACCGACAGTCTGTTGCTCCTGCGCTCGCTGGCGATGCTCCATGCGGAGGCCAACCGCAAGGCTCGCTCGCTTATCTGTCCCACATCCTCTGAATAACGCTCATCGTGCGGCGTCCACGCAACGCAAACCACCGGACCAGTTGAGGATGCGTCGGTCCGAAGTCACCAGTTGGTGGCCGTTCATGGCGGTGGCGACGATGATGCGGTCAGCCGGGTCGGCGTGGAAATCGCGAAGTTCATTAGCGCGAATGCCGATCTCGCCGTCCACGGGGATTTCGATCAGGCCCTGGCCTAGCAACTCCCGTCGCCATGCAGCAACGTCTTCCGGAAAGTCCAGCCGGTCCTTCGCTCGCAGCATCGCCACTTCCCAGAATGTCATCGCGGATACGGCGAGGTCACCGTCCCGCAGTGCGCCATCGATAGTTCTCCTTGCGTTCGGTCCCAAGTGGTCGTCCCCGGTCCAAAGCCACACCAGGGCGTGGGTGTCGGCGATGGTCATGGATTGATCACTCGGTCTGGATCAGATTGAGCTTCCCATTCGACGTCCAGAGGACTGACGATGTCGCCAAGTATCTTCATTCGGCCCCGGCCGCTGCCAAACAGCGTCTTGGGCCGCTCGTGAAAGGCGGTCAGCTTGGCCACAGGCTTGCCGTTCTTGGTGATGACGATCTCGCCGCCGTTTTCGGCCACCTCGTCCATCAGCCCCAGGCACTTGGCCTTGAACTCGGATGCCTTCATCGTCCGGCTCTGGCCGGCGTCTCCGCTACGGGTGGTCATGGTCAACGCTCCGATGAGGTGGGCGGTGCTACTTTGCACTCATTGTACAGTGTCCAAAGTTATGGTCACCGCGGCGCCTACACCAACATAGTGATCGGCCCGGACCTGTTCGTCCGGGCCGACTCTTTGCGCTTCGTGCTGGCGGGGCGGCGCTGAGAATTATCCAGCCGCGACCCAATCGGCCACGCGCTCGCCAACCATGATGACGGTGGGGTGGATGCCGCCGGAACGGGGCACCCGCGGCATCACCGATGCGTCAACGACCCACAGGCCCTCGACGCCGCGCACCCGGCAATACTGGTCGACCACCGCCATGTTATCGCCGTCAGGACCCATCCGGCAGGTGCCGGAAACGTGGCGCGCGGTGCCCACGGTCTCCCGCGCCCAGCGGTCCAGCGCGTCGTCGTTGTTCAGAATGTCATCCGGCGGGTTGATGCGGAAGTCGCACACGTCCTTGAAGGCGTCCGATTCCAGCATCCGCGCGCCGAAACGGATGCCTTCCCGGATGCGGCGGGCGTCGTTGGGATGGCGCAGGTACTGGTAGTTGAACTCGGGCTGCACGTCGGGGTCGGATGACTGCAACCGGACAAAGCCCGACCCGTCGGGCAGGCCCAGGGTGCAGGAGATCCGCGCCGCTCGTTCCGGCGGCACATCCCCCGTGTTGTACCGGGTCCGCACGCCGGCGACCTTCTCCTCCCGCTCGTCCACCACCGTGCTGGCCCGCAGCACCATGTCGTTGGTGTAGCCCAGTCCCTCGGAGGAGTAGTGCAAGCCGAAGTGCGGCGCGTCCAGGTCGCCAGTCAGCGTCTTGCCGTCCTTCACCTTGTAGGTGACGTGCACGCTCAGGTGGTTCCACAGACCCTGGCCGACGCCGGGGCTGTCGTGGATCACGGGTATGCCGAACTGTTGCAGGTGCTCCCGGGGACCGACGCCCGACAACAGCAGCAACTGCGGCGACCGGATCGCGCCGCTACTCAGGACGACACGTTCGGCCTCTACCGTGAAGACCTCGCCGCCGCTCGTCGCCTCCACGCCGACAGCCTTCGTTCCATCGAACAGGACCCGGCGCACGTACACGTTGCCCCGCACCGTCAGGTTGAGCCGGTGCCGCATGGGGTTGAGGTGCGTCATGGCCGCGCTCATGCGGATACCGCCGAGGTTGTTGGTCGGCGACACGCCCACGCCGGTGGGGTTCGGCCCGTTGGTGTCCTCCACGGCGGGGTAGCCCTCGGCCAGGCAGGCATCGTAGAACGCCTGCTGGATATCCGCCCAGGTGCCGGTTCGACGGCGGCGCACCGGCATCGGGCCGTCCGAACCGTGGTAGTCGTCCTGGATGTCCATGTCGTTTTCCATCTTGCGATAGAAGGGCAGCACCTTGTCGTAGGACCACTCATCGTTGCCCCTGGCGGCCCAGTCGTCGAAGTCCTCGGGGAACCCGCGCTGCATTGCCTGGCCGTTGATCGATGAGCCGCCGCCGATCACCTTGCCCTGGGCGACGTGGATCTCGCCCTGCTCCTCGGTGATGGTGCCCCGCAGCGCCCAGTTGTGGATGGAATCCTGGGCTTCGGCGTACCGGGTGCCGCCGAACTTCACGTCGTCCGGCAGAGTGGCCACGTCCGGATAGTCGTTGCCGGCCTCCAGCAACAGCACCGAGGTGTTCGCGTCCTCTGCCAGCCGGCTGGCCAGCGTCGAGCCGGCCGCGCCGCCGCCAACCACGATAACGTCGTACTTCATGCGTCCTCCTGGGGCTATCATTTCCCCGTGTTGAATTGATAGTTTAGACTGGGATTATATCGGAAAACCGCCGCGCCAATTGCAGCCGTCATCCCACAGACACCGGGGGAGCCACCATGCCAGAACCCACACCGGACCAAAGCCTCCACCTCCCCAGCCTGGTAATCAAGAACTTCCGCGGCATCGACGAGCTGACCATCCCCCGCCTGGGCCGCGTAACACTGCTCGCCGGCAAGAACGGCGTGGGCAAGACGACGGTGCTGGACGCGGTGCGGGTGTGGGCGGACCGGGGCGCGAGCGGTGTTTTTGACGCAGTGCTGCGCGAGCGTGGCGACGCATTCACTGGAATTGAGGATGGCCATCCAAAAGTGTTCTCTGATCGATTGGCTCTTTTCACTGACCGAGATGATGCTGCGGAGGCGATCATTTCGGTTGGGCCTATTGACGGCCCTAGTGCTACGCTCCAAATCAAGCAAATTCCACCACGGGTGAAAGATCCCTACGCGCCTGATCCAACCCCGATCAACGATCATCTTGTCGAGCTCGAAAGGCGATTTGGGAAGCACGATCCCATCCCTCCGATATTGTCCTTGAGCGTCTCTAAACCTACTACCATCATGTGCAATTGCTTGGGTCCCAATGTTCCGACCGATGAAACGGTCGAAAAGTACTGGAACGATGTGGCCCTAACCGCGCATGATGATATTGCTGTCGAGGCCTTAAATCTGGTGTCAAACCTTCTGACGGAGCGCGTTGCGATGGTCGATTCACCAATCATAGACGGTCAGATTCACAAGCGTAGGTTAATGGCGAAAGTTAAGGGTATGGACTATCCGGTACCTGTACGTACCCTCGGCGACGGAGCTATGCGCGCCTTTGCCGTCGCTTTGTCTCTCGCGAAAAGCAGCGACGGTTTCCTCCTCATCGACGAGGCGGAAAACGGCATTCACCATTCCATCCAGGCCAAGTTCTGGAACATGGTGCTGCAAACTGCCGAGCGCAACAACGTGCAGGTCATCGCCACCACCCATAGCTGGGACTGCGTGGTGGGGTTCGCCAAGGCGGCAAACGAACTGGAGGACGTGGAGGGTTTGCTGGTTCGCATCGAGCGTCCACCTGCTGGGCTACGGCCAATCACGTATGACGAATCCCGACTGAAAAACATCGCGAAAAGCGGGATTGAGGTGCGCTGATCGATGATTAACCTCGACCCGCGCCCCTATGACCCGCTGTTGCTGGTTGAAGGGGTGGATGATAAGCACGTTATAAGGCATTTGTCGGAGCGTCGGAACCGAGCGCTGGAGTTCGCCATCAAAGATTATGAGGGAATCGAAAACGTCCTTCCCAACATCCGCGACCACATTGATGAACCCGGCCGTCCTGCCGTCGGCATCGTAGTGGATGCAGATAGCCACGCATTCAACACTTGGAACCGGGTCTGGGACCGCATCCATGACGCGGGGCGGACCATATCCCCGATTCCTCCAACTCCCGACCCGAACGGCACCATCATTCCGGAAAACCCCAACACTGACAGCCCCCGCATCGGCGTATGGATAATGCCCGACAACTTGAACCCAGGCGAGCTTGAAGACTTCGTTGAGAGGATGATTCCCGCCGGCGATCCAGTATGGCCGCTGTCCCAGCAATATATTGCCGGTATTCTGTCAACGGACAGAAAATTTGCGGCAGGCAAAACCCTCCGCGCCCAAATCCACGCTTGGCTCGCCACTCGAGAAGACCCTCGGCAAATGGGTCTGGCCATCCGAGCGCACGACCTCGAAATCAACGGCCCCCTCTGCCAGCGGTTCCTAGCCTAGCTCAACCGCCTCTTCGCCTGATCCTCTCTAGCCCTCACCGCGATGTAGTGGCGGGAGCCGCCGCCCCGTGTGTTATCATCCCGCCAATTGCTCGTCCTTCTCCCGCCGGCACGGCCCGAGGTCTCCAATGCTCTATCAGCGCTACCGCTATTCCCAGTGGGATGGCACCCAGCAGATTTTCGACGTCGATGCCAGCGAGGTGATGGACGCCCTTTCGGATGACCTGCTGCAGCACGGCGATCTGGAGCGGGCCCTGCGCGACCTGTTCCGCAACGGGATGCAGAACCGCGACGGCGCCCAGATGCCCAACCTGCGTCAGCTCATGGAGCAATTGAAACAGCAGCGGCGCCAGCAGATGCAGCAGAGCAACCTGGACTCGGTAGTGGACGACCTCAAGGAGCGGATGGACGAAATCCTCCGCACCGAGCGCGAGGGCATCCAGCGCCGGCTCGACGAAGCGGCTGACCAGCCGGAACCGGCCGACATGGAAGGCAAGGAGCAGCAGCGGGCGCTCAACCGGCTCCTCCAGGAACGGGCCCAACGCAACCTCGATAAGCTGGACGACCTACCCGACAGTCTCGGCGGGCAAATCCAGGAACTCATGGACTACGACTTCATGGACCCGGACGCCCAGCAGATGTTCCAGGAACTGCTGGACATGCTCAAGGGCCAGATGGCCCAGAACATCTCACAGCAGATGCAGGACCAGATGCAGAACATGACGCCGGAGCAGATGGAGGCCATGCGTCAGATGATGCAGGACCTCAACCAGATGCTCCGGGACCGCATGGAAGGCCGCGACCCCAACTTTGAAGGTTTCATGCAGAAGTGGGGGCCGATGTTCGGCGACGATCCGCCCCAAAGTCTCGACGAGCTCATGGAGCGCATCCAGCAGCAGATGGCGCAGATGCAGTCGTTGATGGACAGCCTGTCCCCGGACATGCGCCGCGAGCTGGAAGACGCCATGCAGTCGGCCATGGACCCGCGCCTCATGGACGAGATGTCCGAGTTCGCCAGCCTGATGCAGTCGCTGATGCCGCCGGATGAACTGGCCCGCCAGTATCCCTTCCTGGGCGACGACAGCATGACCCTGGAGCAGGCCATGGAAGCCATGCGCCAGATGCAGGACCTCGACCAGCTGGAACAGTCGCTGCAGCAGGCCATGCGCACCGGCAACCTGGACGACGTGGATCCGGAAAAACTGGCGGAACTGCTGGGCGAAGAAGCCCGCCGGGCCTGGGAGGAACTGGACCGCCTGCGCCAAATGCTGAAAGACGCCGGCTACATCACCGACGACGACCAGCTCAACCTGACCGCCCGCGGCATCCGCCGCATCGGGCAGAAGGCCATGCGCGAGGTCTTCCAGCAGCTCAAGAAGGACCGCATCGGCAACCATGACCTGGACACCCGCGGCGCCGGCGGCGATCTGCTCGGCGACACCAAGACCTACGAGTTCGGCGACCCGCTGCAGCTCGACCTGCAAACCACGGTGAAAAACGCTATCGTCCGCGGCGGGCCGCAGGTACCCGTGAAGCTGCGCCCGGACGACTTCGAGATCTACCGAACCGAACACATGACGCGGGCAGCCACCATCGTCCTCCTGGACCAGAGCCGTTCCATGGGGCTGTTCAACAACTGGGCGGCGGCGAAGAAGGTCACCCTCGCGCTGTTCGCCCTCATTCGCCAGCAGTATCCCCGGGACACGCTGCATGTTGTCGGGTTCTCGGACTATGCCCGCGAGTTGGAGGAGGAAGACCTGGCCGGCCTCACCTGGAACAACTGGGTATCCGGCACCAACCTGCACCACGCCCTGATGCTCTCCCGGAAGCTCCTCTCCCGTGAAAAAGGCGGCACCCGGCAGATCCTGGTGATTACCGACGGCGAACCCACGGCGCACCTGGAAGGCGAGCAGGCATACTTCTCCTATCCGCCCAGCTACCGCACCGAACTGGAAACCCTGAAAGAGGTGCGGCGCTGCACGCAGGAAGGCATCGTCATCAACACGTTCATGCTGGAGAACAGCTACCAACTGGTCAACTTCGTCGACCGGATGACCCGCATCAATCGCGGCCGGGCCTTCTACAGCAGCAGCGAAAACCTGGGCGAGTACGTGCTGGTAGACTACATCACCAACCGGCGCAAACGGGTTTCCGGGTGATCACGGCGCTTTCATGCGCGCGTCTGCGGTTGCGACTGACGGGGAACGTTTGCTAAAATGAACGTCCACTCACGCGCAAGCGTCAGTGATTCAGTGGGGCTGTAGCTCATTTGGGAGAGCGCTTCAATGGCATTGAAGAGGTAGCGGGTTCGATTCCCGCCAGCTCCACCACTTCCCCTCTCATCTCAATTGACCCAATCAAAACGCCGTTTCGTGCTCAAATCAAGCACGAAACGGCGTTTTTGAGACCGGCAAAGTCCGGCCACATCCGCCGGCATCCGGGAAAAATTGGTATACGAGTGGGGCCAGATGTTGCAGCGCAGCACCTGAGACATGACGACGAAACGCAAAAGCCAAATCCTATCGACGGTCCAAGTACAGGCGGTCAAAACCGGGTATGTACGGAGACGGCGGCACCCTGCATCTCCGTGTGGATGAATTCGGGACCAAACGGTGGGTTCAACGTATCACCATCGACGGGAAACGACACAACTTGGGATTGGGCGGATACCCGGCGGTTTCATTGGCTCAAGCCAGGCAAGCTGCGCAAGACAATGCCCGGACGGTCAGGGAAGGGCGCGATCCTCTGGCAGAAAAAAGAGAGGTCGTGCAGGCTGCGCGTAAGCCGGTAACCTCCACGTTCGCCGAAGCGGCTACCATCGTGATCGATATGCGTCGTCCGACATGGTCCAACGAAAAGCATGGTTGCCAATGGACCCAGAGCCTGGCGACCTATGCCTACCCGACTATTGGAAATAAACTGGTTTCCGAGATAACCAGCGCGGACATCCTCTCAGTATTCGCCCCGGTCTGAACGTCCAAATCCGAAACCGCCGGACGGGTGCGTCAGCGAATAGAGACGGTGCTCGATTGGTCGATAGTGCAAGGCCAGTGTCTCGCGTCAACCAGATCTGCCGAATTGCCGTCGATTGGTTTTGCCGGTTCACCCCCCTCTGACTGATCCCCTTGCTGGGCTGAGTCAGTTCGGTAGCTTGGGACGTCGAATTCCAGGATGATGGCATGGCGCACCACCCGGTCAATCGCCGACACGGTGGCCATGGGGTTGGCGAAGATACGCTCCCACTCGGAGAAGACCAGGTTGGACGTGATACCCAGAGACCTGCGTTCGTAGCGTTCGGCGATGAGGGTAAGAGGACCTCGGACCTTCTCGTTGCCCCCCGTGTCAAGCACGGGGCTGGCTCTTGGGTAAGTAGCCCAAGCCGTCCAGGAGCGGGAAGTCGAAGTTGTCCAGCTTGCGCAGTTGCCGGGGCAGGGCGAAGTCGCGTTTGGCGGCGAGCGGATCCCCTGCTTCCGCAGGGGCAGGCTCTGCACCAGCCGGTTGATGCGCCGATGGCGGCGATCCTCAGCCTCCTGTTCCAGCACCTCCAGGAAAGTGGACAGAGCGTCGCCGTGGCCGGCCTCGGTGAAACGGGCCATCGACTGGGCGCCCATGGTGGGCAGCTTGAATTGGTGGCAGAGCTCACCGATGCGCTCCTGGATGACGGTGGTGTCGGTGTCCATCATCCGCATACCCCCGCGCCGGCCAGGCTGCCCACAAGCAGACCATCGTAGATCATCAGGTCCGGTTTCCCGGTCAGCACCAGCGCCGGAGCCTCGGGCGGATTGGGCTCGGCAAGATCGCGCACCTCGGCGTAGTCAAAGGGCTGGCCCACCTCCAGCAGCAGGGACAGCGCGCTGTCCACATTGGCCTCCATGGTCTGCGCCGCCAGGTGCAGGATCCAGACGTACTCCACGTCGGCACGTTCCCCGCGCCACTGCTTGAGGGCGTCGTAGGCCAGGCGGAAGCGCTGGGTGGGAAACAGCTGCTCCGGGAAGCGGTAGCGGGCAAACGCCCCGGGCTTGCGCACCAGGGAATTGATCACATGGCGGTAATTTCGGAGTCCCGCTCACAGAGGCAGAGCGCGGCCCGCCTCCCTGAGCTTCCGCCCTCTCTCTTGTGCATCTAGGAGCACCCGGTTCACCAATTTCCAGTAACCGTCCGAGTGGTTGCGGATGATCAGGTGCGCCAGTTCGTGGACGATAACGTAATCCACCAGCGCGGGTTACAGCATCACCACGCGCCAATTGAAGCGCAGCGTGCCGTCCGGAGCACAACTTCCCCATCGTTGGCGCTGATCCCGGATGAGAACATCGGGAATGGGGCCACCTCCGAATCTTGGCAACCATTTCTTCACGCCGGTTTGCAGCCGCGCGGCCGCGCGGCCGCTCGTCCACGATACCATGCGATGATCGCTTTGCAGATGTGCTCATTCCGTTGGCTACCGCAAAGATGCTGGGGCACCTTGATGCTGAACCGCCAGTGGTCGAAACGAACCTCGGGTTTCCGTACGTCGGCGGTCTCGAACACCATAAGCACGTTGCGTCCCAGGTAGGGCAGGGTTTCCCCACTGATGAACCGCTTGGGCGCGACCGCCAGCAATCCGTCGGTAGCGTGATTGAGGATCCACGGCGCTCGCCGGCGAACCAGGGCTTGCAGATCCTGAGGTAGTGTGTCCATCGGCGACGCCACCTGGACGCCGCCGCCGTCCACGGTGACCTGGATGGTCTTCTTGCGCCGCAGCGAGCGGCGCACCTGGTACTCGATGGTGGTGTCGCCGAAGCGGATGCTGTCCCATTCTATCACCGGGAACCACGGCTCCGGAAAGCGTCCACGATGCGGTTGGCCAGATCATCGAGCTCGTCCTCGGTGTATTTCGCATCGTCCCTCAGCACGCGCTTGATGTCGCGGCGCATGAGCCGCTGGGTCTCGAGGTTAGATTGCCAATCAACCACCGCAATGTGCTCTGCCAGCACAGACATTACCTTTTCTGTGGCTTCTTTTTGTGCCTCGTCCATCCGCACAACATATTCGGTCTGATCTCTATCGAAAATCCTCGACGTAGTCCCACCGTCGATTATCTCGTATATGGCGAAAGCCTCGGCAGATAGACCAATTTGGGCCGCGATGTCCTCCTCGGCGTCGAGTTGGGCTTTCAGGGCCGCCTGGAGTTTGGCGGCCTCGGCAGCGTCGATCACCTGGTTGCGCAGATCCTGGATGATGCGCTCCAACTGCTCGGACAACTTCCCGTAGAACACCGGGTTGTCGGCAAGCTTTTCGTTGATGTAGGCCCGGATCGTGTGCTCCATCACCGAAGCACGGGCTTCATCGTGCGGGAGAGCGGCTATCTTCTGATCGAAGTCCTGGTCCAGCACCCCGACCGGTTTCATCAATTCGCGCACGTTGGCGTCGATGCGCTCGTCGATCAGTTTCTTGACCTTGGCGCCGATGTCCGTCCAGTTCAGACGCGCGTCCTCCTGGAGGAAATGGGCACGGGTGTAGGCGCGGATTTCGGTGAGGCGTGCCAGCCGGCCCACGTACGGCAGGGCTTTCGGATTGGGGATGGCACGGTCCATCAGGCGGGAGAACTCGCGGTAGTCCGCGTTGAACCGCTCGTACACGTCCGCCTTGAAGTTGCCCTCGGTGTTGGGGTCGGGGGCGAACACGTTGATGCAGTCCCAAACGTCGGCGAGGTCGCGTCCCTTTAAATGCAGATTGTTCAAGTAGGCGGTGTGGTTACGAGAATAGTAGCTTTCGTTGCTGGTTGTTACTGTGCCGTGTTCGGATGCACACGGCACAGCGATGAGGCGTTAGCCTCTTGACCTTACGGTCGACTCCCCTTGCGGGGGTGCGACGCATCCTCGCCAATGTCTGCGGCAGGCTTGGTCGTGCTGGGCGCGACCGGGCTTTCGGCGCTTGCCTTTCGGCTTGCTCGTCCTTGGGCCTCGCAGGGTTCAGAACTGGATGAACATTCTGAAGTGCGTTCCTGACCTGCCGGCGACGTAGTCCCGTATAGAGACTCAGGCTGATAGGACTGCTCTCGTGGGGAATTACAATTTCCGTCATGGACGGGTATCGTTCTTGCCTACTTGAACAATCCTACCCCACAGGGACGGCCCCATCATTTGCGTTCCTGCCCCGGTGTCGATCATCGGCGGCGATTGCGCCGCGACCTCGAACCACCACTACAGGACGCCCACCGCCACCAGCACCACGACAGTCACGGGCAGCAGCGATCTCTTCACGTTGGTCATCAACATGATCTCTCCGTTCTGACTGAATTGGCATGACTGCTCGAATGGCTGTCATTTTTCAGCCGTCAATAATGCCGGTAAACGTTCATGGAGCACCTCCCGCGTGTCGAATGGACAACAAAAAGCCCCGCCGTTTGACGACAGGGTTGGATATGCGCCGGCACGCTGGCTTACAATGCGCCCCAGATGGCGGACCAGACTTCCTCATCGCTTGCGACCTCGGTCTCGTTCACCGGGGCCGTTTTTGTTGGCGGCGGCACTCTATGGGCAGGGCGACCGCGTGTCAAGACACTGAAATCGCGCCGGAACCAACCGCCGCCCCGTCAAGCCGCTGTTCTCGCGGTCACGCCCCAGTACGTTGATCCCCACTCACGGGAACGATACCCTGCGCCGCCTTATGGTAGATAATGGCGTTATCTACCATTCTGGCAGCACAGCAGACGCAACGCCTTTGGGCTCGTATCGCTCAGCGACACGACTGGCTCGACGACGATTTCGACCAGCCGGCCGAGCGATGAAAGGAGACCACAATGTGGCATCTCGACGGACCCGCAATATTTCTTCTCGCCATGGTGGTCTTGGGCCCGGGCGTTCTCCCCTGGTTCATGGGCACCATGGCGGGAATACTGGTCAAGACCCCGCGCTTCGGCACCGTGTTCGCGGTGTCGTTCACCGGCGGGCTCGTGTCGTGGGGCATCACCGCCGGCTGGGTGGCGCTGTTCGAGTTAGTGGTGCCCGGCTACTGGGGCAATGACGACGTGATGCCGGCCGGGGTCGTGTTGTTG
>DAOULH010000013.1:0-10625 GCA_034420475.1 Dehalococcoidia bacterium
GCACGCACTGACGCGCTGTCCACGCAAGCCCGGGACCAATCCAGACCTTTTGCTCCCTGCAACCGGGACAACAGCGTTTCGTGGAGCTTTTCCCACACTCCCGCCTGCTGCCAATCCCGCAGCCGACGCCAGCAGGTCATCCCCGAACCGCATCCCATTTCCTGGGGCAGCATTTCCCAGGGAATGCCGCTCTTCAATACGAACAGTATGCCGGTCAGCGCCTTGCGGTCGTCGATGCGCTGGCGTCCCGGATTGCGGAACCGCCGGGGTTTGGGGGCGGGCAGCAGCGGTTGTACGATCTCCCATAGTTCGTCGCTGACCAAAGGTTTCGCCATCAAACACGACCTCCCACTTCCGCGTAATACTGTGCCAATCCACCGAACGCAATGAACTTACCGAAAGATTAGCGGCCTGATTATGGATCAGCAAGCCATTTTGTTAGGGGTTCTAACGCTTATTCGTTGCTGATGAGAGGTGACGATCAAACCGCGGTCATCGTGCGAAATGCCACAGAGATCCTCATGTCCGCGGTGGTGATCGGCGAGTTGCTTTTCGGGTTTCGACGCGGGTCTCGCCGTCAAAGAAACACCGCAGACCTTCAAGGGTTCTTGGCAAGCCCTCACGTGTCTTTGCTGCCTGTGGGACAAGCCACCGCCGAACACTATTCGAGGATTGCCGCAGCGTTAAGAGCCAACGGTACTCCGATTCCTACCAACGACGTGTGGATCGCGGCTCACGCCATGGAAACCGGCGCGCAACTGGTCTCGGCCGACCGGCATTTCGACGTTGTTGAGGGCATTGCGCGGTTGCGGCTTGGCGCATGAAGAATGGCGTTTGAAACACCGGCGCATATCATCGGGGCGCACACCTGCTTAGATGAGGAGACGTGATGGACTATCGACCACTGGGCAGCACCGGGATCAGCGTGTCGGAGATCGGGTTCGGCTGCGGCAACGTCGGCGGCCTGATGATCCGCGGCGAACACAGCGACCAGGTAGCGGCAGTGGCCCGAGCCATGGAGTTGGGCATCAACTACTTCGACACCGCATCCTCCTACGGCGACGGCCAGTCGGAAACCAACCTGGGGCGGGTGCTGAAGGAGTTGTCGGCGGACGTTTACGTCGGCACCAAGTTCCGCGTCACCACCCACGAGCCAGGGCGCGTCCGGGGCAACGTCATCGCCGCGGTTGAAGAGAGTCTGACCCGGCTGCAGCGGGAGCAGGTCGATCTGATCCAGATGCACAATCATGTCGCGTCCGTGGCCGGTGGCGGATCGGTCTCTCCGGAGGAGACGCTGGGCGAGGTGGTGGACGCGCTCCGGGACCTGCGCGACCAGGGCAAGGTCAGGTTCTGGGGGATGACCGCCGTGGGCGAGACCACCGCCCTGCACCGGGTCATCGACGCCGGCGCCCTGAACACCATCCAGTCGGTGTACAACCTGGTCAACCCCAGCGCCGGCGCGGCTGTGCCGCCCGCGTTCGATATGCCCGACTATGGCAACCAGATCCAGCGCGCCGCCGACAACGGCACGGGCGTACTGGTGATCCGCGTCCTGGCGGCCGGCGCTCTCAGCGGAGAGGCGACACGACATCCTGTCGCCGTACCCAGCGTCGCGCCCATCGGTTCGGGCCGCGACTACGACCAGGACCGATCACGAGCCGAGGGCTTCCGGTTCCTGCAACAGGAGGGTTACGCCGGCAGCCTGGTGGAGGCGTCGCTGCGGTTCGCGCTGACCAACCCCGGCGTCAGCAGCGTGCTGGTGGGGTATTCCAGCATGGAGCACCTGGAGCAGTCCGTCGAGTTCGCCGCCCGGGGGCCGCTGCCCGAGGATGCCATGGCGCGCCTGCCGGAGGTGTGGTCCCGGTTCACCGGCTGATGCTTGGGCCCAGTCGCCAGGGCAGCATTTGAGATGTGAGCCGCCAGGCGGGTGATGCCTGGCGATACGCTGAGCCGGGGCGCCGGCGCCGTTCGGTGCGACCGATACGACGGAGTCACCGCCGGATGCCGCAAATCGCCGGATGCCGCAAATCGGCGGAAACTCCCCCGGCTTTACCTTGCGTATAGCGCCGCCCGGTTGCCAGAATCGGCAAACGTCGGCGGCATCTGCGCCGGTTCACCCATTCGGTCGCCTATTGACGCTTCCCATTCCGTACACCTGCCACCTGCCGAGGTTCGAGTCATGGTTATCGACGCTTTCTCAGACGGCGGGACCGTATTCGTGCTGGCTGACCAACGCTTGGACAGCTCAAATGTCGGGAGCTTCAGCGAGGAATTGCAGTCGGTCACCGGAGCCGCCAGTCGTGGCGTGGTGATCGATATGCAGGGGCTCGACTACATCAGCAGCGCCGGCCTGCGCGCCATCATGCAGGCCGTTCGCAAGATGCAGCATCAGGGGGGCAGCCTGGCCCTGTGCTCCCTGTCCAGCGACGTACGCGCCGTGTTCGAGACCAGCGGTTTCGACCAGATCATTGCGATCCACCCCACTCGGGCAGAGGCGGTTGCCGCCGTGGCCACGGAAAGCTGATCAACCCGCCTGGCGATCTATCGGTCGGCGCGGTCCGCATTTGCGCGGGATACACCATTCCAGGGTGCGATCAACGGGAACTTCTTCCGCGCGGTACGCATTTGCGCGGGATACACTCTTTGCCTTCAGGATTGCTCGGCTACGCTCGCAACGACAGACTGCGTAAGCCTGACGCGCCGGCCGGGCTCAGGGCAGCGGACCCAGTCCCAGCCGAATCCGACACTGCTCGTACACCGCTTCCAGGAAACCGCCGGCGTAGTGCTGGTGGCTGAAAGTGATGCCGTGGGCCGAGGCATCCGATTTCGCCGCTTCGTACAACCGCACCGCCGCTTCGTTGTCGTAAGGGAAGGGCATAGGCCCCATATAGTGCTCGAAGTCGGAAATATCGGCCCAGGCAATCAGTTCGCCCATCTCCGCGTGGTGCCTCGCCCATTGCTCACCGTCGTTCTTGCCGCGCATCAGCGACCACGCCGGCAGGTTCTCCGGCGGCTTCAGGTCTCCGCCTGACGACATCCCTACAAAACCTGTTCCGCCAGGCGCTCCAACTCGTTCAGACCCTCGGCGCCCGCGTCCGGGGGCAGCGCCACCGTCACCCGATTGGCGCCGGCCTCGCCGTATCCGGCAATGACCTCCCGGTCCGGCTGGACGTTGGTTACGATGAGCTGAATCGTGCTGGGATCCCTGCCGGCGGCCTCGGCCAGTTCGTCCATGGTGGCGCGACCGGCCCGCACCTGCTCTTCGGTCACCCGCACCGGCATCCAGCCGTCACCCCAGGCCACCACGCGCTTGAACACGTTGGCGGCGTAACCTCCGAGGAGCACCGGCGGATGCGGCTGCTGGACCGGCTTCGGCGAGCATTTGACCGGCGGGAAATCGAAGAAACGTCCGTGGAACTCCGCTTCTTCTTTGGTCCAAAGCTCCTTCATCGCCAGGATCGCTTCCCGCGTCTGGCCCCAGCGGTGGTCAAAATCACCGCCCATGATCTCGGTCTCTTCGCGCAGCCAACCCGCGCCGATGCCGAACAGGAACCGCCCTCCTGAGAACTTGTCCAGGGTGGCGATCTGCTTGGCTTGCATCAGTGGGTTGTGCTCAGGCACCAGGCTGATGCTGGTGCCCAGCTTGATGGTGCTGGTGGCCGCGGCCGCCATGGCCAGGGCGATGAGCGGATCGCCGATGTCTGCCATGGAAGCCGGGATTGATCCGTCGGGCGTGCCACCGTACCGGGAGGTGGTATGCACGGGAAGGATGGGATGCTCCGGAAGCCAGAACGACTCAAACCCCAATTCCTCCGCGCGTTTCGCCAATTCGGCCGGGTCAACCGAATCGCTCGAAGCCCTGGCGCTGACTCCAATATCCATGTCGAGACCTCCCTTTGAAAACTTGGCCTGATGTTACCACCGAACGACGCCGGATTCCGCTCGTGCCCCGGCGCCACGACGCTTGGTAACGGGCAGCAGCCTCAATACTTCCGCAGGGTCGGCGCAGCCGCGCCAAGCAACTCCTGTCGCGCAATCGACCAGACCCGGGTCAGGGCCTGCTGAACCGCGGCGCAGTCCCGTCCGATCATCTTGACCCCCACGCCGTCGCCGTCGGGCAGCATGGAAGCGCCGGCGATAACCTCGCGGCCGGCCTCCAGGTTGCGTCTGACTTGGTCCAGTATCGCGCGAGCGGGCGGGCTTTCACACACAATCAGCAGGGAGCCCAGGGTGCGGGCCGATGCGTCGTCGGCATCCTGCGGGCTACCGAAGCCCAATATGCCAACCCCCGTGAGGTTGCCCGCTCCCGGGTCCAGGTCGAAGGCTTCCCGGTAGGCGGGCCGGCCGCTCTGACCTCGAACCGTGACCCGGCTTGAGATCTTCCTGAACCGGAACGACTCCCCCATGGCCACTCTGCCGGGCGTTATCACGTCACTGAACAGCAGCGCACCGCCCGGCCCGCAGGTGATGTCAACTTCCTGGATCAGGCTGGCCTCCCGGTAGGGTATCAACGGGTCCGGCAGGTATTCCAAGTAGCCGCCCGGCTCGACATGGAGGCGAACTCGCTGCTCGGCGGAGCCTTCCGGCATCGTGTAGACCTTCGTGGCACTCTGGGTGGTCACGTGGGCCCTGGCGTCGGCGCTAACGCTCACCGCGATGCGGTGGCGGTCGTTTTGGAGCAGTCCGCCGGTGGGGTTCGCCAGGAACACGTAGGCCATGTCGGGCGCGGCCTCGTCCGGATACAGCGCCTGCTGGACCAGCAGGGGCGGCCGGGTGCGGCAGCGCGTCAGCCGGGTCCGGCAGGCCCTCCACTCCAGAGCCAGCTCGACCGAACCGTTTTGGCCGGCCGGCCCGGCTTCAACAGACGGTTCCCGGGCCAACAGCATCGAGGATTCTGTCCAGCACCGCGTCCAGCCCCTCACCCGTGCGGCAGTTGGTGAACGCATACGGACGCTCGCCGCGGACGATGTTGAGGTCACGCCGCATCACGTTGAGATCCGCGCCCACGTAGGGAGCCAGGTCGGTCTTGTTCACCACCAGCAGGTCGGTTTGGGTGATGCCCTGTCCGCGCTTGCGGGGTATCTTGTCGCCGGCCGCCACGTCGATCACGTAGATCTGGAAATCGGCCAGGGCGGGGCTGAAGGTCAGCGTCAGGTTATCGCCGCCGCTTTCGATCAGCACGATGTCAGAGTCGGGATATTCCTCGGTCAACTCCTCGGCCGCCAGCAGGTTGAGGCTGGGGTCCTCGCGCACCGCCGCGTGGGGGCAGGCCCCGGTGGCAACGCCCCGGATGCGGCCGGTGTCAAACACACCCTCCAGGGTCCGCGTGACGTGGTCGGCGTCCTCCCTGGTGAAGATGTCGTTGGTGATGACCACCGGATGCCGGCCCCGTGCCAGCAGCATGGGCACCAACCGCTCAACCAGCGTGGTCTTGCCGGAGCCCACCGGCCCGCCGACGCCAATTCGGGGAACCTTTCTCATGGTTTCTCTCCACCTTTTGCGGGGTAACCGGCACGTCCCGGCACGTTTGCCCGGGTATCAGTTGCCCCGCAGTCGTTGTAGTTCCTCCTCAAGCTCTTGCACCCTGGCTTCGGCCTGGAGGCGCGCTTCGCGCTCGGCAAGGCGTGCCGCGCTTTCGGCAAGGCGGCCTTCGCGCTCGGAGTCAAAGGTGGCGATGTGCTCGCCGGCATCGGGGTCATGCCAGCCCAGGGAACCGTCGGTCCAGCGGAGTTCCAGACCGAGGACGGCACTGTGCCCGCTGAGGTTGCCGTCCGGCAGCTCGATGATATCGATGGGTTGGTATCTTCCGTCCACCAGCCGGTCGCCGGCCAGGCGGGAGCCATGGTACTGTCCGGTTTCGTCAAAGCGCCAGTATTCGGCGATGCCGAGAGCCGCGTAGGCGGCGCGCTTTTCGCCGGTATCGGCGCGGCCGGTGGGGCGGGAAGCGATTTCCAGCACGAAGTCGGGCGGCTTGCCCTGTTCGGATATCACGTACCCGTTGCGTTCTTCAAAAGCGGTCGGGTTGACGTTGAAGGCCACCAGGAGGTCGGGGTAGAGGACGCCGGTCATGTCGGCTCTTTCCGACATGGGCACGAGGGTGATGTATCGTTCGGTGGTTACGATGGTAGTCTCGGGCTCGCCGAGGTGGAGGGCCAGGTGGTGGGCGTGCCCGGTGTCGGTCAACTGTTTGGCGGCGGTCATCTTCTCGTCCGGAGATTTGAGAGGGTCCGGGAGCCGGAAGGCGGGAGGAGATTTCGGCGATTTGGCTGTGGTCATGCTGAAACTTTCCGTGCGGGTCGGCAAAGCGATGGGTTATAGTGTGGATTATACCTGCGCCGGGTTTGATCGTTGCGACCGCGCCGTCAGCGTAACTGTTCAGAATTCAGGAGGGTGTCATTGCGCGGCGCTTGCGCCGTGGCAATCTCGACGCCGTGGCCGCGACGTCTGCCTCAAAGGGCTCCCCTGCGCCAACGAGATTGCCGCGCTGCGCTCGCAATGACACTTTCCCCGCAACCCTGAACAGTTACCCGTCAGCTGGCGAACATCCGCACTTCGTCGTGTTCGTGCAGCATCGCCGCTATGTCCAGCTGCGGCGTGAAGGATGTCATCTCGCGCCAGTCGCGGTGCTGCAACGCCGTCGCCGCGTCGATCACGGGTTCGTGCAGCGACCGCAGGATATGCTGCGCCTCCGTGTGCGTGACGGGCAGCAGCCGTTGCGCCGCGCCCAGCACACCCACGGCGAAGCTGTGACAGAACATCAGCAGGGCGCTGTCCGGGTCGATGCCCGCCGCGCAGGACGCCACGCCCAGGGCGACGGCTCCCGTGCCCGGCGTTTCCCGTTCCACCACCAACTGCCGAAACTCGCCGTGAACGGCGCATCCGGCTGCTCCCGAGAGCAGCGGCGCCGTTTCGTCCAGGATGCGCCGGCCGGCGTGGCAGGAGGCTACCCGCAGTTCCTCGGGCAGTTTCATCGCGTGCAGGCGCCGGTCGATGTCCACCAGCCTCGCCAGGTCACCGTCCCGCGCCGCGCCGTGAGCATTCAGCAACGCCACGCCGTCGCACGGGATGATTGACCAGCCCAGCAGGTTGTGCAGATACTCCCCCAGGTCGTCGGCGTTCCTGACCCAGCCCTGCGACACCATTCCTTCCAGCCCCTGAGAGTGGGCATAAGCGCCGGACGGGAAGAACGAGTCGGCCAACTGCAAGGCGGCGAGAAAGCTGGCGCCGCCGTTTATGCTCGTTATAGTCTGCATCCGCTAGACCAGGAAGTGCAGCTGCGCCAGGCTCAGGCGTTCCGCCGCCGGCACGGTGGCGATCTCGCCGTCCACGCGCACCGTGTAGGTGTCCGGGTCCACCTCGATCACCGGCATTCCGTCGTTGCGGACCATCTGACGCTTGGTGATGGCGCGGCAGCCCCGCACCGGCTAGACTCGTCGGGACAGCCCCAGGTCGCGGTGGACCCCCGCGTCGTAGGCAGCCTGGGACACGAAGGTGAGCGACGTATTCGCCACCGCCTTGCCCATGCTGCCGAACATGGGGCGATAGAAGGACGGCTCGGCCGTGGGTATGGACCCGTTGGGGTCGCCCATGACCGCCCAGCAGATCATCCCGCCCTTGATAATCAACTTGGGCTTCGCGCCGAAGCTGCCCAGCGGCCACAACACAATGTCGGCCAGTTTCCCCGGCTCCAACGAGCCCACCAGGTGCGATATGCCGTGGGTGATGGCCGGGTTGATGGTCAGCTTGGCCAGGTAGCGCAGCACGCGGAAGTTGTCATGGTCCGGCGAGTCCTCGGGCAGCTTGCCCTTGAACTGGCGCATCTTGTCCGCGGTCTGGAACAGCCGGGTGAAGTTCTCGCCCACCCGGCCCATGGCCTGCGAGTCCGAGGCGTACATGCTGATGACGCCCAGGTCGTGCAGCACGTCCTCCGCCGCCATGGTCTCCGGCCGGATGCGGCTCTCGGCAAAGGCAACGTCCTCGGGAACCCGCGGGCTGAGGTGATGGCACACCATCAGCATGTCCATGTGCTCGGTGAGCGTGTTCACGGTGTAGGGCCGCGTGGGGTTGGTGGATGAGGGCAGCACGTTCAACTCGGACGCGATACGGATGATGTCCGGCGCGTGGCCGCCGCCGGCGCCCTCGGTGTGGTAGGTGTGGATCGCCCGCCCGCCGATGGCGGCGATGGTGTCCTCCACGAACCCGGCCTCGTTCAGCGTGTCGGTGTGGATCGCCACCGGCACGTCGAACCGGGCGGCCACGGCCAGGCAGCAGTCGATGGCCGCCGGCGTGGTGCCCCAGTCCTCGTGGAGCTTGAGGCCGCTGGCCCCGGCCGCGATCTGTTCCTCCAGGGGAGCCGGGTCGCTGGCGTTGCCTTTGCCCAACAGGCCCCAGTTGACCGGCAGCGGCTCGGCGGCCTCCAGCATCCGGGCGATGTTCCACGGGCCCGGCGTGCAGGTGGTGGCGTTGGTGCCGTCGGCCGGCCCGGTTCCGCCGCCGATCATGGTGGTGATGCCGTTGGACAGGGCATGGTACACCTGCTGCGGCGCGATCATGTGGATGTGCGCGTCCACACCGCCGGGAGTGGCGATGAGGTGCTCGCCGGCGATGACCTCGGTGCCCGGGCCGACCACCAGGTCGGGATGCACGCCGTCCATCACGTTGGGATTGCCGGACTTGCCCACCGCGACGATGTGCCCGTGTCGCACCCCAATGTCGGCCTTGATGATGCCGAGGACGGGGTCCATGATGATGGCGTTGGTGATGACCAGGTCCAGCGCGCCGTTGCGGTTGGTCGCCTCCGAGGCCTGGCCCATGCCGTCCCGGACCGACTTGCCGCCGCCGAACACCAACTCGTCGCCGTGGGTGAGCAGGTCGCGCTCGATCTGGCAGACCAGGGACGTGTCGGCCAGGCGGAACCGGTCACCCACGGTGGGGCCGTAGAGGTCCACGTATTGCCGGCGGCTGATTCGAGCCATGTCGCTATGCCTCACTGGTATCCGTTGGGTTCGACGGTTGGTTCGGGAAACCCCGCTTGGAGATTGCTTCGAGGGCCTGGGCGCGCACGACCGGCGAGTCCAGGCTGCCGTCGGTGAGCCCGTTGAGACCGCGCACCCGACGCGTACCGCCGATGGCCACCAGGGTCACGTCCTTGCGGTCGCCCGGCTCGAAGCGCACCGCGGTTCCAGCCGGCACGTCCAGACGCATCCCGAAGGCAGCCTCCCGGTCGAACCGCAGCGCCCGGTTGACCTCGAAGAAGTGGAAGTGCGAACCCACCTGAATGGCCCGGTCGCCCGTGTTCCACACCGACAGCGTGCGCGTAGGCCGGCCGGCGTTTATCTCAACCGGCTCGTCGGCGATGATGTAGTGTTCGCTGGGATTGCTCATGCTCGTCCCTTTTGTGATTAGACGATGGGATCGTGGACCGACACCAGCTTGGTGCCGTCGGGAAACGTCGCCTCCACCTGCACCATGTCCACCAGTTCCGGCACCCCCTCCATCACGTCCTCCCGCCGCAGGACCTGGCGGCCCAGTTCCATCACCTCGGCGACGGTGCGACCGTCCCTTGCGCCCTCCAGGATCGCCTCCGTGATCAGCGCCACCGATTCGGGCACGTTGAGCTTCAGGCCGCGACCCTGCCGCTTGCGCGCCAGGTCGGCGGCGACGTAGATCAGCAGCTTTTCCGATTCCCGTGGGGTCAGCATCATAGGACAAATTCCAAAGGTGGTGTGGTAGCGGTCATTGCGAGGAGCGTAACGACGCGGCAATCTCGTTCCGGCAACAAACACTCTAGTCTTTGCGAGATTGCCGCGCTTCGCTCGCAATGACAGGTTTGCCACAGTGAGCCAGTGTGAGGTTGGTCACAGCGTGGAGAGGTAGCGGGAGACTTCGTAGTCGGTGACCTCCGAGCGGTACTCGTCCCACTCCAGTTTCTTGTTTTCGATCAGGCTGTTGAACACGTGGTCGCCCAGCGCCTCGTAGAGCAGCTCGCTGGTCTCGGCCAGGTTGATCGCCTCGCCCAGGCTGGACGGCAGGGTGCGGATGCCCAGGGACTGGCGACGCTGCGGCGACATCTCCTGCACGTTGCCCACCACCGGGGCCGGCACCTGGTACTGCTCCTCGATGCCCTTGAGCCCGGCGGCCAGCATCGCGCTGAAGGCCAGGTAGGGGTTGCACGACGGGTCCGGCGCGCGGTACTCGATGCGGATGGACGTTTCCTCGCCGCGCTCGTAGCTGGGCACGCGGATGAGGTCGGAGCGGTTGACGTGGGTCCACGAAACGTACACCGGCGCCTCGTAGCCGGGGATGAGCCGCTTGTAGGAGTTGACCCACTGGTTGGTGACCAGGGTTATCTCCGGCGCGTGGGCGATCAGCCCGGCGATGAACTGCTTGCCCAGCATCGACAGGTACTGCTCGTCGTCAGCGTCGTAGAACCGGTTGTCCTCGCCGGCAAAGAGCGACTGGTGCAGGTGCAATCCCGACCCGTTGATGCGCGAAATCGGCTTGGGCATGAACGTGGCGTACACGTTCTGCAGCTGGGCCAGCTCCTTGATGACCAGCTTGGCCGTCATCAGGTTGTCGGCCATGGTCAGCGCGTCGGTGTACTCCAGGTCGATCTCGTGCTGGCT
>DAOULH010000014.1:0-25190 GCA_034420475.1 Dehalococcoidia bacterium
CAGGATCGCACCCACCAGCAGCACCTGGGCCTTGCACCAGGTCCGATTTTGGAACAGGGCGGCGAAGGGAATGAGAACGGTTACAATGGCATCCGGCAGGGTAAGCACAGGTCGACCTACAGTGAGATGTGGGGTCAACCCAGCTTACCCGGCCTTTCCTACTTTTCTAGTTTTTGTACAAAGTCCAGCTTATGCTCGCGGCGCGCTTTAATGTGCCCGACTGGCACCGTCCATTTCCGTTCATCCCAATCTATTTCATCCCATGTGGCGAGTCTGACCTCGCCGCTGCGCGCGGCCGTCAAAACCAGGAACTCGAATGCCAATTTGGTGACCGGGTCCGCAGTCGATTGTTTGACCTTTTCCATCGCCGACGGAACTTTGCAGTAATGCAGTGCCCGATGGTGTTGCTTGGTGCGCGGCATCCTGGGCAGCACCTTGGTGATTGAACGATTGGCGGGATTGTCAATACGGTAACCTTGGGCAACCGCCCAGTCCAGCACCGTCTCCATGCGTTGCCTCACCCTACTCGCCGTCTCCGGCTTTTCCGTCCAAATCGGCGACAGGACCGATAGGATATCCGCAGTGGTGATGTCGGTGACCGGCTTGGACCCGATCTTGGGGAACGCGTAGGTCTCGAGCGTGCTGCTCCATTGGGCCGCATGCTTCGAGTTGGACCAGGTCGGTCGCCGCATTTCGATTACGGTTGCGGCCGCTTCGGCAAATGTCGGCGTCGGTGGTCTCTGGCGAGCCGCGATCGCTTCCCTCTTTTCCGCCAAAGGGTCTCGGCCCTCCCTGATCATCCGGGTATTGAGCAAAGCCGCTTTGCGGGCTTCCGCCAGCGAAACAACAGGATAGCCACCGAGGCCCAGATTACGCCGCTTCCGGTCTATGGTAACCCGTTGAAACCAATACTTGGCCCCGGATTTCTCCACCCGGAGATTGAGGCCACCGCCGTCCGAGTAGGTGCCAGTTTCCTGGACCGACTGGACGAATCCCTCGGAAAGGGCGTTTCGTTTGCTTTTCGAGGTCATGAGGTCTGGTTCATGGCTATTCCATTTCTATACCACGATTCTGGCGAATGTAGTCGGATTTTAGTGGACATGAAAAGGGCCGTTTCCTGCTCAAATCAAGTAGGAAACGGCCGATCCGATTGGGGATTTACGATGCAAAGATGGCGGAGAGAGCGTCCGTCTAATTTGACGTTATTTTATACTCAAAAACGCGGCTGATGCGCTGTATTGACGTGTTTGTATACCATTTCGTGTACCAATAGGGCAGTGGTTGACGCAGGGAGCAGTTTCAATCTGGTGCAGGGGGTGCCTGATGTTCTCGGCCGATGGCGTTTCGGTGTTCACAACAGCAGCTGACATAGGCATCTCCGAGGTTCGGTTCCAGACTTGTCAGGGCCAGTAATCATCGTGCAGCATCCCCTCACAGCGGACTACCAGACCTGTCTAGGATACGCCGCCTGCTGGACACTCCTTGGTGGCCTTTCATGATGGTAGCGCCGGTGGACAACAGCTATCGTCGGGCATGGTCCTGCCCATTCGCCAATAGTCGGACGGGTCCGTTGCCCATAACTTAGGCACACAACATCCGTGCATCGCCACTCGCGCCTCGAGTCAGGTGGCACAGCTGTTTTAGAACGCTGGCGCGCGTCGGGGAACGGAGGTTTGCCTAACGCGGCAACCCAATGTCGGCGAAAGATCTTGGAGGACTACATTGATGCAATGCATGGTAACCGGTGGGTGCGGGTTCATCGGCTCCCATCTGGTCGAACAGTTGGTGATGTTGGGGCACCGCGTGGTCGTCGGGGACGACTTGTCGGCCGGGGATGTCGCGGTTAGGGACCCCGGCGCTGAGTTGGTCGTAGGTCCTGACGCCGATTTCGACACGGTGCTGTCGGCGACTCAGTCCGCGGATTGCATATTTCATACGGCCGCTTTGCCGCGCATCGAACGGTCCGTTGCCGACCCCGTCGGAACTCACCATATCAACGTCGCCGGAATGCTGAACGTGTTGTGTGCGGCTCAGCGCAACTGAGTTGCCCGCGTTGTCAACTCATCGTCGTCCAGCGGTAGCGTTCCGTTTTAGGTGGTTTGATTGGTAGGATGTGGTCAGCAGGCTGGTTCGGAGGGTATGGGGAAGGGGGCGCCACCATGGGGTTGTTGTACCAATTGGAAACCGAAATGGAGCGGGAAATCCCAGCCCGCTTGCAGGCGTCGTTGCAGTCAGCACTGGACGAGTATCGGGCCCATTGTTCCGAGTGCGGGTTGGCGATGCACCGTCATCACCGCTACCGCCGGTCGATAATGACCGGCTACGGTGAGGTGGAGTTGGAGATACCGGTGTTCCGGTGTGGGGAATGCCGGCGCATGAGCAGCGGGATGGACTTGTTGGGGGATGAGGAGCGTTATCGTCGGTACTCAACAAAACCACGGAGTTAGCGCTGAAATTGGCTGGATTGGGGTTGAGTTACGCGGCGGCCAGCGGGTGGGTAGGGGCGGTGAAGAGCAGTCTGTGTCGTTGGCTGAGGCGGACGCCGTTGCAGTTGCCGCAGTTGGCGGGTCGGGTGCTGGAAATGGATGGTATGTGGACGCGCACGCGGGCGGGATCTGTGGAAATGAAGGTGGTGCGGGATGAAAATGGCGTGGCGTTAGGGTCATTCGCCGGTTGGAGTGAGGTGATTGACTTGGTCTGGCAGCCGGGGGCGACGGCGCCGGTTCACCCCGTATCAAGTACGGCGCAAGCTCTGGTGAGCGATGGGGTTTGGGCCATTGCCGCGGGTATTGCCATGGTCTATGGCAGCAAAGCGCCCCATCAACTGTGCCACTTTCATCTGCTGCGGGAGTATCGGCGGAACTTGGGCTGGGGGCTGGCGGGAAGCTCGGCAACTGCTGGCGTCGGAGAGCTTGGCACAGGCGGCCACCTGGGCGCGGCGAATTATGGCGCTGACCGAGGGTCGGGGCCGGTACTGGTGTGAGAAAGCGCTGACGCAAGGACTGCGGCATTTGGAAACCGGAGCGTGGGGGTACAAGACCACATCGGGGTTGGAGCGGCAGAACCGAGAGTACCGCCGTCGGGAAAAGATGGGCACGGTATGGTTGCCCCACAACCTGTTAGCGCTGCTCCAAAAGCGCGGCTTGATCAACCAAACCACCTAAAACGGAACGCTACCTCGTCCAGCGTGTACGGCGACCACCCGACGCACCTGATGCAGGAGGACATGGAGCCCAACCTCAGGTCGCCCTACGCACTCCAGAAGCTGATGGGCGAGCAATACGCGGAGCTATTCAGTCGTTTGCACCGATTGACCGTGGTGTCGCTGCGCTATTTCAAAGTCTACGATCCTGGGCAGCCGTCAGGCGGCGCTTACGCGCTGGTGATACAGCGTTTTTTGCGCATGAAGGGGGAGGGACTACCGCTGACCGTTTACCGCGACTGCACCCAGACGCGCTCCTACACCCACGTGTCCGATTTGGTGGAGGCCAACGTCCTGGCTGCCACGACTCCGTTGGCCGCGGGCAGCCATACGGTGCTCAACATCGGAACCGACGTTGAAACTTCCGCCAACGAAATCGCGGCGACATCGGCGGCCCGGTGGGCCACGTCGTACCCAATCCCAGGGCCGAATTTGAGGAGGCCCGCAAGACGGCCGATTATTCCAAAGCTCGTTCAGTCATCGGCTGGGAACCGCAAGTGCCCTTTCCCACGGACATTGGATCCTTGATGTGAAATTTATCGCTGCTGGTAGTTATTCGGGGCGGGGTTCGACTGGAGTAGAATTGCGGCCCCGTTGCATATCACCAGGTCACACTGAGTCTTCACCGTTTAGGATGGCGCCGAGATGTTTCCCATAGCCGCCCTGGTTCCCACCCACGACAGGCCGGAGCTCCTTGCCGAATGCTCCCTGGCGTCGATCGCGCGCCAGACACGGACGCCGGACTATCTCATCATCATTGACGATTCAGGCCCCGCCAGTCGTCCCGCCAATCAACGCATCGCCGTGGACTACCAATGTCCGGAGACCCGGGTGGTCTACCTGGAGAATTGCCGGACGCCCGGCCTGTCCGGGGCCGTGAACACCGCCCTCATATGGCTGCAAGCGGAAGCCCCGTCGGCACTGGTCGCGATGCTGGATGACGATGATGCCTGGGAACCGGACTACCTGCGGCGCTGCGAACGTTTTCTCACCGAAAACGATCTGGACATGGTCGCCGCCGGCATCATCTACCACGAAACGGGCGGCAAGTCGCGCCACCTGAGCAGCCCGCCGGAACTGGATGTGGACGAACTCCTGGTGCGGAATCCGCATATTCAGGGCTCCAACCTGTTCGTCCGGGCGGAGAAGTTGCTGGAGGCGGGCGGCTTCGATGAGGCCCTGGTCAGCACCACCGACCGCGATGTGTGCATCAGGCTCGCCGACCTCGGGTCGGTCGGGTACGGCAACCTGCCCGATTGCCTGGTGCATCATCATGGGGACGATGATAGACCTCGCCTTTCTTCCCGTGGCAGTGATGCCAAGTGCGCCGGGCTCAGGTACTTCTACCGCAAACATTCCGGGCGCATGACGACCGAGCAGCGGGAAGCGTTCATCAGCCGCAGCCGAAACCTGTTTGATTGCGATCCGGCGCTACTGCCAACCGTACCCTCATTGAAGCAACCTCTGCCCATCAGCTCCAGCGACGGCGACCGTCTCGACCTGGTGGTCGGCGCCATCACGTCGCCGGAGGTGGGTCATGTGTCCAACCTCCTGGAGAGCTTGCGTCAGGAATTTGGAGGCCGGGAAGATGTTGACCTGAAGGTGGTATTGCTGGAAAACGGCGGTCACGACGGACATTCGCGCGACCGGCTCAGGGACGTGATTGACAGGATGGTCGGGCAGGACCTTGACATCGACCTGAGAACCCTGGAGGACCAGCGGCGTGACTCGGCCGAAGGAATAGTCGACGCCGCTGAAGAACTGGTGTCCGGGCGCAAGTCGATAGCCTTGAGTCGCACCATGCTGCAGCGGTACCTGTATTGGGAAGCCAAGGAGCGACCGGGTTCGGTGGTATGGATCCTGGACGATGACGTGACTTTGGAGGGTTTGGTTCACGATCCCGATCACGCCATCGGGATCGTGAGCGTGGACTACGTAGCCGCGATAAACGACCTGAAGAGGGCCGGCCACAGCATTGTCCTGGGGGAAGTGACCGGAGACCCTCCGTTGCCCGTTCTCAGTTGCGTGCGCACGCAGCTGGTCGACCTCCATCACAATCTGCACCAATTGGCCGCGTTGCAGCCAGGAGACATCTATCCGGACCGGGGACACGAAAACCGGGTCGCCCGCCTGGACAACGCGGACTATTACTACGACCTTTCGCGTTCTGGCACCAGCCACCTGGAGCGGCCGTTCTGGTATCAGCCAAGCGAGAACGGCATGACGGCGGAGCAGGTGTTTTCAGAGATGTCGTTGCGCGTCGGAGCGATTCTGTCCGGCGTCCAGGTATTCCGGCCTCTCGTTCAGTCTGGCACCGACCACCCTACCGGCGACCTCAGGCCATCCATGAACCGTGGCCCAAGCACGCTGGTCTTCGACCATCATGCGTTGCGGGATTTCCCCAACGCTGTTCCGAAAATCGACGGCATCGACACCCGGCGCAGCGACTTGGCATGGAGCCTGCTCAACTGGTTCGCGGGAGGGCGCGACGTGGTGCAGTCCTCATTGCCGGTTCGCCAAGAGCGATGCGATGCGCCGAATGCGGACGCCGCTTTCAGAACACTGGGCCAGGACATTCACGGCTTCGCGATTTGCGCGGCCATGGAGGTAATCCTGCAGCAGAAGCGGGAACGTGGCCACCGGGCCAATGGAGCCAGTTTCCTGGGCCTTGATCCGGACGAGATCGATCTGGCGATGGCCACCTATCGGCAGTCGAGGGACGAACGATTGGCGGCCTTCGAGTGGAACCTCGCCAGGATATCGGGACTTATACGGTCAATTGCCCGAATCTGCGATCCCTGCGCCGTCAACGGAAGCGCGCCATGGTGGTTGTCCTCGCCCGCCCATGAAGAGCCGGCCCGCCGGTTGCGGGAATTCTGGACGGCGTTGTGCGCGACATACGCTCCAGACCGCGTTGCGGAATTCCGGCGCGAGGTCACTAAGGCAGATGATTCAACCATACGGGAGTATTTCCTCAATCTGAGCCAAGCCGTGGCGCGACATCGGTCGATGGTGGGCCTTCCGGTTGACGCAGTCCGGACCGGGGCGGAAACCCGAATCAGGGAGGAGTTCGGGACCGGCCCGCTGACCTGTCTGGGCATTGGAGAAGAAGGCGCGGTTTTCACCGACGGGAGCACGGTCTACAAGTACTTCCATTACTGGAAGCCGGGCACTCGGAACCGGAAGGTGGCGTTTTTGAAATCTCTGGTGGGGAGGACGTCCGGTTTCAGCACATTACCTGACATCCAGGAGGTTCGCCAATGGGGCGATCATGTGGCGGTGGTTTACCCGTTTGAGGGAGGCAGCCGTTACGTCGGCGGCCACCTTGAGGAAATCGTCACCCTTCTGCGGGAGTGTCGGACAGTAGGAATAGCATGTCGCAACCTTCACCCTGACAACCTGCTGGTCACGCCATCGGGGTTGAAATTCATCGATGTCGGGGCCGACATCGTGCCCTTCGACGATAACGAGTTCGAGCACATGTGTCGCCGAGCGTTCCTTACCTACCGGTTCCATTTCCGGTCCGACCTCAGAGCGCTGATGACCCGGTCATTGGACGAACCGGCCCTGCCGGAGTTGGCGGGTCTGGACCGGTTCAGGATTGCGGTTGACCCACGGGGAGTGCACGAGCTCCTACATGTGCCCTTGGCCAACCTGGTCATGCAATCCCGTCCCAAGACTGTGCTGGACTACGGGTGCGGCAGCGGCGAGTTGGCCGAGTTGCTGGCCCAAAACATTCCGGGCGTCACCGGGTACGATCCCGATGCCATCGCCATTGCGAAATGCCTGGAACACGGTGGACCGGCGGAATACGGTAACGCCGACATGCTGGAGCGGTTACGGTCGGACGGCACGCGGTTCGATGCCGTGATCTGCAGCCGAGTGCTGTGCACCATCGCGGACGGCAACGAATTGGACGCTGTGCTGTCGGACCTGCGCCGCTTGGCCGCGGATGAAGGACGGGTGTGGGTGGCGGTGTGCAACCCGTTTTACCTGGAAGTTGCCTCCACGGAGTTGAACTCCAGGCCTGCGCAGGTAGACCACGTCTACGACGACACCTTCGTTTATCAGAAGGCGGTGGCGCCCCACGGCAACGTGCGCGAGGAGGTGCACCGCAGCGTGGCCGCCTATCAGCAGGCATTCGCCAAGGCAGGGCTGCGTGTGTCCGCATTGAAAGAATTGGGCGGCGCCGACGTTCGCGAATTGCGCCCGGCCTCAGACCATTTGGTGTTCGAACTTCGCCCTGTTGTCGACGCCGGCCCCAGCGTGTCCCTTTTAATCAAGACCTGCCACATGGAGTGGCGAACCATCGAGCGGTTTGTACGGCATCAGGTTGCGCAGTTGGAGGAACCGGTCAGGTTCATCGAGAAAGTCGTGGTGGTGGACCCAACACCAGGCCCCTTCCTGCGCCAGTATGACTCGCCGGATGCCGATGCCCACCGCGAGGCCATGGATCGGTTGCTCCGGGACGGCGTGGTCGACCGGGTCTTCTATGCTCCGGGCGATCCGCCCACAATTCGGGCAACGTACCGAAAGTGGTTCGGAACCGAGTCGGTGGAAACCCACGCGGTCAGCGGCCAGCAATTGTTTGCGACGCTGTATGGGTTTGATGCGTGCGTCGGCGATTACGTTCTGCAGCTCGACAGCGACCTGCTCATCCGACGTGGCGTCACCGAGCACGACTACCTCGGCGAGCTTGTTGACGTTCTCCGCAGCGATCCCTCCGCCCTCTTCGTGCCGCTGAGCATGTGCAGGCCGCAGCCTTTGCCCTACACCCACACCGGACCCAACGGCGACTGGCGGGTTGAGGTCCGGGGATGCCTGTTCGACCGCAGGCGGCTCGAGTCGGTGCTCCCCATCGTCAACGAGTTGGAGAACGGGCGTTTCGTCATGGGATGGCACCGGGCTTTCGACCGCTTCATCGCCGGCGGCGAGTTCCGGAGCTACCGCGGCGGCGATCCGCGAACGGCGTTGATCCATGTGCCCAATGATCGCAAGGTTGATCCCGACGAACTGCTGAACATCCTGGCCGCCGTAGAGCGGAGGCATATTCCTGATTGCCAGATTGAGAGGGTGGACCTTCAAGGGTCGGCCGCAGACTGGGCAGGGCCCAAGCGCGCCGAACCGTTCGTCTTCGTGATCTGCGGCCGCAACGTGAACCCGGGGCAATTCAAACGTTGCATCGAATCGGTGATAGCTCAGGATGGATCCGATTGGGGCGCCGTGGTGGTGGACGACGCTTCCACCAACGGCTTTGGTGACTATGCCGAGGTCCTGCTGGCGGATTACAGGGACCGGGTCACCATCATCCGCAACACGACGCGAAAGGGCTTGCTGTACAACACCTGGAACGCCATCACCAACTATTGCGCCGATCCCCAGAGTGTGATCATCACCCTGGATGCCGACGACGCGCTGATCGGCGCCGGTGTCATCGAGCGGCTCCGCCAGGAGTACGAGAATGGAGCCGATGCGACCGTGGGCTCGATGTTGAGGCTGGACAAGGAAGCGGTCTATCCGCCTGATTTCGACCGACCAAGATGGTGGACCAGCAACGTCTGGCAGCACCTGCGCACGTTCCGCAAATACCTCTTCGACGCAATCGACATCGACGACCTGAAGCTGGACGGGGAGTGGATCGACATTGCCACCGATTGGTCGTTCATGGTGCCGATAATCGAGATGGCTGAAAACCCGACGTACATTCCGGAGCCTTTGTACCTATACGAGCCGTCGGAGCGGAAACATCAGACCGATCGTGGTTACCGGGATTCAGTCGTCTCCCGGATTCTGGGGCTCGAGGGTTACCTGCGACGACACCGATGATCAGGGATCTCAGTGGCTTGCTCGATGCACGTGGGAGAGAAAATTGCGGGATGCGAGCGACGACTTCGGGACATCCGGGACGATCTTGGTACGTGTGACGGGTGCCGAAGGTCAGGCAAAATGTCCGGATAAATGTTCAGCGAAAATGTCACTCCGTTATGCTGCCATGGTATCTGATGTCGACGGATTGGGCACCATGCGTTGCTTCCGTCTTGGAGGACCTCCAGACTCCAGACAACTCCTGACGGTGGATCTGTGGATCCCCAACTCCCGTTCTATTGTCCGCAGTGACATGCCCTTACGCCGGGCTTTCTGGACTGTTTTCTAGCGCTTCTTCTGAAGGAAGGTCGGCTTCGCGGAGCCACGCTTGCGGGTGGCGCGGCAGCGACTTCACCACCGGTGAAGTCCGGTTGATCCGCTTCGGGTTCTTGGATTGCCGCCAGCGGACCCAGATGCGCTGTCCAGCGTTCATCCCAGTGGTTTACCCCGATGGCCGCAACCGGAGGGACCTCGGGAGGCTGGTGGCCGTTGCGAAGGAATACCGGACCTGGCGGGGTCTCCTGCGTGGCGATGATGCTCCCCTCGTGGGCGCACGCTGAGTTGGCCGTCCAGCCCTTCCAGGACTTCCACCGTTGCCACGGCATAGCTAGAAATTTAGCCGGAAACCTCGGCTGAATTTCTAGATGCCGACGATCTCCGCATACGGCCGGCGGTGGACATCGCCGTACTGCCGGCTCACGCCCAGTGCGCAACCCTCGACGTGCGAAACTATCTGCCAACAAATGCAGCGAAGCCCGAATTCCGCACGTTCTCGCTCGAGTGGACAAAGCGAGCCGGCTTCCCGTTGTAAAGCAGCGTCGCCTGCTCATCAGAGATAAATGACCCAGCGTGGAGGGGAGTAGGTCCTGACCGTTGAGGAAGAATCAATCCGAGGAGAGTTCAATAACATGACAAACAACTTTATCTGGAACGCGGTGCTTCGACGTCTTCAACGACAGGGTGATGCAATAGGACGAACGATAACACCTCGCACGCGCATGGCAATGCTGACATCCGCACGCAGCTTGACCAAGCGGGTATTGACCCAGGTTTGGCTCGCATTCTGGCGGAGCGGCCTGATTTTGGCCGCTTTGATCGTGGCATTGGTTCTGATGGCCATACTGAACTTGGGAACGTACTTACTTGCTTGGACTGCCATCGAGCCGACTGACGACTTCGTTACCAACAGATGGCTTAGCATGATAATCCCAGCCATTACAGGATCAGTCGTCGGAATCTCAATCGCATGGCGGAATTGGAAGGAGTACCGATATCAGACCTTGAACGGCTTAGAAAACCTGGTCAGATCGACTGCGGGAGGCCTTGCGACATGTACTGAGGTTTACATGGGCATCGCCGCCGTCCGATGGATGCTCAATTCCAGCATCGAGGCAGTAAAGGCAGGAATCCCCGAAGGCCCTACGCTGGAGACCGTCCAGCCGTATTTTGAGGTCAGTCTCGTGGAATTGTTTTTGCTGTGCGCCGGCATATACGCTACCGTGGAAATAACCAGGCGAGCTTGCTGGATGAGGAAGGCTAGTGCAAGAACAGCGCGCGCCCAATTGAGGTCGGACTTCTTGCGAAACGTGAAAGACCTGAAAACGACGTTTTCCGGAAATCATGCAGCAGTCAGACTGCGACAAAAGTCGTACCGTAGAGCACAGACGCGAGTCGACAGAGTATGGAGTAGCCAAGGGCGCCGAGGTCATCGACTGCGCAGAAAATGAGTGCTGTACTGTCCGCCTCAACCCGGCTGGGCAGCCAGATGATGCCTCCCGCGTCGGCGCCGGCAGCGCACTCGGTCGCAACGTCCACGGCTTCGGCCAGTCGCAAGGCGCTGGCGCACCGGGGATGGTGGATGTCCGACAGCCGTTCGGATGGCGGAGGCGGGTCGGAATCTTCGCCCCACAGCGTCAGGCTGCCGTCCAGTTGGGCGGCATGAATGATGATCATTGCGGTTGTCTCTCTGTAAGTTTTACTACGCGAGGCGTACAACTGAAAAGGGGCGGGCGGTAGCCGGAGGTACAACATGTGCCCCAGTTTCCGCCGGGCACGGGTCCCGGGCACTTTCGGCGGTTCTGCGGTTTGGGATGCCTTCGGGCGCATTCTGGCCGCGTGCGGTTTGTGGCGGCGGAATTCCCGCTCCAGGTGGATGTTCAAATGGCCTGCATTCCTTGGCCTAACCGTTGAGTGCCGTTGCGCCGGTTCGATGTGTGGGGACAGCTCCTGGGTGGCAGTAGGCCCGGGAGACTCGGGTCTCCCGGAGTGCTCGGAGTCGGCGTCCTTATGATTGCTCTCATGAACAGCGTGGTCGGGGCGGAGTGCCGCTTTGGTCAGCGCGGGAGCGATTTACATGTCGAGCAGGATTTTCAGGATGCGGCAGGTGTTGGCGATGGCGGTGCTGCTGACCGTTACGGGCGCGCTGGCGTGCTCGGGAATCAGCAACGCTGAGCACGAACAGGCTTTGGCGGCGCAGGCCGCCGCCGCCCAGACGCGACTCGACACCGTCACCCAGGATCACGGCATGCAGGTTGCTGCGCTCACGTCTGAGTTGGACGCAGTGCGCGGAGAAGTTGCCGGACTGGAAGCAGAAGCGGCTTCGCTGCAGGCGGCCCTGGGCTTTCAAACCGAGAACGTTGAGGGCCTTGAAGCTACCTTGTCCCGTGAACTTGATGCCGCCGAACAGGCCCGCCAAACTGCGTTCGATGGGACGCGGCGGGAAACCAGGTGGGTCTGGGAGTCCCGGCCCTCTGGCGCGGGCCGGCACGTGTCCGTTTCCGGCTGGGCCATTGATTTCGATGCCGAGCTGCCCCTGCAGGCGGGCCTCTACACGAACTGCAATGACGGCGAGCCGGGACTTCTCTACCTCTGGGACTTCGAAGTATGGGAAGACGGGGTAGAGTACAGTCTTCTGGTGGGCCTGGACGGGGGCAAGCCGCGGCACCAGGCAGTATTGGGGGGGCGACGCCCGTGGTGTCTTGGAAGACCGGTTCGGCGACGACCTGTGGAGAATTGAACACCTCTACGTGGAGGCGCCCTACGGTGAGATCCGGTATCCGGTGACGTTCGACACAGCCCAGTTGCGGCGGATGTTCCCGACGGTGGAGGCGTTCTGCGGTGGCGAAAGGCCGTCGGGGAACTGATTGCTCTGCGACGGCGGCTCGGGGCCTGGGCCTTGTGCTCGGCACTGGTATGATGAAGGTGCGAGCCGAGGTGCCCTGCGACTGGTCAGCACTGGCTTGCGGACCTTTCGTACGTTTTAGCGGCTGATGAGAGTGATGGAGTTTGACGGATCAAATGTCGGACGGCATCTCGCGCAGCATGGCACTCTGGCGCCCGTAGCGTACGAGGTTATCCTTTGGCCAATGTTCTTCATCCCTGACGGTCGCGACGACCGATCTGTTCGGCGTGTCTGCGCCGCTGCTTGAGGCGGTGACGGAGCTGGGAGACTTGGAGGTCGGCCAGGTGGCGGGCAGTCCCTTCGTGATGGAGAGTGCGCTTTCCGTCGGGAGGGATTGCGTGAGCGAGGATCTGGACGGGTAATGCCTGTAGGCGAACGGCGTCAGAGACGTCCCAGTTACCGCCGGAAACGGCCCCGGGCGCGTTTTACAGCCCTTGGGGTACCTCACAGGGTCGGTTGTCGGTTATGGCGCCAGTAGGCGTTCTGACGCTGGTTTTCGTGGGCGTGGCACTGGTCGCTAAGCCCACGTCAGGTTCTTTCGAGGATCTCGAGGGCTTTGTCGAATTCTCGGCTCCGATTGGCTTCCGCGTTGCTGTCGCGGTCTTGTCCAAGGTAAACGTCCACGGCACTCTGGGAAGCGTTCTCGTAGATGTCGCGTAGGGCTGGGATGAGTTCCTGCTCCCCCTGCCAGAATGGGAATCGTCCCAATTGCTGGGGCAGGGCAGCGTGCATGTCTGGCACGGTCGCCGCGCCGAGGTCCGCGTCGGACAAATCGGCCAGCGGATTGCCCCAGAACACATCCGGGGCTTCCGGCAGCGCCTCGGGAGCCTGCGGCGTCCCTTCGATGGTCTGAGCCGACTGGCGGAACTCCTCGCCCAACAGGTTCTCGCGGTCCATGCCCCGCACTCGGAAGATGAGGAACGGGTCGCGGTCAAATTCCTCGCCCAGCAGCAGGTAGACGGCGGCGATGTGCTTGCAGGGGTTGGACCAGTCGGGGCACGAGCAGTCGGTTTCGAGGTCGTCGCCCCTTGTGGGGAACATCGACAGCCCGACGGCTTTGAAGGTGTCCTCGATGTTCTCCGGCATGCGGCCGGCCAGCAGGCTGGCGGCGATGACCGGCTGTTCGGCCAACGCTTCTCGTAGCCGCTCCCAGTCGTTTGCGTCGATGGTCCTGACGCTGATCTCGACGTCGTAAGGTCGTTTGCGACTGCCCTGCACCTGGGCTTCCACGATGCCGTTCCGGATGTCAATGGAAACGACCTGGCCGCGGCGGGCGTAGGAACGCCCACGGCTGAGGCGCGAACCGATGTTGAACTGTTCGAGGGTCTGCATCCAGCGCTTGGCCCACCAGGTGGAGCCGAAGTCGCCCCGGCGGGACGCGGCCCTGATGCCGCCCTTCACGTCGATGGGACGGGAGTATTCGTGGTTGTAATAGGTCATTGAGAACGCCTTTCCGTTGTTGTCGATTTGGCTGGCCGCGTGTTCAGTCTTCGGGCGTGGCGCTGAGGGCCAGCACTTCCCGCAGTTCGGTGTTTGAGAGTTCAGTGAGCCACCGTTCCGAGGTTGCGCCCACCACCTGGTCGGCGGTCGCCTGCTTGGCCTCAATCATGAGGTCGATGCGGTCTTCGAGGGTGCCGGCGCAGATCATCTTGTGGACGTGGACGTCCCTGGTTTGACCGATGCGAAACGCGCGGTCGGTGGCCTGGTTTTCCACGGCCGGGTTCCACCAGCGGTCGTAGTGGATGACGTGGTTGGCGCGGGGCAGGTTCAGGCCCGAGCCGCCGGCCTTCAGCGACAATACGAAGACCTGGGGGCCATGGGGGTCGTTCTCGAACCGTTCCACCATCCGGTCGCGGTTCTTGCGGGAGACGCCGCCGTGGAGCATCGGCGTCTCGATGCCGTAGGTCTCCTGGACGTGCCGCTGAATGATGGCGCCCATCTCGGCGAACTGGCTGAAGACCAGGACGCGGTCGCCGGCGGGGATGATCTCGTCCAGCAACTCTTCGAGGCGAGCCAGCTTGCCGGAGCGGCCGGCGATGCTCGAATTATCGCCCAACAGTTGGCGCGGGTGGTTGCAGACCTGCTTCAGCTTGACCAACGTGTCGAGGATGGAACCGCGACGCGTCATGCCCTCGGCGTTTTCCAGCCGCGTCTCGACGTCGCGCAGCACGGCCTCGTAGAGGGTGACCTGCTCCCTGGTTAGGTTGCAGTACTGCTTGGTCTCTCGCTTGTCGGGCAGGTCGTCGATGATCGTCGGGTCGGTCTTCAGCCGGCGCAGGATGAACGGGCCGGTGGCCTTCTGCAACTGGGCGGCCGTTCCGTCGTCGGGGTTGCCCTGGATGGGGTTGAAGTACCGGCGCTTGAACTCCGCCTGGGAGCCCAGCAGGCCAGGGTTCAGGAACTGCATGATGGACCACAGGTCGCCCACGTGGTTCTCGACTGGGGTGCCGGTGAGGGCGATGCGGTAGTCGGCGGGCAACGACCGGGCCGCCCGCGCCTGCCGGGTGACGGGGTTCTTGATGTTTTGAGCTTCATCGAGGGTGACGGACCGCCAATCGACGGAGGCCAGCATTTCACGGTCCCGCGTCATGGTGCCGTAGCTGGTGATGACGATCTGGTGGTCGGCGGCCTGCTGGGCGAACTGTTCGCCGCGTTCGCGGCTCGGTCCGTGGTGCAGCATCACCGGCAGGCTGGGGGTGAATTTCTGCGTTTCCCGCTGCCAGTTGTTGATCACGGAGGTCGGGCAGACCAGCAGGTTGGGCTTCTCGTTGCCCTGCTGGTGGTCCCGCAAGATGGCGGCCAGGGTTTGGATCGTCTTGCCAAGTCCCATGTCGTCGGCCAGGCATGCGCCGAGGCCCCACCAGCGGAGAAAATCGAGCCACGAGTAGCCCAGTTGCTGGTAGGGGCGAAGTTCCCCGTGGAATTCCTGCGGCGTGTCCAGCAGCTCGATCCTGCCCTTCTACTGGAGGGATTCCAGCAGACCGTTGAGCCAGCCGGTGGCGGACAGTGAGACGTTGTCGGCTTCCGCCTGCTGGTCGGCGCCCAGGCCGATGCGGATGACTTCGCGCAGGGTGGTCTGGCTGCGGTCGCGCCAGAAGTCGGCGGCGGCGCGAATCTCGTCGGCGTTGATTTCAACCCACTGGCCGCGGAAGCGGACCAGCGGCACCTTCAGGTCGGCCAGTTCGAGCAGTTCCTCGGGTTCAATTACCTCGTCGCCCATGGCGACCTGGACGTTCAGGTCGATGAGGGACGCCATGGTCATGTTGGCGCCGCCCTGCATCGGAGGAGTGCGGACCTCGGCCCGTATGCTGGGACGGTTCTTCGTTCCCCGTCGAGTCCACCAGGAGGGCAGCATGACGCCGAAGCCGGCCTGCTGCAGTGCCGCCGCCTGTTGGGTGAGGAAATGGTGAGCCTGTTCGGCGCCGAGCGTTGCGCCGGCCGGTTTTGGCTTGTTCAGGCTGTCGGCGATGGGCGGGCAAACGGAGCCGGCCTGGGCCAGCGAGGTGAGCAGGAACTCGGCCGGGTTGAAGTCCGGCGACTGGCGCTCCTGGGCCGTTTCGAGGGGCAGCAGGAGGCTGTGGTCGTCGTGGGGCTGGAGCAGGTAGCGCAGGTACCAGTCCTGTTGATGGAGGGCGGCCAGGGGTTCGTCCTCGTCGGGTTCGGGCGGTTCTTCGAGGCGTAGGCAGAGGCGGTAGGGGGAGTTGGCGGCCACGGCGATGGGGCGGTGCCATTCCGCAACCTGCCGGCGCAGCTGCTGGAGCTGGGCAGCGTTGGCGTGGACAACGCCGTCTGACGATATAAGGGCTTGTAGCCACAATTCGTGAACGGAGTCGAACTGCGCCGAGCCTTCGGTGGCGTCCTGGCGGATGATGTGGTTGACGATGCTGGCGATGAACTCCTTGAGCGCGGCCTGTGCTGGAGTCGTTGGTTGCCGGTGGTCTGCGCTGGTGAGGGCTCGTGCTGAATGTGGCATCCCCTTGGCCAGTTCGGCCAGGCGGATTGCGTCGTCGCCGATGTAGAGCGGGGTCCACACGGCTTTGGTGTTTTCGTGGTTTTGCGTCACGTTGGGCAGGAACTGTTGTCGCGCCGTCAGGGAGACGGCGAACATCAAAACGTGTTGCCAGTAGGCCACGTCGTGGTTCAGCACGATGCCGGGCGCCAGGACACGGACGCCCTGGCAACGTTGGAGCAGTTCGATGGCCTGACCGTTCGAAACCCTGAGGATTGGCACGCGCCAAGGCTTGATGCGGGGTTTGGCTCGTGACTTGGGCGCGGGGCCGGCCAATGGTTCGGACGGTATTGGGTTGTTGCCCCGGCTGGGCAGCCACACGGTGGCTTCCGCCTTGACGTGAGCGTGGTTTGTGGGCGCAATGCCCACGGCTTCGGCCAGGCGCGATGCGCTGGCGGACCTTGGGTGGTTGATTCCAGCCGGCCGTCGTGACCGTGGGGGCCGGTCGGAGTCCTCGCCCCACAGTGTCAGGCTGCCGTCCAGTTGGGCGGCGTGGATGATGATCATGGCGACCTTCTCTCTTTGAGTTTTACTACGCGGGGCGTGCCGATGGAAAGGGGCGGGCGGTAGCCGCAGCGCGAGACATGCACCAGCTTCCTCCGGAAACGGCCACCGGGCGTGTTTCCGTGGCCTTGAGGCGAACTGGTTTCCCACGCGCTAATCGGCGCCGCAGGGCGCCGATTAGCGCGTAAGCTTTTGGTGCAACAACAGGCCGAACGCGACAATCGGCTGAGTTGGTCGCCATACTCCGGCTTGGACTGTTCCGGTGACGCGCGGTTCGTCTATGCCCAACTCCCGGTTGAAGATAGGTCAATTGCCGGCTCCTGCTGCTTTCCCGCTTTAGGAGCCTCGGGTGCCGCCTTACCAGCTGATCAGGGAGCAAGACACTTGCGGGCGTCAAGACGGTCCTGCCCATGATGAGATGGATATTAGGCGTGGCGACGTTCTTGGCGAGATGGAACGGGCTGAAAGCCGCGGTGAACAGGAACACGGTAATCAGCAATTTGCCGCCGGTGGGCATGGATTCTAGTCGTTTGTGGATCGTGGCGGCCGATCACTGGTGTTGAATGGGTGGGGTTTTTTGCGCCATGGCTCAGAGATGGCGACGGCGGAAGACGGGTCAGCAGGCTATTTGCCGTTTTCCTTCGGTTGCCGAGCGGACAGTAAAGCCGGCGCTATTCATCATCCTCGAGAATTGGCGGCGAGCGCTGTCACCTGCCGGCGTCAGGCTGGCGAAATTGCATACGGAGTTGTTCCTAACCACCTACCCGCCCGAGAAGGTCTTCGCCATCCGCCAACCATAAATCCGCGTATGCCTGAGATTCTCCGTGCTATTGTCGGTTGAAGCGCCCTGTGGGATATTTCCCGCCGCGTCCATGCTCAGGGCATCCCCGCGTACTGCAGGCGCCGATAACAGAACCCGTGGAGATTGGCATGAAAATGCTCGCTGCCCTCGCCGGGCTCGTCGCAGTCCTGATCATGGCCTGCGCCACCGAAACCAGCCCTCCGTCGGTTCAGTCCTCCGGTCCGGCAGAGCAAGGTGGGGACGCCACGGCAAAAACTGCGCCTACGGAAGCGCTTGAAGTGGCGGCCACGCCGCCTGGGCCTCCGGCCAACACCGTAGCGCCAACCAACTCACCCGTGCTCACCGTTACGGCGGAACCGCCGCCGCAACCGACCGCAACACCAAACAGCGCAGCGGAGCCGTCTCCCGCAACTGCGACCCCCGTGCCGTCGCTCGTTGGCGCCCAGCCGACCTCCGATGAGGGGCCGAATGTCCAAACGCCTGTGCCGCCGACCGATGTTGAATACCACACGACCGAGAACCTGGTCACCATGGCCTCGGGACTGAGTCACAGCTGCGGCCTGCGAGCCGACGGTACCGCGGTGTGTTGGGGCGAAGACTGGTACGGACAGGCCTCCGGGCCATTTGGATCATTCACTGCGGTCACCGCATTCTACCGATACTCCTGCGGCGCGCGGCCCCAGGGCGGAGTTGACTGCTGGGGCGAGTGGGCGCCTCCCCAATCGGAACAACTGGCCAAATCCACTGAAATCTACACATCCTTAACCGCCGGCAGAAACCATCTTTGCGCGCTGAAAGGAGACGGAGAGGTCGAATGTTGGACCGACCGCTATGGGGTCGACGATGGCCTGGACCGAGCCCCTGCGGGGGAGTTCCTGATGCTGGATGCCGGGTACGGCCACACGTGCGGGGTCCGGGCCGATGGCAGGGCAATATGCTGGGGCGGGGGATACGGAGAGGGCATGGCAGTCCTGCCCGGCGAGAGATTCGCGTCAGTGAGCGCGGACCATGAAGGCTATAACTGCGGAGTGAAGAACGACGGCTCCGTTGCATGTTGGGAATTTCGCGGTGGGGAATTCTCACAACTGCAGGCGCCGGAGGGCAGCTTCGAGACGATCAGCGTCGAAGGCGAAAGGGGCTGCGGGATCCGGACCGGCGGCGCCGTGCGCTGTTGGACCTCGCTTCCGACTTGGGCCCTGGAAGGGTTCGGAGCGCCGCCGCAGGGACGTTTCATGGCAGTCAGCGTTGGCGAGGAGTTTGCCTGCGCGTCAAGGGAAGACGGCATTGTAGTGTGCTGGGGCAAGACATCGGGCGCGATGCCGCCCGGCGGGTACGGGATCAACGAACTGGGGATGGTATATGCGGTTTCCGCGGTGCGGGATGATGGGACGACCACCTACATCGCCGTCGGCGACGAAAATTCGTGCCAGTGGCAGGAAACGCCGGAAACCTATCACGGCAAGTTTTGCTGGGGCAACCCGGACGCTGGGCGTTCTGCGCCAGGCGAGCCTACCTACCGGGCAATCAGCGTCGGTTATCTGCACAACTGCGCGGTGACTACGGAAAACAAAGCCCGCTGCTGGGGTTACAGTCAGTACCCGGGTGGAGGCGGGCCGGACCCCGACCTGGACCGGGATCTGGACAACCCTCCCGGAGGCGAATTCCAGGACGTCGCCTCCGGCAACCATCATGCCTGCGGATTGAGAACCGACAGTTCAGTCGTGTGCTGGGGGAGCAGCCACCGGGGGCAGGCAACGTCGCCGGGGGGCCAGTTTACTGCCGTCAGCGCAGGCGCCAACCACACCTGCGGATTGCGCCCTGGAGGTGAAGCGGCCTGCTGGGGCGATCTGAACTATCATGGCGTTCGGAGCGGGCCTCCTGGTGGGAATTTCGTTGCCATCGCGTCGGGCTACGACTCCTCCTGCGGCATCCGGAGCAATGGAGAGGTCGAATGCTGGGGCGGCTCTATGCCGTCCCCAACGGGCAGTTTTATTTCCTTCCAGGTCGGACCCCATGACGGCTGCGGGATCACGGCAGATTCGATTGTGTCATGTCAGTCATGGACCGGTCATCAATCCCTCCGACCGGATCTGGGTCCGCTGACAGCGCTGTCCATGGGCAGTCACCAGAGATGTGGAATACGAGCTGACGGCTCTCTCCTGTGCTGGGGAGGGAACACGATCCAGGACACGCCACCGGGCGGCAGGTTCACTCGGGTCAGCGCCGGAGTTGAACGCACTTGCGCGGTGCGGACCGACGGGACCGCCATCTGCTGGGGGAGGACGGCAGAAGACCACGTTGGAGGTGGCCATCCACCAAGCAGCCATCCTCCTTACTTTTCCCGTTTGACGGAATGGACCGAAGTGGGCATTGTCCCGTTGCCGTCGGACGGCCCAACGCCGACCTCGCCCCTGTTCATGAAGCTCGAAGCTGAACCGGAAGGGACGTCCTGCGGTCAATTGTGCTCGGGAGCATTTTGGAAGAAGGGCGAGTTCACCCTAGAAACCGTCCTAGCTGAATTGGACCTGGGAGCCGACCCGTCGGTGACCGGTGATGAGGGCGCGACGGCCCTGCACTGGGCGATTGAAAGAGATGCCCAGCCGGAGATCATTGAACTGCTGTTGGACCGCGGTGCGGACCCGGTCCTGGTCGACGCCGCGGGAGATACTCCTCTGCACTATGCGGTCAGGAGACACGCCGACCGCAAGGTCATTGACCTGCTGCTGGACCGTGGCGCGGACATCGAAGCCAGGAACGCCTCCAACACGGCCGTGCTCACGTTGGCGGTGGGTGCGGGAAACGGCCACGGGGTGATCCAGGCGCTGTTGGCCCGAGGGGCCAACCCGAACCCCGGGAAAAACACGTACGGGGAAACGCCCATTTCCATGGCCGTCCGCAACTCCTCTTATGATGGAAATCCTGACGTGGTGAGGCTGTTGCTCGAAAGCGGGGCCGATGCTGCCGAAAGGTACTCCGACAATGGAGTGACCCTCCTGCACCTTTACTACTACGGTTTGTTCGAAAGCAGTTCGTCGAGCAGGGATGCGGTGGCGAGTCCGGAAATCGTGAGGCTCTTGCTGGATCACGGATGCGATGCGTCCGTAACGCCGGACGACGACTTGTTTGGCGGCTCGATTCTCTTCTGGGCCATGTTGCTGGGCGCTCCCGCACCCGAGGTAATCAGCCTGTTGCTGGAACACGGCGCCAGTTTGGCCGCGGCCCATCCGGGAGGACCCACGCCACTACACCTGGCCCCGTTCACCAGCAGTACCGAGGTCACGTCTGTCTTGCTGGAACATGGCGCGGACGTTTCTGCGCGGGATGACGACGGTGAAACCCCGCTCCATTACGCGATGCGCTCTGATGCGGTGGGCGTGGTCCGCCTTCTGTTGGAGCACGGAGTTGACGTCTCCGTCCGAAACCACGAAGGGGATACTCCCCTTCACCTGATCGCCCGTTGGTACGACCATGAAACCCAACCCAGAACTGAAATCGTCGCCCTGCTCATCGAGTACGGCGCAGACACTGACGCGGCCAACTCAGACGGAGACACGCCCTGTGACCTGATGGGCCCCACGGAAGACGCGGGTGAATGGGACGCGGCACTCAGGCAGGTCTGCTGATGTGTTGTGGGGACTTGCCCTGCTCTAACGCCAATCATCATCGTTCTGGTCTGCCACGTTGTCGGATGTGACCAGGTCGCCTCGGGTGGAGACCTCGATGGCCACCTCCGTTTCCGGTGCCATGACCTGTTGCCTCAAGCGGAGGATGATGGACTGTTTGGCTTTCTCGTCCTGTTCTCGTGCCGGCCGCCCGGTGGTCGGTGGCGGCTGGGGTCGGTGGCGGCTGGGGTCGGTGACAGGTTAGCAGCCGTCGTTGCTTTGGCAACCGAGCGTAGTAGGCCCAGTTTCCGCTGGAAACGGCTCCCAAGCACGCTCTACGGGCTTTGAGGACTCAGATACAGGCGTGTTTCGCTGGGCATTGTCAGCCCTTTCACGTCGGACAGCGTTGCATCAGCGGTACTCCGCCGGCACAATGGCCTCGGCAATCATGCGTGTCGGCACTCTTTGCCGCTGGTGCCCGACAGGGAGAGGCTGAATGAAACGAGACGAGTACCTAGCGGACGATCACGTAAGCGGGTTCACGAAGTGGGCGAGCCAGTTGGTCACCGGCGAACTGGGCTTGACGCACCGTTGGCGTAGTAAGGGGACCGATTTCGCGTGCACGACCCTCTACGACGCGTTGCGGCAATACCGTTGGCCTGATGACGCCAACGGGCTGGATTACCGAGTGACGGAGCGGCGCCTGCGGGAGTTCCGGCTCAATTTCGAGGACATGGGCATCATCGACAGCCGCGCGAAGCAGGTGAAGTTCGTCAACGATGCCGAGGCCATCATGAGGTGGGGCGGGACCACGCGCTGTAAGAAGTTGAACGACTGGCGGAGCATGTCGCCGGACCAGTTGCAGGCTATCGTAGAAGACGTGCGAGCGAGACTGAACCCCAGGACGGCGGACACCGACGATCTCAGGGAATTCCGCTACATGGGGCCGGGGTTCAGCAAGGTCTACTCGGTGCTGATTGACGGCTTCCCGATGTACGACAGCAGGGTAGCGTGCGCTCTCAACTGCCTGGTGGGCATCTACTGCCAGCGGCAGAAGGTCGGCCGGAAGCCCGACTTGTTGAGGCTCAGGATGCCGCCGCGTAGCAAGCCGAAGACGGTCAGGTACCGCTGGTGCGACCGGCCCAGGATGAACAGCGACGACGGTAGGACGTACGCCTGTGACAACCTGAAGGCAGCGTGGCTGCTCGCAGAGATGGCACGGGAACCTGGGGAGTTTGAGCAGGATGGGTTTGAACCCGTGGATGGGCTCCAGCACGCGCTGTTCATGGTCGGGTACGCTTCCCTGCCGGACAGCGCGACCCTGGCGGCGTAGCGGACTTGCTGGGCAGGTTTGTGCTTGTGTTTATTGGCCGCACGAACGCCTGCGGCGAGGGAAGCCTACCATGTTTCGACCCGTGCGGTGGGCTGCTCTGCTGGGCCCATGCTTGGCGCTCTAGTTGGCGTCCTTGGCCTGCGACGGCGGGCCGGACTCGGGTTCCGCTCGGAGAGGAACGGACCTTGCGCCCGTTTCAACGTGAACGAGTAGGGGTTTGCGCTACCCATCCTCGTGGTCTGGCTCTCGTCAGACCACGCAGCGCATCAGGAGAATGTCGTGGGATTCGGGGAAATGCTCATATTGGGCCGGATAGTTTACGTGTGTGTGCCGGCGCTGTTGCCCACCGTGATGGGGTTCAGGTGTGGTTTGCAGATGCCCCAGGTCAGCACGTTAGAAGGCGTCGTGGTGGGAGCAGTTGCGGGTGTGGCGTGTTTTATCGTCGGCTACATTTGGACAAGCGCATTACTTTCAAGCTACAAATTTTGGCTGACTTTTGGCCCCGCCGTTTTCGTCATGTTGTTATCAGCCCCGGCAACCGTATTGGTCTGCAACTTCATCAATGTGCGTCGGGCCGATCCCATCGTTGCACGAATTTCCAAAGGCAACTATCAGCGTGAAGGGCTAAGGCTTATGGTGTCAATCGACGTCTCGCTCCTGGTCGTCGGTACCTATGTGTTGCTGGCCAGGGCGTCGTGAGGCGACGACGGATAGGGAAATCACGTGGTCGTACTTACTTCCGGTCTTGGTCGCGTAGGTGCGCTGTCTTCGACCCGTAGGGACTGGCCAAAATGCCAGAGCCTTGGACGCGGTAGGTGTGTTCAGGTGGTAGCATCTTTCGCATGCGCTCGGCTTGGCGTTGGTTTGATGTGTCAAAAACCATCATCCCCGAGCCTGGTAACACCGATCTATTACCCCGTCACGCGGGTACGTTCACGTTGTCGGTGGCCAGAGGCTTAGAGTCGGAGACGGCGGGCCTGAACGCAGAAGAGGCTACGAATGTTTCAAGGCAAAAACGCACCCCCGCAATCCGGACCCGCTGATCAACCCGCTGCGAGGCGCCGGTCCAGAATTTACTACGGCTGGTGGCTCCTGGGCGCCGCCGTGGTCATCTCGGTTGCGGCCACGGGCGCGCGCGACAGTTTCTCACTCTTCGGACGACCCTTGGCGGAGGAGTTTGGGTGGAGCTATGCTGCCTTGAGCGGCGTCTGGGCCATTGGACAGCTCATGAACGGCGTAACTCAGCCCATCATCGGCTATCTGTTTGATAGGTTCAACTCTCGCAAAGTCATCCTGACCTGCGTCGCAGTAGCCGGCCTCGCCACGGCGGGCTTGCATTGGACATCCCATTACTGGCACCTGATCTTCCTGTTCAGCTTCGTGCTTTCCATCGCGATGGGCGGGGCCTCCTTGGCCATCTTGTGGCCGCTGGCGGCACGCTGGTTCGTGAAGCGGCTGGGATTGGCGCTTGGCATGTTGACCGCGGCCCCGGCCCTGGTAACCACCCTGCTGGCTCCCATGACAGGCCTAATCTTGGCTAATTACGACTGGAAAGACGGTTGGCTTGCTTTGGGCGTCATCCCTCTGCTCGTGGCCTTGCCCATCGGCTTGACGTTTCTGCGCAACTGGCCGTCGGACATCGGACTGAAGCCCGACGGAGACCCGGAGACGCCGCCGGAAATACAGATCAGGGGGAGCGCGCCCGCGCTCCAACGAGGTCGTTTCGAGGTGGACCGGTGGTGGCGGGCGTTTCAGTCACCGACCATCTGGTTCCTGTTGCCGGCGTTGGCCGTTGGCGGATTCACCGGTTCAGTCGTCTCTGTTTACGTTGCGTCGTTCGCCCATGAACAGGGGTATTCTTTGACCACGGTATCAACAATCCTTCCGGTGATGGCGATGCTGCGCGGGGTGGGCGCGGTAGCCGGAGGTTGGCTGGCCGACCGATCCACCCGCAAGAAAGTGTTGGCGGCTATACACGTTGCCCTGGGCATCGCCTTTCTGGCGCTGGTCGTAGGATCTCAGACATTGGCCGGCATCTGGGTGTTCGCCGTCGTGGCAGGTTTATGCGGGGCCGTCTGGATGCCCGTTGCATTTGCGTTGGTCGTCGACGTCTACGGGCTGCGGTCGCTGGGGGCAATTTGGGGGATTGCATTCTTGTGTCAGCAGATGGGCGACTTAATTGGTCCGGTTCTTAGCGGGCTAGCGTATGACCTCATCGGCTCTTACGCGTTGGCTTTCGTCGCCTGCGCCTCGTTGCAGGTTCTCGCATCCGTCGCCGTATTCGCCATCAATGAACAGAAATACTCAGCACGATACCAGGGTGCCGTAGGAGGAGAGGTGGCGGGGAATTAGCCCGACTCCATTGCCGTGAGGGGTGTCGAGGCGGCCCACTGCGCAACCGGCTGTGAAAACCGCCGTTGACATTTCGGGCGTCCATTTCAGGGCTACACGTCATAGCCAGGATGTTGGACCATGGGTGGTCCAAGGTAGTTGACGCCGACCCACCGGTTGAAGTCCTCTTCCGGTCGGGTCATGTCCCTGTTGCCTCACTGAAGAATGATGCTCCTATAGATGTCAAGCTGGGCAGTTGACTGACCCGATTGATCTGGGCAGTGCTGGGAAGACCTCCCGAGCAACGTAGCGTTTGAGGCAACGAATGACCTCATTCTTGCTCATTCCTTCGCTGGTGCGC
>DAOULH010000015.1:0-6457 GCA_034420475.1 Dehalococcoidia bacterium
GATAAAATCGGCAATGTTCACGAGGTTCCTCCGCTGTGGAGTGTCGTCAACTCACAGCATAGTGGAACCTCGTGGCATTTTCAAAATAATCTCAAACCAGCACCAATGGTTACTATATTGCCGGCCGAATATCGCATCGCTTTACCCTCCGAGGAGACGCTGATAGCGGAAATCAACCGGGCGCGGGCACTGCTGCGCCAGGGTAAGGAGAATCACGGCCCGATTTCGGGCGCGGTCAGTGATTCACCGGACGTCTGAAACAGTCAGACCTCCGTTTGCGTCGGCAGATTTCCGTTGCTGAACTCGCCCCGGTCGGTTTCGAGGCGGCAGACGGTGGTTTGGCGAGCGAGCCATCCGTCCGGCGGCAGCAGTTCGCACTCCGCGGTGTGCAGCCCCGGGATGGCGTAGTGCATGGGAATGATCACGCGAGGCTGGAGTCGTCGGACCAGCGCATCCACCTGGTCGTAGGTGAGCAGGTGGTTGGAGTCGTCCACGGTGACGAGCAGGACGTCGATATCGCCCACGGCTGACGCAACTTCAGGCGGCCATTCGACGCGGTTGTCTCCAATGTGCAGGAACCCGACGCCGCCCGCGTGCAGTCGGAACATCACGTTGGGAAAGTCGCTCAGCCGCGACGCACCGGAATGCAGATCCTGGACGCCGCGAATGTTCAGATCGCCCGTGGAAAACTCGCCGGGCATACGCAGGATTGATGCAGCCTCCGGCAGGCGATCCACGGCGTCGTGGTCGAAGTGGGCGTGGGTAATGAGCCCGAGGTCGCAATGGATTTCGGGGAACAGGCGAGTGAACCAGTAGCGGTCGGCCTGATTGCGGTACGGGTCGGCCAGGGCCGTAACGCCTCCCGCCGTTTCCCAGCGAAAGGCGCAGTGCCCGAAGTAAGTGAGCCTCATTTTTGGGTTTTGCCCGGGAGCGGCCGTTGCAACGGGGAGCCCGGAGGATTTGGAGCTATGCGACCGCGCTCCACATCTCGTAGCCGATCTCCTTGCTGATGAGGCCGTCGCGCATCTCGAAGATGTGGACCAGACGCATCTCCACCTGCGTACCCGGCGACAGGGGCAGGTAGCCCTCGCCGGTTAATCGGAAACGCACCACGCTGTCGTCCACCACCCGGTCCTCGGTGGCAAAGCGCTGGAGGGTCTCGAACTCGACATCCTCCATCTTGGCGAACATCGTGGTGTAGTTGTCGGCAACGGCGCGCTTGCCCTCGAACCGCAGGCCGCGGGCCGGGGCTTCCCAAACCACGTCGTCGGTGTAGAGGTCTAGGGCAGCCTCGACTTCGTTGGTGGCTTCGGAGTGGAAATGGGCCTCTACGGCGGCCAGGTTAGCGGCGATGATGTCGGGATTCTGATTGGTCGAGGACATGGCGGCGTCTCCTCTCGTCGGTTTCTTGACACCCCAAAGGGGCGCCGATAGCATCCCGGCAAGCGGCCCCGGGACGCGGGCTGCTCAGGAGGGAATACCCATGCAGAGCATCACCATCGACCGTAGCAAGCCCCTGCGCGAGGAGTCTAACACGGGGCACAACCGTTGGCATCCGGACATCGCGCCCGTCATCGAGGTTGACGAGGGCGAGGAGGTCGTGCTGGAAACGAGGGACGCCTTCGACGGACAGATGCAGCCCGGCGTCACCGAAGCAGACTTTGCCGGCATGGACGCCGGCGTCATCCACCCGCTGACCGGCCCGGTGGCGGTGAAGGGCGCTGCGCCCGGCGACCTGTTGGAGGTCGAGTTTGTTGACATCCAGCCGCAGCCTTATGCCTTCAGCGTGATCTTCCCCGGCTTCGGCTTCCTGCGTGACGTGTTCACCGACCCGTTCATGGTGCACTGGAACATCGCCGACGGGTTCGCAACGTCGGGGCAGATACCCGGCGTGCGGGTGCCCGGCGCGTCATTCATGGGGGTGTCCGGCGTAGCACCGTCCCACGCGCAACTGGATGAGTGGACACGGCGCGAGGCTGACTTGGCGGAGCGCGGTGGTGTTGCCCTGCCGCCGGACGTCGCAGGAGCGGTTCCGATCAGCGGCGCCGGCGCGACCCATGGGATACGCACGTTGCCTCCCCGGGAAAACGGCGGCAACTTTGACGTGAAACAGCTTTCCACCGGGTCGAAACTCCTCTTGCCGGTGGCCGTTGATGGGGCGTTGTTTTCAACCGGGGACGGGCACTTTGCGCAAGGCGACGGCGAGGTCTGCGTCACCGCCGTGGAGATGGGCGCGACGTGCGCGGTCCGGTTCCGGGTGCTCAAGGGCGAGGCGGAACGGCACGACATCCGTTGGCCTCGGTTCAGCCGGGAGGACTACTACATCGCTCCCGAGTGGGCGGCGCCACGCCGGTTCGTGGCTACCATGGGGATGCCGGTGCGCGACGACGGGGTGAACGAGGGCGAGAACCTGACGCTGGCCTGCCGCAACGCCATTCTGAATATGATCGACCTGTTGCAGGAGCGGGGCTTCAGCCGCAACCAGGCCTACGTGATATGCAGCGTGGCGGTGGACCTGAAGGTCAGCAACGTGGTGGACGTGCCCAACTTCGTGGTGTCGGCGTTCCTGCCGGAGGATCTGTTCGTGGGATAACACCCAGGCCGTGGGACGGTACGTTGAATCAGGGTGTCCAATCGTCCCGGCTTAACCACATCTCGATGCGGTCCCGATGCAGTCTGGCAATGAATGGCGCCGGGTTCTGCCCAAGGAAATTGATGATTTGCTCGCGCAGATCCAGGAATATCTGTGCCATTTCCGCGCGGGTCCCGCTGGCCCTGATGATGATCACGCGCCCACCGTACCGCATCACGGCGTCGCGCTCCTGACGATTGTATCGTATGTCCCGGTCGTGGGTGATTATCAACCAACCCATCCCGGACGCCGGCGGAATCCAGTCAATATCCCTGGCGCCAAGGTCAAAGTGGTCGGCCAGTATCTCAACCGCAATGCCCGCGCTCCGCAGAGCGCCAGGGAAAACAGCCGATCCCAGGTTCTCATCAATGAAGCAAGTTAAATCAACCGGCCAACTCATACCGCACGGCTTCTTCGATCTGCGCCAGCTCAACGCGGTAATCGTCTGCCAGTTCCAAGATGGAGTCTCCGGCCTTTACAAACTGGGCGACTGCATTCGTGGTCACGCCGGTGCCGCGGATGACTGGTCGTCCGAATTTGACGAATGGATCAATCGCGACCAATTTGGGGTCTTCTCGGCCGAATCCACGGGTGAACGGATAGAACCTAATGGGAGATCCGTCACTATCGTACTCGATGCGTTTGATGCAGAAGTCCGCCTTTGATGGATTGCACAGTTCCGGAGCATCGCTGTCGCTTCTTGCGTGCAGAACGCGTTTCAGTAGTTCTTTCGAGGGCGTTTCACGGTTTCTGCGGAGCGAAGAAAGGACAAACAATTCCAAAAGGTTGGTGAAAGACAAGGCCGTCGGGTCTGATCCGGCGGGGATGATCAGCGATTCGCCGTCTGCCTTCCGGTCAGACCCGGGCTTGCCTACCCAGCCACGTACCGTGGACACGGGCAACCCCAGATACCGGGCGCATTCCGGTATCGAGTACAGCGGCGCGTGGCGCGGGTTGTCCACTAGATCACTCCACCCTCTGCCAGCAGCAGCATTTGGCTGTTGCTGAGCCCGAATTCGCCCTGGAGGACCTCGGCGTTGTGCTCGCCGATGAGGGGCGCGCGCCGGCTGATGCGCCACGGGGATCCGTTGTAGAGTTGGGCCGGCCCAGGATAGGTGAAGGTGCGGCCAAGCTCCGGGTGCTCCACCTCCTTGAAAAACTCGCGGTCGGTGAGATGGTCGTCGCCGACCAGCTCGTCCATGGTGCGGATGGCGCCCCAGGGGAAGTCGCGTTGCTGCCCGCCGTGGAAGGCGTCCATCAGCGTGGAGTTCATAAAGAAGTTCTTCATCACGGATACGATGTGGTCGTTCTCCGCCGCGATGACCTGCGGGTCTTGATAACGCTCTTCGGTGAGGTCTTCCGCCATGCCCGACTGGTCGAACCATTCGGCCAGCAACTTCAGCCGCGCCGGTGTCAGGTTGGTGCCGGAACGTGTGGTGTTGAGCCAGCCGCCGTCGCCGGTGGGGAACTGGATGGCCGGCGACATATCCGGAGCAGCATGGCGGCCGGTGTGACGCTGCACAACTTCGCCGGTGGACAGGTAGATGGCGATGGCCCCCTCGGTGGTGAGGGCGCAAGCCTCGTGGATGGAGGCATCAATGTACTGCCCCTCGCCGGAAAGGAAGCGGTAGTACAGGGCGGCCATGAGCCCGATGTAGGCATAATGGGCGCCGATGTGCCAGGCGTTGCCGCCGCCGGGAGCGATGGGCGGCGCGTTGGGCACGTCGATCTCGTCGTAGCCCGATGAGGCCATCTGTCCGCCGCCGGCCATCTGGGTGATGTCGCTGCTGAGGTAGTCCCGCCACGGGCCGGTCTGGCCGTAGGGCGTGAGTGAGCACATGATCAACCCTGGGTTGTCTGCGGACAGCGCGTCGTATCCCAACCCCAGGGCTTCCAGGTAACCGGGCTTGCGGCTTTCCAGCACGATGTCTGCGGTTGCCGCCAACTGCTTGAAGATGTCCTGCCCCTGCTTGGTTTCCAGGTTCAGGGTGATGCCACGCTTGGAGGTGTTGTAGTGCCAGAAGGACAGGCTGCGCTCCCGGTGGGGGATGTCGTCCAGGAAGGGGCCGAAGCTGCGGCAGGCCTCGCCGCCCGGCGGCTCAATTTTGATGAGGTCGGCGCCGTTGTCGGCCATCAGCTTGCCGCAGAACTGGCCCTTTTCGTCGCAGATCTCCAGGACCCGAAGCCCATCCAGGGCGCCCGGCAGGCTCAGATCTGCCGAACGCGCCCCGCCGATATCGCCCCCGTCTTGTTGATTGCCGTTGGCGGATGTCATCTCAGGGCCTCCTCAATGTAGGGGTAGCGGTCCATGGCGGTGGGCCAGAAGACGCCGTTTTCGTAGCCGTCAATCAAGTCCTGATGGTTCACGCCGAGCAGGTCTTCAAGCACTTCCCGGTTGTGCTGGCCGATCATGGGCGGCGGATTGGCGATGCGCGCCGGCGACTTGGACATCTTGAAGGGAGCGTTCTGGAACTTCCACGGGCCGAGCATGGGGTGATCCATGGGAACGTACATATCTCGGTGCCGCAGTTGTGGGTCGTTGTCGACCCGGTCCTGGCTGCTCTGCACCGCCATGGCGCGGACGCCGGCGGCCTGGCACTTTTCGGTGAGCTCGTACTTGCCCATGGTCTCGGTCCACTTTTCGATGTGGCCGTCCATCTCTTCCTGATGCTCCAGCCGTCCTTCGATGGTGTTGAAGCGGTCATCCGCCCAGTCGGGGCTGCCCATGAGCTTGACCAGGCTGTGCCATTCGTCATCGGACAGGCAGGCGATGGTGGCCCAGTCGTTGTAGCCGCCGGGCGCGGTGCGATAGGCGTTGTGCGGCGCGGCGATGGGGCCGCGGTAGTTGTTGACCACCTCGGCGCCGGGCCACACGGTGCGGTTGCCCGGCGGGAAGCCTTCCCGGCGGGCCTTGCGACCATTGACGGTCTTATCCAGGAAGGCGGGACCCGTCAGCGTGATGCCGGTGATCATTTGCGAGAGGTCAACGTGCTGGCCCTTGCCGGTGGCGGAGCGGTGACGCAGGGCCGTCAACGCGCTGATCGCGCCGTACATCCCGCCGGTATCATCCAGGTAGGACCAGCCCCAGCCGGCGGGAGGCGCTCCGGGCAGGCCGGAAAGGTGGGTCAGCCCGCTCAACGCCTGGGCCGCCGGGCCCATGGTGCCGTACCAGTGGTAGCGGCCGGTGTGCCCGAAACCGGCCATGGACACGTAAATGATGTCGGGTCGGATCTTCTTCAGTTGCTCGTAACCCAGGCCCCAGCGCTGCATGATGCGGCTGCTGAAGTTCTCGATGACGATGTCCGATACCGAGATCAGGCGCTTGACCAGTTCCAGTCCCTCCTCCGTCCGGGTGTTGACGCTGATACCGCGCTTGTTGGCGTTGGTGTCGGCGAACTGGCCGGTGGAGTTGGGTCCGGGCTCGACGCCGGGCGGCACGGTGAAGCGGTTCTGGCGCAGCGTGTCCAGGTTGAGGGGCCATTCCACCTTGATGACCTCGGCGCCCAGGGTGCCCATCCAACGGGCGGCCCAGGGGCCGGCGCGCACCCAGGTGAAATCGACCACGCGAATGCCTTGCAGAGGGGTCGGCAGGGGCATATTCGAGCCTCCTGTGTTGAGGGTAGATGCGGAGAGCCTTGGTTGGGCGCAAGTTTAGGGCAACACGGGGCAAGCGGGCAACCTTAGTCGAATGATAAGAGAGCCGCACCGTCGTCCTAGTGTCCTGGAACTGAAGTTAGTAGTAAAAGCGTGAGGAATGGGGTATTCTCCGGGCGAGCAGCCCAGAGGGAGGATGACCATGGCTATCGGACGACCCATGCCGCCGCT
>DAOULH010000016.1:0-23638 GCA_034420475.1 Dehalococcoidia bacterium
GGGACTGCTGCTGCATCAACGGCAACCAGCGGACTGCCGGAAATGGCACTGGTGGGAACGGATCCCCGGTGCTAAAGTTTCGGTAACATTCTCTGGTGAGGCAACGGGGAGGCGCATTCCTTATTGTCGTTAATCACTGGCACCTATCAGTACGTGGCCCGAACGCGGGATTGTCAGTTTTGTCCCATCAAGGAGAGCTGCCTCCCACCCCGGCAGAAACGACGCTTCTTCACCTTGACGATGTACCATCCGTTTTGCCTGCGCGCCAAGGAACGAAACCAGACTGCTGCTTACCGGAGGGAGCGTCGCCGGCGTCACACCGTCGTGGAAGGGATCTTCGCCTACCTGGACCGCCGGGGATTGGGGAGGTCTCGCTTAAGGGATTGTGGAAGGTGGACTGCGAAGGCTACATCGCCTCGCTGGCCCACAACGTGAAGAAGATGGTGCGGAGACTGGGGGGCGGTATCGGGCCTCCCGACCGAGCCTCGCCCAACGCTGGGACTATCGCAGGATACGAGATCACCATGATCGATTGGGAGGGGGATCCGACCGCGCCAGCGCGATATTCCCCCTTGGTGAATTGGCCGGTTATCTACCTCAGACCGTTTCCACGGTAGGTCTGCTCCATTCCGCCGACTTTCTCAACAAGCCCGTTGGTGAAAATTGACAGCTTCTCCCGATCATGCACCGCACCATCCCGGCCTTGCTCACTCCGTACCGCCTGTTCACCCTACTGTCGCCATCATCAGCGCCAGCCCCGTTGCCATCCCTGACGAGCCTCACGTCCTGGAGCAGTAATCGCCCCCGCAACTCTGCCGTGTCAACTATCGCCCACCGCTCGGCGCTTTCCACGGCCGGTCTGGCTTGTGTCTGCCGAGCCAATTCCCAGCAGCAGGTCGGCGTCGACTAAGATCTGCGCCAAAATCCTCCGCTGCACCTGCAGTTCCGACCGGTCAATGGTTGCCTCACCCTTCATGCGGGAGCCCACCAAGCGTTTGCAACTGTGGGCCTCGGCCCTGGGCCGTACTGGAACATCTTCCAAAGCCACCAACGCCCGCATCAGCCTCACGATGCCGTCGGCCAATCCGCCAGAAGCGGACAGGTGTCCTTCACTGCCCTACGGCCCAGGATGTACGTCGTGCCCAGCGCACCCTCATTCCTCGACCCCGCTTCGGATAGTCTCTTTCGAGCCTGACGCAGGCTCTGCTCGAACCCCTCACGCACCCGGTCGTGAAAGATCAACAGGCCTCGAAACATCGGCAGCGTACTGCTATTGGCAAAAGGTCGATCCTTAATCCCAATCCCCAAGGCCACCCTTCACCGGATGTCGAAATGGCCCCGACCCTTGGCATCAGCGTCGCTCACCTTGCCGCGGGCTTGCAAAAGCAGTGCCGTGGCCGGTCCGCGTCCAAGCACAACTGGTTCGCCCCCCACAGGCTCCTCTGGTCAGCTCCAGGGCCCAGCATCACTCGCACTTCGCTCCACTAACTCAGATGGCCGGAGTATAACTCGCTACTCAGTCAGTCCGGGTTCCCGGCCGAATTTCTAGGGACGGCTCCCACGGCTCACCTGTTGTCTTCCCTGCAGATTTGGCGACGCGAAGATGGGAATGACCGATGTTCGCGCCACCCTTTCGCAAACCGCAGTCTATGACGACCAGTTCCGCCACTTTTTCGGCGTGCGGGCAATTAGGTTGCCGAAACGTAGGCGCACGGGACCCCTTGTCTCCGGGTGGCGTACGGACAAATCCATGTCGTTAAGCGCAGTCGTAGAATCCTCCCACTGGCTATAGGTCGTGACCAATAGGTTAAGGTCATTCCCGATCTCGATGAATTGTTGGATAGCCTCATCATGGCCGCACACCACCAGCACTACCCAAATGCCGTTTTCACCACGCAAAGCAGGCCGGAGGGGCCGTAGAACATCCGCCACAGTGCGCAGGGCGTGTGCTGACGGTTCGAAGAGCAGTGGGAAAAATAGGAATGGGACCTCCGCCTCCGGCACCCCGGGCCATGGAACATCTTGCTGTTCGTTCCCCATATCTTGAAACCGCGGGGTGCTGGACTCCAGCGGATCGCGGATTCCGACCCAAAGGTCGGGATACCACTGGTCGCCGTCCGGATCGCCGACGCCTGCCCGACGGCCATCCCACGCGAACATGCCGGCGTCCTTGGCCTTGAGTTTCAGATTGGACAAGGCGCCCGCCCGCCTGATCTCCCGCCGACCGGGAGGCGTTGTCGGAGTTCGCCCCAGCCTAGCAGTGACGGAGTTGTAGTCAGAACCACTGTGCTCCGCCAGGAGGGAACGGCTTGCGCTCGCGACGTGGAGCGCGCCACCTATCTCGACAATCAGTCCTTCGGATTTGAGATCGTTGACCATGGCTTTGGTCTGGCTATTTGGAAGCCCACACTGCTTGGCCAAATGAGACAATCGGACGCCCTTGGATTCGATGATTTCCTGCCACACCCGATATTGAGTGCGGGTCCAAAGGAACGACCGGCGCTTCTGCCGGGTTCCATATTCCCTATGTGGCGCTGGACCGACTACTTCGCCCATCGGGTACGTGGGCCACATCATTTTGTCGACGGATACAACACCGAATCGTCGCTTAGAGCCGGCGAACATGCCGTAGCAGATTATGGCCTTGGGCACGTCCGGCATCGCCTCTCGCCGGGCTCGGAGAGCGGCCAGGGGATCTGTAGCCAAGATGACCACCCCGGGCGGAGCCGCGGGCTCGTGGAAGCGGAGGTCGGGCAAGGTGTTCATGCCATTGAACAGGTCATCCGGGCTTAGGTGCAGGATGTCATCCGGCACGTGCGGCCCGAAGAAGACTAACGGGACGCTGCACTTCTTGGCGCTTCGCGAGCAGATGTAGTTGATGACAGCATGCACCGGCCCTTGGGGGATCCAGAAGAAATCCACGGCGGGGCAGTTCAGCGGCAAGGTGATTTCCTCATTTCCCCGGTCTATCTTCGGCGCCCGCTCAACTGTGTGGACCGACCAAGCCCAGGGTGCCGCGTGGTACGCGCACTCCAGCATTGGGCCCCAGTTGAGCACCTCATCCGGATCGAGTTCGGTCGTCGCTTCTGCAGCGAGGTCGTATCGCTGCTCCCGGTATATGTCCATCCCGTTGTCGACGAGCGCGAAACGCGGTTGAGCATCCCTCATCCACCCCAAGGTCTTGCGCTTGGCGTATCTCTTGCTCACCAGCCATTTGAGGTCTTCCACGATTCTAGGGTATGCCATATCGGGCCACCGCTTCAGCTCTTCGGCGGCACTGTAAGGCTTTTGGCCCAGGTGCCGGATTAACTTCAATCTTCGGGGTGTCATTCCGTCTCGCTTTGGCATATTTCAAACCGTCCTTTCCCACAGCAGGTATTCCAGTAGTTCCCGTTGAGGTCCGGTCCACCACACTAATGTGGATAAGCGAGCAATGTCCGTGGTCTCTTCGTTCCATCGCCACACCAGTTTTGCAAAGTGAAAGCCGCGCGTGATGTCCCGATACTTCGCGACCAACATGGGAACGGCGCCGCGCTGCTCCGCGAACCGGGCGCTGGCCCGTTCCGTTTCGCACACCATAAGCATCGGCACGGGTTCGCCCAATTGGTGAGCAACGCGGTAGGGCCACAATTTCTTCTCTATGGCCTGAGGAGTTTTGGCTGAGCGTTCGTACTCTACGGCATGCCAGACCGCGCGTCCGTCTCCCACCGGTATCAAGGCCCACAAGTCCGGAGCAATTTGCGTGCCACCGGCGAGGTTGAGCCTCAACTTCCATCCAGGCTCGACCAACGCGCCGGCTCGCCGAAACCCGATCGCCAACTCGATCAATCCTTCCTCATGTCGCCTCATGTGCTCTCGGCGGCGTCCTGTTCCGCTTCGCTCTGCTCCAGGACGACCCCGGGATCGGCGTCGCGCCAGACGGTCCCGTTCCACAGCCAACTCTTGGACCAAGCCAGTCGGATGCAACGAGAGTCGGTCGTCGCGATCGACGAGACCTTTCTCCATGTAACGTAGCACCGCCTCCCCGATTTTCTTGGGATCGCCGGACAGCTTACCCCACTGGCGCTCGCTGCACCCCGACCACTCCTCAAGGGCAGCGAGGATGCGGTAATCAGATACGGTTTGCAGACATGACTGCACGTTGTCGGTGGCCACGAAGTCGGGCAAGTGCTCTGGAGAGCCAATGCGCGCCGCAGGCTTGGTAACAACCGGGAGCCGACCTCGGTCTGGAGTTGGACGCAGGGCTTCGATAACACCGTCGCCGGACCGATCTCTGAGGGTAATGATCGCTCGTGGGACGTCAGCGTGCAGGTCCAGTCTGGCTCTGAGGACAGCCAGACGATCGGCCGCCAAAATCACGAGGCCGCACGGGGCCGGCGGCGACTCAACATTGGGTTCCTGCTGCATGTCGGTCTGAGCCAACATCCTGCTCAGGTCGTCGGGAATCCGAGACCGCTTGGGGCGAATGCCATACCATGCGAAGACTACCAATACTCGGGACGAATTGGCGTCGCCCGGGGCCCGAAATTCGTATTCGGCCACTGCCATGATGGGTCCGCTGCTGATCAATCGCAACCGTTTCATGGGCATCGGCTGTCGCCACAGCGGGTGGACCGCACCTGATGTCCAGAGCACGGGGGCCACCTCGTAAAGGAGCTCGACCGCCGGACCTTGGCGAAGCAGGCGTTTCAGGCAAGGTTCGGTTACGCTCCACTCTAGGGGCACGCCCAGGCGGTCCATGACGGCCCAAATTCCTTTAGTGTGCAGGTAGAAGCGCTGTTGGGCGCGTTGGGTCCACCCGCGGACCACAAACCCGACGTAATCACGTTCGACCATCCAGTCGAGGCGGTTTTTGATGGTGCCTTTACTGGCCCACAGCAGGTCAGGCCGAGCGAGAAGATCGGCAACGCTGGCCAGAGGCTGCTGCCATAACGCCAACTGGATCGCGAGGATCTCGGCGGCAAATTCGTGCGGGTCTTTTCGGCGGCGATCGAGCATTGGCGAGCCTCCTCAACCTGGAGAGACTGATTTTGTGGTGAATTCAAAGTCGACAGCGAAGGAAGAATGGACCGGGACTGGCGACATTCCGGGCGTCATCGACCCCAGCGACTGGACTTTTGATGAGTTGGCATTGCTCATTGGACTTCCAAGATCCAAATCTCATACTCCCAAACGATCGGCTCTACCTCTCTACCTTGCTATCCGGCACAAGTGCGGATCATTGTCGAACTGTTACGCTACGCTATCACAGTCACTCCACGGGCGGGCGAGAGGCGAGCCACTCCATGATGTCGCCCTGCCGCCACCCCACACGCCGGGCACCGACGCGCACTGCCGGAGGGAAGGCGCCGTTTTTGATCAACTCGTACAGCATGCTCCGCGATAATGAGGTCATCCAGAGAACTTCATCCAAGCGCATGATGCGATGATCGTCCAGGGTCTTATGGCTACTCATGATGTCAACACTCGCGGTGCATCGGACGCGGGTCCGCCTGGGTATTCAGTGACATCTTAGGGTAGGCATCGGGTGTGCCGGGATTTCCCTCCCTGCCGGGGCAAATTGTTGCGGACATTCACCGTGTCGTCCGATACAAACCGATCCACCGAATTCCACTGCGGGGTTGTTGGACAAATCCCCAGACCGGCGCGAAATGTCTGCCATGCTGCCGCCTCATCGAGGAGTCCCGCCAAAATATTAGCCAGATGGAGGAACCACGCGGGCGACATTCCCGCCATCTCGTGGGGAGGGCGTCGGGTGGTGCGCCTCGATGCATGGCACCAACCGGATGGTCCAGTAATTTGACCTGAGTTGGCGCCCAGATGTCGCCAAGCCCCGACCCGCGCTCTTCCTGCAACTCACATAGTCTGTTGCAACGCAACTCTTCGAACGCGGACCCTCCGCGCCAGCCAATCTCGCACCGATTGCGACCACGATTCCTGATCGGCACTTTCTTGCCATTCACCACGCTATTCAGGCAGTGTGATAAGAAACGTTACCGACTCCCGCGCCGAACGGTAACGTTAAAATCCTGAGCGGGTGTGAGACAAATGAGTTCAAGCAGGTTGGAGGCGTCTGAGCATGAGGTCGACCATGGCTATATGCACCCAAGCTTTGCTGCTTTCGGTGCGCTCCTCGCAGCCCTTGTTCAAACATCTGCACCGGCTCAACGAAGCCAGAGTGCGTTCTACCGCCCATAGTCGAGGCAGCACTTGGACAGCATGAGATTCGCCTGGCTTACGCACCACGGCGGGCAGTTAACCGCCGGTGGCCCGAGCCCAAGACGCCAGACGACCTGCATAGCCAGCATCAGCCCAGGTGACTGGCGATCTGGGACAGCGACCCAGCAAATTGACCAACACCAGCTTGGCGCCGTCCCGGCCCTGGATTCTGGCGTCGTGAACCTCCGCGGCCAGCAGGCCGTTTGTGGCCGGCTACCCACTTACCAGCGTCGTATCCCCGCGGCCCTTTTCCCCGTGGTCTTCACTGACTGGATCTCGATGACGGCCGCGTTGGACGTAGACGATCCTACGGCAGATTCACAATCTCGTGAACGCAAAGCCTCCCCCTACTCTCTACCAGGTGACGTCATCCCGCCAGTCGTGGAAGTCCCACCAAACAGTGCCCCAAGGAATTCCGCCTCAGGCGGACCGGCGTATTGCACTAAGCAGGACGTACAGGATGCCGTTTACCACATCGAGCAAGTCCGTGGGGGAATGCTTCCTTCCGTATGAGGTGGCAACAGAGGAGCCAATTCATCCCGATGAGTATCAGTCAAATCGTTGGCCTAGGGTTTCCTGCTTATCCTACCTGCGTAACGATCTTCTCATTCCAAGAATCACCCGAGCACCTTAATACCAATTGTCACACACCCTCTGAGACGCGATCATCGTCGGGACTATGGGTTCTCATGACTCTGTGCGGCGATGCGACCTGGTCCGCCTTATTTTCCAAACGCCGGCAATCGCTTTGACTCCAACGGTAACCACCTAGTATCGCTGCCTGATAGCAGGCGTTAATCAACCGATGCTGGCCAGCCAACGCAGTCGGTCCGCTCCGAACCCCCAAATGAACCGGGCGCTACCATGCACAAAAACCGCAGTGGAAGATCGAGAACATCTTCGGAGAAGTTCAACGCGTACGTCGATTTTGCCCGAGTAGTCGGAGTTGAGATGAACGCCGCAATCTATGCCGTGAACTTTCACGTCGCGAGACCAGTCGCCCTGACTCGCTAGCCCATGAACTGACTGGGTTTTCCGGGTGCCCCATGTGGAACTCGCCGGCAGTTGGGTCCGACCACCGACGGGTCAACGCGTTGGCAAAGTTGACGTTTACGTAACGCTTGGCACGCCAACTCGGTTCACAGGACCGAATGCTACGAACGGTGGGATCGCTGATTAATCAGATGATCTGAGCCCCGGAAATCGGAGCATATCGAGAGAGACACTCACACGCAAGGTCAAGCTGACAACGGGTGCCAGTTTAAGCGTTTGGATTGCTTGAGGGTTCGAACTCATTCGCGGTGTTGCCGCCGGCCAAATGAGCGGCCCACATTTCCATCAGTTCTCGGCGTGGTTCAAACAGATCGGTCCGCGCATACGCCTGTTGGGTGGGATTGCCCAGGTTGTGCGCCAGCGCCGCTTCACTCACCTCCCACCCGGCGTCAGTGCACTCCGTGCACCAGTCTTTGAAACTGCTACGGAACCCATGGGCAACGGCCGGAATGTCAAGCCTCCTCAACATGGACGTAAACACCATGTCGGACAACGGCTTTCCGGGCAGACCGGGGAACACCAAATCACTAGACCCATCGGACAACTCTTCCGCCAACCGCAGAACCTCTATGGACCTCTTTGACAAGGGCACCTTATGCTCACGGCGCGCTTTCATGTGCTCGGCTGGCACCGTCCATTTCCGTTCATCCCAATCTATTTCATCCCATGTGGCGAGTCTGACCTCGCCGCTGCGCGCGGCCGTCAACACCAGGAACTCGAATGCCAATTTGGTGCCCGGGTCCGCAGTCGATTGTCTGACCTTTTCCATCGCCAACGGAACTTTGCAGTAATGCAGTGCCCGATGGTGCTGCTTGGTTCGTGGCATCCTGGGCAGCACCTTGGTGATTGAACGACTGGCGGGATTGTCAATACGGTAACCTTGGGCAACCGCCCAGTCCAGCACCGTCTCCATGCGTTGCCTCACCCGGCTTGCCGTCTCCGGCTTTTCCGTCCAAATCGGCGACAGGACCGCCAAGATATCCGCAGTGGTGATGTCGGTGACCAGCTTGGACCCTATCTTGGGGAACGCGTAGGTCTCGAGCGTGTTGCTCCATTGGGCGGCATGCTTCGAGTTGGACCAGGTCGGGCGCCGCATTTCGATTACGGTTGCGGCCGCTTCGGCAAATGTCGGCGTCGGTGGTCTCTGGCGAGCCGCGATCGCTTCCCTCTTTTCCGCCAAAGGGTCGCGACCCTCTCGGATCATCCGAGTATTGAGCAAAGCAGCTTTGCGCGCTTCCGCCAGAGAAACCGTGGGATAGCCACCGAGGCCCAGATTACGCCGCTTCCCGTCAATGGTCACGCGTTGAAACCAATACTTGGCCCCGGATTTCTTCACCCTGAGATTGAGGCCACCACCGTCCGAGTAGGTGCCAGTTTCTTGGGCCGACTGGACGAAAACCGCGGAAAGGGCGTTTCGTTTGCTTTTCGAGGTCATGAGGTCTGGTTCCTGGCTATACCATTACTATACCACGATTCTGGCGGATGTAGTCGGATTTTAGTGGACATTATCGGACATGAAAAGGGCCGTTTCCTACTCACATCAAGTAGGAAACGGCCGATCTGATTGGGATTTGCGATGTAAAAATGGCGGAGAGAGCGGGATTCGAACCCGCGATACCCCAGAGGGGTATACCGGTTTTCGAGACCGGCGCCTTCAACCACTCGGCCACCTCTCCGTTTCGCGCGGGGCCTCCCGAAACGGGGTCGGCGAGGCCCGAACAGCAGCGTTGGTTGACGCTCATTTATTGTATCAGACATCAGTCTCGCTCCGCCTTTGGCTCTTGGCTTCGCATCGTCATGCGTTCGGATGACTTTCTTCCGGGCGGCCCATATAATGCAGCCACATCGTTTTGAAACCGCGACACCACTCAGGAGGGCCAGCATGGCAACCGCAACCAGGTTCGAACGCATCACCCAGCCCCTGGTCAAGATCACCGAGATGGACCACATCGTCCTGCGCACCAGGGACGTGGAGGAATCTCTGCGCTTTTACACCGAGGTCCTCGGGCTCCAGGCCGAGCGCGTCGAGCAGTGGCGCGCCGGCGAAGTGCGCTTCCCCTCGGCCCGAATCAATGCCGACACCATCATCGACTTCTTCGCGTCCGACGAGATACCCAGCGGCCGCGACGATGTCCGCAACCAGGACCACTTCTGCATGGTCATCGACCAGACCGACATGGACGCGCTGAAGGCCCGCTTCGAGGACGCCGGCATCGACATCCAGGCCGGCCCCGGCAAGCGCTGGGGCTCCCACGGCGACGGCATCTCCCTCTACATCTACGACCCGGACGACAACGTCGTCGAACTGCGCCACTACTGATCGTCCATGTCGCTCCAATCCAGCTTCCCGCAATCTCCCCTCCCGGAAACCGCGCCGGCCCGAAACGACGGGCCGGCGTCATCGCCTTACTGGGAAGAGCCGGCATCGTCTCCCTATTGGGATGCGCCGGAACTGGCCGACCTGGACGCCGGAACAACCCAACCCGAGCCGACAACCGGCGGCGCTCCGGCCATCCTTCAGGGTCTGAACGAGCCGCAACAGCAGGCCGTCATCACCACCGAAGGCCCGTTGCTGATCGTTGCCGGCCCCGGCTCCGGCAAGACCCGGGTAATCACCCACCGCATCGCCTATCTGGTAGGCGAGCGCGGCGTCCACCCCTGGCAGATACTCGCCGTCACGTTTACGAACAAGGCCGCCCGCGAGATGCGGGAACGCCTCGACCGGCTGCTCCTCAGCCGCAGCGAGGACGTGACCATGGGCACGTTCCACGCCGTTTGCGCCCGCATCCTGCGCCGGCACGGCGAGCGGGTCGGTCTGGACCGCAACTTCACCATCTACGACCAGGACGACCAGATCGACGCCCTCAAATCCGCCATGCAACTGGCCGACGTGGACAGCAAGCGGTACAACCCGCGCGCCCTGCTGTCCCGGATCTCGGCTGCCAAGAGCGTGCTCCAGGATTCCCACGCCATGGCGCGGGCCGCTTACGACAGCGACGACGAGTACGGCGCGCACTGGATCGACACCTGCGCCCGCGTCTATCGTTACTACGAGGAGGCGCTGACCCGGCAGAACGCGCTGGACTTTGACGATCTGCTGGTGCGTACCACCCATCTGCTGGAGCAGGACTCAGAGGTCCAGGAACAGTATCACCGGCGCTATCGCTACCTCCTTATCGACGAGTTCCAGGACACCAACGTCGCCCAGTATCGCCTGGCCCAACTGCTGACCGGACCCCACCAGAACCTGTGCGTGGTCGGCGACCCGGACCAGAGCATCTATGCCTGGCGCAATGCCGACATCGGCAACATCCTCAGCTTCCAGAGCGATTTTCCCAGCGCCACGGTTATCAGCCTGGGCGAAAACTATCGCTCCACCAAGAACATCCTGCGGGCGGCGGATGGCGTCATCGCCAACAACGCCGAGCGCATCGAACGGGAACTGTACACTAGCAACCCCACCGGCGACCCCGTCACCCTGCACGAGGCTTTCAGCGAGGAGGACGAGGCGCTCTGGGCCGTGGACGAGGTTTCCCGCCTGACCCGCACCGGCCGGTTCCGCAACGGCGACTGCGCCATCATGTACCGGATCAACGCGCAGAGCCGTGCCTTCGAGGACCAGTGCATGCGCCAGGGCGTTCCCTACCGGCTGGTCGGCGGGGTGCGTTTCTACCACCGCAAGGAGATCAAGGACACCGTCTGCTACCTGCGCGTCATCTTCAACCCCGACGATGAGGTCAGCCTGCAGCGCGTGATCAACCAGCCGCCAAGGGGCCTGGGCGCCAAGTCCGTCCAGCAACTCACCGCCTTCGCGGCCCAGCGGGGACTGACCAGCCGCCAGGCGATGCGGGAAGTCGCCGCCGCGCGAACCGAAAAACTGCCGTGTCCCATTGACGTCACCGCCCGGGCCGCCCGCGCCATGGCCGATCTTTCCGTCACATTGGACCGGCTCAGCGAAGCCTCCCGCGAACTGGGCGTCGCCGATCTGCTGGATCGCACCCTGGATATGAGCGGCCTGGCCAAGCACATCAACGCGCAGGACGACGGCGACGAACGCTGGGAGAACATCCTGGAGCTCCGCGGTCTCGCCGAAGACTACGGTCCGTCCGGCAACGACACGCCCGACGGCCTGAGCGCCTTCCTGGAGCGCGTCTCCCTGGTATCCGACGTCGATGCCTACGAGCAGTCTGAGGACTCGCTGACGCTGATCACCCTGCACCAGGCCAAGGGCCTCGAGTTCCCGGTGGTGATAATGGCCGGCATGGAGGAGGGCCTGCTGCCCCACAGCCGCTCCATGGACACGCTGGCCGAAATCGAGGAGGAACGCCGCCTCTGCTACGTGGGAATGACCCGCGCCAAGGAGCGTCTCTATCTACTCAGGGCCTTCCGCCGGCGTTACCCGTCGTCGGGCGGGGTCTCGCTGCCCTCCCGGTTCCTCGAAGAGCTTCCCGAGGAAGTGCTGGCTTCCCCGGCACGGGACCGGCCGCCGGGCTCCCGATCTGACACCTACGGGCTGAACTCGTCCCGGTCTTCTCGCAGTGCCGACGTGGTCATCGGCGGTTCCTACGCGCAGGAGCGGCGCGCCTCCCGAACCCGTCTGGGCGACGGTTCCGGTGAAGGCGGCGAGGCCACGCGGGGACGGCTGCGCGGCAACATCGACGAACGCCTCACCGAGTGGACATCAAGCCGCCGTCCGTCATCCGAACCGGAACCGGAGCGCGTGCCCCTGGCGGTGGGCGAGATCGTCCGCCATCCCACCTTCGGCGAGGGGGTCGTGCAGGAGGTGGAGGGGAGCGGTGACACTGAGCAGGCCACCGTCAACTTCCCCGGCGCCGGTTTGAAACGGCTGCTGGTCAGCCTGGCTCGCCTGGAACGCGGCTAGTCGCTTCCCGCCGGGCGACGTTTTCCCGCCGGGCAACGTTTCGCTTGGCATTTTCCCGATGAGGTTGCGCCATCCGGCGGAGGCTCGCGCATGTCCGGGCCATATTGGATCCGTTGATCCGAAATCATCAATGACGGAAAACGCAATAATATTGCGCGAACAGTATCATTATCGTAGAAGCAAAGGACGCAGGGTGAAATTCACAACGGCAATGGTGCAATTGTGAATTCTTTCGCCTATAATGCGGCCCTGCATATCGCTGCGACGTATTTTCGGATACCGCCATAGATGATGCGCTGGACGGCGCGTGGCATTCGTCAGGAGGGATTATCGTGCTGAAACCAACGATTGCGCTCACCATCGCTGCCTCACTTCTCCTGATCGTGGGAATCGCCTGCGGCGGCGCTGCCGAGGAGCCTGCGCCCGCCGCGCCGGCCGCTCCCGCTGCCACCACGGCGCCGGCCGCCCAGCAGTCCGGCGGTGGGTCCGCTCCCGCCGCCACGACGGCTCCGGCCTCCCAGCCCCAACAGCAGGCGCCAGCCGCAACCGCCGCGCCCACCATCGTGGCCACCGCCACCCCCCGGCCAACCAATACGCCGTCTGCTGCGCAACAATCTGCAACTGTCGGTGGACGCCTCAAGATCGCGGTGACCCCACCGGTCCAGGAACTGGTCCGAGGATGGCTGGGTACCACCACGTCAGCCAACGCTCAGGTGCGCCATTTTGCTGAACCGCTGGTGCATACTGACCGCTTCGACGGCTCCCTGCAGCCTGGCTTGGCCACGGAATGGGAAATCTCCAAGGCCGACGGCACCCAGTGGGTGTTCCGCCTCCGGGAGGGGATACCATTCCACGGTGATTGGGGCGAGTTCACCGCGAACGACGTTCCCCACTCCGCCGCCTTGATTATCGGTGAAGAGGCCATTGCCACCGACACCGGGCTGTTCCGCGGATTGTTCGGGCAGACCGCTGACGAACTTTTCGAGAACATCAAGGTGATCGATGACTACACGGTGGAGTTCAACCTGCTGCGCCCCGAAGCTGCAATGGATTTCGTCGTCTCTGCACAACAGGGCAACTACTTCATATACAGCAAGGACCAGTGGGACGCGGAAGGTGAGCCCGGATACATCGACGGTGCGGTTGGCACCGGTCCCTGGCGGTACGAAAGCCGTCAGCTTGGTGTTGGCGGAAATCTCCTGTACTCCCGAGTTGAGGATCACTGGCGCCAGACCCCGCACTGGTCCGAAATGGAGCAGATCAACACGCCGGAGCCGGCCACCCGCCTGGCCAATCTGCTGACCGGTCAGGTCCAGATCGCCGAGGTAAACCGGGACCTCCATCCAGAGGCCAAGGAAGGCGGAATGATCATCGTGGAGAGCGAACTGCCCTCCATCCAGGTCGCTTTCGTCATGGGCGGTATCTACTCCCCGCACAGCCCCTATCATGACCCGTCGGACCCGCACCTGGATATCCGGGTTCGAGAGGCAATCAACCGGGCCATCAATCGTGAGGAGATCAACGAGACGCTGTTCAGCGGATTCGGGTCCCCTCATCCCGTATGGGGCTTCCACCCCAGCCTGCCCGGTTGGAACGACCGCTGGTCCCGGGAGTTCGATGAGAAGTATGGCTTCGATCCCGACCGTGCCCGCGAACTCATCAAGGAATCAGGACACGAGGGCTACCCGCTGAAGCTCATCATCACCCAGCTTTCCGGCGTGCCCGAAATGATCCCCATGGCCGAGGCCGCCTTCACCTACCTCGCCGATATCGGGATCGAAGTGGAAGCAGAGGAGATGGAGTGGGCCCGCTTCCGCGCCGATTTCTACCGCCCCGGCAAGACCCACGGCACCATCGCGCCCATCCGCGGCACGATGCGCCCCGCCGAGGTGACCCTGCGCTTCTACAACGTGAGCGGACCCGAAGGGTTCCAGCGGATCGTACCGGACCCTGCGCTTGACGCGCTGTATGCCGAAGCCATCACCGCCGTCAGCCCGGACGTGAAGGCCAACGCCCTGCGCGCCGCCGGTGACCTCAAGTTCGACCTGTACGCCGAGGTGCCCATCGTCTGGATCCCCAGCCAGATCGCCATCAACCCCAACGAGGTCGGCGAGTTCATCTGGCCCGGCAACATCAACACCGCCATCACCCACATGGAGTACATCACCACTGCCCAGTAGCATACTGCTGTTTCCCCAGTGCATCCGAAGGGGCGAATGATATTCGCCCCTGAACACCCATAAGGCGACCGATCGTGCAACGCTACATCCTGATACGGATCGTTCAATCCATCCTCGCCCTGCTGGTGCTGACCGTCATCGTTTTCAGCCTGGCGCGGATAGCGGGCGACCCACTGGACGTGCTGCTTCCCCTGGAAGCCACCGTGGAGGATGCCGAGCGCGTTCGCGCGGCCTGGGGTTTGGACAAGCCGCTGTACATCCAGTACTTTAAGTTCCTGGGCAACGCGCTGACCGGAGACTTTGGCGAGTCCATCAAGCACCGCGACCAGCAGGCCATCAACCTGGTGCTTGATCGGCTGCCGGCCACGGCCCAATTGGCCGGCCTGGCGCTGTTGGTGGCTACGCTCATCGCCGTGCCGGTGGGCGTGCTCTCCGCGGTCAAGAAGGACACCGTCTTCGACTACGCCGGAAAAGTCTTGGCCTTGACCGGCCAATCCCTGCCGGCTTTCTGGCTGGGATTGGTCCTGATGTGGATCTTCGCGGTCAACCTGGAGCTGGTGCCCACGTCGGGCAAGTCCGGCATCAGGTCTTTCATCCTGCCGGCCATCGCCATCGGCTGGTTCCAGGTTGCCGCCCTGATGCGCCTGGTGCGCTCGTCCATGCTGGACGTGCTGGACACGGAGTACGTCAAGCTGGCCCGCATCAAGGGCGTTTCGGAGCGCAAGGTGGTCTGGAAGCACTGCCTGCGCAACGCGGCCATCGCGCCGTTCACCTACTTCGCGCTGATCCTGGGCTCCCTGATGGTGGGCAGCGTCAGCATCGAGTTCGTGTTCGCCTGGCCCGGCGTCGGACTGCTGGCCGTGGACAGCACCATCGCCCGCGACTTCCCCGTGATCCAGGCGGTGGTCATCGTTTTCTGCCTGGTCTATATTACGGCGAACCTGCTGGTGGACATCGCCTACGCCTACGTTGACCCCCGGATCCGATACAGTTAGTCCGGCAATGTCCGGTGTGATCGCTCCCGCCGACCGCCGGGTTCAAACGAGGAGATCGTTCCGATATGGCCGCTGAAGACCGCACCAGCCCGGTTCCCGCCGCCGCAGAGCAGGGCGCCGAGGCTTCCCTGCCTCAGCAGTCTCGCCTCAGCCTGAGCATCTCGGAACTGCGGCGCCTCCCCCTGTTTCCCATTGCCATCCTGCTGCTGGTGCTGGTCATTCCGGCCATCTTCGCCAACCAGATCGCCCCCCATGATCCCACCCGGGGAAGTCTGGGCAATCGTCTGGCCCCGCCGGTCTGGCAGGAGGGTGGCAGCGCTGATCACATTCTCGGAACCGACAAGGTCGGCCGCGACATCCTGAGCCGCATTCTCTACGGCAGCCGCATTTCCGTGGTCATCGCCATGATTGCCATCGTGGTCAGCGGCATCATCGGGACTGCCCTGGGCATAACCGCCGGCTATTGGGGCGGATGGGTTGACGCGCTGATCATGCGCCTGGTGGATATTTCGTTATCCATCCCGATCATTCTCCTCGGGTTGGTGCTGGTGGCGGCGCTGGGCCCCCGGACCAGTACCGTTATCGGGGTCATCGTAGTGCTGCTCTGGTCGCGCTATGCCCGCCTGGCCCGCGGCGAGACGCTGGCGGTGCGAGTGCAGGACTTCATCTCCCGCGCCCAGGTGGCCGGTTCGAGCCACGTGCGCATCATGTTCAAGCACATCCTGCCCAACGTGTTCAACAGCCTGGTGGTGCTGGCGACGCTGCAAGTGGGGTTCGTCATCATCCTCGAAAGCACCCTGAGCTTCCTGGGGGCCGGCGTGCCGCGACCCAATCCGGCGTGGGGTCTGATGGTGGCCGATGGCCGTGAGCTGGTGGCATCCGAAAAGGGCTGGTGGGTATCCCTGCTGCCGGGCTTGGCCATCATGCTGGTGGTGCTGAGCATGAACCTGCTGGGCGACTGGCTGCGCGACCGGTTGGACCCCAAGCAACGGCAAGTGTAGCCTTCAGACCGGTCGCTCGTACCATCATCGCCCGGACGCTTCACGGCGTCCGGGCGATTTTCGTTGTTCTGTCGGCTCGGCACATCCGCTGCAAGGACATACACTACCAGGGTTGTGGAAAGCTCAACCCGGCGGCAAGCTCACGCGCACCCGGTTCGCCCAAACCGTCATTGCGAGCGCAGCGCGGCAATCTCGTCAGGGCAACGGACGCCGCCACAGGAACGAGATCGCCACGTCGCTGCGCTCCTCGCGATGACAAACCGGATACGCGTGAGGGGGCAAGCCCTCCGAATTCTCACGCGTACCCGGTTCGCCTGAACCGTCATTGCGAGCGCAGCCCGGCAATCTCGTCGGGGCAAGAAACGCTGCTGCGGGAACGAGATCGCCACGTCGCTGCGCCCCTCGCGATGACAAACTGGATACGCGTGAGCTCGGAATCTCGCCGTCATCATGCGATCCGGAGATTATTCACCGTGATGCAGTCGGCGCTTCGGTGACAGCGGATTGCATAAATCCACAGGCGCTCAATACGTTTCGCGTAATTTTCCGTCCGTAATGGTTACGTATTACGTCTCACCAGCCATCAATATCACCGTTTATCATATTTTTGACCTAATGGTATTCGATCCTTATACTGCGCCCCCGTCGCTGCGGCTGAGGCTGCAACGGCCACATTGTCATCGTTTCTGGGAGGGAACAAATTGGTTAAACCTACGATTGTTTTTGCCCTCGCCGCGGTTTTGCTGCTGGCGCTGGGCGTCGCCTGCGGCGGCGCAAGCGAATCCCCGGCCGCTCCCGCGGCTCCGGCCTCGCAGGCGTCATCCGAGCAGCAACAGCCGCAGCAGGGCCAGCAGGCGCCCGCCGCCGAGCAACCCACCGCAGCCGAGCCTCCGACCGCCATACCCACGGTCGTTGCCACGGCTACGCCCAGCCCCACCAACACGCCCACCGCGGCCCAGGAGACCACGACCCTCGGCGGCCGCCTGCGCATCGCCACCATCCCGCCGGTGCAGCAGCTTACGGGCAGCTGGCTGGGAACCACGACCTCGGCCAACACCCAGGTCCGGCCCTTCACCGACCCGCTGGTCCACACCGACCGCTTTGATGGCTCCCTGGTGCCCGGCCTGGCCACCAGCTGGGAGGCCAACGAGGACGGCACGCAGTGGACCTTCCAACTGCGCGACGACGTGAACTTCCACGGTGATTGGGGGGCTTTCACCGCCCACGACGTGCCGGCCAGCGCCCAGTTCATCGTCCGCGAGGACGCCATCGCCACCGATACCGGCCTCTTCCGCGGCCTCTTCGGCGACACGGAAGAAGAGCTGGCGACCAACATCGTGGCCCTGGACGACAACACCATCCAGTTCAACCTCAAGACCCCCAATTCCCTGATGGACTTCTTCGCCGGGGCCCAGCAGGGCAACCTCTTCATCTACTCCAAGGCGCAGTACGAGGCCGAGGGCATCGAGCAGTTGCAGGCCAAGCCCGCCGGCGTCGGCCCCTGGGTCTTTGAAGAGCGCACCGTAGACGTCAACATCCTCTATTCCCGCAATCCGGACCACTACCGCCGGTCCCCCTTCTTCGAGGAGATGGAGTACGTCCTGATTCCCGAGGAGACCACCCGCCTGGCCCAGCTCCAGACCGGACAGGTCCAGATCGGCGAGATCAGCCGCGAGTTGCACCTTGATGCACAGGGTTCCGGCCTGGAAGTGCTCCAGAGCGAATTGCCCTCCATCCAGGTCGCCTTCATCATCGGCGGCGTTTACAACCCCGAGGAAGCCGGTCCCTGCCTCACGGAAGGGTTCCAGAACTGCTTCTACCAGGAAGGCGAGCCCCACCTGGACCCCAAGGTCCGCGAGGCCATCAATCGCTCCATCAACCGCGAGGAGATCAACCGCGAGCTCTTTGGCGGCATCGGGCGCCAGCACACCGTGTGGGGCTACCACCCCGCGCTGCCCGGCTACAACCCGCGCTGGACCGAAGAGTTTGACGACAAGTACAGCTACAATCCCGAACTGGCCGCTCAGCTCCTGGAGGAGTCCGGTCACAAGGGTTACAAGCTCACGCTGCTCCTGACCGAACTGCCCGGCGTCCCCGAAATGATCCCCATGGGCGAGGCCGCCTTCACCTACCTCACCCAGATCGGCATTGACGTGGAAACCGAGGCCATCAAGTGGTCCGACTACCGCGCCAAGTACTACCGCCCGGGCAAGACCCACGGCACCCTGGCCGCCACCCGCGGCACCTATCGCCCCGCTGACATCACCCTCCGGTTCTACAACCGCAGCGGCAACGCCGGCTTCTGGCGCACGTCCGTGGATCCCATGACCGACGCGCTCTACGACAAGGCCACCCAGAGCGTCGATCCCGAGGTCAAGGCTCAGGCCCTCCGCGACCTTGGCGACCTCAAGTTCGACCTCTACTCCGAGGTGCCCATCGTGTGGCTGCCCGCGCAGATCGTGGTCAACCCGGCCGAGATCGGCGAGATGGTGTGGCCCGGCAACATCAACGCCAGCTTCACGCACACCGAGTACATCACTCCGGCCTCCAACTAGGCCGTTCGCAACTGCTGGTACAATTCGTAGGGGCTGCTCACCGGTAGCCCCTACGTCCGGTAAACAAGGTATCCGACCGTGCAGCGTTATATTCTGTTCCGCATCGGCCAGTCGATCCTCACCCTGCTGGTGTTGACCGTCATCGTTTTCTCGCTGGCCCGCCTCTCCGGCGACCCGCTGGACGTGCTGCTTCCGCTGGAAGCCACCAACGAGGACGCTGAGCGGCTGCGCGCCGCCTGGGGTCTGGACCGGCCGGTGCATATCCAGTACTTCACCTTCCTGGGCAATGCTCTCACCGGCGACTTCGGCGACTCCCTGCGGGTTCGCGGGCGCACGGCGATGAGCCTGGTCCTGGAGCGACTGCCCAACACGGCGGCGCTGGCCGGCGTCGCCATTGTGGTGGCTATCGTGATCGCCGTGCCCATCGGCGTGCTGTCCGCCGTCAAGAAGGACACGCCTTTCGACTACGTGGGCAAGGTGATCGCCCTGTTCGGCCAATCGCTGCCGGCGTTCTGGCTGGGCCTGATGCTGATGTGGGTGTTTGCCGCCCAATTGGGCTGGTTCCCGGTGTCCGGTAAAGACCAGGGGGCCCTGTCTTACATCCTGCCGGCCGTTGCCATCGGCTGGTTCCAGGTGGCGGCGCTCATGCGCCTGGTGCGCTCGTCGATGCTGGACGTGCTGGACACGGAGTACGTCAAGCTGGCCCGCATCAAGGGCGTCGTCGAATGGAAGGTGATCTGGAAGCACTGCCTGCGGAACGCTGCCATTGCGCCGTTCACCTATTTCGCCCTGATCATCGGGTCATTGATGGTCGGCTCCGTGTCCATCGAGTTCGTCTTCGCGTGGCCCGGCGTGGGCCGGTTGGCGGTTGACGCCGCGGTGACCAAGGACTTCCCGGTGGTGCAGGCCGTGGTGATCACCTTCTGCATGGTTTACATCGTGGCCAACCTGCTGGTGGACATCGCCTACGCCTACGTTGACCCCAGGATCCGCTTCAGCTAGGAGAAGTTCCGTATGGCTGCCGAAAACCCCGTCGCCAGCCCGCAAATCGCCGATGCGCCCGACTACGGCGCGGTTGCGCAGCCCGGCCGTCTGGGCCGTATCTGGCGCGAAGCCCGGCGCTATCCCCTGTTCCCCATCGCCCTGCTCCTCATCGTCATGGTGATCCCGGCCATCGGCGCCGACTGGATCGCTCCCCATGACCCCAAGCTGGGCAGCCTGTCCTCCAAGTTGCAGCCGCCGGCCTGGATGGAGGGCGGTTCCGCGGAGCATCTGCTGGGCACCGACCGCGTTGGCCGCGACATCCTGTCGCGCATCATGCACGGCGCCCGGGTGTCCGTCGTCATCGCCGCCATCGCCATCTGCATCGCTGGCGTCCTGGGCACGTCGCTGGGCATCGCCGCCGGATACTGGGGCGGCTGGGTTGACGCCGTGGTGATGCGCCTGGTGGACATATCGCTGTCCATCCCCATCATCCTGCTGGCGCTGGTCATCGTTGCGGCGACCAAGCCCAGCATGGCCACGGTGATCACCGTGCTCGTGCTGCTGATGTGGTCACGCTACGCGCGACTGGTGCGGGGCGAGACGCTGGCCGTGCGCGTGCAGGACTTCATCGCTCGCGCCCGCGTGTCCGGCGCGTCGCACCGGCGGATCATGTTCCGCCACGTCTTCCCCAACGTTTTCAACAGCGTCATCGTGCTGGCCACGCTGAACGTCGGGTTCGTCATCATCCTGGAAGCGACGTTGAGCTTCCTGGGCGCCGGCATCCCGCCGCCACAGCCGGCGTGGGGCCTGATGGTCGCCGACGGGCGGGTGCTCATCGCATCGGCCCAGGGCTGGTGGGTCTCCCTCTTCCCCGGCCTGGCCATCATGCTGGTCGTGCTGAGCATGAACCTGCTGGGCGACTGGCTCCGCGACCGCCTGGATCCGAAGCAGCGGCAGGTGTAGCGCAGTCCTGGCCCGTCACCGTCGGGCACGTCGCTGCCGATGATGCCGTGGGGCGAGGTGCACTACCTCGCCCCACGTGCGGTTACCTTACCCTGGAAATCCCGGTCCGCTGGCCCGACGCCCCGACTCCCGCGTTCGCATCATCGGCGTTGCGTGGGAGTATTCGGGTAGGCCTGCCACCCCGGCAATTCGGCGGCGTCGGCAGGGTGCGCCGGCAATGGGCGGGTCTCGGAAAGTTCCAGGGGTGGGGTCCGATACAGCGTCCGGGCTAGACTATGGCCCCCAGTTTGTTGACTAGGTCACGCCCGGACGTAGGCGGTGGCAGTGGTTTGCCGTCCGACCGATACAGTTCAATCGCCTCATCGACGACCAGGCAAAGTTCCTCGAATACCTGGAGTTCGTCGGCGCCGTGGCACCCCCCGTAGATCAGACCCGGTGCGCTCCCCACGTAACACTGGTCCTCCTCGGACCACTCGACGATCTTGACGTAACGGGCACTGTCCTTCATTGCCTGGATTCCTCAATCGCAGTTCTGACGGCACGAACTTGGTAAATTTTAGCGTCGTCGCCCAGATTGCCTGATATGGTAACGGGCTTTGCCAGGTTTGGATGTACGAAATTCCGGTGGCTTCCCCGGCCTCCGCGGTTAACAAACCCCGCCCGATCCAAATCAGCAATCAGTTCACGGATTTTCGGCATATGCTAGGCGGTGGTAGTCGGATGGCGCTGCCGCAAGTGTATGGTAGCCATCCTCAACAAATTTGGCTACTGCGCTCCGAATATACAGCCCTCATATCCAAGGCCAAGCATCTTACTACTAGACTAATCCCCAGCGTTAGTCCATTCTAGCAGGGGACGCGACGAAGGAATCGCAACCAACTTAAGGAGCAACCACCATGCAACTCGGAGCCATCTTCCCCCAGACTGAAATCGGCGCCGATCCCATCGCCGTCAAGGACTTCGCCCAGGCCGCCGAGGCCCTGGGCTACGAGCACCTGCTGGTCTTCGACCATGTGCTCGGGGCCGACCACACCCAGCGCGCCGAGTGGAACCGGCCCTACAACAAGGACGACATGTTCCACGAGCCCTTCGTGATGTTCGGCTATCTGGCCGCGCTGACCGAGAAGATCGAGTTCTGCACCGGCATCATCATTCTGCCCCAGCGCCAGACGGCCCTGGTCGCCAAGCAGACCGCCGAGGTGGACGTGCTCACCAACGGCCGCCTGCGTCTGGGCATCGGCGTGGGCTGGAACGAGGTCGAGTTCGAGGCCCTGGGCGAGAACTGGGAGAACCGCGGCCGCCGCTCCGCCGAGCAGGTCGAGGTCATGCGAATGCTCTGGACGCAGGAAGTGGTGAACTACGAGGGCCGTTACCACAAGATCACCCACGCCGGCATCAACCCCCTGCCGGTGCAGCGGCCCATCCCGGTCTGGTTCGGCGGCGGCGCGCCCCAGGTGGTGCGGCGCATCGCCCGGATGGGCGACGGCTGGTTCCCGCAGTTCCAGCCCGACGGCGCGGGCCGGGAACGCCTGGAGGAGATGCGCGAACTGGCGCGCGGCTATGGCCGGGATCCGGCCGCCATCGGCGTCGAGGGCCGCGCCTCCCTGGCCGACAGCAACAACCCCGACGACTGGAACCGCCTGGCCTCCGACTGGAGCGACGCCGGCGCCACCCACTTCTCGGTCAACACCATGCGGGCCGGCCTCAAGGGTCCCGATCAGCACATCGAGGCGATACGGCGGTTCAAGGAAGCGATGGGCTGACCCGGCGTCGCGCCAGCGCTCCCGCCCTCTCACTCGTACCCGGTTTGCCACCGCGAGAAGCGCAGCGAAGTGGCGATCTCGTTCCTGCGGCGGCCCCCATTGCCCTGACGTTCACGCGTACCCATTCGTCATCGCGAGGAGTGAAGCGACGCGGCGATCTCGTTCCTGCGGCGATGCCCATTGCCCTGACGTTCACGCGTACCGGTATTCTCAACATAAGTAGGGATTGAGTTACCATTAGGGTCAGCTTGATTGGTGAGGCATGAGGATGGTGCGGGCCCGGGTTTATCGTCATGACGTGCGCTGTCCTGATTGTGGCTCCAATTGGATGCGCAAGGACGGGTTTTCTGGTGGGAGGCAGCGGTACTGTTGTGGCGACTGCCAGCGTCGCTACCTGCCGGCAGGGGCCTATCGGCGTCCTGGTGCGGAGGTGAAGGAGCGGGCCCTGGCCATGTACACGGAAGGCAGCAGCCTGAGCGCCATCGGGCGGGTGTTGGGGTACAGTACCCAGGCGGTGAGCCAGTGGGTGAAAAAGGGGGACAACAGGCCCTGAGTCAACTGCGGGAGCGCAGTGAGCGGCGGGGTCAGGGGATGGCGGGCCGCCAACCGGCCCTGGTGGTGTCCTGTGATGAGATGTGGACCTATCGGGGGGTCAGACGTAGGGATAAGCGGGAGGACTGCTGGGTCTGGACGGCGGTGGTGCGGGAGGCCGACGGTCGTCGCTGGGTGGACTTTGAAGTGGGCGACCGCAGTGAAGCGCCCTTCTTGCGGTTATACGAAAGGCTGCCCGAGGCCGGGTTGTACCGCAGCGACGCTTACCCAGTGTACTTGGGATGGTTGCCCCCGGACCGGCACGTGGTGGGCAAGGGTGGGGCGGTTAACTGGAATGAAGGGCTGCATTCAGTGTGGCGGGGCAAGCTGAACCGGCTGATGCGGCGGACCAAAGGGTACACCAAGAGCGTGGAGATGCTGGTGTACTCCCTGGCCCTGGTCTGCCGGCGACAGGAAGAAAAACTCAATATCTACCGACGTTGAGAATACCC
>DAOULH010000017.1:0-61992 GCA_034420475.1 Dehalococcoidia bacterium
ATCCGGGCCCGTGGCGCTTTCCGCAGATGTTCCAGCAGCAGGTCGGTCAGCAGGAAGTAGCTCAGGTGGTTCAGCGCGAAGGTCATCTCGATACCTTCGGCGCTGCGCCGGTCGGACAGGAAGATGGCCCCGGCATTGTTCAGCAGCACATCCAGATGGGGCGCCAGCTCTATCGCCTCGGCGGCGACGCGACGCACCTCACGCTGGGACGAGAGGTCGGCCAACAGGTACTCCACCGCCGGGTTGTCCGTATCGGCGATGATCTGCCGCACGGCGGCTTCGGTCTTGGCGGCGTTGCGGCCCACGATGACCACCCTGGCGCCCATACGGGCCAGTTCGCGGGAGGCCGCGTAGCCGATGCCATCGCTGCCTCCGGTGATGAGACAGATTTTGCCTTGCATCAGATTATTCATCGAAGAACCTTGGCCGTCGATTGCATTGTGCGCATGGCCCGCGAGTCGGTTAATTTGATTGACGCGCGAGCGTGATGGGCGCGTCATCCATCATTGGCGGCCGGCGGCCTTTGGCAACACCGGGTGGTACCCAGCAGTCTGTCTGAGGATCAGGTTTGGCTGTTGTGGGGCGGCGTCTTGCCGGCGGTTCACACCGTTTGGGAACCGGGCGACGATGGACTGACCGACATAAGGCAGTGGCGGAACAGTTTGAGCAGGTTGCGGCCGGCGCCAATCAGGGACCACTTGCTGTGAACCCTCTTCAAACCCCGCAGCAGAAACTGTCGGCTCTACCTCGCACCCTTCTTACCTCGTTTGACCATCACCACCGCATCCCTTTGGTGGACCCGCGTTACGGCAGCCGAGTGGGACTCCAATATGGATGGGAGCAACTGGGTATGCAAACCGCCGGGCTGTTGGGGCCGGGCAATGATCCGCAACCCTCTTGACAGCCAAACGGACAAGGCTGGCCACGTTGGTGCTGACAATAGAGATTGGTAGCGTTGAACATGAACTCATCGTTCAAGAACACTTCGTCGCCATTCACCAACTGGTCCAGCGGGACGCGGTGGACAATATGATCAAGGAATCCAGTTGGGCAGGATTCTATCGAAGACGCGACCAGTTGATGCACGTACACTCGAACCTGTCCAGGTTCGTACTCAACCAGAACCTCGCCGGGAATGGTGCACGGATTATACGCAAGGAAACTGACATGCAGCACGGGGTGAGGGTAATGGGGTTCGTGATCTATTCTGACCCACAGCTGTTTCCGCGGTGGCGCCTCATGATACGTCACCCCAGGTTGTGGTAGAGGGACTGGGGTTTCCGTCGGCAACACGCTTTGGGTCCATGTCGTCGGCGTGGGCGGAGGAGGCGGCGCCGGCGTGTCGCACGCCATCCCGATTACCACCGCCAGCGCGACCGCGCCAATCCATAAACCTGGCCCGACAGCCTTGATATTCCACACCGTCCGGGAGCCCGTCATCTGTCTCATGCTTTCCTCCGCAGCGAACACGCCGGGATTGCTGCTTATCTGCCTCCCCGATACGACGGATGCTTTCCGCCGGTTCATCTCGCCTCCTCCTTCATCCTTTCGGTGGATTGAGGCTTAAGCACAACCGTTGAAAGTGAACGGACACGCGGGTCACGGGGCTGGCATCTCAAGCTCGGAGGACGGTTGCCACACACATTTTCTCCCCGATGCCAGGAGGGTGCAAATAGCTGATCTGCGCAGCGGATCCCAACATAGACCCTGCATCGCTTCCGACGATTCGGCATCGACAAGGGGCGCCTGAAGATCATGGGCGGTATCGTCTCCCCCATCGACGTTGAGTTGGGAGCTGAGTTAACCCTGACCGGGCGCTCAACCCGTGATGCTATTGGACACCCATGCCGCTCTCTGCCTGAGGGCTGGCAACAACAAAGTTGGGCCGGTGGCTCGCGCCGAGATTGAGCGGGCCTGGCCGGCTGAGGAAGTCGTCATGTCAGCCATCTCCCAAATCTGCTATTTCCCAAAAGGAGATGGCGATACTTCGGGAGAAAGGGCGTATCGAATACCCCGACAACGTGAGCCGGTGAACGTGAGCCGGTGACGGTTGGAGCAGTTGGGCCAGGGCATGACGAGACCCCGTGAACGGCGAGATCGGGCATACGCGCCAACGAAAGGAGGAATTACGATGAACCGAAAACGGGTTTGGATGACGGCAGCCATATTGATAGCGTTATCTTCACTGGTCGCTTGCGGCGGGAGCGCATCGCCTGATGTGTCGCAACTTGAGGCCGACGTGGCCGCCCTGCGCGCGGAGGTCGCAACCCTGCGCGAGGCGCCGGCCACCGCGGTTCCTGCCGCGCCCGCAGAAACCGCGGTGGCGTCACCAGAGGACATCGCCCGGCTTTCCGCTGAGGTGGACGAGCGGCTGTCGGACATTGAGGCCCGCTTGGAACTGGTGAGCCAGGTAGAGTTGCCCGCCGCCCCGACCTTCACGCTCCAGATCCTGCACGCCGCCGATATGGACGGCGCGGTGGGCGCGCTGCAAAACGTGGAGAACTTCTCCGCAATCCTTGACGGCTTTCGCTCCCAGTACCCGAATAACACCATCGTCCTCAGCACCGGCGATAACTACATCCCCGGCCCGCGCTATTTCGCGGCCGGAGATGACGCCGCCGCGTCAGTCCTGGGCGTCCCCGGAAACGGACGCGGCGACATGGCGTTCATGAACGCCATGGGGTTCCAGGCTTCGGCGGTGGGCAACCACGAGCTCGACCAGGGCCCCGGAACCTTTGCGTCCATCATCGGCGCTGAGGCGAAAGACGGTGTGATGTACCCCGGCGCCCGCTTTCCCTACCTTTCCGCCAACCTGGGCTTTGCGGCCGACGAGAACCTCGAACCCCTGGTGGTCGAGAGCGGACAAGAGGCGATGCTGGTGGGCGGCAGCCTGGCCGCCAGCGCGGTGGTGACCGTCGGCGGCCAGCGCATCGGCGTCGTGGGCGCAACCACTCCCCGGATGGCCACCATAACCAGCGCGGGCGGGATTGCGGTCGGTCCACAGAACCCTGATGATCTGGACGCGCTGGCCGACATCATCCAGGAAGAGGTGGACGCGCTGGCGGATCAAGGCATCAACAAGATCGTCCTGCTCGGTCACATGCAGCGCCTCGACATCGAGCAGGCCCTGGCCTCTCGCCTGGAGAACGTGGATGTCATCATCGGTGGCGGCTCCAATACCCTGTTGGCCGACGAAACCGACCGGCTGCGGCCCGGGCACACGGCCGCCGGCGCCTACCCTCTGACCTACCGAAGTCCCAGCGGGGCCCCGGTATTGCTGGTCAACACCGACGGCGACTACAAGTACCTGGGACGGCTGGTGGTTGACTTCGATTCCTCCGGCCATATCATTCCGGCCTCCATCGACCCCTACCAGAGCGGCGCCTACGCCACCGACACGCAGGGTGCCCAGGCGTTCTCCGGCCTGCCCATCTCTGAGGTGACCCGAGTCGCGGACACCCTGCGCTCGGTGATCACCGCCCGCGATGGCAACATCCTGGGCAGCGCCGCCGTGTATCTCGACGGACGCCGCGGCACGGTGCGCACGGAGGAGAGCAATCTCGGCAGCCTCACCGCCGACGCCAATCTTTGGCTGGCCCGGCAGGTCGACCCCGAGGTGCAGGTATCGCTCAAGAACGGCGGCGGTATTCGCGACGGCATCGGCCTGGTGGTCCAACCGCCGGGTTCCACCGATCCCTCGCAGGTGGAGTATCTCCCTCCGGCGGCCAACCCCGCCACTGGCAAAGCCGAGGGCGACATCTCCCAATTCGACATCGAGGGCTCCCTGCGCTTCAACAACGGCCTGGTCATAGCGCCGCTGACCGCGGAACAGTTGGCGGCCATCATGGAGCACGGCATCGGCTTCGATGGTGTGGGTGAAGTCCAGGACGGACGCTTTCCCCAGGTTGGCGGGATGCGGTTCAGCTTCGATCCCGAAGCGCCCATCGGGGAGCGCATCCAATCCCTGGCGGTCATCGGCGAGGACGGGGCCGTAGCCGACCGGGTGGTGGTCGATGGCGCCCTGTCCGGGGATCCCGACCGGGTGATAAAAGTGGTGACCCTGAACTTCCTGGCCAACGGCGGCGACGGCTACCCGTTTCCCGTGCCGCACGCCGAACGCATAGACCTGGCAGGCGAGGCCGGTCAGTTCAATGCCCCGGACTCCGACTTCCCGGACACCAACGGCAACGGGAACATTGACGGCCCGAAGGCAGTTGATCCCGGCGCTGCTGACTTTGCCGCCGCAGGTTCAGAGCAGGACGCTCTCGCGGAGTACCTGTCCCACTTCCACGTCGACCTTCCTTTCAACATGGCGGAGACTCCCGGTTCCGAAGATCGCCGCATCCAGAACCTGGGCGTTCCGGGCATGGTGGATACCGTGTTCCAGTAGCCGCGAAGTCAGAACCCCCTGCGGACGGCAGGCCAGCTTCAACCGGAGCCTGCCGGCCGGCGCCTTCTCGCCCCCGGCGACTCGTACAACACGCCGGCGTCGATCAGCGCCGCCACGTCCTCCGCCGAGTATTCCAGGTGCTCGGCCAGCACCTCGTAGTTGTGCTGCCCCAGTTGCGGCGCCGGCCCGCTCACCGCCGCCGGCGTCGCCGAGAAGCGGTACGGCGGTGACACCACCCCCACCGGTCCGACCTCCGGGTACTCGATCTCCTGGAACGCCCCGCGCGCGTTGTAGTGCGGATGCCGCCAGATCTCCTCCTGCGACAGCACCGGCCCCGACGATATCCGCGCCTCCGCCAGCACCAGCAGCGCCGCCTCGTCGTCGGGCAGGGTTTGCAGCCATTCCTCGATGATGCCCACGATCTCGTCCCGCCGCTCCACCCGGTCGTCGTCCGTCAGGTAGCGCGGGTCCGCGATCAGGTCCTCCCGCCCCATGCACTCGCACAGCCGGCCCCACGCGCTGTTGGGCCCCTGCCCCGGCGCTTGCAGCGATATGTATCCGTCCCGGGCCTTCAGTATGCCCATGGGAAAGGTGTAGGTGTTCTGCTCACCATTGCGGTAGTGCAGCGGTGTCCCGTGGTTGGCGGCCACGTGGGGCATCGCCAGCGAGTCCAAAAACAGCAGGCTGTCGATCATGGACAGGTCGATGTACTGGCCCTCGCCCGTCCGCTGCCGGTGAAACAGCGCGTAGCCCACGGCCATCGCGCCGGTCATGCCGGTCACGGTGTCGCCGATTCCGCCGCCGATGGTGTACGGCGCGCCATCCCGCTCGCCGGTGATCCAGTTGAGGCCGCTGACGGCCTGCGCCACCGGATCGGTGCAGACGTGATCGGGGTTGTGGGCGAAGCCTTCCTGACCGTAGCCGGTCATGGAGCACATGATGATCCCCGGGTTCAACCGGCGCAGGTTGGGATAGTCCAGCCCGTAGCTCCGCACCACGTGGGGCGTGTAGTTCTCCACGAACACGTCGGCCCGTTTCACCAGCGCGTGAACGATCTCCAATCCGGCGTCGGTCTTCAGGTCCACGCACAGGCTCTTCTTCCCGCCGTTCAAGTGCAGGTACGGCACGCCGTTGCGCGTGGGCAGCGACTCCGGCGTGAACCGCTCGTCCTGATCCGCCGCCGGCCGCTCGATCTTGATGACCTCGGCGCCCATGTCGGCCATGATCCGGCTGCAAAACGGCCCCACGAACGCCGCCGTGAAATCCAGGACCGTGACTCCCGCCAGCAATCCCGTAGCCATGAGCAACCTCCTCCTGCGCCGATTCGCCGATTGTACACGCCGGGGGCGGGCCTCACGCGTACCCAATTCGTCATCGCCGCCCACCCAATTTGTCATCGCGAGGAGCGCAGCGACGCGGCGATCTAGTTCCCGCAGCCGGCGTCCGTTATCCCGACGAGATTGCCGCGCTGCGCTCGCAATGACAACTCGGGTGAAACTGAGTACGCGTGAGGGGACGGGCGAGTTGCGGGAAGACTGGTCCTCAGCCCTCGCGGGCTTTTGCGACGGGCGGCGCCGCCGTCAGATGCCCAACGCGGCAACCCCGGCCTTGGCGATGGCCTCGTCGTCGAACCCGCTGGGCAGGCCGCCCACGCCGATGGCGCCGACCACCGCGCCCTCGTGGAAAACGGCGACCCCGCCCGGTATCGCTATCAACTGGGAATCCCCGAAAGACTCCAGCGTCCGGCCCGTGCTGCTGAGTTGCTCGGCGAAGGCGGCCGTGTCCATGGAGCGGACCGCGGAGGTGTAGGCCTTGCGGATGGCGAAGGTGGGCCGCAGGCAGCGGTCCATGCGGGCGTAGGCCAGCAGGTTGCCGGCGTCGTCCACCACGGCCATATCGACCTTGCGCCGGTCGGGGTCGCGGTTGAAATCGGCGATCATAGCGGTGATGGCGTTCTGGGCCTGTTCCAGGCTGATCATTGCCTTGTTGTACATGGTTCCGTCTCCTCGAATTGTCGTTGAAAGATTCAACGCCTCAAAATGGCTTTCGGCGATGGGTTTGTCAACCGGCCATCGCCCCTCACGCGTACCCAATTTGTCATCGCGAGGAGCGCAGCGACGCGGCGATCTCGTTACCGCAGCCGGCGTCCGTTGCCCTGACGAGATTGCCGCGCTGCGCTCGCAATGACAGTTCTAGCGAAACTGGGTACGCATGAGCCGCACGTCCCGATAGACCCTGGCTGATTGAGCGGGTATTATTGTCCGCAAAGGATTCCCCCGCACAAGTGGCGATAGCCTCACGGTGCATGGAGCAGAAACGATGCCGTATCTTGTCGGTTTGATAGTCGTCGTTGCTTTCGCCTTGGCGTTTTGGTTCTTGTTCGTAAGGGGGAACAAACCCCGTGCAAGAGGTACTGACTTAACGGAATTGCGTCAGGCGGAGAACAAGGTGAAGGTGTCCGATCCGATTCTACGCAGAGACATCGACATCCTGGAACGATACGGTTCTGACGTGTTACCAGACGCAATCGAACTGCGACGCGCCCAAATACTGCGCGGCGATCATCCCGACAGCCCCTGCGCTGACCCGCCCTGAAATCGACTTGGACACATTTGATCACACCGGCGCCGAAGGATAATCTGGAAACTGCCGCCACAACCGACAATCCAATTCCGCTCCACCCTTGCCGTTAGTGGGTGGGTGGATCCTCCGCGCCGCGTCGGCGCTGTAACCCATATCTGGACCGGAGAGAGGCTACAACATGCCGCGGGCCGAGGCGGACGCTTTCCGAGACACGATACTTCCCGGTCCGGGGCCGTGCCGTAGCGTCTCCCCGAGCTTACTACCGCGCCGCCGCGCCATCCGTACCGTCAAGCAGGCTTTGAGCAACGTACCGGACACGGATCGCGACCGTGACGGTTTGGCGCAGAGGACGTCAGAATCAGGATTTACGGGATTTTATGATTTGACAGGATTGGGAGAGCTCCATCACGGAACGGTTCCAATCCTGATAATCCCCAAATCTTGAAAATCCTGATGCTGACGATTTACGAAAGCACCCGCCGGGGCAATTATCGCGTTGACGGCACTATCGGCCGGGATTACACTCGCTCCGGCCGAACTCCGGCTAATCCCACGTCTCTCTTGGGCCGATAATGCTTGCCACCGACGTTTCCGATGCCATCGAATTGATGTTTGAGACCGGATGGACCGACGGCCTGCCGGTGGTGCCGCCGTCCGAAGACCTGGTCCGTCGGTTCGTGGAGAGTACCGGCCGCGGAGGGGACGAACTCGTCGCGGAACTGCCGCCTCTGGGCGGACGGGCCACCGTCGAGCGCATCGCGGTCAACGCCGTCATGGCGGGCTGCCGACCGGAGCACATGCCGGTGATCATCACCGCCCTGGAAGCGATGATGGACGAGCGGTTCAACCTGCGGGGCGTGATGTGCTCCACCGGCATCCACACGCCGCTGCTGATCGTCAACGGCCCCATCGTCAAGGAACTGGAAATCAACGGCGGCTACAACTGCTTCGGCTCCGGCTGGCGGGCCAACGCCACCATTGGTCGCGCAGTCAAGCTGATACTGCTCAACCTGGGCGGCGCCATCCCCGGCGAGACCAACAAGGCCACCTTCGGCCATCCCGGCGCCTATACCTACTGCGTTGCCGAGGATGAGGATGCCAACCCCTGGGAGCCGATGCACGTCGAGCTCGGCTTCGCCCCCAGCGACAGCACGGTGTCGGTGTTCCCGGCGGAGGCGCCGCACAACATCATGTACCACGCCTCCCACTCGCGGAACTTCCTGACCGTGCTGGCCGACACCATGTGCACCCTGGGCAACGTCCAGATGTACGTCATGGGCGACACCTTCGTGGTCATCGGCCCCGAGCACGCCAAGTTCCTCCACCGCGACGGGTGGAACAAGCGGGACATCCGCCAGTTCCTCTACGAGCACGCCCGCAAGCCGGTGCGGAAACTCCGCCAGGGCGGCCCGCCCCAGGGCGACTCCCGCCGCGGCCACTTCTGGCCCCGGTACATCGACGCGGATGACGACGACCAGATGGTGCCGGTGGTCCGCGCCCCGGACCGCATCAACATTTTCGTCGCCGGCGGCGCCGGCGGCCCTCACTCGGCCTACCTGCCCGGCTGGGGCTCCCGCCGGGTCACCCGAAAAATCGAACGCTGATAGCCGAATTGGAGAAGGAACGATGACCGTCACAAATTACCAGGACCGGATGCGGGAACTGGGTCTGGCACTGCCCATCGACCCGGAGGCGGCATCCCGATGGCGGGCCGCGCCCCGGCTGGACACGCTGCACCACAAGGTCGGCGGCTTGCTGGGCAACCGCAAGGCCAACGCCGACCTCCTGCTGCGGAACATCGGCGAGCGGATGGCCAAAGACCTGGAACTGGGCGACATCGTCGCCGTGGACAAGTTCGTCTATTCCCGCCCGGCCACCGATGAGATCATCAGCGACCTCTCCGACCGCTGCGATTTCGTGGTCACCGCGATTGCTGATTGAGGGTCCTGCACCGCGTGCAGTGTGCACGACGCAATGACCCTGGAGAACCTCGGCATCCCCACGGTGGTGCTCTGCACCGACCCGTTCCTGAACTCGGCCTTCCGCCACGCCCGCACCTTTGGCCGCCCCGACTTCCACCCCCTGGGCATCCCCCATCCTCTGGGCGGTCTGACGCCCGACCAGGTCTCGGTCCGCGCCGGCGAGCTGGAACAGGCGGTGATTGATACGCTGACAACGTATTAGAGCGTGTTGACATTCACCGTAAGCATTCCTTCCTGTTCCTCGGACTAAACGAGAGGGTTTAAGCGCACGGATTATAGATCTGGCGGCGTTGGCCACGCTCGGCAACTTGTGAAGCAACGCCCATGTCAGGCTACGTGAAAGACGAGGCCAACCAGCGGCGACGACCGGTAAGGAGCAAAAGTACCGTGCCCTCCATCAAATTGATTATCTCCACATCGGATGGCAGGAAACACGAACACCGTTTTGAAAATCCTGAGGAAAGGGATATGAGCAATCTGTACGCGGACATAGCTCAGTCCCTTGCAAGTGGGGAAGGTGCCATCGTCTTGCCGAACCAACGAGGTCTCCTCGGAGCAATTGCCCTACCGTATCCCTTGAGCATTTACAACGTTCAGCATGTTGTGAGCGTCCATGAAGAGATCTTGCCCTAGCAAGGAGCGCAAATGCAAAATATGGTACGCCGTCACCCTTGTCACTTTTCCTTGGCTCTCACATTAACGGTCGGCTTCATTTTTCTGGGCTGTAGCGCCGGCTCACCGGCTGAGCCCGAATCGCCCGTGCCGCAGATCGTTTACAACGACGGGATTGCAAAACTCCGTCAACCGGCACCGGAAATAACGGTGTGCGAACGAAACAGGAGGCTGATCACGGAGCTCCAAACCGGCCAACGGCTCATGGACCAGGCGCAGCAAAAATCAAAAAGCTATCTCATGCCTCCGGCTGACCCCCGTACGCCATACCCGGAGTGGATGGCAAAGGAATTCGACCGTATGGATGCTAAGCACCGGTCCGCCTCCGCACGCTACCAACGAGCCGCGCTAACCGCTACCGGGCTGACACCGGACGCATTAGAATACTGTGCAGGATACAACGATCAATATCATAGGTCCCACCAGTGCCAGACGGCATTCTCAGAATTGATCGCGGACAACTCTCACCTGAACCCTTCCCCCTACCAATTGGGCGCGATCAGGGCTTGTCTGGAAACCAACGCGTACCATCGGAAACCTATTTGATCACCATGAATGAGAACCCATCTGTTTTTGATCAACTGGCCCGGTGCTAGTGGGGAAACAAGTGACAGCAGTTGCGATAAATTCGCCATAAGGACGGTGTCTATGTCAAAAGTCAGCAACGAAATAATGCAGGAGATTTGGCGGATGCTCGAGAAGTACGAGCGGACTGTGGAAAACTCGCCGTTGAAGCCGTCTGCGAAGGACACTTACCTGGGCCATGCCCGGCAGTTCGTACGCTGGGTGGCCGACGAATTTGAACCAGGAACGACGAAACGATAGGAGGAGCATTTTGTGATGAATAACGAAGAGCAACAGATAAACTCGCAAGAGGAAATGCAACGGGAAGTCGCCTGCGTGGTGGTACAAGCGCGTAAGGACGGGAAGGGGGCAGTCACTCCGAAACAATTGCTTGATGAACGAGTGCGTGCCGGCGCCGGGATAAACGCAGCAGAATATATCGCCGCGATCAAAGGCATCGGGAAATCGATGGAATACCGCGGGCTACTCACTAACACCGGGACTGATGATGACCCGGCATGGGCGCCAACCAGCCGACTACTTGAAGGCCATAACCCATGCCCGGCTAGATAACCTAGCGCAAGCCCGGCGTCTGGATACGAGCGTCAGGGGCAACAAAGCGGCGTCAGTTTTGGAAGTTATGGTAATTATCCCTTGACGGCATGTTGCCTAACCTGGACACGCCGGCAGGACTGCTGATCCTAGCAGTTCGCATAGTTAGTCAGGGCCGGTTTGGGCAGTCAAGGGACTTACGTATAAATCCCTTGACTAGCAAAATGGATAGGATAGAATGTGCCAAGGGGAGCCCCAAGGTCGGAGACGAAACGATGACTACGATAACGGAAATCACTGAGTTGAAAGCGGAGATGGACGCCAAATTCGACAAGGTATTCGACCAAATTGCCGAACTCCATAGCGAGATGAACGGACGATTTGAGGATGTCAACAAAAAACTTGACAAACTGCTCAAATTCCACGGCATCGAGGATGACAACGGCTAACCAAGAGAAACGCCCGCTGACGCGGGCGCAGTTCTTGAGCCTGCTGAACCGGGCTAGTCAGCCCGCAGGCAAACCGGAACCCGGTCCATCAAAGTCTGAAACATCGGCGCCGCGTCCCGCCGGTGATTGAACCGGAACGCGTAGGCATCCAAGTAACCTTGCAGATGCTTCGGGCTGGCCGTGTGGTGCGCCGCCCCGTCGATACCCCGTTTGGTGTTCGACCAAAACCCTCTTCCCCGGGGTCACCGGGCGCGATTAAGGAGGCGACGACATGACCACCGTCGGCAGTGGCAAGTATACCTACGAGCAGGTCGAGAACTGGGAGAAGCTGCCCGAGGGATGGCAGTTGGGACAGACGGCCATCGTCACCGACGCCGAGGACCGGGTGTATCTCTTCAACCGGGGCGAACACCCGCTGATCGTCCTTGATCGTGACGGCAACTATCTCGCCTCCTGGGGCGAGGGCGTGCTCACCGATGCCCACGGCATGTTCATCGACGACGACCAGAACCTCTACCTGCCGGTCAAGAACAGCCACGTGGTCCTCAAGTACGACCCCAGGGGCAACCTGCTGATGACCATGGGCGAGTGGAACCAACCCTCGGACACCGGCTGGTCGGGGAACTACAGCGATACGGTGGTCCGGGCGGCCGGGCCGTTCAACAGCCCCAGCGACATCGCCATTTCCCCGGACGGTCTGCTGTACATCTCCGACGGCTACGGCAACGCCCGGGTGCATCGCTTCACCCCCGACGGCGAGCACGTGGATTCCTGGGGCGCGCCGGGGAAGACCGCTCCCGGCGAGTTCCACGTCCCCCACGGCGTCTGGGTGCACACCGACGGGCGGGTGTTCGTGGCCGACCGAGAGAACAACCGGATGCAGATCTTCGACTCGGAGGGCAACTTCCTGGAGCAGTGGACGGATCTGGCGCGGCCCTGCGACATCTACATCGACGACGATCTGGCCGTGTACGTACCGGAGCTGGACGGTTTCATGTCCATCCTGGACATCAACGGCAACGTCCTGGCCCGCTGGGGCAGCCCGTCGGATGCCGGCTGGGGCAACGGCGCCCACGCCGTCTGGGTCGACTCCCACGGCGACATCTACGTGAACCAGAACCTGGAAGGCCAGCGGCTGATCAAGTACCGCCACGTCGGAAGCTAGGGCCTCATGCGTGCCCACTTTCGGGAGTTCGTCAGAAGCAGGATTTTCCAGATTATCGGATTTTCAGGATGCCGCCGCGAAAGCGCTAACCAGTCCAATCCTGTTAATCCCAAAATCCGGCAAATCCTGATTCTGACAATTCGCAGGAACGGCCGTGTGACAGGGTGATGATATGCGCGTCGGTTATCAGGTCGGGCATGTGGTGGAGCGGGACAGCATCGACCATCAGCAGCAGTGGCAGAACCACCTGGAGCAGTTCCGCGCCTCCCGCGACGCCGGGTTCGACATCTACTGCTGGGGCCACCACTACCTGATCGACCCCTTCCAGCACTTCCAGCCGTGGCCGGTGCTGGCGCGCCTGGCCGCCGAGCCGGGAGACATGCAACTGGCCACCTCGGTACTGTTGCTGCCGTTGCTGAACCCCGTGGACGTTGCCGAGCAGGCGGCGACCCTGGACCATATCGCGGAAGGACGCTTCACCCTGGGCATCGGGCTGGGTTATCGCCCGGAGGAGTTTGAAGCCTTCGGAACGAAGATGTCCGAGCGCGGCGCCCGCTGCACCGAAGCCCTCGGCCTGATGCGCCGGCTGTGGACCGACGAAGAAGTCACCCACCACGGCCGCTACTACCACGTGACCGGGGCGCGGCCCACCGCCCGGCCCTACCAGCAGCCTCACCCCAAGATCTGGCAGGCGGCGATGAGCGATCCGGCGGTGCGCCGGGTGGCGCGTAGCGGCGACATCCTCTACGTCGGGCCGGCCCAGTCCAACGCCACCATCCGGCGCCAGATATCGCTGTACCATCAAACCCTGGAGGAGAACGGCCACGACGTTCCCGAGGACATGGTCATCGTGCGCGAGTTCTTCTGCGCCGCGACCCGAGAGGAGCTGGAACGTGCCAGGGTCAACCTGGCCAGGAAGTACGAGGTGTACGCCCAACACGGTCTCCACGGCGCCGACGACGAGCTGACCCGCAAGGTGACCGGCGACCTGGAAACGCTGATGGACGACACTTTCCTGGTGGGCAGCCCCGAGGAGTGCGTCGAGCAGATCGCCGCCTATCACGAGATGGGGTTCACCGACGTGGCTATCCGGTTGTTCTACCCGGAGATGTCCCAGGCCGAGGTGCTGGAGCATATCGACCTGGTGGGCCGAGAGGTCATACCGGCGCTGCACGACCTGTAGCTCCAGGGCCGCTCGCGTGACTGTTCAGAGTTACGGGGAAAGTGCCATTGCGAGCGAAGCGCGGCAATCCCGTTGGCGCAAGAGGGTCCTTCAGGACAGACGTTGCGGCTACGGCGTCGAGATTGCCACGGCGCAAGCGCCTCGCAATGACAACTTCCTGAATTCTGAACAGTTACCCGCTCGCCCTGGGACTTGCCCGCAGCCGCCCCAAGCCGTAAAGTGGGCGCCGTCAACTCTACTCACTGAGAACGCCGCCCCATGCCCTTATGGCGGGGAGCGACGGGTATGACTCCTCTCCAAAGGAAGGTCAATATGCGACTCGACCCCATCAACCTCTACGACTACGAGGAACGCGCCCGGCTGGTCCTGCCCCACGACGATTGGGATACCATCGACGCCGGGGCCATGGATATGTTCACCACCCGGCGCAACCGGACCGCCTTCGAGGAACTGACCCTGCGCCCCCGGTTCCTCCGCGACATAGGGGAGCGGGACCTTTCGACCACGATGCTGGGCAATGAGATCAGTATGCCGGTGTTCGTCTGCCCCGCCGGCTCCCATCACCGCGCCCACCCCGAGGGAGAGGTGGCCACTGCCCGCGGCGCCAGCATGTCCAACACCCTGATGATGCTCAGCACCGGTTCCAACTGCAGCATGGAAGAGGTCGCCGAGGAGGCCACCAGCCCCCTCTTCTTCCAGCTCTACCACCGGGGCTATGACCTAACCGAGATGCTGGTCCGCCGCGCCGAGGAGGCCGGGTTCAAGGCCATCACCCTGACGGTGGACACCCCCACCCCCAGCCCCAAGGAGCGTGACCTGCGCAACCGCTACAACCGGAACTTCGAGCAGGGCAACTTCCGGGGCGTCAACAAGCCGGAGAACGTGCTGCGCGGCACCGACGAATCCGTCGGCTGGAACGTCAACCGCACCATTCCCCTCACCTGGCACGAGCTTGATTGGCTCCGCAACCTCACCGGCCTGCCCCTGGTGCTCAAGGGCATCCGCACCGCCGAGGACGCCCACATCGCCGCCGAGAGCGGCATCGACGGCGTCCTGGTGTCCACCCACGGCGGACGCCAACTGGACATGACCATGGGCGCCATCGAGATGCTGCCCGAGGTCGTCGATGCGGTCAAGGGCAACTGCGAAGTTTACGTCGACTCCGGCGTTCGCCGCGGCAGCGACGTCGTCAAGGCGCTGGCCCTGGGAGCCACGGCCGTTGGCATCGGGCGTCCCCTCTTCTGGGGTCTGGCCGTCAACGGGGCCGAGGGCGTCCACGGCGTCCTGGAATTGATGCGGGAAGAGGTCGACCGGGCCATGGCCTACTGCGGCCAGACCTCTGTCCAGGACCTGGAGCCAAACCTGGTCAACATCCCCCAGGGCTGGGGAGCCGCGCCCCAACCCGACTTCTAGGAAACTGTAAACCTGTCATTGCGGGCAGCGAAGCGACGTGGCAATCCCGTTGGCGCAGCAACGGCCTTGGCCCCAACGAGATTGCCGCGCTCCGCTCGCAATGACATAGGACTTACGCAGTTGGGACCGTCATTCCGGCAAAAGCCGGAATCCAGTTACCGAAATCGTTAACACCGTTCTGTTCCCGTCGCCATACCATCGCTGGACTCCTGCTTTCGCAGAAGTGACAGGCGTGGGATTTCAAGTGCGTAAGTCCTATGACGCTTTCCCCGTAACCCTGAACCGTTGCCACCGCTAAGCCAGGGCGGCCACCGCCTTGATCTCGACCAGGAACTCGTCGCGCACCAGGCCGTCGACCACCAGCAGGGTGTTGGGCGGATAATCGCCGTTGGGGAAAATGTCCGGGAAGACCTGGTTTCTTCCGTCGATGAAGCCTTGCACCGACCCTCGCCCCACCACATAGGTCGTGAATTCCACCACGTTCTTGAACCCGGCGCCGGCGGATTCCAGAACGCCGGCAATGTTCTGAAAAACCTGGCGCGTCTGGGCCGCGGCATCGCCGGGACCTACCAGGTTGCCGGAGAGGTCCACGCCAACCTGCCCCGCCACGTATATCAACTTCCCGGCGTTCACCGACATTCCGACCGAATAGGCGCCCAGGGGTTGAGGGGCCAGATCACTGGTTATCGCCGTCCGCTGCAATTCTGCCATTACGTCCACCTCGCTTGCATCTGTCGGCGCCATTATATGGGACGGGGAACTGCAACGCCGCTGACGCCGGCAAAATCGGGCTAACATTCAGTCCAATATAGGGAGCGGCGCAACCATCGGGGGCAGATCATTCCGGTAGTTCATGGCCCTGCCGTCGTGCTCGTGACGGGCGCACGGGTCAGATAGTCGATTGGTCCTGCCGACCTGCCGTTGTCTCTGGTAAAGTGTAGAGGTGAGGCTCTTCGTTTCAAGGTTTCATCCCCCCGCCATGAACAGGTGATCCAAATGAGCGCCGCAACTTCCACCCTGCCCGTCCAGTTGCCACCGGGCCCGCGCGGGCTGCCGGTGTTCGGTTCGCTGCTGGAACTGCGCCATGACACCCATCTGGCTATTGATCGGCTGGCCCGCCGCTACGGCGACATTTGCCTGCTGCGCTTCGGCAACGTGCCGACGGTGATAATCAGCCATCCTGACCTTTTACAGGAAGCTTTTGGCAGACCTGAACTGGCTGACCGCTGGGTCAGCGAGATCATGGATATTCTCAGCAGCGGGAACGACTTGGTGCTGGCACCCTACGGCGACCGCTGGCGGCAGATGCAGCGTTTTGCCAACCGCGAGTTGCTCAGCGCCCGCAACCTGGACAACGTGCGCGAGCGTCACATCGAGGGCATAGTCAACGGGCTGGTGGACGAGACGGCCGCAATGGGAGCGGCCGGCGATCTGGTTTCGCCCCCGGTGATGCTGGCCCGCAGCAACTCCGAGATGATGTTCCGCGCCGTTTTCGGAAGGGACGAAGACAGTGCCGGAGAGTTTGCGCAACTGCGGGGCGCGCTGCTGCAACACGTCAGCTGGATCTTCGCCAATGCCAATGCCACCAACCTCGCCGATTACATTCCCTGGATGAAGTTCCTGCCTAACAATGCCATCAAGGAAGCCGTCAGGCAGTCGGAAGTTGGCGAGACCATCATCAATGCCCTGGTGGAGGGCGCCCGCAACCGCCCCGGCCTCGACCTGTCGGCACCCACCTGCCTGGTGGAAGTGATGCTGGCCGAGGCGGAGACGGGCGAAATAGAGAGCGACATGATCAATGACCTGTGCATGGATCTGCTGCTCGCCGGCACCGACACGTCGGCGCAAACCGTCAGTTGGACGCTGCTGCTGCTGGCCAACCGACCGGAGGTTCAGGCCAAAGTCCATGAGGAGTTGGACCGGGTTATCGGCCCCGACGCCTTGCCCACGGTGGACGACCGGACGCGGCTGCCCTACACCTTCGCCTGCGTGGCCGAGTCCATGCGCTACCGCACCATCGGTCCCCTGGCGGTGCCGCACCAGGCCACGCAAGACACCGAAGTCGGCGGCTACTTGATACCGGCGGGAGCGCAGGTGTTGGGGAATATCTATTCCATCCACCATGATCCGCGCTTCTGGGACTCGCCCGATGAATTCATCCCGGAGCGGTTCCTGCCCCAGTCGGACGGCTCGCCGGCTGCCGCGCTGACCGGCAACGCTTTCATACCCTTCGGCACCGGCCACCGGCGCTGTCCCGGGCGACGCTTCGCCGAGACCACCGTCTGGCTCCACCTGACCCGAATGCTGCACCGTCTCCGCTTCGAGGCGCCGGACGGCAAGCCGCTGTCCGAGGCCGAAGTGTTCGGCCTGGCAATCTCACCCCAGCCTTACTCCCTGCGGGCGGAACAGCGACGGTAACGCCATGATTATGACAAGCATGGGGCCGGCCCTGCCCAGTTGCAGGCCGGCTTGGAACTTTCGCCGGAACAGTCATTGTGAGCGCAGCGCGGCAATCTCGTCAGGACAACGGACGTCGCCTCGGGAACGAAATCGCCACGTCGCTGCGCTCCTCACGATGACAAAGCGGGTACGCGTGAGGCTTCAGTCTGGTTTGACTCGCAGGGGGGCGAATAGTAATCTGCTTTCGCGCGCGGCGGGGTCGGCGCGAGCAGCGAAACGACCCCGCCGCGCGTACTGAACCAGGAAACCCCTTTCGCATCGGAGGTACCACGCTATGCCTTACCAAGGAATGACGGCCGAGCACATCTGGGTAGAAGGACACAACGGCGACGCCATCAACGCCTACCTGGCTCGTCCTCTGGGAGCAGGCCCGTTCGGGGCGGTGATGCTGTTCCACCACATGCCCGGCTGGGACGAGGCGAGCAAGGAAATGGCCCGCAAGTTCGCCCACAACGGCTACATCGCCATCATGCCCAACCTGCACTACCGACAGGGCCACAATGACCCGGTCGCCAACAGCAACAGCATCCGAGAGGCGGGCGGGATGCCCGACGACCGCACCCTGGGCGACGCCGAGGGCGCCATCAGCTACCTGCGCCATCTGTCCAACTACAACGGCAAGGTTGGCATCATCGGGTTCTGCTCCGGCGGACGCCAGGTGTTCCTGGCTGCCTGCAAGCTCAAGGGCCTCAGCGCGGCTGTGGACTGCTGGGGCGGCGGCGTGACCCCGCGGGACAGCGAGCCTCCCACGGCAGCCATGCCCCACGCTCCCATCGAGTTCGTCAACGACCTGTCGTGTCCGCTGCTGGGAATTTTCGGCGAGGACGACGCGCGACCCTCGGTGGACGAGGTGAAGGCCACCGACGCCGCCATCCAGGCCGCCGGCAAGTCGTGGGAGTACGAGATCTATCCCAACGCCGGCCACGGGTTCGTCGCCGTTGACCGGCCCAGCTACGCCGTGGAAGCGTCCAACGCCGCCTGGCCGCGCATCTTCCAGTTCTACGCGCAGCACCTGTCGTAGAAGCCGCCCAATACGGTGGCGAAACAGGGGGGCGGGTCGATGGACCCGCCCCTAAATGATGGCGACTTCCCGGTAATCACCCAACTCCATCTCTTCAACGGCAGATACGATGGCGTTGATGCCGGCTTGACTATATGGCCAATTATGGTCAACCAATACCAAGATGGCGATTTTGCGAATGGCGAGATTTTGCTGATACCGGATGTTTAAGTCGGTGGTGATGAGCAGCTCGTAGCCAGCCTGCTCTGCCTGTGCTATCAGGAGACCATCGGCCACTCTGTCCCATCCCAAGTTAAGGACCCTATGGATCGTATGTCCCGATAGATGGCGACGCAGCGGCCAAGGAGTTCCATGGTCAAACAATATCAGCATATGCTGACCACGCCTCTCGCAACTCTTTCGCTTCGTGTTCCAGCACAGCCGCCACGTTGCGCGGATTCATACCAAACCACTCGTCGAACTCCTCGATCGTTGATACGCCGGCGAGGTGGTAGTATAAAACGTACAATGCCAGTCTAGTGTGTTTGAACACCCAAGCCCCGCCGAGCCGTCCCTCGGCCTGTTCGACAAGGGAGCAGTTCCTCCACATAGCGTCGTCCGGGGCAGCATTTTCGGTACGAGGATTCCGCGCGTAGGGCACCGGGCCCGGATAATCCAGGCGGAAATCGTGCAATTCGTCCGCTTGGTATTCCAGTGCCGCCGCTGCCTGCTCAACCCTCACTCCGAACTGCTGCGCGAAGTCGGCCACCGATGCGCCAGCAGCCAGCGTTTCGTACAGCCGGTACAGCGGCACGTCGGTTCCCTTGAAAACCCACAGCCCGCCATTCCGCTGCGCATGCCGTTCTACCGCCGGGCAGTGCTGCCAGTTCGCCATCGTGGGGCCTCCCTGTACACGTAATCAGCAGGGGCGGGTGTTGCGACCCGCCCCTGTCATCGTAGCACAACGCGCGGCGGCTCTAGTTGTCCGTTGACTCGAAGGCCAGGGTAGCGAGCGCATGAAGATGCCGCCGCGTGGGGCGGCCAGCGGCCCGTTGAGACAGAGGCAGGCGATGACATATTGCGAGCCGGGTTCGCCGACCTCGGCGATCTCAACCCGGTGCGGCGTGTTCAGGCCGACGATGCTGCCGTAGGCGCGGTCGATTTCGCCGTTGACCCAGACCTCGCCGTAGTTGTCGAAGTTGGTCTCGAACCAGACGCGCGAGCCGGCGACGCTGGCCCCGTCGATGGTTTCGGGCAGGGTGACGGCGATGCGGTACCAGGCGAAGGTGAAACCCACCGACAGGCTCTGCCGCACGTTGTCGCAAACGTCCCATCCGGAGTCGTCGTAGTCGGCCAGCCGCGCCGGTGTGTCCAGCAGTTGGGCGGTCAGTCCTTCGTTGGGTTCGCCGGGCACCAGGCCGGGAGCGACGCGCCAGGGCTGTCCGCCGACCTTGGCCCGGCCTTCTGCGGTATTCAGGTCAACTGCGAATCTTGGCATTAGAACTCCTCCTAGCTAATTTAATCCGTCACTCCGGCGAAAGCCGAAGTGACGGGCAGGCGTTAGCGGAACTCCCACAGATTGGCCGCGGTGCCGCCGAAGACCATGTCCCGGGCCTCCGTGCTGGGGTAGTCGATCAGTTCCATGGGGAAACGCAGGGCGTTGCGGTAGCCCTCCCGGTTGGCCGAGGGCGGAAAGTCGCTGCCCCACATTAGCCGGTCGCCGCCGAAGGCCTCCACCGCCATTTCGATCAACGGCGGGATGTTGTCGAAGGGGATCGGCTGCCGGAAGGGCTGGGGCCGCGGGCAGAATTCCCCGAGGCCCGGTATTTTCATGTACACGTTGGGATACTTCGCTAGCTCCAGCGACCTGCGGTAGGTGTCCATGGGGATTTCGGTGTCGGCGCGGCCCGGGCCCCAGAACGCCCCGACGCCGGCCAGGTGCTCGATCACGATGGACAGATTCGGGAACTCGCGGATGATCTCCTCGAACTCCGGTGCGGCGTAGTGTTCCGCTGGCCCCATCACGCTGGCCACCACGCCCAAGTCCGCGCACTTGCGCCATAGCGCCAGCGGGTCGTCGCCGGGGGACCGCCACGAGCACTGGAAGCGCAGCCCGTCCGCACCCTGATCCTTGAGCTCGGCCACCCGGTCGACCGCGTCGGGCTGGGTATGGTCCACGATGGCGATCACGGCGAACCGGCCGGGGAACCGCTTGACCGCCTCGATCAGGTAGCTATTGTCGAAGACGCCGAAGAACTGCGTGAGCACCGCCTGGTCAACGCCGGCGCGTTCCATCTCATCGAGAAGAATCTCCACCGGCTCGAACCAGTAGGGCGAGGCGTGGCAGTGGGTGTCGATAACGGTAGCCATGTGAAAGTCTCCTGGTAGCCTCAAGAGGCGCATTGCCAGTTCGTGGACGCCGGTTCCGGCGGGCTTGATATTGAAGGCAACTGAGCCGAACGTCAAGGCGAAGCCCCGACCGTTCATTTGCGATAGCCTTGTATCAATCCTCCCGATTCCTTGACACTGACGGCGCCCGTGGCTACGATTGATTCATCGTCGGCAACGAGATTGTCGTGGGCCGACGGCAGAAGTGGGGATATAGCTCAACTGGGAGAGCGCGGCGTTCGCAATGCCGAGGTTGCGGGTTCGAGCCCCGCTATCTCCACCACTTCGCTTCTGCCCCTGTAGCTCAGTTGGACAGAGCGGCGGCGTCCTAAGTCGCGCGTCGGGGGTTCGAGTCCCTCCAGGGGTACTTTTCTTCGCCATTTTCCTGCTCAAACGCCTCAGGTTCGAAGCAGATCCGCCAAGCCGCTGATCGGTTCTCCTTCCTCCAGCAAGTCCAGGCGGGAAAGGACTTCGGCCGTCGTCGCTTCGGACAGCGCCGGCGAGGCGCAGTCGCGGAATTTCTCGCGGACGTCCTCCATCGTCACCCCGCGCAGGGCTCCGCTGTTGGCGCGGTGCGCCTGCTGTCGAAGCGTGCTGCCATCCTTCATCTGGACGTCAACCTGGTGGTAGCCTTCGGTCCAGCTGGGCAGGCCCTCGTTGCCCGGGATGCGGCGCATTTCGATGCGTGGGATCATTGCCTGAGCCTCGGGTCGCATCACCTGATCGTCAGTGAAGGACTGCAACCCGACCCGCCGGTCCAGCAGGGCAGCTGCCAGGCAATACTGCATGCTGAACTTGCCCTCCAAAGACGACACCGGGCGGGAATGGATCAATGAGCGCGGCGGATCGAAGTCCACCATCACGTCGATCCGGTCCACCGCCGCGGGGTCTATGCTGCCCTGGGACAGCAGGTCAAAGGTGGCGTCCAGCGCCAGGTGGGCGCTGCCGCAGCAGGGGTACTTCTTGATTTCGATGCCTGACTCTACCAGGTAGCATTTGCTTCCCAGGTTCTGCGCTACCTGCTCGCTGTCGAAACCCTGGCCACCCGAGAAGGCGCGGATGAACCCGAACCGTCCTTCCAGGGCGTCCTCGCTGGCGGTGAAGCCTTCCTGCACCAGCTTGGCCGCGACGACCCCGGCGCGGGCGGCGTCCCCGGCATGGAACGGCTTGGTCATGGTGCCGAAGTTCTGTCGCAGCCCCGACGCCTGGGAAGCCGCCAGGGAGACGGCCATGGCCGTCTGTTCCGGGCCCAGCGCCATGATCCGGCTGGCCGCCGCCGCCGCTCCCACCGCTCCCAGCGGGCCGGTGGGGTGCCATCCCAGATCATCGTAATAGGCTTCACTCAAGGACTCGCCCACGGCGCAGGCAACCTCGAAACCGGACATATAGCCGAGCAGCAGGTCCTTGCCGGACGCGCCAAACTCTTCGGCCACCGCCAGGGATGCGGGCAGCAGAACCGCAGTGGGATGTGTCTTGGTGATCTGGGTGATGTCGTCGTAGTCCAGGGCGTGGGCCATGGCGCCGTTGACGAGGGCGGCGTTGGCCGCCGAGGTCCTGAATCCTCGCCCCACGACGCTGGCGGCAGGGGAGGCGCCCTCGGCCGCAACGTAGCGGCATAGGATGTCCGACAGGGATTCCCGGGAGCCGGCGAGCATACACGCCAGACAGTCCATGATCGCTCCCTTGGCCGCTTCAATGGCATCGGGCGGGAAGTCCTCAATGTCGGTGGCAGTGACGTATTCTGCGATCCGCTTGGTGATGTTCATGGATTAACTCCTGGCGGTCAGGGTTTGCCGCTTTGTTATCGTGGTCCCGAACGTAAGGCGAATGTATGCCTTTTTGGAGCAGTGTCAAGAGGCCGGTGGCGTTTACGCCTACCCGGTTTCGCGTGAGCAGTCATTGCGAGCGCAGCGCGGCAATCTCGTCAGGGCAGCGGACGCCGTCACGGGAGCGAGATCGCCACGTCGCTGCGCTCCTCGCGATGACGAACCGGGTACGCGTGAGGCCATTCTCGAGCTCGTGAGACGCCGGGGGTTGCCGGCGTGCGCCCTGCCTGATGTCCGCCTCCGTGCTATCATGGCCGCGAAGGATACTAACGGGGAAAATGCAAGGAGGGCATGGCAAATGGCGACAGGCACCCAGACATGGACCGAAGAGTTCGCGGATGTAGCAGGCACCAAGCTCCAGTTGGTCAGGGGCGGCGCAGGTGACCCCCTGCTGATCCTGCATGACGAAATGGGCCACCACGGGCAGGTGCGCTACCACAACGAACTGGCCCGGGACTTTGCCGTCCACATCCCCTCCCATCCTGGATTCGGCGCCACCGAAGGCCAGGAATGGATCATGAACATGCGGGACATGGCCGGCTGGTATCTGGAAGCCCTGGATGACCTGAACCTTGGGCCCGTGAACCTGCTGGGGTTCTCACTGGGGGGCTGGCTGGCCGCGGAAATGGCGTCGATGTCCCCCGACCTGGTCCGCAAACTGGTGCTGGTGGCGCCGGCCGGCATTCGCCCGCCCTCCGGAGAGATATTCGACATGTTCCTGGTAGTGCCGAGAGACTATATCGTCGCCGGCTTCCTGGACCCCGAATCAACCCCCGAATTCGGCGAGGTCTGCCCGGAGGAACCCTCGGCCGAGCTGAACGAAGCCTGGGCCGTAGCGCGGGAGGAGGCGTGTCGCCTCAGCTGGCGTCCCTATATGCACAATCTGGCCATGCCCAATCTGGTCCGCCGGCTCAAGCGAGTGCCCACCCAGATCATCTGGGGACGCGAAGACAACATCGTCCCCGTGTCCGCCGGTCAGGCATACCATGACTCCATCCCCGGATCGCAGCTCCACATCCTGGACGGATGCGGCCATCGCCCCGAGTTGGAGAAGACCGACGAATTCCTGAGCCTGGTCAAGGGTTTCCTGGCATCATAACTCCGGCGTCATAACTCCGGGGAGGACGGGACACGTGGCAACCACTTCAATTCAGGACCGCGTGGACGAGCTTTTTGCCGATGCCCGCGACATGCAAGCCCAAGCCATCGAGTGCCTTGACCATGGCGACATCCGCGACGCCGCGGAGAAAGCCTGGTGCGCCACCAAGCGGGCCACCGACGGCCTCATCCTGGTCCGCACCGGCGAAGAGCCGGTGACCACCGCGCGCACCACTGACAAGCTGGACGGACTTGCCGACCGGGAGCCGGCCGCGGAAAGTCTCCTGGGCCGCTACTACAGCCGCCTGGGGCAACTCCACGGCGCCTGCTTCTACGACAAACGCTGCAACCCCCAGACCGAACGGCGCATCAGAGAAACCGACCAGTACATCAGCGACGCCGAAGTTCTGGCAACCCAATAAACGCATTCCCGCTGTGGTAAAATCCGGCCGTACCCGGAAGCGCAAGGAGAAGCGATATGTTTATCGGATACTTTACGGAAAGGCCGTACCAGGACCCCAAATCCGGGTACTTTGGCGCCACCGGCAAGTCCATCATGGACCTGAACGTGAGCAACGAGATCTACGATGCCGAACTGGGCGCCGGTCTCTACAACCGCTATCTGGACGAGAAAATCTACGCCGAGGAGATGGGCTTCGACGGCCTGATGCTCAACGAGCATCACAGCACGCCCTTCTGCATGGGCGGCGCGATGAACGTCGAGGCATCCATCCTAGCCCGCATCACCAACCGGGCCAAGATCGTCCTCCTGGGCAACATTCTGCCCCTCTGGGACGACCCCCTCTGGCTGGTGGAACAGCTGGCCATGATCGACATGATCTCGCACGGGCGGCTGGTATCCGGTTGGGTGCGCGGCACCGGGCGCGAGAGCGTGGCGCACAACATTGAACCCCACTACAACTGGGAGCGCTTCAAGGAAGCCCACGAACTCATCGTCAAGGCGTGGACGACCCCGGGCCCCTTCCGCTGGGAGGGCAAGCACTTCCACTTCCGCCACGTCAATCCGTGGGTGCGCCCCTACCAGAAGCCGCATCCGCCCATCTGGCTGCCGGGCGTGGTCTCCCGCGACTCCTTGGTGTGGGCCGCCGAGCAGCGCATCCCCTACATCATGCTGGCTACCGAGATGGAGCCCACCAAGCAGGCGTTCCAGATCTACCACGATACGGCCGCAGAGCTGGGCTACGAATCCGGCCCGCAGAACATCGGCTACCTGTGGAAGGTCCACGTCGACGAGACCGAGGAACTGGCGGAGCAGACCGGACGCAAGTACGTGCAGGGTCCGAGCAACCCCTTCCTCGCCGGAAACGAGGGAACCACCAACCAGGCCCTGCTGCATCTCCCCGGCCTGACCTCCCGGCGCCGCGTTCTGCCCACGACCGAGGTTGCCACCGCCGCGCGCGGCGGCAGCGCCGGCCCTGGCGGCGTCCTCTCCCGTCCTTACGAGCAGCAGGTCAACGACTACACCATCATCTCCGGCACGCCGGACAGCGTGATCCCGAAGATCCGGCACGTCCTGGAGACCATCCGCCCCGGCAGCATCTTCTTCTGGGACGGCGACGGTGCCATGACCCACGACGACGCCATGCGCAGCCTGCGTCTCATGGGCCAGGAGGTACTCCCCGCAGTCCGCGAGATGGCCAAGGAGCTCGATCTCCCCGGCCCCTTCGAGGTTGACCCTGCCACCGGCCAACCCTACGAGGCACAAACGTACTCAGCGCAGCCCGCCGAGGTCACCGCCGACGATTAGGACGCAGCCATACCCTTTCTATACGCGCCTCTCCCAAACCGGGGGAGGCCGTTTGCTATAACCTGCCCACATCTCGTTACAAACCGCACAAGGAGCGCAACCATGCCTTACGGAGACAATGACTGGCTGGCCCTTACCGCCGAACCTTCCCTCGAACCGGACCTGCCCATCTGCGATGCCCACCACCACTTCTGGGACTTTCGCATGGACCGCGTCCCCTACCACCGCTATCTGCTGGATGAGCTGGCCGCGGACGTGAACAGCGGCCACAACGTGCGCTCCACCGTGTTTCTCGAGGCGCGGTCCATGTACCGCCCCGACGGGCCGGCAGAGTTGCGCCCTGTGGGCGAGGTCGAGTTCGTCCAAGGCATCGCCGCCGCCAGCGCCACCGGCCTCTACGGCCCGACCAGGGCCGCCGCCGCCATCATCGGCCACGCGGACCTCGCCCTGGGCGATGACGTGGCTCGCGTCCTCGATGCGCTCCAGGCCGCCAGCCCCAACCGTTTTCGCGGCATCCGCTACAACACCGGGTGGGATCCGCATCCCGAGCTGGACAGCCGTTCGACCGAGCACAAGCTGGCCGACCCGCAGTTGCGCGCCGGGGCGAAGGTACTGTCCGACCGCGGCCTGGTGTACGAGAACGTGGTGTACTTCCCGCAGCTTTCCGACCTGGTGGACTTCGCCAACGCTCTCCCCGACCTGACCATCGTGTCCAACCACATCGGCGGTTTGATCCGCATCGGCCCCTACGGCAACCGGGACGACGAGGTGATGCCAGCCTGGCGCGAGGGCGTGGCTGCGCTGGCCCAATGCCCCAACGTAGTGATGAAGCTTGGCGGCGTGGGCCAGCCGCGGTACGGTTTCGACTGGCACACGCGGGTCACGCCCATCGGCTCCGAACAACTGGCGGAGGAGATGGGGCCGCTGATCACCTACTGCATCGACCAGTTCGGACCCGACCGCTGCCTGTTTGAGAGCAACTTCCCGCCGGACAAGGTGTCCTTCTCGTACAACGTGATGTACAACGCGTTCAAGCGCATGACGTCGGGCTACTCGGCCAGCGAGCGCGCCGCCATGTTCCACGACAACGCGGCCCGGATCTACAGCATCGAGTACTAGCGGCTACATGGTGGACAGCAAAGCGGTCAGTTCGCCCACGTCCGGCATCTGGTCCAGGCGGCTGACCGCTCCGATCACCCGCTGGACTCCATCGGCGCCGAGGGTTTCCCGCGATAGCAGGTCGAACTTACCCAGCAGTTCCTCCCGGCCGGCGGGATTGGAGAAGTCGCCGCGCTGAGACGTGACCTCCGCGCGGCGCACGCGGCCGTCGGCGAGTTGCACGGCGACCCGCGCCGCCGGGTAGTCGTACCGGCGCAGGTTCATGTTCGGGTCGGAGTCCAGCGAAACACGCTCGGCCAGCGCGCGGATGTCGGCGCTGTCCACCCGCTCCGGCACGAAGGCGGTGACGTCGGTGCGGCCGTAGCAGACTGCGGCGGCGACGGCGTAAGGAATCGAAAACTTGGCGGCCAGCATATTTTCCGGATGCGGGTCGGCCATGATGCCGGCGATGGGAGGAGCCGTCACCGCTATGCTTTTCACGTCCGATGGGGCAAAAGCTTCTTCGCGAAGCAAATCCTGCACGGCATCCAGCACCGGGTGATTGTACAGGCAGCAGGCGTGCAGCTTGAAATAGTTCTGTTGGATGCGCAGGCTGCCGGAAGTCCCGAGGCCATCGGTCACCGCCTCCGGGTCAAAGCCGTCGCCCAGGAACGTGCGGTAGAGGTCCGCCGGCCCGTCGGCGATGGCAGTGTACCCACATTGCGACAGGTGGGCCGCCATGATGCCCTGGAAACCGGACCGCCCGGGGTACAGGTTGCGCACGGTGGCCCCTTCGATGCAGGGCGTCCACGTGTTCGCGGGACTCATGGACATGGCAAGGTTCATCGCCACCCTGGTTTGCCCGGCGTCGAAACCCATCAATCGCGCCGCTGCCGCCGCCGTGCCGATGGTTCCCCAAGTGCCGTGGGAGTGCACCTCGGCCTTGACCGTAGTCGCCGTGCCGATGCGAGAGATGACCTCATAGCCGACGATGATGCTCGCCAGGACCTCGCGGCCGCTGCTTCCCAGTTCCTCGCCCACGGCGATAGCCCCCGGTGTGACGTGGATGGACGGGTGCCCGCCGCCCAGGCGGTTGCCCTCGTCCATCTCCAACGACACGCCGGCGGTGGCGTTCACCATGGTCGCCCAGACCGGCTGCACCCGATGCCCATGACCCAGGACGGTCGCCCTGCCGGGTCCGCTCATGGTCGCGGCTAGACTGGCGAAGTTGGCGTTTTCCGACAGGCGGCTGCCGGCCAGCATCGCGCCGATGGTGTCCAATACCACGTCCCTGGCGGCGGCAATGGCGGTCGGATGCAGATCCTCCCAGCGCGTTTCAGCGACAAACTCGGCAAGTTGGTCCAGATAGTCTTGCTTCATGATCCTCTCGGCGATGTCATTGCAAGCGCAGCGTGGCAATCTCGTCGGCGGAGTTAGCCGTGTTCAAGTCACTGCCGGCAACACAACGAGATTGCCACGTCGCTATCGCGCCTCGCAATGACAGACTCGGTATGACCTACCGGGTGAAGAATTCGTGGAGCAGACGGTACGCGTCGTCGGGCAGTTCCTCTGCGATGTAATGGCCGCAGGGCAGGGACTGACCCTCCACGTTGTTGGAATAGTTGCGCCACACGCCGAGAACGTCCTGGGTGCGGCCCACGAAACCCCGGTCGCTCCACAGGGCCAGGTGGGGGCAGTTCACCTTGTTCTCGAAGTCGGCCTCGTCGTGCTCCAGGTCGATGCTGGCGCCGGCGCGGTAGTCCTCGCACGCGCCGTGGATGGCGTCGGGGTTGCTGAAGCAGCGGACGTATTCTTCCACCGCCTCAGGCGGGAACACCTCTTCGGCGTTGCGCTCGCGCATGAACCGCGAACGGATGTAATAGTCTGGATTCGCGCCGATGACCCGCTCCGGAAAGTCGTAGGGCTGGATCAGGAAGAACCAGTGGTGGGTATTGGTCGCCATCTCCTTGTCCACTATGCTGAACATGTGGCGCGTGGGCACGATGTCCAGGGTCGCCAGCCGCAGCACGCGCTGGGGATGGTCTTTGGTCAAACGGTGGGCGACGCGGGCGCCCCGGTCGTGGCTCCCCAGGAAGAACGTGTCGAACCCGAGGTGGCCCATCGCGTCCACCAGGTCCTGCGCCTGCGCCCGCTTGGAGTGATTGAAGTGATCGGGGCTGCCCTGGGGCTTGCCGCTGTCGCCGTAGCCGCGCAGGTCCGCGGCGACCACCGTGAAATCCTCCGCCAGCCTCGGCGCGATCTTGTGCCACATGGTGTGGGTCTGCGGGTAACCGTGCAGCAGCAGGAGCGGTGGCCCGCTGCCACCCTTCACCAGGTTGACTATTTCGCCACTGCCGGCGGTAACTTGCATCCGGTCGAATCCTTCGAATAGGGGCATGGTCGTTGGTCTCCTGAGGTTTGCTGGTTCTGGCGGGATTGTAGCCTGATTGGTAAGGGCCGGCTACCGTTTTACTGGCCGGCAAGAGTTCAAGAGCCGGGTGGTTGTCATTGCGAGCGCAGCGCGGCAGTCTCGTTGGCGCAGGGGAATCCTTCGGGGCAGACACTGCCGCTACGGCGTTGAGATCGCCACAGTGCAAGCGCCTCGCAATGACAACTGCCTGAATCTTGAACACTTACAACCGCGGACGTGCCGGGTGAGCAGGCGTTCCGTTATTCGCGAGAACCTCCGTGAGCGCGCCGGTCGTCGAATGTCTCCGGCGCTGTGCTAGTGCTAGAATGACGGCGGAGGCTGAGTTGAGCGGTATGGAGTTCAACGGAGACAACGCGCCGGCCATCGGGCGTGCCATCTACAACGAAAAGATACTCCCCACCCTCGGGCCGGAGCACAAGGGCAAGGTGGTGGTCATCGACGTGAAAAGCGGTGACTACGAGATTGCCAAAAACACCCTGACCGCTGACTTGCGCTTGCGAAAGCGACGCCCCAACGCTTTCACCTGGGCGGAACGGGTCGGGTATCCGGCGGTGTACCGCACGGGTTCGCGCTATCGGCCGCGCAGCCAGCGCCGTGATTAGGGGACAAGTCGTCGAAAACGCGGACGGCGAGCTGGAACCCTGGCTCATCGTATCCGTCGAGTACGCCAACGAGGGATTGCGTCAGTGTGACGTTATCGTCGATACCGGCTTCACCGGATGGTTGATGTTGCCCGAAGCAGTCATTCGGGAGCTGGGGCTGGTCAAAATCGGCAGCCTACCCGCCACGGTGGCCAGCGGTGAAATGGAGCATTTCGCCTATTATAGAACCCGCATAGTATGGCACGGACGGTTCCACTGGGTGGAAGTTCTCGAGTCAGTTGACCAACCCCTGCTGGGCATGGAATTGTTGCGGGACAACTGGATTACCATGGGAGCCTGGGACGGCGGCGCCGTAATCATCGAGGAAGCCCGGTCCTGAACGTCTCCTTTGACACCGTATTGCCCCCCGTGTACCGTAGGCGGCAATCAATCCTGCATCGAGAGACAAAATGACCACCGTCGCCGTACCCACCGATATTGACCACTACCTCGCCGCCGCTCCCGACTTTGCGGCCCGCGTTGCCGACGCCGCCGACTGGATCGACGCCGAACGGCAGATGCCGCCCGACCTGGCCGCAGACATGGCCGACGCCGGGTTCTTCCGGCTGCTATTGCCCCGCGAATTGGGCGGCGCCGAACTGGCCCATCCTGATTTCCTGAAAATCCTGGAGATGTTTGCGGGAGCCGACGCCAGCGTGTCCTGGTGCCTGAACCAGAACAACGTCTTCTCAACCAGGTCCACGCGCATGGCTATGGCTACCGCACGGGAAATCTGGGACGAACAACGGGGCGTGGTGACCAACGGACCACCGGCCGCCGGGTCGAAATCGGTTCCGGTGCCGGGAGGGTTCCGGCTGAGCGGACATTGGAACTTCAGCAGCGGCAGCGACCACGCCACCTGGATCGCCGCGCTGGCCCCCGTCATCCCCGAGAACGGAGCCGGAGTCGATGGGCAACCTCCGCAGACCCGCCTGCACCTGATGCCAATCGACCAGGTACGCATGGTGGACCTGTGGCAGGTCGCCGGACTTCGCGGAACCGGCAGTTTCAGCTTCCAGGTGGACGACCGGTTCGTTCCCGAGGAACGCACCTTTGTCCAGGAAGGCCCGTCCTGGTGCGACCGTCCGCTCTACGGCATACCTACCACGCTGCTCTTCGCCACCGGTTTTGCCACCGTGGCCCTGGGGGTGGCGCGCAAGAGCCTGGACATCGCCATCGACGTGGGCGGCAGCAGGACACCCTATCGCTCCGGCGTCCTGCTCCGCGACCACCAGACCACGCAGCGCACCATCGGCGAGGGCCACGCGCAGCAGAGTTCGGCCCGTGCCTTCCTGAAAGACGCCCACGGACGGCTTTGGGATTCGGCGTGCAGCAAGGGTACCCTGACCACCGACGAGCGCATCCAACTTCGGGTCGCGGCGACCCATGCCATTCGCACGTCGGCCCAGGTGGTGGACGCCGCGTACACCCTGTGCGGAGCCGGCGGCATTTTCCAGTCCAACCCAATCCAGCGGCGGTTCCAGGACATACACGTCATCACCCAGCACGTGCAGGGCCACTACGTGCATTACGAAACGGCGGGCCAGTTCCTGCTGGGCTTGGAACCACAGGGCGTTTTCTAGCGTTCACTTCTGTCATTGCGAGAAGCGCAGCGACGTGGCAATCTCGTGTAATGCAGATGCCGTCGCCCACGCGCTCGCTGCGCCGACGAGATTGCCACGCTGCGCTCGCAAAGACATTGAGGAGGGGAATATTATGGCAGCGAATCACGTCGATACGGTCATAGTGGGCGGGCAGATCGTAACCTCGTCGCAGGTGTACGAGAGCTCCATCGCGATCTCCGGCGAGAAGATCGTGGCCATCGGCCCGGAGAACTACCTGCCGCCGGCAGATCAGTATATCGACGCCAGCGGCAAATTCGTGCTTCCCGGGCTGATCGACAGTCACGTGCACCTGGACGGCCACGACGATTACGCCCTGGGCTCGCTGGCCGCAGCGCACGCCGGCCTGACCACGCTCGTACCCTTCGGCACCTACCAACTGGAGGGCGACGAGACGCTGCCCCAGGCCGTCCACCGCACCCGCGAAACCGTCGAACGAGCCGCTCTTACCGATTTTGCCTTCCATTTCATCCTTCAGAACCGGCCGAGCATCCTGTCCGGCCTGCCCAACGCCGTGGATCTGGGCGTCAAGTCGTTCAAGATGTTCATGACCTACAAGAAGCGGCCCGGCCGGATGTGCGACGACGACTACATCTGCGAGGCAATGGACCTGGTGGGACGTAGCGGCGGCGTTCTGCAACTCCACTGCGAGAGCGGCAACATCATCGAATACCTCGAAAACAAGCTCCTGGGCGAGGGCCATACGCATCCGACCGACTTCCCGACGGCTTGCCCGGACTGGGCAGAAGAAGAGGCGATCAACCGGGCGGTCAAAATGTCTGCCGCCACCCGCTGCCCGACCTACGTCGTGCACCTCAGCACTCAACTGGGCCTGGAACGGATCAAGCAAGCCCAGAGTCTCGGCCAGCGCGTGTGGACTGAGACCTGTCCGCAATACCTGCTGCTGTCCGACGCCCAGATGGCGGAGCGCGGCCCCCTGGCGAAGATCGGCCCGCCGCTGCGACCCGAGGATGGACCCGACCGTGACGCTTTGTGGGAGGGCCTGCGCCAGGGACACGTCTCCATCGTGGCCAGCGACCACTCGCCGCATCCCCAGGAACTCAAGCAGCCCGGCTGGGACAACATCTTTGTGGACGCCAACGGCATGTCAGTTCCCTTCGGCTCGCCCGGCATCGAGACCATCGTGCCGCTGATGTACAGCGAAGGGGTGGTGCAGCGTGGCCTGCCCATCTGGTGGCTGGCCCGAGTCATGGCCGAAAATCCGGCCCGCATCTTCGGCATCTACCCCCGCAAGGGCGTGATCCAGGTGGGTTCCGACGCGGACTTTCTCATCCTGGACCCCAACGGCGACCGCATCGTCACCGCCAGTGACCACCACAGCAACGCCGGCTACACCCTGTTCGAGGGCTGGCGTGTCAACGGCCGGCCCTGGATAACCATGCTCCGAGGGCAGGTGCTGCTGCAGGATGGGGAGATCCAGCAGAACCCAGGATACGGGACCTTCATTGAGAGCGGCTCACCCGTCGCGCCCCTCGGCGGACCGGTCGATTAGATGAAAATCACCGAGTTGCGCGCCGTATATCCCAACTATCGGTACGTCGTTCCATCCTGGCGCACCCACTTCTGGCAGATCGTCGTTCGGGTGGAGACGGACGTCGGAGCCGTCGGCTTCGGATACGGCGGCGGGGGCGTAGCCGGCGTGGAAATCGTCAACCGCCATTTCCGCGAGTTGCTGCTGGACCGTGAGATCAACAGCCTGACGGACATCGCGGACGCTTGGGATCATCTCTACGAACAGTCCCTGCCTTACGGCCGCAAAGGGCTGGCGATGATGGCGCTCAGCGGCGTTGACCTCGCCCTCTACGACCTGCTGGCCAAAGCCGAGAACCGGCCGGTGTTCGAGCTCCTGGGCGGCGCCCGGAAACCCAGTATCCTGGCCTATGCCACCGGTCCGGATTCAGAAGATTACCGCGACCTCGGCTTTTGCGCCCACAAGTTTCCCCACCGTTGGGTTGGCGACGCCGACTACGAGACGGCCGCAAGCGCCGCGGCGAGTGCCCGTCAACTCTATGGCCCCGACGCCCGCGTCATGGTCGACTGCTACATGTCGTGGGATGCAGAGGTCACCGCGCGCATGGCGGACATCCTGTCCGAGTACAACCTCTACTGGTACGAGGACGTGGTGACCCCGGACGATCTGGCCGGCCAAGCCGACCTGCGCGCGGTAGCGGCGCCCACCCTCATCGCCGGCGGCGAGCACGAGTTCACCCACTTCGGATTTGCGGACATCGCCCGCGCCGAGGCCCTGGGCCTTTGGCAACCCGACATCACGTGGTGCGGCGGGATCACGGCCGGCTTGCGCATCATCGACCTGGCCCGGGCCGCCGGCATTCCGGTGTCGCCTCACCGGGGAGCCGAGGTTTGGGGCCTGCATCTCATCGCCGCCTCCGACTGGGCCGATTTCGCCGAGTATCATTCCGACCACATCCGTTCACCTCGGGACGTGCTCTGGCTTGACGAACCCGAGCCGGAGGACGGTTATATCGCCCCGTCCAGTCGACCGGGCTTTGGCGTCACGCTGAATGAGGAAATGTTGTAACTATGGCCGGCCCCTTGAACGCATTCGTTCCCGATAGCAACGCCTACCTGCCCGGTTCGGACATCGGACCGTTGTCCGGCCTGACCTTCGCGGCCAAGGACATCTTTGACATCGCCGGGCACGTCACGGGCTGCGGCAACCCCTATTGGCTGGCCACCCACGGCCCTGCCGAGGCCAACGCCTGGGTGGTGCAGCGACCGGTGGACGCCGGCGCCGCGATGGTGGGCAAGACCATCACCGACGAGCTGACTCGCGGCATCTTCGGCGAGAACATGCACTACGGCACCCCGGTCAATCCGAATGCGCCCGGCCGGGTGCCCGGCGGCTCCTCCAGCGGCTCCGCGTCGGCGGTGGCCGGCCATCTGGTGGATTTCGCGTTGGGTTCGGACACCGGCGGCTCGGTGCGCGTGCCGTCCAGCTTCTGCGGCCTGTTTGGCTTGCGGCCTACGCACGGTCGGATCCCGCTGGACGGAATGCTGCTCCAGGCTCCGACCTTCGACACCATCGGCTGGTTCGCCCGGGACACGGAGACCTTCGCCCGGGTCGGGTCGGTCATCATGCCGCCGGGCAATGCAACACCGCGACCCCAGCGCCTGGTCATAGCGGAAGACGCCTGGGACCTGGCCGAGCCGGCCACGCGCCAAGCCTTGGAAACGGCTCTCGTGAAGATTGGCGCACTGTTCGCCAACTCATCGACGCTGCGACTTTCTCCTACCAGCCTGGAGGAGTGGTCGGGTCACCAGCAGGTGTTGCAGAGCCGCGAGGCGTGGGAGTCGGCGCGAGACTGGATCGACCAGGTCAATCCGACCTTCAGCTTTGAGGTGTCCGACCGCTACGTTACGGCCCGTTCGGTAACCGACGAGCAGATCGTGACCGCCCAAGCCGGACGCGACGCCGTTACTGCCCGCATGAACGAGGTGTTCGACGGCGGGGATGTGGTGGTTTGTCTGCCGACCACGGTGTCCCCGGCTCCGCTGCTTGGCCAGCGCGTTTCCGAGCGCCACACGCTGCGGCTGCGCAACAGCGCGCTGACCTCGATAGCCGGGAACACCGGCCGGCCGCAGATCAGCTTGCCGCTAGCCGAAGTCGACGGCCTGCCCGTCGGCCTGTCGTTGCTGGGAGATTACGGGGCCGACGAGCAGTTGATTGCGTTGGCGAGGGAGATCGGTCGATTGCCCGTATGAGCCAACCTATCAGGTATGATCGCCATGCTCGCCGCCGAATGCGCTGGCGTGGGATTAGCGAAACGGAAGTTGAAGATGTGGTTGTGGATCCGGATCATGTCGAGCCTTCGATCCGTGGCCGGACGAACGCCTACAAACAAATAGGGGATCGCCAGATTAGGGTAACCTTCGTTGAGACCGAAAATGGTATCCTGATCATAACCGTGGTGGATCGAACTGACTGAAGGGTTGCTGTCATGCAGATTGAATACAGCGCAGATGTCGACGCGCTCTATGTGTATCTCAGAAAAGTCGACGTGGCGCGCACGGTGGAACCCGACGACGGCATTGCAGTCGATTACGATGTGAGCGGCGGGGTCGTTGGCGTGGAAATCCTCGACGCAAGCGCTCGCTTCGGGTCCACGGATTCAGCGCTGATGCTGAAAGACAGTGGACCGGAGTACACGAAAGATCAATCTTGCCGCATCCGTTCCATCCTGTCCTCGTTTATCGCCACCCCGTCACTTGTTGAGGACGACGTCGATTAGCGCAACGCGGCCTTCGTTGACGGCGGCCAGGCCGTTGCGCAGAGCCTGGGCAAGGTCGGCGGGGTCCTCCACACGTTCGCCGTAACCGCCGAAGGGCTCCACCAGCTTCGCATAGTCCGGCCCGGGGATGTGCACGCCGTGCCAGATGTCGGAGCGCGCGGCGACTCCGTCGGGGTAATACGCCAGGTGGTTGCCCCGCATGGCCTCGTAGCCGCCGTTGTTGAACAGCACGGTCAGGAACGGCAAGTTGGCTTCACATGCCACGCCGAAACACTGCGTAACCGGGTTGTAGAGGAAGCCGCCATCGCCCATGAGCGCCACCACGGGCTGGTCGGGCTTCGCCAGCTTGACGCCCAGCGCCAACCCCAGGCCCTGGCCCAAACCTCCGTTGGTCTTGTAGTAACTCTGGGGCCGGTCCCAGACGACGTGGCGGCCGATGGCGCCCCGATGGGTGGTGACCTCCTCCGAGTACACCACATTCTCCGGCATCACCTCGCTGAGCACAGCGCACAGCCAGGCCGGGTCGATGGGCCGGCTGCTGCTGGCGGCGGCCTCGGCGGCGTAGGTTGCTTCGGCCAATCGCTCGTGTTCTTCCGCCCAGCGCTGACGCCGCGCTTCTATCTCGTCGCGGCGACCGGCCACGGCGGGTTGCAGCGCCTCGACCAGCAGACCCAGCCCGATGGTGAGATCACCCTCGACGTAGCGGTCGGCAAAGAGGTTCTGGTACACCATGTATTCCTTGACCGTGGTCTCGCCCATGGCCACCACCGTCGCGTTTTGAGGCCCGGCCTGCGGCGGATACCAGGGGGCGCGACTGCCGGCCAGGATCACCAGGTCCGTATGTTGCAGATAGCGTTCCGACTGGCCGCCCAGGTACAGCGGGTGGCTCTTGGGAAAGTTGGCGTACAGCGCCGCGCTCTCCACCACCGGGATGGCGAACAGTTCGGCCAGGGCTACCAGGTTGTTGAATCCCTGGACTTCGCGTCCGGCGCTGTCAGTGATGATCAGCGGCGATCTGCTGCTGGCGATCAGATCGGCCAACTCGGCAATGTCCTGATCCGATGGCCGGATTTTGGGCGCGGACGGAACGGTTCGCAGCTTTTCGGGCGGCGTCCACGAATGCACCATAGTCTCGATGGGGATGTTCATGAAGGACGGCCCCTGGGGCACGCGCTGGGCCAGTTCGCCGGCCCGCACCAGTTGCTCGTACACGGTGTGTGGGCTGGTGGCCCGGCCGCTCCACTCGGTGAAGGCGTCGGCGAACCGGTCCGGCCCGCCCACCACGCTGAGGTTGCGGTACCATTGCCCCTGGGGGTCGATCTCCGGGTCTTCGCCGTAGCTGGTGGCTTCGCCGGAGCACACCAGCATGGGCACCTCGCCGATCATCGCGCCGTGCACGCCCATGCTGCCCTGGAGCAAACCGACGCCGGCGTGCAGCAGGACCGCCTGCATCCGCCCGGTGACCCGCGTGTAGCCGCTGGCCATGTTCACCGCCAGGGTCTCGTGCCAGCAGTTGATGTACTGCGGGCCCGGCGTCTCGTTGACCTTCTGGCGGGCCAGCGCCTCCCACACCGGCGCCCATTCCGACCCGGGAGAGGAGATTATGTAATCAATGCCGAGATTGCGAAATGCTTCGAGGATTCCCTCGCCGCAATCCTGCGTGTTGGTGCTGGTCATACGTCAGTCCTCCTGTGCCGGGCTCGCCGCCGGGCGGAGTGCGGGTTCGGGCCGAGTGCTGGCCGGTACAGCCTGATCCTCACGGTGGGTGGGCAGCGCCGACAAAAACAGCGCGACCGACAACGCCCCGATCATGGTGAAGAAAGCGTATCTCATGCCCATGGTAAACGCGGCTCCCACGCCGCTGGCCGTACCGTGGCGCACCGCGTCCAGGCTGGGCTCGTAGCCCATGGAACCCATGGTAGCGGTAACGATGGCAGTGGCCACGGCGACGCTGACCACGTTGCCGGCGTTGCGAATGAGGTTGACCAACGCCGAAATGACACCGTGGCTTTCCCGTTCCACCGCGCTCAGAATGGAGCTGGAGTTGGGGGAGTAGAAGGTGCCCATGCCGCTGCTGGTGAGCATCAGGCCGGGTATCACCTGGTACAGCGAAGACTCGGCGGTCGCCTGGGAGAGAATCGCAATGCCGGTGGTGGACAGCAGCAGGCCCGTCACGGTGAACTTGCGCCAACCGTACCGGTCGGACAGCCGGCCGCTCAACGGCCCCAGGATCGCCATGCACAAGGCTCCCGGGACCACGCACAGACCTGCCACCGACGGGCTGTAGCCCAGAACGTTTTGCAGGTAGAACGGCGTCATGAACAGAATCGCCGAACTGCCGATGAACATGAGATAGTTGGCCGTCACGCCCAGGAAAAAGTTGCGCCGGCGGAACAGCCGCAGGTTCAGCATGGGACTGGCGATGCGGAGCTCCCACCAGATGAAACCGGCCAGCAGAACCACGAAGGCAGCGGCGGCGCCCAGGATCGGCAGGGACGTCCAGCCGGTGCGGTGGGCATTGGTGATGCCAAGCAGCAACGCCAGCAAAGCGCTGGACGACAAAAATGCTCCCAGCCAGTCGAACCCGCCCCGGCCCGGGCCGCGAACCGGGCGCGGTTGGTCCGCGCTGGTCAGAACGGCCATGCACATGGCGATGCTGACGGCAACCATGGGAACGGTGGCAAAGAACACGGCGCGCCATCCGAAAGCGTCCACGAGGAACCCGCCCATGGCCGGACCAGCGACGGCCCCGGTTCCCACCATGGTCATGATCAGGCCGATGGCCTTGCCCCGCTCGTTGGGTGGAAACGCGCCGATCATGATGGCCATGCCGGTGCCCTGGGTCATGGCGGCGCCGGTGCCCTGGACGAGGCGCGAAACGATGAGCACCCCCAGATCGGTGGAAGTGCCGGCGGCGATGGAACCGGCAATGATCACGGCCGAGCCGATGATGTACACCCGCTTCGAGGTGATGAGATCCGCGAGCCGGCCCATGGGCAGCAGCAGCGCTATGATCGTCATGGCGTAGCCGATCACCAGCCACTGCACGCTGGGAATGTCGGTCTGGAAGTAGGTCGCGATGGTGGGCAGGGCCACGCCCACGCTGCCGTGATCTACCACGGACGCGAAAGTGCCCACCGCAAGAGTGGCGAAGGCGTACCACTTGTAGTGCGGGCTTCGCGATAACGACGAAATCACGAGGGCTTTACCGTGGGATCCTGGACTCGCGGTTACTCGCCGGCGAAAAAGCGTCGAGGATTTTCCACGGTGATCTGGTGAATATCCGCGTCCGACGCTCCCATTTCCTTCAGGCGGGGCAGCACGTAACGGGGGATGAAGTTGTAGCCGTCGGGATTGGCCCGTCGTCGCTGTTCCTGCACCTCTGCGCCGTGGCGCGCCTTGGGCACCGAGTAGTCGTGGGAGAGGAATATACGGTGGGTGAACCCGGCGTCCATCAACGCCTTCGCCACTTCCGTCCGCTGCTCCCAGTCAGGCGTGCCCGGTCGCGTGCCGCCGGGATAACGGTCCAAGCCCAGCCACACGCCCTTGTTCAGCAGGCCCAGCAGGTACTCCAGGTCGGTGTCGTCGTTGCTGTGCCCGATGTACACCCGGTCCAGGTCAACGTCCTCTTCCTCGAGGATGCGCACCTGGGCATCGCCGATGCGCTCGGGCGACCAAGTGTGGGTGGAGATGGGCACCCCGGTGGCTTTTTGCGCGCGCGCCGCGGCACGCAGCACGTTCTCCTGTGGGGCAGTAATCCCGCCCTCGTCGCTGGCGACTTTGATGATGCCGGCCCTGATGCCCGTGCCCTCGATGCCCTCCTCGATTTCTCGAACGTAAAGCTCGGCGATCACGTCGGGAGAGATTTCGCCGAAGGGTCGGGGCACGGCCAGGTGGTTGCCCGTCGCTACGACGACCTGCATGTCGCTGCCCAAGGCCACCTCACGGATCAACTGTACGTCCCGCCCCAGGTCGAAGGTGCTCACGTCGATTATGGTTCTGACTCCATCCTCCCGGACGGTGCGCATGGCAGCGATGGACTGTTCGCGGATGCCGTCGCGGTCGATGATCTCCGGGTAGGTATGGCGGAGGCCGGCGGCGTTGGTTCCCACGTGCTCATGGCTCAGGGTGAACCCCAAGTCGTCGGTATCGATAGGCCCCATCACGCTGTTCACGGTTGCCATTGCCGTCCCTCCTGGCCGTGGGTGAATGCGGGTATTCTATTACGAATTTCGCCGGAACGATACGAGCCGTCGGGCATCGGAAGGCGCGGTTCGGCGCCCCGGTCTGCTGCTGACAATTTACGAAGCGGGTACGCGTGAGCGCGAACTCCACTTGCTGAGCCGTCGCTGGCCCGTCTATATTGGCCCAAAACACTGGGAGGCAAACATGCGGACACCCATTTTGACCCGTGACCAGGTCCCCGCGGAACTGCGAGAAGCATTCGACCATGAGACCGCCAACTCGGGCGGAGTGGTCTCCAGCGGACCCGGTTCCGCCATGATCAACAGTCCCGAGATGCGCCGGCGATCCAACTATCTGGTCAACTACCTGCGCGACGAGTCGTCGCTGCCCAAGAAGATCCAGGAACTGGCGATGATCCTGACGGCGCGCAACATGGACTGCCAGTACATCTGGTTCGCCCACTCTGTCCGAGCCAAGGAACAGGGCATCAGCGCGGAGTTCGTCGACAACCTGCGTGACCGGAAAGCGTTGCCGCAGCTGCCGGCGGACGAGCAGACGGTGGTGAACTACGCCACCGAGCTGTTCAACAATCACCGCGTCACCGATGCGACCTTCCAGGCCGCCATCGACCAGTTCGGCGCCCTGGGTCTGACGGAATTGACCACGCTGTTCGGGTATTACACCCTGCTTGCGTTCAACGCCAACTCCTTCGACATCGACGTGCCCGACGGCGACGAGCCCAAGCTTCCGATCTGAAAGCGCTCCGGCTGCCGTCGCCGCAGTTGGGCGCGTCGTAACGGGTCTTCCTTCGGGAGGCGCTCAACGCGGCAGCCGGCTGAGCAGACTGACGTACCACCGGGCCAATGACACGACAAAGCCGGCCCGGTGGTGCCACCGGGCCGGCGCGGATTGAGCCGGGACGCTCTCCGCAAGCATTGGCGCCAGGAGGCGGTCGCGGAACTGTTCCACCAACGCGGGGTTGTCGGTGCACAGAACAACTTCCTGTTGCAGGTCGTAGGCCACGAAATCGAAATTGCAGCTGCCCAGCATGAGTTGCGTCCCGTCAATCAGCACGGCTTTGACGTGGCACATCTCCGGTTGATACAGCAATACCTCGAGATTGGAACCGGAGGCGGCGCGGAACAACTCCTGCTGCAGGATGGCCTTGTTGTTGCGGGCAGGGTTGATAACCCGAACCCGAACTGACGGCGGAAGCTGCGCCAGGCGCCCCAGCAAAGGGTCGGAAACGTAAGGCGTGATCACGTCTACAGACCTTTCGGCCCGCTCCATGGCGGCGAAGAGGACCTCGTATTCCTTTCGGCTGCGGCGTCCGTCGAGAAAGAAAAGCCTTCCCACAGAGGTTGATACGACCCGTGAGGAGTTGATTCCGCTCAACGTGTCGTAGAAATCCCGGGACAGCGCATCCACCAGGGAGGTGCAGCCGGTCTGCATCATCAGGTCGTGCCACGCGAAATTGTGCTCGCTGAGGTTGATCCCGCCCAGAAATGCCTGGTCGTCGATCACCATCATCTTCTTGTGGTTCCGGATCGGGAACTTGCGCCACAGGCAGCCCATGGGGTTGGTAACGACAATGCGCACGCCGTCGCGCTCATCCTGGCGGAGCAGCCGGCGCGTGTCGCGCACCTCGCGGCGGAACTCCGGATCCAATAGGAACCTTGGGCTGAAAACCAGGTCGTCGCTGATCTTGGCGGTGGAAAAGGCGTCAACGCACAGGATCTTTTCCTCGGCGGGGGAACGGGCCAGCAGATCCCAAAAATACCGGCCCACCGAATCCATCTCGAAGGTCATCACCTGCAACAGCACGCGGCGGCGCGCCTGTAGTATGGCCGGCTCTACCGCGGCCGCAAACTCCGGGGCATTGACCAGCAGCGAGGGATGGTGCACTGGCGGGGCGATACTAGCGGGACGGGAAACGGGCGGCGAGGACGTCCGCGATCAGTCGCGCGGCCACCTGCGCGGTCAAGTCGGACACGTCGTAGGGCGGCGCAACCTCCACCACGTCAAACGCCACCAGGTTGGAGCGGGACACCAGCGCAGTCAGGCAGCGCCGGCACTCCTCGTAATACAGCCCACCCACTTCCGGCGTTCCGGTCCCGGGCGCTTGAGTCGGGTCGAGCACGTCCACGTCGAAGGTGACGTACAGATTTGACCCGACGGGCAGGCTCTGGGCCACGGCCTCCGGACCCGCCTCGCGGAATTGGCGGGTGGTGACGATGGTGTTGCCGTGGGCCATCGCCTCCTCGTAAGGAGCGCGACGCACGCTGCGGATGCCCACCGACGAGATGGAGCCCACGTGGTCAAGCTCGTGACAGCGGCGAATCGGGCTGCCGTGGGTCAGCAGGGTTCCCTGGTAGTCGTGGGTGTAGTCCAGGTGCGCGTCGAAGTGCACTATGTCAAGCGGAGCGAACCGTCCCAGACCGGCCACGGCGGGGAAAGTGATGGCATGGTCGCCGCCGAGGATCACGGGAAACGCTCCGCGCTCGGCAATCCGTGCCACCACGCCGGCCAGCCGCTCGAAATTGTGCACCACGTCCGAGGGGTTCACCGTCACGTTGCCGCAGTCCGCCATGGTGACGCCTCGAAGGAGCTCGTCGCCCGCGTCGGCGTCAAAAAATCCCTCGGCGTCCTTTCCCTGGCCGTAGGGATCAAGGTATGAGTAGGCCCGTGGCGCGTCTCGCAGGGCGTCGGGACCGTAACGGGCGCCCGGGCGTCCGAAAGTGCCCTGATCGAAAGGCATACCAACGAACGCGACGTCCGTGTCCAGCTGATCGATGTCAAAACAGCGGGGCGACCGGAACATCGTTCGCGGCCGGCGGTCCAGGGGCGGAACATCGCCGGACGACGCATCGGGCAGGTACTGTGGTCCGATGTTGAAGTCAGAATTGAAGTAAGTCATATACACCGAATAAGCGGGAAGTAGCGATCAAGGAAGTTTAGTAAGGGTTACGCGCCCTCCGGGAACCATTGCCGCAGTTAGGAAATAGCCCGCAAGCAAGCATGCGCCAACGATGGTTTCAGATAACGATGGTTTCAGATTCGGATATCAGAACCGGGATTGCTCTAAGCTCGTCATCCCAGAATACTGCGGCGTAACAAAAATCAAAATCGTGTCGCTGTTGGTTGCCCAATACCAATGGCCTTGAGCCTTCTATGGGCAGGCCCATTTGGCTAATGGCTCCCCGAGGCATCATCAAGTATTGGGAAAAACCGGTGTCAATCATTGCGTCGAATCGGTGTGCTGTTCGCCGGTCGTAGGCAACCACTTCTACAGAGATGACAGCCTCGTAGATATCGTTCACGCGCCCGCTAATCATCCGATTCTTATCCGCTTGCCATGCAAGATGCTCTCATCGTCAAAACCGACGCGAAAGACGATCATCTCCCCATCGGGCCGTCGGTCGCGCAAGTGGACAGTAGCAACAATCAGCTCATCGTCCACTTCGTAGTCATGCGACTTGGCGTCGATGACGATGAACTTGCCATTTTCCGCCGGCTCCAACTGGTGGCGAAGTTCCGTGTTGTAAAACGCTTCGGTCTGCAACGATGCGGTAGTGCGGTTGTTGTCAGTCGCCGCCATGATACCTCCATAATCCGCAGCCGAAACCATTCAGGCGATTGCTGCTGCGCTTTTTGATTATACTTGACCGCAACCGAAGTGAGAAAAGGAGATAGCCATGGCACGCCTTGAGGACTATCAGGACCGGTTCCAGTTTGCGAAGTTCGAGCGCGAGGACGGCATCCTCCAGATGACGCTGCACAGCGACGGCGACACCTTGCAATGGGGCGCCGGCCCGCACACCGAACTGCCGGAGGTGTTTCATACCATCGGGACCGATCCGGAGAACAAGGTCATCATCATGACCGGCGCCGGCGACGGGTTCACCGGACCGGCCGGCAGCAGCGACACGGTGCCGCGGCGCACGCCGGATCAGTGGGACGCCACCTACTGGGAAGGTAAGCATCTGCTGGGCAATTTGCTCAACATCGAGGTGCCGATCATCGCCGCCATCAACGGCCCGGCGTTGCGGCATTCGGAACTGCCGCTGCTCAGCGACATCGTCCTGGCGGCGCCGCACACCACGTTCCAGGACTCGGGTCACTTCATGAGCGGGCTGACCCCAGGCGACGGGATGCACATCATCTATCCGCTGCTGCTGGGCATCAACCGCGGCCGTTATTTCCTGCTGACCGGCCAGATGCTGGACGCGGAAAAGGCGCGGGAATTCGGCCTGGTCGCCGAGGTGCTGCCCGCCGACGAATTGCTGCCCCGGGCCTGGGAGTTGGCAAGGCAACTGGCGCAGCAGCCGCGCCTGGTGCTGCGCTACTCGCGCGTGCTGCTGACGCATCAGCTGAAGGGAGTGCTGCACGACATCCTGGGCTACGGCCTGGCGCTGGAGGGACTGGGCTCCGCACAGGACTATCTGGATCGGGGGCAGGGGCGCTGAGCGAGGTTCAGCCTGGGAACAGCTCGGCAATGAACACCATCCCGCCGGGAGTCATATCTATGATGATTCGGCTCCCGGCAAGCAGGTCGGAGCTGGCCAGGTATGAATCTGCGGACTCCGGCACCTTGACTTGCCTGAAACCGCGGTGCCACATCACTTCACCATTGTAGAAGTTGAAGGTGGCTTCTTGCTCGTTAGCGAGATCCAGAACCATGTCGCCGGCTGGCGTCAAGCCCAGCTGCATGATGACATTCCGCGGCAGTAGCAAGTCTGCACCCTGAAATCCGGTGTCGATAATGACTTCAAATCGGCGGTTGCTGCCGCGCATTTGAACCGGAATCATTGCCTCGTTATATTCGTTGACCCTGCCGATGATCACTTATTGATTTCCCTGATTCTTCCGCCGCTCAACGTTCCAACGGTCCGGTAGCCAATGCGAAAAGCGTGAGCGAAAGCGTTCGGATGAATTTCCCGGAGCCGGGAATCCGCTTCGGTCAAATCGACTCCAACCGCGTAATCCCCGGTGGCAACGTCCAGCACAAGGATCTTGCCTTTTTCGGTGGCCAGCAACTTGGGAAGCAACTCGTTTTCATAGATAGCCTCCGCCGTCGCCCGATCGGTTTCCCGCAATGAGTCGGACATCATGCTCACCTCCATCATGCCTCATGCTAGCGCGCGGCGGGGCAGCCGGCAATCGGATCCGGGCCGGTCGCTCGTCGCGGAGGCACCGCCGTGAGCATCAGCAGGGCCGTGCCGCCGTAGATTGCCAGCAGCGTCCACCAGGCCAGCAGGTACGACCCGGAGTAGTCGTGCAGGTAGCCGACCAGCGGCGCGCCCAGCCCGGCGGACAGCAGGTTGATCGGCATCACGATGCCCCGGATCGTTCCCAGGAAAGCACGGCCGTAGTAGGCGGCGAATATGTAGGTGTGCACGATCATCCCGACGCCTACAGAACTCCCGAAGACGATGGTGGACAGAAACATCATCTCCACCGACGACACGTAGATCATCAGCAGGATGGCGACGATAAAACCGGAGAACGAGGCGGCAGCGAGGAACCGCGTGGGGATGCGGTCGGCCAGCCAGCCGGTCACCAGGGAGGTGGCGGCGGCTCCGCCGGCGTCGGCGGCGAAGGACCAGGAAACCGTCAGCGGGTCGTATCCCTTCTCCACGAAGTACGGGATGCGGTGAAAGCTCGCGCCGCCCTGGGCCACGCCGGACAACGCGAATACGGCGATCAGTTTCCACATGGTCCCGGTGCGGAAGGCTTCCCGGACGGTCCACATCACCTCCGGGTCGGTCGGCTGGGCCGGGGATGCGCCGGAACCCGGGTCTGACGAGTCCGCCGGCGGGCCGCCATCCACCTCCAGGCCCATGTCCTCGGGCTGGCGGCGGAGGAACAGCGCCGCGGCCGGCACGGAGATGACGATGAAAAGCAGCGCCAGGATGCGCCAGGTACCCCGCCAGCCGTAGGCGTCGATGAGCCACTGGGTCACCGGCAGGAAGACGATGCCGCCGATGCCCAGACCGGCGCCGGCCAGGGCCAGGGCGCGACCCCTCCGCCGGACGAACCACTTGGCCACTGGCACCGAGGTCACGATCCCGTTGGGGGCGGCCAGGCCGGACGCACCGATGAGCCCGAAGAACAGGATCAGCTGCCACGCCTGGCTGCTGAAACTCACCAGCAAAAGGCAGCCGCAGATCAGGACCGCCGAGACCGGGATATACGCCCGAGGTCCGTAACGGTCAATCAGCCAGCCCACGGCGAAACTGAGAACGCCGGTGGTCAGCCGCCGGGTGGTCTGCATCCAGCCGAAGGTCGCGCGGGAAAGCGCCAGGTCCTGCTGCATGGGCAGGACGAAAAGCCCGTAGTTCAGGGTGCCCGTCGCCATCGTGGAGAAGTTGACGGCGAACATGGTCGCGACGATGACCCAGCCGTAAAAGATCCTCCCCGGGCGGGGCGAATGGTCACCGTTCGCGGTCAATTCAGAAACAAAGGCAGGGGCGAATGATCATTCGCCCCCACGCACAACGGTTGCACTGCGATTCTGACGGCTGGATCCAGTCAGATGGCCTGCCAATAGCGTCGGCCCTGCAATCGCACGATTTTGCCGAACCCGGGAGCGGGCAGATGCACCGCCGCCACCGGAATGCCCTCGCTTTCCAGATGGTCCAGCACGGATTGGCGCGTGGCGATGGCCTGTTCCGGGATGATGTCGGCGCGGGATGCCCAGTGGGTCTGCTGGATCTGCGACGTGTTGTGCAGCACGTCGCCCAGGACCAGGGCGCGTTCGCCGCCGGAGTTGATCATGATGCTCATGTGGCCTGGAGTATGGCCGGGGGTGGGCAAAGTGGTCAGCTCTCCGGTGATGCTGAACTCGCCCTCCATCAACTCCACCAGGCCCATGTCCACCAGGGGCCACACGCAATCGGGGGCGTTGGGGAAACGGTCGGGCTGCAGGGCCGGGTCGTGGCTGGCGTCAAGATCAACCTTGCTGAAGTAGTACCGGGCGTTGGGAAATGTCGGTTTCAGGTTCCCGCCATCGTCGCGGACGGTGTTCCAGCCGACGTGGTCCCGGTGCAGGTGGGTCATCACCACCGCGTCGATGTCGTCGGGGGAGAGGCCGTTGCGGGCCATGTCGTCCAGCAGTTCGCCCCAGGGGGTTTCGGGGGTGTCCTTGGCTCCCAGCCCGGTGTCGATGGCGATAGTCCTGCCCTCCGAGCGCACCAGGAAACAGGCGAGGTTGAAGCTCACCTTGCGGTCAGGGGTCAGATGGTCGTGAAAGGGTTCCCACTCCGAAGCCGGAATGTCCGGGAAGAAGTTGCAGATGTCAAACTCCAGTAATCCGTCCGACAACGAGGCGATCTCCACGTTGCCGATGGTAATCTTGCTGGCAGCCATAGTCCCTCCAGGTGCCGTGGATTGGCGCATTCTACCACCGCCGGCGCGGCCGATACCGCCCTGCGCCGACAACGTAACTGTTCAGAATCCGGGATGTTGTCATTGCGAGGCGCTTGCGCCGTGGCAATCTCGACGCCGTAGCGGGAACGTCTGCGCCGAAGGACTCCCTTGCGACAACGGGATTGCCGCGCTGCGCTCGCAATGACACTTCCCCTTCCCCGCAACTCTGAACGGTTACCTGACAAACTCCGGCGGTTGCTGACACCGCGGGATGGACGCGCGCAATCGACGGGTGGTACACCTGAACCCAGGTTGCCCGCCATGAACGCCAACGACCCGCACGATCCGCTGCCGCCCATCACGGAAAAACAACTGGCGCGCCTCTGGCAGCGCCGGGCGGCGCGTAGCCGGGCGCTCCGAACCGAACGCGGAAACCGGATCCGCGTGCTCTATCCGGGACGTCCGGGCGTCACGGCGGGACCCGATTTTCGCAATGCCCTGCTGCTGGTGGAAGACCAGGGCCTCGTGCAGGGCGATGTGGAAGTGCACCTGCGCCAACAGGATTGGCGATCCCACGGCCACCATGAGGATCCCAACTACAACGGCGTAGCCCTGCACGTCGCGTTGGAGACGACGGGAACGCATTCGGGTACGGCCAGCGGCGACAAACCCCCGCTGGTTGGGCTGCGCGGTTTACTCGGTGATTCGCCGGTTGAGGATACGCTGGCCGGGGATCCACTGGTCGGGGATCCGTCGGGCGAGGATTCGCCGGAGCAGGTGAGGGATCACCTCTGGCGGTTGCTGGAAAGGCAGGGCTACCGGCGGCCCGACACGGCGGAGCGGATGGCCGCCCTGCTCAACCGGGCCGGGGACGAGCGCTTCCTGGGCCGGAGCCGTGTGCTGCAACGGTTGATGTCGGAGCAATCGCCGGCGCAAACCCTGTGGGAATCCGTTTGCGAGGCGCTGGGTTATCGACACAACCAGCACGGGTTCCTGCAACTCGCGACCAATGCCCCTATCGACGCGCTGGAAGACATCATGCGCCGGCTGCCTGAGAGAGATCGGCTCACCGTGCTCACCGCCGAGTTGCTTGGACTGGCGGGGTTCAGCGACCATACACGCCCGTACAGAACCCACGGGAAGTTGGGAGCGCCACTGGACACTGCCCAGTGGAAGCTGTTCCGGGTGCGGCCATCAAATCATCCCCGCCGCCGGGTGGCCGGGGCCGCCGGGTTATTGGCCCGGTTCGCCGATGAGGGCCTGCTTGATGGCCTGGCGCGCGTTGCCGCCGTGGGCGATCCGTCGGCATTGACCGGGGCGCTGAGCGTAGGTAGCGGCGCCAAAGGCGGAACCGCGCTGATCGGAACCGGCCGGGCCCGGGATATCGCCGTCAACGCGGCGCTGCCGTTCCTGCACGGATGGGCGACCCTTGCGGGTCATGCAGGCGGATCGGGAGCGATGCTGGAACTGTACCGGAAATACGGGAGGCTCACGGAGAACGAAATCACCCGCGAGCTGGCGTCGGCGTTGCAGCCCCGAGAATGGGGACGGGTGGCCCGCACCGCCCGACAGCAACAGGGGTTGATCCACCTGCAACGCTTGCTGGCCGGAGCCTCCAACTCACCCGGAGCCTCCAACTCGCAACGCTAACGGGGGCGACGTGACGTCGCCCCCGCGGCTGCGACTCTGCTTTGCCGGGTCAGGTTATTTCAGAGGCACTGCCAGCGAAACCCGGGGTTCCTCGCCGACGTTGCGAATGATGTGCCCGTGGCCGGTGAGGTCCTCAGCGACCAGGACGTCGCCGGGGCCGAACTGGCGCTTGGCGCCGCTGGCGACCTCGATCTCAGCGCCGCCGGACAGGAACACCACGTACTGGTGCCGGGGCGCGGTGTGGTAGTCCTGCCACCACCCCGCCGGGCGTTGCCCGACCGTAAAGTCGCCGGGGCCGACGTCGTTGGCGATGTCGGCAAACTGGTCGGGGGTCAGCTCCTCGAAGTGGGACTCGCCGTCGTCGCCGGCGTAGATGCGGACAATCATGGCTCCTTTCCTCCTGGCTTTCAGTCTAGCCCTCGGCGAGGGGAACGGCCAGAGAGACGCGGAAATCGTCTCCGATGCTGCGGGCGATGTGTCCGTGGCCGGTCAGGTCTTCAGCGACCAGAACGTCTCCCGGGAACATTCTGACCTTGGTGCCGTCGGCGACTTCGAACTCGGCGATGCCGTTGAGATTGACCACGTACTGCCGTCGCGGGGCGTTATGGTAATCGGAAAAGCTGGGGGACTCGCGCCGGTTGACGTTGATGTCGCCGGGCCCCACGTTGTTGGCAATCTCGGCGAACTGGTCCGGCGTGAGTTCCTGGAAATGGCTCTCGCCGTCGTCGCCGGTGTAAACGCGCACTATCTGTCCCATGAGGGTAGCCTCCTGTGTGCTGGGGTGACCTGCGTGCTGAGGTGAACGGTCGGTGGATCAATTGGCCAGGGGGATCACGGCGGTGAGACTGGGCACGTCGCCGATTACGCGGGTGGTGTGGCCCTGGCCGGTGGTGTCTTCCACCAGCCGCGCGTCGCCCGGGCCGTAGCGGAACGTGGTGCCATCGCCGAGGCCGATCTCGATCTCGCCGCGCAGGGAGATGATGTACTGCCGGCGCGGGGCCGGGTGCCAGTCGATGAAGTGTCCCGGCGGCCATTCCCGAAAGTTGATCGACTGGGCCGCCTGGGCGTCTCCCAATTCCGGATGGTCGGCGAGGCTGGTCTCTTCGATGTGCGACTGGCCGTCATCGCCGGCATAGAGTCGATAGATCGCCATGGGTTCACCTGCTGAAACGGGCCGGCAAGCCCGGAGTGGGGTCATCTTACCCGCCGGTGGCGGCGGCGGCAACCGGCGCCAACGGCCGCGGTTCGCCAGAGCGCATCGCTCGCCAAAAACCGTGTTTTACGACTCATGCCGGTCTTGTATCCGCGGCAGGTGTTCCGATAGTCTCACGTGTGCGGCAGCAATGGATCACAGGAGACATGGATCACAGGAGACCAGGAGATAGAGAATGCCGGATGCCAATGCGCCCAACCCTGAATACACCATGGGGTACAGCCCCGAGTTTTTACAAATGCTGGACCGGCGCAACGCGCACACGCACGCCGGCTATTTGCTGCCGCGCCTGCGTTCCGGACTGCGCTTGCTGGATTTCGGCTGCGGGCCCGGCGCTATCACCGTCGGGTTGGCGGCGGCGGTGCATCCCGGCGAGGTCCACGGGATCGACATGGAGGATAGCCAGATCGAAATGGCCCGCTCCGCCGCTGCCGCCGGCGGGCACGGCAATGCAACGTTCCACGTCGGGAACGTGTACGAACTCCCTTTCGAGGACGACTATTTCGACGCGGCCCACTGCCACACGGTTTTGACGCACGTACCCGACACCGACGCGGCGCTGCGCGAGGTGAAAAGAGTGTTGAAACCGGGCGGCATCATCGGCAGTCGGGAGCTGATTGTCTCAGCTTCGTTTTCTGAACCGGCCGGCGAACACATGCCGGAAGCCTGGGCCACCTTCGCCCGACTGCTGGCGGCCAACGGCGGACACCCGGAAATGGGCAAGGAGCTGAAACGCCGACTCCTGGAGGTCGGTTTCATCGACATCCGCGCCACCGGGTCGTTCGACTACTTCGGCTCCGCCGCCGACGTTGCCTTCCTTTGCGCTTTCATCACGGACTGGTTCTTCATGCCCCGGGTGATCGCGGCGGCCACTCAATACGGACTGGCCACGCACGAACAGTTCGACCGGTGGCGCGCCGAGTTGGACGAATGGAAAGATGAGGCCGGCGCGGTAGGGGGCCTGGCCTTCGGTGAAGCCATCGGCGTCAAGCCCTGAAGGGCGGGAACCCGTCGGATAAACGACCAGGACCGGTGCAACCGTTCAGGATTCAGAGGTTGTCATTGCGAGGCGCTTGCGCCGTGGCAATCTCGATGCTTTAGCAGCGACGTCTGCCCCCAGGGACTCCCTTGCGCCGACGAGATTGCCGCGCTGCGCTCGCAATGACAACTTTCTGGACTCCGAACAGTTGCGGACCCGGCCACGGCATTTGCCGGCATGAGCCGTTAATGGTATTATCTTTCCAAGCGTCGCCGCGCATGGTGACACCGTTTTGAATGGGGACGCGTAGGTTCGACAGGAGCGGTTTCTGACGGATTGCAGGCCGAGGTTGCTGCTGCCCTCGTAAAAACAGTGGCGAAAAAGTAACTGGCGAACGTGAATTCGCTCTAGCCGCCTAGTCGCGGCTACGTCTGCCACCAGTAGGCCCGGAAGCCGGGAAGCGGACGTACAATCATTCCGGGATGCTACCTCAGGGACGCCGATACCCGAGGCCACAGACTTCATCGGCTGGCGGTTGATGAATCCCGTCGGCGGGAGTCCTCAGCAGCGAGACTAAAGCGCCGAACACGCTTGTAGCATATCCGATCAGGGAAGTTTCTGGACGGGGAGTGCGACTCTCCCCCGTCTCCACCATCCCCTGCCAATTCCCCGTGCGGGGCGGGCCGCGCTTCGACCTCTTCCCTGACGCCGAAGCATACCGCAGCCCTGCCGACGCCCACTTCAACTCGCGCGACTTCGACCCGGGCATCGCCGTTATGGCGATGCTCTTTCCATGCGCGGCGACGACACCAGTGAACGCCCGTCGGGCGATGCAGAACGGGGCTCCCCAGGTCTGCGCCGGGCGCGCCGCAGCCGGCAGTGTAGAATGTGGACCAACAGCAATGCCTTTGCGGGGGTGATGACAGTGAACGCGCCAAAACGCCGGACTAACGAGGAGGCCCGCCGCCGCGGCGAGGAGATCTACGAGCGGGACATCCGGCCAAAGGTCGAGAAGACCCATCACGGAAAGATTGTCGCCATCGACATGGACACCGGCGACTACGCCATCGGCGACATGGCGGTTACCACCGCGGAGCGCCTGCTGGAGCGGCGCCCGGACGCCGACATCTGGTGCGTGAAGGTCGGCTACCGGGCCCTGCGCAGCTTCGGCGCCGGGGCGTTGTGGCGGGCCCAGTGATTGAGGGGCTCGTTAATGCCGCCTACGAAGCGGTCGTGACCGTTTCTCTGCTAGGCCCGTCGGGGCCGGCACGGCAGGTCGAAGCTGTGATCGACACCGGATACACCGGCTATCTGACCTTGCCGCCGGCGTTGGTCTCCGAGTTAGGATTGCCCTTTCGTAATCGCAGCACAGGGATCCTGGCCAATGGGAGCGAGGAAGCCTTTGGCGTCTATGGCGTGACCGTGCTCTGGGACGGCCGGCCGCGTTACATTGACGCCGACGCGGTGGGCCCGACGCCCCTCATCGGTATGCTGCTCCTGGCCGAGCATGACCTGAACATCCGCGTGCGGGACGGCGGCGCGGTCGCGATACGGCCGGCGGAGTAGCCGCCGTCAGCCCCGCTAGTCCCACCAGTCCCACACCAGCTGGGACCCGTAGAGCCCCCGCTCCTCGCGGCGCCAGACGGCGGCCGGCGGCGGGAGGTTGACGCTGACGTTGACCGCGGTGCCGCCGGCATTGACGCTGGCCAGGCCCTGCTCTCCCGCCGGCGCCCGGCGAGACCCGGTGGCGGCCACCACCGTCACCTTCACGCTGGGGCCGCTGATCCCGTCCATCGGGTCAACTCCCCACTTCTCCCGCCACTCATCCTCGCTCAGGTTCAATTCCTCCCACATCGGCACTCCCTCCAGTTCGCTGAACGGCAGGCTGACGAGATCGTATTCGACCACCGCGGTCTCTCCCACCGGGCAATCGGCGTCGGCGTACAGCTCGATGGCATGCCCCACGTTCCACGGCTCCGCGAACCGGTCATCCGGCGGACCCCACCAGCCGTCTTCCCAGAACTCCTTGCCGGGCGGCGGGTTGCCGCTGGGCAGGAGTATCCTGCCCTGCTGGTAGGGCAGCCAGTCGGTCAGGCAGTCCGGGCCCTCCCAGTGGGTGTACAGCGCCAGCGGCCACTGCGGGTTCCGGTTCAGGCTGACCCGGAAGCTGCCCGTGCCGCCCTTGGGCACCTCCAGTTCCGTCGGCGTTGTCTTGACCGCGTCGCCGGCCCGGTTCAGCGTGAACTGGATGGGCCGAGACCAGTCGCCCTCTCCGATGTTGTTCACGGCCCGCACCTGGAACTCGTAGGACGTGCCGGGTTGCAGGCCGCGGACCGTCACCCTGGTGGCCGACCCGGGCACCCGGGTCGGGGCGTGGGCGTGGGACTGGTACTCGTAGTAGTCCACCGCGCCGCCGAGGCTGGGCGCGTCCCATTCCAGCACCACGTAGTTGCTGCCCACCGAGTCGATGCGCAGGCTCTCCGGCGCGCCCGGCAGGTCGTCCGCCGGGTCGCCCAACGTGGTGGCGCAAGCCGGGGCGGAGAAGGGACCGGTGCCGCCGGCGAAGATCGCCGCCACCCGGTAGCAGCTTCGCTCCCCCGGCTGCCGGCCGGTGTGCTGGTAACTCCGGCTGGCGCGGCTGTGTTGCAGCGTCGTCCACGGCCCGGATGCTGCCGAGGCGTGGTCGATGCGGTAGCCGGTGACCCGGTCCGCGCCGAATGCCGGCTCATCCCAGGTCAGGTTGATGCGGGTCTTGCTGGCGGCCGGGCTTTCCGGGTCGTGCGCGGCGGCCAGGTTGCGCGGCGGGCCTACCTCCCCGGGCGGAATGGCGAACACCCAGCCGCTCTCGTACGTGGAGGCGCCCACGGTGCCCTTCGCCTTCAGGCGGTATTGCCGGGGCTTCGACGACAGCGGGTTGTCGGCGTCGGTGTGGGTGTGGGTAGTTGCGCTGGCCCCCAGGGTTGACTCGGTCGCCACCGAAGACCAGGTCGCGCCCCGGTCGAAGGACACCTCCAGTACGTATCCGGTGAGAGTTACGTCAGCCACAGCTTCGGGATCGGTCCACGTCAGGGTGACCGACGTGTCGCTGTCCACCGTCGCCATGAAGTTCCGGGGCGCGCCGGGCGCCGGGTATTCTTCCGAGGCCAGGGCGTAGACCCAGTTGCTATACACCGGCACGCTGCCCACGGTGCCCGTCGTCCGTATCTGGTACTGCCGCACGGCGTCGGCCCCCAGCGAGGTGTCGGTGTGGGTCATAGTGTGGGCCGTTCCGCTCTTCGTTGACGAGTCCGTCAGCGGACTCCACATGCTGCCGCCGTCCGTCGAAAAACCGAGCTCGTAGCCGGTGCGCGTCACGTTGGCCACGTCAGCGGGCTCGACCCACGACAGGGTGGCCTGCGTTGCGCTGGACCCAGCGGCCTTGAACATCGTTGGGGCGTTTGGCTTGGGGTAGGCGACTTCGGCGGTGGCCGTTGCCCACAGGCTGTTCAGCGTGACGCCGCCCACTGTGGCCACCGTGCGGATCCGGTAGTCGCGGGAGTCGCCCGGCATCAGGCTGACGGTGTGGGCATAGGGGCTTGCGCTGTGCGCCGTCGCCAGCGAGGCCCAGGTCTCGCCGCCGTCCGCCGAAACCTCGATCTCGTAGCCGGTCACGGTTATGCCGGTCACGCCGGCGGGCGCGCTCCAGGTCAGGTTGACCTGCGCGTTGCCGCTGGCCACGGCGGCGCTGAAGCCCGCGGGAACGCCGGGGCGCATCCCCGAAATTTGGGACCACGGCCCCGCCACGCCGGCCTCGTTCACCGCCCGGACCCGGTACACCGGATTGGCACTGCCGGTAGCCTCCTTGTCCTGGTGGGTCAGTTTCTTCGGTACCCCCGTTTGCTCCGGTTCTTCCGTCACCGCCAGATCCGTTGTCACCGTTGCCACCGACGTCCAAGGCCCGGAGGGGCTAGTCGAACGCTGCAACTCGTAGTTTTTCACGTCCAACCCGTTGACCTGCTTCACCTCCTTCCACTCCACCAGGACGCCGGACGCGTCCGGGTCCATGACGGTGACCGACGCCGGCACGCCGGCACCGCCGCCGGCGCCGGCCACGGCCGTCACCGTCACGGTGTTGTTGTCGGCGTTGTAGTCGTACACCGGCGTGGAATTCCAGCTGGCGTTGGTGACCGCCTCGCAGGCGGCTTGCGTGGTGTGATCCAGGTCCACGGGATTGCTCTTGGGGCCGACGCAGACCTCGTAGTTTTCCGTGTTGGCTATGGTTACGCTGGCGGTGGCTCCGTCGGCCGCGCTCAACACCAAAGTCGGCTCGGTCTCGCCGCGTGACCGGTAGTAGCCTCTGGGCCTCAGTTCCCCGATGTCCCACTCGCCGCTGGTGGAGTCGTAGTTGCCGTGGCTGGCGTGGATTTCCGTCTCGCCGGTGGGCAACCCGGTCACCTTCGCGCTGCCCACGTTGTTCGGGCCATTGTTGACGGCGACTATCGTCAGTGCGTGTTGGTCAGCAGCGACGCGAGGACTGGCGCCGCCGTCTTCCACCGCCAGGTCCGCCATTGGTCCGAGGTGGAAGATGTACGTCTCGTCCCCGCAAAACACTTGGTTTACGCCGTTTGTGGGGTTGCAGTTCTCGGAACCATGCAAGCTTGAGCGTTTAGCTACTGCGTGCCATGTGAATTTGTAAGTACCTAGTTTCTCGAACTCTAAAAAATAGTTTAATCTGCTGGTTGAGATGCTGCTCGCAGTGGTTCGCAATTCTTTGTAATTTGGACTCACAGCCATACGAACTTCATTGCCACTGCTCGTGCTGCGCAGGAACACCTTTCCTGGTGGGGGGTGTTTCCGTTCACGTCCTTGGCCGAAATCCCGAAGCTAAGCCCAGCCCAACCACTTGTCTTACCTACAAACGGGGTTCTGGAGTAATAGAGCTCAACACCGGACGCCAGCCCGCCTTTGTATCGCCTGCCGGCATCAACGGCCGTCTGCCATGAAACCGTGTTCTCGTTATTGACGCTTTGCAACACCTGGGACGCGTTCGTATGGCCGTCGTATATCCTCGCTTTTAGGGGATCGAGCCAGAATACTGTTGTGCCGGAGGGAATCGGAGCGTCGCTGTACGCTGAAGACACAGCGTGAACCCTGATGTCATCTGAGCTGTCGCATGGAGCGTCGGTGATGCCAACGCAGGGGTAAATGGTAAAGACGTCAACCTGGCCGCTGGTGAGCGGCTCTGGACCCCTCAAACACGCTTTCGCCACGTTGTCCGCTATGTCGTCGTCGCCGAAGCCGGTGCCGGGCGGTGGGTTGCCTTCCAGCGTCGCCGTCAGGCACTGTTCGCTCACGGCGGCGTCGCTTGCCACCGTGAGCGGAAGGGTTACTGAATATATGGATGGTGTCCTTACCAGCACGTCGTCATCATTTTTTTCAAAATATTTCTGTGTTCCGATGTTGAATACGCCATTGCTGTAGCTCACTGAAGTTGGCGTGTCAATCTCAACGCCTTGGAGGCCAGTTGAACGGATGTTTGGCGTGCCGGTGGCGGTCAGACCATCGGTCAGGGTAATATCCACTCGTAGATCAATCGGCGGTGCCTCTAATACTTCTCCAGGTTTTTTGCCTGCGCTAATGGTGAAGTTGACGGTATCCCCCTGGGCCGGCTGCTGCTCGTCCACCGACGCCCTGACCCAATAGTTTCCCCTTACCTGTTGGACCTGCGGCTGGGTATCGTCATCGTTGAATGCCCAGACCTGAGCTGTGTTGTTTCCTTTGTGGAGATCACTCTCGAAGGATGACGTGGTTACACTACCGGAGTATTCATGCGGGTCGTATACTTTATCAAACGTAGATGTTCCATCACTATAAGTCACTGTCATAGCAATCAATTCACGTTGGAGTCCCCCAAGGGCGGGAATTGACCAGCTGAGGGTTCTGCGATTATTCTTCAGAGACGCATTCCCGAGGGGCACTTCCCGCGGACTATTGAAATGGCTTTGGTCGGGGTACACGATATTTACTACGGCTTCCACATCGTAAGCTGGCCTAGCTCCATTGTTCACAACAATAACGTTTACAATGTGCTGTGTGTGTGCTGAACCTGTTTCGGGAACTTCCAGAACTACACCCACGTCCACGTAGTCCTGGGCGTGAGCAACGCGTTCGCCCAGGAAGTCGCCGGCCAACGCGGCAAGGATTACGAAAGTCGCAATCGAAGCAGTCTGGGATTTCCATCGGGCGAACATATTGCGCCCCCGCTGAGTTTGCCGCCGGGGGCGGTGCGAGACACCGTCCCCGGCGGCATATGGGTCACTATGGTGCAGACCAGGTCACCGTGACCGTGTTGCTCGTGATTTGATGCTCTTGAGTGCCATCCGGCCGATGGTGCCAGTACATCACGCGGTACGTGTACGTTCCGGCCGCGCTCTTGGAGCGAATGTGTGGCTGGAAAGCTCCCGCTGAGCCGACTCGCTCCGTATCATGGCCGTTTGTCCCCTCCACGAATACGTAGGACATTCCGGCTATCGGGACCGGCGGGTTTTGCATCGTTAGGGTGAGCGTCACGGCTTCGCCAACGTTGGGAGAAGCATTGCTGACCTTCAGGGTGGCCGCATAGCTATCGGCAATGTCAATCAGCTTGATCCGAACCTTGGCGGTATCATCGGCGGACTCGTCGCTGTTGCCGTTAGCGTCCTTGGCGTCGCTCGTCGTCAGGACAAGGTCGTACACGGCCTTGACCTCGTAGTCGAGGTTGGCGCCATCGGCCACTACGATCTGTACGCTGTCCGGGTTCTCCACTAGGGCGAATTGGCCTGCACCTGGTCCGGTCAGGCTGAAGTTCAGCGTGTCGCCGGGATTGGGGTCTTCCACTCCCACTGGATCGCCGACCTTGGTACCCGGTGCCGAGCTCTCGGCGATGGAGCGGAGGACGAAGAACATCGGGTCCATGTTGGACATGGACGGCACCGTGAGTGTGATGGCGGCCGCGTTGTTGGACGAATCCGTGTCTACCACCGGTACGGTGTAGTTATCGACCTCGTTATTCCCCTGAGCATCGGTTTCCGTAATCGTCAGGGTCTCCGTCCCGGAGATTGCCGCTTTCACGGCCAACTCCCGTCCGCGGGTTGCCGAGTCCACCGTGGCTTTGAAGATCAAGGCTTTCGAGGCACCGGCCGCCATGCTGCCGGTGTTCCAGGTCCAGACACCGTCGCTGTCGCCATCTGCGAAGGTATCGCCGGCTGGGGCGTGTGATGCGTAGGTCAGTCCCGGAGGCAGGGTGACGTCAACGTTGGTGGTGCTCACGTCTTCCGTTCCGACGTTGCTGGCGGTGATTGTGACGGTCACTTCTGTGCCGGGCGTGGGGCTTGACGTAGTCGTTTGCGCCGTCACGCTGAGGTCGCTCGCGGTGCCCACGTGGACAATGTAGAACCGCTCGTCGCTGCTCACGCTTCTGTCCCGGCTTACCGGCTTCAGACCATCTGTCCGGTCGTTCCTGCGGTCGGGGTAGCCTGTGACCTCCACCCGGAACAGGTAAGTGCCGCGGTCGGTGAAGAACAGCATGGGGCGTTCGTAACCTTCCGGCGCTACCGGCATTATGGCCCGCTTCACATCGGACGAATCCCATAGGGGCTTATACGCCTCAGTCGAGGCGGCGGCGGCGGGGGTGGGGACGTCGTAGGCGAGGGTGTACCTCGGGTCCTGCACGTCGATATCGGACTGGTGGACGTGGTCGAGCAGGAAGTCTACCTTGCCGTTGGGTACTTTACGGTCGGTAGCCCAGTCGTCTCTATCCAGCAGGGCTGCGGAGAACATGATGCACAAATCGTTGGCCGCGGGGGTGCCGTCAGGAGGACACGCCGGCAGGGCCCACACGATGCGGTCGCCCTTACCTTCAACGGGGACACCGTTGTCATTGGGGCGGTTTTCCTTACTGTCGGCGGTCCACAGGGCCGGATACTTGGCCAGGGTATAGGGGTTGTCGGCCGCGTTCAGATCGATGCGGGTGCTGTTCGGGACGTGGATGATGGTTGTCTCAATGTCGATGTTGGACGGGGAGCGGACATCCTTGGCCGGTATGGTGTTTCCATCATCATCCTCTGAACCCGGCACGTGCTTCACCGTGGGAGGGCAAGAGGTGTTGGTCAACTCCTTCTCGACCGGGTTCCACCACACGTCGAACAGGGCGATGTGGCCGGAGGTGACTACGCTGGCTGCCTCGCTGTTGGGGTTGCCCGTCTCTCCGGGACAGGGTGGGGGCGAGGGGTGGCGCGGGGTTGGGGCGGGTCGGTTTGCTGGGGCCGCTCTTGGGCGGCGCCGTCGTCGGGGTTGAGGGCAGCGGTGGTGGCCTGCGCCGGCGTGCTGCCGGCCAGCAGCATCACTGCCGCCACGGCGAAGATGGCCAAAGCCGCAACCGCCGCGACGGAAAGTTGCGCCTTTCTTCGTTTTATGGTAGTCATGGGTAGGTGAATCTCCTTTCCATGGGAGTAATTCGCTTTCGGGGGGCAGCGGGTTTCAGCCTATGCTGCTCCCCAATTTCATTCCGTGCCGGACTTCTGCGTTTTGGGCAGGTCCGGCGACGTTTTTCGACGTACGCGCGGATGGTTTCGTATTTCCGGCGTGTTCCTGGAGCAGGCCGCCTCCGGGGGCCGGCTCGGAGGATGTGAAAAAGCCTGACAATTCCATCGCCGGGCATGGAGCGGTCGCTCCGAAGCCTGGAAAGCCGGCCGGCTGCCGTTTTGCGGTGGCAAAGGTCGGAGAGGGGGCCGACCGTCCGGGGTCGGCGGCAGCGGGGGCCGTGGTCCGCGCGCCGGGCGCGGTGCGGCGATGGGCGAGGGATGTCATCCTGGATTGTGCTCCTTCCCTGCCGGCGGCGAGATTTGGTAAAGCCGGCCGGGCCCCGCGCGATGTCAGTTCGCGCGGATCTGGATGTTTGCCGTCCTGCCACCGTTCCCGGCCTCCCTCCGTGCCGGGGCGGAGGCGCGGCGCGCCGATGCAGGCAGCGCGCCACGCGGTTCGCAGTGCAGCGCGGCGCCGGAAGTTCCGGCAACCGCAGCCCGTCCGCGACGGGCTAAAAGAATTTATACCATATCAGCGTGTAATGCAAGGGAGGCAATCGGGTCAATTTACGTATGATACCGCGTATGAAGCAGCCGGGCCCGGCAGGGAACCGTCGTCAGCAGGATTTTCAGGATCAGCGGAAGGTGTCATTGCGAGCGCAGCGTGGCAATCCCGTCAAGCGGACCCACTTTCTCTTTTACATGGATGGACAGGATGGACGGGATTTGATTGATTGCTGGAAAAGCCCCGCATTCCGGACGGCGCCATGAGCAGAGCGGAGCGCCGGCGTTGTCGGCATCCTGTTCATCCTGTTCATCCATGTAAGTTCGCGCCTGTCGTCGTCAAACCGGGTACGGGTGCGCTCCGGCCCGTGCGCTCCGGACGCTGTTGACGCGCCGGCGTTGCGATGATAATATTCGAGACGGAGTATCATTATGGTCGCAGCAACTCCCCGACATTGCGGGCACGAACACCCCCGGCCCCGCTCCGCCGCCGTGGTGGACGACATCGTCGCTCAATTGAGCGACCGCGGATACCGGGACACCGAACCCCGGCGGCTGGTCATCAGTGCCGCCGCCGCCCAGGGCCGGCCCTTCACCGCCGAGGAGCTCTGCGCCGCCCTGCCCTGCGTCGGCCGGGCCACCGTGTACCGGGGTCTGCGCCTGCTGGTGGAAACCGATCAGGTGTGCCGGGTCCTGCTGGATGACCGGGAACTGCGCTATCAGCTCAGCCACCAGGGGCACCACCATCACCTGCTGTGCGCCGTGTGCGGAGCGTCGGCGGACCTGGAAGGGTGCGACGTGGAGGACATGCTGCGGGATGCCGCCGTCGCGGCGGGGTTCCGCATGAGCGGGCACTGGCTGGAAGTGTACGGCCGCTGCGGTGAATGCGCCGCGGACTGAACGCCGCCGCGTTTTTATTTTTGTTCGTCTTATTGATATTTGGTATCCATCACCATCCTGGTATCCATCATCATCCATGATTGAAACCGATGCGCAGGGCCTGAAAATATTGATACGGCATATCGATACCAACCCGCGCCGCTATGCCCTGTCGATCAGACCGGCAATCGACACCCACCCCCACGGAGCAGACCGATGACCCCACCTACCGGACGACCCCTATCTGGACAACGCTTACCTGGACGCCCTCTATCTGGACGCCCCTTGCCTGGACGACCCCTGCCTGGACGACCCCTGCCCGCTTTCGATATTTCCTCGCTGCGGCCGGCCCTGGCGCTGCTTATCGCGCTGGCGGCAATTGCGCTGCTGCTGACGGCCTGCGGGGGCGAAGAGCCGGACCTCCCTCCGTCCGACGCTTCGTCCGCCGCAGGTTCCGCGCCCGCGGCGACGGCCTCAGCCACCCAGCCGACGGCGGCGGCCGCGGCTCCGGCGGCCCCGGCGACGGCGGCCGCTCCCGGGTCCATGGCGACGGCGGCCGCGCCGGCGTCTGCCGCCAATGAGACCATGCCCACCGATCCGGTGAAAGTGGTTACCGGCAACTCGGTGCTCGCCGACCTCGCGCAACAGGTCGGCGGCGACTTGGTGCAGGTGGACGCGCTGGTCAAACCGGGTGCTGACGTCCACACCTGGCAGAGCACGCCCTCCGACAGTATGCGCATCGCGGAGGCGGACGTCGTGGTCAGCAACGGGACCAACCTGGCCGCCCATATCGAAGAACTGCTCGACAACGTTTCCTCCCCCGACGCCATTCGAGTGATCGCGTCGGAGGGACTGGAGGCCCAGGAGTTGGTTGAATTGCCCTTCCCCGAGAGCGACCACCACGGGATGGAGCACGAAGACGAGCACGAGACGGAACTCGCCGGACGCCTGCTCATCGGCGACGGCGAAACCGGCGCCCTCTCCGTCATCGACCTGGAAACCGGCCACGTCCACCAGGACGAGTTCGACCTGGGTTCCCGCGCCGGCCGCATCTACCCCACCGGGAGCGGACGCTTCGCCATCGCCGTCTCCAGCGACGCCAACGCCGTCAACATCCT
>DAOULH010000018.1:0-33481 GCA_034420475.1 Dehalococcoidia bacterium
GCCGAGCGGTTCTTTCAAATGGAGAAAGACAACGAACTCTACAGGCTTGAATTCTCGGCGAAAGGGGAACTGATCGTAATGTCGTCCGGCCACGAAAGCAACGACGGTGAGCAAGGGGTTAACTATGCCCTTTTCGGGTGGGGTCTAGACAACCCCGGGCGGACGTACTCCCAAACGGTTCAGTTCCAACTCCCCAGCGGAGCCCTGTACATGCCTGACGCCGCCTGGATTACTCAGGAACGCCACGACGCCCTGCGCGCCGGTGAGTACACCAGCACCGTTCCCGGCGCGCCGGACTTTGTAGTGGAAGTCCGTTCCCGAACCGATAACGTTGCTGCCACCCTGGCCAAGATGCAGGAATGGATGGATGGCGGCACGCGCCTGGGCTGGTTCATCGATCCCTATGAACGGCGCGTTTATGTCTATCGACCTGACCAGCCCGCCGAAATCCTGGATAACCCTGAAACACTGTCGGGCGAGGATCTGCTGCCCGGGTTCGTGCTCCAGGTGCGGCGGCTGGTGTTCGACCGCTACCCGGAGGGAGGATGACTACGGCTGAACTCGCCCTGGCTGCAAAGCCGGCTGTCGTCGAGGGAGATTTGCCGGAACTGCCTCTGCTTGGGCAACTGCGCCTGGACCTGTCGGCGTTGGGCGTGGACCCTTCCGCGCCTGATTTCGGTGAGCGCCTGTCTCGGCTGGCCGTGGACAACGAACCCTACGGCTTTGAAATTTCTGCGAATGGGGAGCTTATAGTAATGCCGCCACCGGGCCCGGACGGCAATCTTGACGAGCGCGATGTCAACGATTCGCTGTCCGATTGGAGGCGCAGCAACACCGGCGAGAACTATACCCAAACCGCCCTGTTCCGGCTGCAAGGCGTGGGCCGCCGGATGCCCGATGCCGCCTGGATCACTCAGGAACGCTACGACAACCTCACTCCCCGCGAGCGCAGCGTTGAGATTATCGGCGCCCCCGACTTTGTGGTCGAGGTCCGCTCCCGCACCGACAGCCTTGCCGACGGCCTCGCCAAGATGCAGGAGTGGATGGACGGCGGCGCCCGCCTGGGCTGGTATATTGACCCTTACGAAACGCGGACGTACCTATTTCGCCCAGGCCAGCCCGCTGAGATTCTGGACAACCCGGAAAGCCTTTCCGGTGAGGACGTTCTGCCCGGCTTCGTGTTCGAGGTGAGGCGACTCATATTCGCCCGCCACGGCCGGCTGTCCGGCAACGGAGACTAGAAGCATGACAACGATTGCATCCATCCTGGAACAGGCCCCCGTCGTGGCGGCCGAGTGGGCCGAAGAGCGGGCCGACCGCCAGCAGCGCACCCAGGCCGACCCGGCCGATTACGCGCGCCTGGCCCAGATCGGCGTTCCCCTGATGGCGGTGCCCACCGATTTGGGCGGCACCTGGGAGAGCCTCGAGCAGTCCGCCCGGCCCATCTGCTCCATGCTCCGCAAGCTGGCCGTCGGCGATCCGTCCATCACCCTGGCCAGCGCCATGCACCACCTGGTGTTGGCATCCTGGCGACTGCCCACGGTCCCCGAACCCTTCACCGACGGCTGGATCAAGCAGCGCAATGCGGTGTTCGACAGCGTCCACAGCGGTTGCTGGTGGGGCACCATCGTCAGCGAACCCGGCTCCGGCGGCGACACCTCCCGCACCGCCAGCGTTTGCGAGCCCGATGGCGATGGCGATTTCGGCTATCGCATCTCCGGTCAGAAGCACTTCGGCAGCGGCTCCGGCCTCACCTCGTTCATGACTACCCGGGCCCTGGCCGCCGGGGAAACCACGCCTGACCTGTTCTTTATGGAGGTCCGCAATCATCCCTGGGACGGCACCACCGGCCTGAAGCTCACCGCCGAGTGGCGCGGCCACGGCATGAAGTCCACCAACAGCCACGCCTTCCAATTCTCCGATTTCCCGGCCACTCGCGTGGCCTGGCCCAACCACCAGGCCGAACTGATGGGGGCCAACGGCGGTTTGGGAGCCGCCGCGTTCACCTCGGTGGTAGTAGGCGTCGTCGATGCGGCCATGGATCACGTGCGCCCCCGCATCAAGAACGGCATGGCGTCCGACCCCGGCCTGCGCGCGTTCCAGCAGGTCGAATGGGCCCACGCCGAGCAGGAAGCCTGGCTCATCGGCCAGGCGTGGGAGGGCGCGATCCGCTGCCTGGAGACCAACACCGGCCGCCGCGAGCTTCTCCTGGCCAAAGAGAGCGTGGCCCGCCTCGCCGAGGACTGCCTGGGCCGCCTCTGCAAGCTCTCCGGGGGCAGTGCCTACACCCGTTACTCGCCGCTGTCCGTCTGGTACGACGACGTGCGCGCCCTGGGCTACCTCCGCCCCCCGTGGGCGCTGGCCTGGGACCAGGTTTTCCAGCAGAGCCTGGCGGAATAGCCGTCGGCTTACGCATGGTGCCGTTGACGGTATCCGGCAATGCCCAACACCCTGTTCAGCCAGTCCTACTTGGAAGCCGGCCTGGGGGAGACGGAAGAGTACCAGCAGATCAGCCCGCAAGTCCTCTCCCACTTCGGCGCGGTAAGACGCCCGGCTACAAGCTGTTCGCGGATGACGACTGCGCTGCCTTCACCGGCGGGGGGTGTTATTTCGCGCTACCCGCCTCTACGGCCTGGACCGGGATTATGCCGCCTACGTCATGGACTCCTTCCCCATCACCCGCCGCAACGACGAGCGGGACCACGGCCGCTATCTCACCAAAGACCTCATCCTTGCCTACATGAGCGCCCTGGAAGCCGGCGACACGGAAACGGTGGTAGTTCTCTGACCACCAGAGCCTTACGCGTACCCATTTTCGTAAATCGTCAGAATCAGGATTTACGGGATTAGAGGATTTTCAGGATTGTTACTATCCTCGCCACCGCCAACTCAATCCTGCCAATCCTAAAATCCGGCAAATCCTGATTCTGACGATATTTCACCGGAATCCGGGCATCCTTTGCATCTGGAAATCCCGTTCATCCTGTCCATCCATGCCCAACTGAACATTGGCGTCCCCGCCGCCGGAGGAGTACAATTGCCGCCTATGGTCGGGTACGCCAGGCGCAACTTCGCCGTATTGACTTCCGTCGGCGCGATGGTGGTGACCATCATGCTGATCATCTTCTTCGGCGCGTGGGCGGTGGCCGCCTCCGGTGATGCCGGGTTCGCCAGCCTGGCCGACTCCGCGACGTCGGGCTTTGCCGGCAGCGCTTATCAGTCCGGCTCCGTTCCCGCTGCCGACCCCGATACCGTGCCCCGTCTGGCTTCCGCTACTCCCGCCTCCGAAACCTGGTGGGGCAAAGCCCTGCTCGGCGCCTGCCCCCTGCACTGACCCCGGGCTCTTTTCTACCGGGCTCTTTTACGCAAGTTCATTTCCACAGGAGACTATCCGAATGGCTTCCCTTTACGGACTGCGCCGGCCCCGCGCCAAGTTCCATTACGCCTGGGTGATCCTGGGCATTCTGGCGGTGGTGCAGATCTTCGGCCAGTCCATTTCCATGTCGGCCGGCATCATGATCCCCGAGCTGCGCGAACCGCTGGCGGACGGCGGCAAGTTCGGTTGGCCCATCATTCTCATCGGCGCCGCCATGGGCGGATACTACCTGGTGGGCTCGCTCACCTCGCCTTACAGCGGCCGCCTGGGCGACATCCTGGGAGCGCGCAAGCTGCTGGTGGCCGGCGGGATACTGTTCGGGGCGAGCATGATCCTCATCGGGTTCATCACCCAGATCTGGCAGTTCTTCATCGTGTACAGCGTCATGCTGGCGCTCACCTCGTCCATCACCATCGTCCCGCTGATGGCCGCCGTCAACCCCTGGTTCAAGCGCCGGCTGGGTTTGGGCATCGGCCTGATGTGGGCGGCCGGCGGACTGGGCGCCGCGCTGCTGGCGCCGGTCTATTCCGTCCTGCTGGAGCAGTTCGGCTGGACCACCACCTTCGTCTGCATCGGGGCAGTGGGCGGCGGCGTCACGCTGCTGCTGGCGCCCTTCTTCCGCAACCAGCCGGCCGAGATGGGCCTCATGGCCTACGGCGCCAGCGCCCACGACAAGCCGGCCCGGGTCTTCAGCCCGGAAGCCGCCAAAATCCGGCTCCAGGTTTTCCAGAAGCAGATGCGTCACACCCGCGCCTTCTGGAACCTTCCGGTGATCCACGGACTGGGCTGCGCCGGTCACGGCATCGTCCTGATCTACGTGATCGACTACGCCGTCAAAGAGGGCGTGCTGTTCACCACTGCGGCGGTCATCCTCACGCTGATCCAGATCTTCAGCATCGCCGGCCGGTTCGCCGTGCCCATCATCACCGAGCGCGTCGGTGGCAAGCCGATCATGGCCACCGCGCTGGGTATCCAGGCCCTTTCCGTGGGGTTGCTGCTGCTGCCCTCGGGCATCCTGGGCTATACGGCGAATATTCCCCTGCCCTTTGTGGGGCCATTCGACGTTCCGCTGGCGTTCTTCCTTTTCGGCATCGTGTTTGGCCTGGGCTTCGGCGGCGAGATGTCCGCTTACCCGGTGGTCAACCGCCAGTATTACGGGACCGGTCCCGTCGGCTCCGTGTACGGTATGCAGATCTCCGGCGCGATGATGGGCCACTGCATCTCCACCGTGGCGGCCGGCTTCGTCATCCAGTTCCTGAGCTTTGGCCACGCCTTCCTGCTGTCCATGGCCTTCAGCGGCCTGGGCGTCATCATCATCATGACGCTGGAAACCACCAAGCGCGAGCTGATCCCCAACTGGGAGGATCAACTGCCCGTTGAGGTGCGCACCGCTCCGCCTCCGGCCATGGTGCCCCCGGCGGCGGCCGCCACCGGCGTAGCCTTCGGCAGCGCCGGCGGAGACGGCAACTAGCCGGACGCGCCGGCGCCTGCCGTCATTCCGGCCAAAGGGCGTCACCCCGCTCATGCGTACCCGGTTTGTCATCGCGAGGAGCACAGCGACGTGGCGATCTCGTTGCTGAAAGAGATCTCGTTGCCCTCACGGGATTGCCGCGCTGCGCTCGCAATGACAATTCGAGCGAAACCAGGCATCCGTGATCGTCACCCTGTACCTGATACGGGGCCGGGATCCAGTTGCGTATGACCACTGACCTGGCGTTCCTGTGCGACTCCGCCCTGGAGGACCGGGGCAAGCTGCACGCCCTGGGCGTCGGCATCGACGGCGTGTCCGGCGGCTCCCTGCCCATGACCCATCCCCGGTTCGTGGTGGTCTGCGTCATGCGCTATTCCATCATGGAAGCCGGCGACAAGCGCATGGTGATCCGCCTGCTCACGCCGGACGCCCGGGACGCCATCCCGCCCATCGAGCAGGACATCGCACTGCCCGCCCGGGATGGCGTCGTGGACGCCACGGCCCGGATCATCGCCGAGGTCAACGGGGTCACGTTCAGCCAGGGCGGCCCCCATGCCTTCCACGTCGCCATCGACGGCGCGGAAGTCGCCCGGCTGCCCATCAACGTCAGCGTCCGCGGTTCCTGACTGCGGACTCCCTTTGCCGAACCCCCTTGCCGAACTCCCCTTGCAGGTTGCCGCGGTGTCCGTTCCCGACATACTGCTGGCCACGGGCAACCGCGACAAGCAGCGTATGCTGGCCTGGCTCCTGGAGGATGCGCCGGTGCGGGCCGTCGCGCCCGCCGATCTGGGCGTGAGCGCCGACCCCGACGAGAGCGGCGACACCCATGAAGCCATCGCCCGCGCCAAGGCCGAAGAGTGGTCGCGGGTCGCCGGCATGCCGGCCATCGCCAGCGACGGCGGCCTCGTGGTTCCGGTCCTGGGCGCAAACTGGGAGAGCCGGTACACCCACCGCTTCGCCGGCCCGGCGGCCGACGATGCCGAGCGACAACGCCGTCTCCTGGACCTGATGGCGCCGTATTCCGGCGATGACCGCCGCGCCGCCTTCGTCGAAGCCCTCGCCATCGCCGACGCCGGCGAGACCGTCGCCTCCTGGGAAGTCACCGGCGCCACCGGCCGCATCGTGGACACCCTGGCGCAGCGGGGCGGCGCCACCGACGGCGACGGCTTCTGGGTCTTTCCCCTGTGGTACTTCCCCGAGTTCGGCCGCACCTACGACCGCCTGACCGAAGCCGAACGCGCCGGCTTGGGCGATCACTGGCAGACGCTGCGTGGGTTGGTGCGGGAGTTTATGACGAGCCGGCGGGGATAGCGTAGCTGCATGGCTCATGGCACTGACCCCGGCGGCGATAGATACGGCGCCACCGTTCCTGTCCCCGCCCCCTCCGAATCCGGCCCCATCGCGGAAGTCGGGAGAATCACCGGCCTCGACCTGATTCGCGGCGCCGGGGTCTTGGGCATCCTGATGATGAACGCCGTCAGCTTCAAGTACGGGTTGGTTCCCTACTTGAACCTCAGCGCCGGCGGGTCGGAGACCGGACTGGATTGGGCAGTGGGCATCTTCGGAGAGATTTTCATTGACCAGAAGTTCATGGGGCTGTTCTCCCTGCTGTTCGGCGCCGGGGTGATGCTGTTTATCGAGCGCGCGGAAAGTCGGGGCGGCCGGCCCATACTGTTGAACTTCTGGCGCAATGCCCTGCTGTTGGCCATCGGCTGGCTGCATTCCCTGCTTTGGGACGGCGACGTGTTGATGGTTTATGCCCTGAGCTCGGTGATCCTGCTGGCCCTGCGGAAGTGTCCGCCCCGAGTCCTCATCGTCGCCGGCGTCGCCGTTTATCTGCTGCCCATCGCCAACGATTTCCTGTTGCAGTACATCGCCAATGCAATCGACGCTCCACTGGTTGGAATCTGGACGAAACCGGGGGCGGACATCGAGGAAGCCCTCGGCCTGGGGGTGCTTCTCAACTACTTCTTGCGGGCGCTGGGGATGATTCTGCTCGGCGCCGGACTGTACCGGCTGCGGTTTATGCACGGGGACCTGCCGCCGGCGATTTATCGCCGGGTGGCTGTCGCCGGCATCGGCGTCGGCCTGCCCCTCGCCGCTTTGGGCGTCGTCTTCGTAGCGGTGAACGGATTCTCCAGGGAGGTCGCCTTCACCGGAAATACGGCCAACAACCTGGGAGCCATTCCTGCCGCCCTGGGCTATATGAGCGTCCTGATCCTCTGGAACCGGGGGGCGGACAATTGGCTGAAAAGGCGGCTGCGGGCCGCCGGCAGGATGGCGTTGACCAATTATCTGGCGCAGACCCTCCTGGGTATTCTCATACTTTCCGTCCTGCTGGGCGACTTTACAATCAACCGGGCCGGGCTTCTGCTGTTCGTGCTGGCGGTGTGGGCTTTACAGCTCTGGTGGTCGCAGGTGTGGCTCAATCGCTTCCGCTTTGGTCCGGCGGAGTGGCTGTGGCGCGTTGCCACCTATCGCCGGTGGCAGCAATTGCGGCGCGCCTGACCCATAAACGGGTTACAATGCCCCCGCGCTTATCCCGCCCAATGGAGTTTTTCCTTGACCTCCGTTCACGCTGAACACAACCATCCGGCCCCGGCATCGCCGCCGTCCCCCGCCTCCGTCGAGGACGTTCAGGCTCTGCTGCGGGATCAGGCTTACGTCACCGACCGGGGCCTGGCCATCGCCATTTTCCTCGCGCTCAAACTGCGCCGCCCCCTGTTCCTCGAAGGCGAGGCCGGCGTCGGCAAGACCGAAATCGCCCGCGCCCTGGCCGCCGGCCTGAGCACCGACCTGATCCGGCTGCAATGCTACGAGGGCTTGGACATCAACCACGCGGTGTACGAGTGGAACCACACCCGGCAACTGCTGGAGATCCGCTTGATGGAAGCCCGGCGCGAGGCCGGCAATGGCGACTCCGCCGTCGATCTGTTCAGCCCGCAGTTCCTCATCAAGCGTCCCCTGCTGGAAGCCATCGACGAAAGCCGCGATCGCGCCCCGGTGCTCCTGATTGATGAGCTCGACCGGGCCGACGAGGAGTTTGAAGGGTTCCTCCTGGAGCTCCTGGCTGATTACCAGATCACGATACCGGAACTCGGCACTTTTCACGCCGCCTTCCCGCCCGTCGTCGTCATCACCTCCAACCGCACCCGCGAGGTCCACGACGCCCTGAAGCGCCGCTGTCTCTACTACTGGGTCGATTACCCCGACTACCAGAAGGAACTCCAGATCGTCAACGCCCGTCTGCCGGACGCTCCCCGCCAGCTGGCCCAGCAGGTCACCGGGTTCATCCAGGAGTTGCGGGAAACCGAGCTCTACAAGATCCCCGGCGTCTCCGAGACCCTGGACTGGACTTCCGCGCTCATGGCGCTGAACATGCGCGAGCTGGAACCCGAGGTCATCGACGACACGCTGGGCATCATGCTCAAGTATCAGGACGACATCGAGGCCGTGCGCGGCGAGCCGGCCCGCGCTCTGCTGGAAAGGTCGCGCAACCGTGGCCCCCGCCGGGGCGGTAGGAGGGGCTGACATGGACGCACAGCATGTCGTGGTAATCGGAGCGGGCATCGTTGGCGCTTCCATCGCTTTCCGGGTGGCTTCCCGCGGCGCCCGCGTTACGCTGATCGACCGGGATCAGCCGGGGTTCGGCGCGTCCAGCCACAGCTTCGCCTGGATCAACGCCGGCGCCAAGGAGCCGGTGGGCTACCACAACCTGAACCGCCGCTCGCTGGAGATGTGGCCCCGGTTCGCCGACGCCCTGGCCGAGGACGTCGGTCTCCGCTGGGGTGGCAAGGTGTCCTGGGAAAACGACGCCGAAGCCGCCAAAGCCCTGATCGCCCGCGTGGAACAACTCCAGTCGTGGGGCTATCCCTCTCGCCTCGTCTCCCGCGAGGAATTGCAGGAGCTCGAACCGTCCCTGCACATCGAAACCTGCGCCGCCGCCGACTACAATGAGAACGAAGGCCAGGTGGAGCCTCAAATGGTAGTGGATGCCTGCGTCAACCGCCTCCGCGAACTTGAAGCCTCGATAATCACTGGGGTTGCAGTCAAGGCGTTGCGCCAGGATTCCAGTGATCGCGTCAGCACGGTCCAGACTACCAACGGCGACATCGACGCGGACGTGGTTGTCGTTGCGGCCGGCACCGCCACCACCGCCGTGGCCGCCATGGCCGGCGTGAACGTTCCGCAGGCGGAGAGCCCGGGCGTCGTCATCCGCACCACCCCCATGCCGCCGCTGTTGCGCAACGTGCCCGTGGTGTACGCGCCTCCCCTGGAGGACGGCCGCCGCGAGATTCACCTCAGGCAATGCCCCGACGGCCGTTTGATGATCGGCGAGGGTGACCAGGAGAGCCTTGCCGAGGACGACACCCAGGCCCACGCCGACGACCTGTTGGCCCGCGCCTGCCAGCATCTGCCGGGTCTGAAAGGCGCTTCGGCCGTGCCCGTGCCCGTGGGCTGGCGTCCCATGCCGCTGGACGGCTACCCGGTCATGGGGTTCGCTCCCGAGGCTCCCAACCTCTACGTTGCCCTCACCCACAGCGGGGTCACGCTGGCCCCGGCCCTGAGCCAACTCGCCGCCCTGGAGATCTGTGATGGCGCCCGCGCCGACGCCATACTCGGCCCCTACCGTCCGGAGCGGTTCGCAGGCATGACGGCCGACGCGGCGGCCCAAATCGAGCATCCTCGCGCCCGCCACCGTTAGCCCTGCCGCTGCTTCCTCGCGTCTTATCGGCGGCATGGGAACGTCAGAATCAGGATTTTCAAGATTGGGGGATTACCAGGATTGGAGCCATTCCGCAACGGAGAACTCCCCATCCTGACAAATCATATAATCCCGCAAATCCTGATTCTGCCGATATGCGAAAACGGGTACGCGTGAGCGTAGGCCACCCTGTTCCCTTGCCCAACCCGGCCTCCCGGCGTAGAATGGCGCAACTTGATTCGTGAACCCGATTTACGCATTCGATTGAGGAGAATCTGTCATGCCGGAAGCTAAAGGCCCTCTGGACGGAATACGTGTCATCGACCTCGGTCGGCATCAGGCCGGCCCCCGCTGCGCCCAGGTGTTGGCCCGTTTGGGCGCCGAAGTCATCAAGGTGGAACGCCTGGGAGGCGAGGAGACCCGCTACCACGCCCCGTGGGTCCGCAAGCAGTCCGCCTATTGGGTGCAGTACAACAGCGGCAAGAAGAGCCTCAGCATCGACCTCCGCAAGGAAGAGGGCAAGGAAGTCCTGCGCAAGCTGGTCAAGGTCTCGGACGTCCTGCTGCAGAACTTCCGCCCCGGCACCATCGATGTCATGGGCTTCGGCTACGACGTGCTGTACGAACTGAACCCACGCATCATCATGGTCAACGTCTCCGCCTACGGTCAGTTCGGACCCTACCGCGAGCAGATTGGCTACGACCCCATCGGACAGACCATGTCCGGCATCGCCATGGTCACCGGCGAAGAGGGAATGCCGCCGATCCGCGCCGGAGTGCCCATCATTGACCGCACCACCGCGCTCCATGCCGCCATCGGAACCCTGGCCGCGCTGCACGAGCGTGAGTCCTCCGGCGTGGGCCAGACCATCGACGCCTGTCTCGCCGACACCGGCTATAGCTACACCGAGATCCCCATCACTGCTTACCACGGCGCCGGCATCGAGCCCCGCCGCGGCGAGTCGGCCGCCCCGCCCTCCGGCACCTACCCCTGCGCCGACGGATGGGTCCTCATTTCCGCCGGCGACCAGCATCACTGGCACCGCGTCTGCAACGCCCTCGGCAAGCCCGAGTGGCTGGAGGACCCCCGGTTCACCACCCGCCACGAGCGCGGCCGGAACGGTGATTTGGTCAACCAGGCCATGCGCGATCTGATGGCCAACATGACCATGCAGGAAGCTATCGCCCACTTCACCCACCACGACGTGGTCGCTGCTCCGGTCAACACCATCGCCCAGGCCGCCGCCGACCCGCATCCGTGGGAACGCCGCGCCATGGTCGAGGTTGACGACTTCCTCGCCGGCACCATCGCCGTCTCCGGCGACTTCTGGCACTTCAGCCGCACCCCCGCCGTGGTCGGCACCACGCCGCAGGTGGGCGAGCACAACGAAGACGTCCTCACCGGCATCCTCGACTACACTGACGACCAGGTCCAGGCCATGTACGAGGCCAACGTCATCGGCACCTTCCACCACTACGACGAAGTCCCCGGCTAACCGCCAGCCACACGGCACTCACCGCAGGGGCGAATGATTCTTCGCCCCTGTTTTGATTGACAGGCCGCCGACGATACAATGAATATCCGATACGAGTGGGACGAAGATAAACGCCGGGAAACGCTGGACGAGCGTGAACTGGATTTTGCTGATATAGAAACTCTCTTTGAGTGGGATACCGCCACCATCGTTCCGAGCGACCGGCATGGCGAACCTCGCTGGGTGGCTTACGGTTATTTTGACGCCCGGTTGCACGTTGTGGTGTACACTCAACGTGGTGAAGCGGGTGAAATCAGGCGCATCATCAGTTTCCGTCTCGCCAGCCAAAAGGAGGTGAACCAATATGGCTGAAGGTTATGAACCCAGCGGCCTTACTCCCGAAGAATTCGCCGCCCTGCCTCCTTACGATGAGGTCGCCGGAAAGAAATTCTCCGAAGTCGCAGCCATCTACGGCGAGGACGTCGCCGTTAACGTCATCATCGCAACCGACCCTGACTGTTGGGTGCCTACTGAGGAAGAATTCGCCCAAGCGCGTCCGGCTATCGAAGTCGACCCCGACCTCGTGAATGCTTATCTGGCTGGCCGGTCAAAAAGCCCGACACGCTGACGAAATCCCCGGCTAACCCCCAGCCGCACGGCGTTCACCGCAGGGGCGAATCACCATTCGCCCCTGTTCTGTTGCTGGGGAGATGGCGGTAGAATGAATACTGATTATGAATGGGACGAGGCCAAGCGCCAGATCAACTTGGATCAACACCAGTTGGACTTTGAAGACGTGCATCGGTTCGGATGGGATGATGCAATCATCAGGTCAAGCGATCGCGGTGGCGAATCCCGCTGGATAGCCTACGGCTATTTTGAAGATCGTCCGCACGCAGTGGTATATACATGGCGCGGGGACGTGAAACGTATCATCAGTTTTCGTCCCGCCAGGATCAGAGAGGTACAGCGACATGGCTGATGGATACTTGGAAAACGGGCTTACGCCGGAAGAACTTGCCGCTTTGCCGCCTTATGAAAAGGTCGCCAAACTGACCTTTGTCGAAGTTGCGGCCCTTTACGGTGAAGAAATAGCAATCTGCGTTGGCATCGCCAAGGACCCTGACACGTGGGTGCCCACTGACGAGGAATTCGCTCAGATGCGCCCGGCAATCGAAGTCGAACCCGAATGGGTTAAGGCCCACCGCGCCGGCAGGATCAAAATGCCCCCGCGTCCGCCCGTCACCAAGCGCAGCGAAGAGGTCATCCTAGACAGCGATATTGTGGACTTCTTCAAGCACCTCGATCCCCACTGGCAGAAATCCCGCCTCAACGACTTCCTCCGCGTGGTCATCTTCAAACGCCACCCGGACGGCTCCCGATAGCCTTCGCTGACACTGTGCACTGGCACGACGACGGTCCGCCATTCCCACACTGGTGCCTTATGGCATAATACCCAAACCCATCCCATCCCCCAACGGAGGTACCTCTCCCATGGTTGACCTCAGGCGCGCCGCCGCCATCGTGGGCATCCACGAGCACGTCACCCGCTATGCTCCCGACAAGAGCGAACTCCAGATCCAGGGCGAGAGCGTCATCAATGCCCTCGCCGACGCCGGCCTCACCAAGGACGACGTCGACGGCCTGTTCACCGCTTCCAGCAGCGCCCGCAACAGCGGCATGAACCTGGCCGACTACCTCAACCTGTACCCCAGCTACGTTGACAACACCACCGTCGGCGGCGGGTCCTTCGAGTTTCACCTTTCCCACGCCCTCACCGCCATCGCGGCCGGCCGCATCAACGTGGCCGTCATCACCTACAGCAGCCTCGCCCGTTCCGGCGGCGTGTCCGTGGGAACCGGCGGCGTCGGGCGCTTCGGCCATCCCATCCTTGAGCCGTCGCCGGACAGCTTCGAGGAACTCTACGGCATGACCACCGTGGGCCTCTACGCCATGATCGCCCGCCGCCACATGCACCTCTACGGCACCACCTCCGAACAGCTTGCCGAGGTCTCCGTGGCCATGCGGCATCACGCCTCCATGAACCCCGAGGCTCTGTTCCGCGACCCCATCACCGTCGAGGACGTGGTCGGCTCCCGCGTCATCTCCGACCCGTTGCACCTGATGGACTGCTGCGTCATCACCGACGGCGGCGGGGCCGTGGTCGTCGCATCCCCCGAGGTTGCCCGCAACTGCCGACATACGCCGGTCTGGGTCCTCGGAACCGGCGAGGCCATCGCCCACCAGGGCGCCGGCAAGCGTGATCTCATCTACATCGCCGCCCACCAGAGCTCGCCCCGCGCCTTCGAGATGGCCGGCGTCACCCACGACGACATCGACATGGCCATGGTCTACGACTCCTTCACCATCACCGTGGTTGAGACGCTGGAGGACCTGGGCTTCTGCAAGAAGGGCGAGGGCGGAGAGTTCGTCAGCGGCGGCCGGCTCATGGTCGGCGGCGGGCTCCCCATCAACACCGACGGCGGCGGCCTCTCCTCCAACCACCCGGGGATGCGCGGCCTCTTCCTGCTCCTCGAAGCCACCCGTCAACTCCGCCACCAGTTCGACGGCACCGGACGCCAGGTTCCCAACTGCCGGATCGCCCTGGCCCACGGCACCGGCGGCGCTCTCGGTTCCCGCCACAGCGGCGGCACCGTCATCCTGGCCCGCGACTAACCAAAGCCAAAATCCTGTCCATCCTGTCTATCGATGTGAAAAGGAACCACCATGACCACCGCCTGGAACAAACCCCTGCCCACCGTCGCCGGCGAGACCAAGGCTTTTTGGGACTCCTGTCGCCGCGGCCAACTCGTCATCCAGTACTGCGAGGGCTGCGATGAATATCAGTGGTACCCCCGTGGCATCTGCGCCGACTGCTGGGGCGAGAGCGTCCGTTGGGTCCAGTCCAGCGGCCGCGGCACCGTCTGGACCTACACCGTGACCTACCAGAACCGCACCCCGGGATTCGCTGAGATGGTCCCCTATGTCCTGGCTCTCGTAGAGCTTGAGGAGGGCGTTCGGATGTTCACCAATATCATCGAGTGCAACCCCCGGGACGTGTACATCGGTATGCCCGTGGAGGTCACCTTCCAGACTGCCACACCTCAGATCACCATCCCCTACTTCAAACCGGCCGGATAAGCAAAACCGCCGGTATGCCAACGATGAAGAGCAACGTGTACCACGTCCATTTCCTTGACCACCAGTTGCCCGAGGGCGACCAGGACAAGATGCAGTTCGCCAGGGAGTATGCCGCTGATCTTACCGGCGCCAGCCTGGATGACATCATCTGCTTTTTACAGAAACACACCGGCGACCCCAGCTATCGCTTGACCATCAGCGTTCCCCAACGACTCACTGATGCGCTAAGGCGCGTCAGTGAGTCCGGTCTTGAACCCGTCTTCGAAGAACCGGAAAAACCCTGCGTGGACGGCGATTCCTGCATCGTCCCCGGTTCGTTCCAAATCACGCATTTCGGCGTTGCCATTGACCCGCGAGCCGTTTCCAATCACCCGGAAAGACAAAGCGTCATGGCCCGGGTCCTTGCCGAACAGATGCCGGACCTGCCCGACGTTGCCTCAACTGGCATTACATTGAGGCGGATGAAGAAACGGGATTGATTGTCATCTTCTGGTAAGAAATTCGCCGTCAGCCGAAAATGTCCCAGTGCCTACCGGTGTGCATGAGAGTAATTGTAGTATCGCCCTCGTCCCAGACCAGCAGCCAGTCGGGTTCAATATGGCATTCCCACATCGGATACCAATTGCCCGCTAACTGGTGGCGGCGATGCCGTGGCTCCAACGGTTCGTTGGTCGCTAATCGGTCAACGATTTCCTGGAGTTTTCGCAAATCTTTTCCTCTCCGGCTACACGTCTGAGATCACGCCGAAAGCTGGATGTCCTGATCAGATTTTCGCATCGTCAACTTCCGCCATGATCTCGTCCAGTTCAGCGCGAAACTCGTCCAGGCTGGAGTATTTCACCAACCCGATACCGGCGTGAGCCTCCTGGATGGCCGCCTGAGTCTCTTCGTTGGGATACCACTCCGTGATAGGGAAGTCGCCGCGCAGCGCGGTCTGCTTGTAAAACAGCGAGATGGCTTCTTCCGGCGTCATACCCATCTCGGCAAAAATCGCTTCGGCTTTTGCTACTACTTCCGGGTCATGATGCTTGGGGGCGGCAGCCCCGGTTTCGACTTTCGCGCTGGTCATAAAACGCCTCCTTCGTCCCCATTGTACTATCAGGTTTCTCCGTTACTGCCACGCCCATAGGCGCAGTTCCTCGCTGGTGTCCGCATCTGCCTGGGTTTCCTCGGGCTGGTCGATGAACGGACACGAATACGACCGCCGCGAGCAGCAGCCGGCCCCGGCAGTTTGCCACGCACAAGCCCCGTTGGCGCTGCCGCCCGGCGGGGCTTTTTCCATGATCCTGCCGCCTCAAACGCGGTCAGTTAGGCCACGGCCGTTACTACAATTCGCCCCCCAACCCTGCTAGACTGGCGGCGCAGTATCCGCATTTTATGGAGTTCGTGGCCACGCAATGACTACTACGCCGCAGCAGTTATATCAGCTGCAGGAATTGGACCATCGGATCGACGGTATCGACGCCGAGCGCGACCGCATCGAAAAACGGCTGGCCGCCGGCGTCAATCGCCCCGACCTGACCAGCGAAGCCGAGCACCATTCCGCCCGGGCTATCGCCGTTGGCGCCAATATGCAGTCCCGACGCGAAGAGATCGAGCGGATACGCGAACGACTGACCGGGCTGGAATCCCGCCTTTACGGCGGCAATGCCTCCCGCCGTGACCTGTCCGCCATCCAGCGGGAGGTCGACTCGTCGAAGTACCAGATCGACCAGCTGGACGAGTTGCTGCTGGAATTGGAAGAGGAGCAGCGCACCCACCAGGAGGCCGCCGTCGCCGCCCGCGACCAGATGCAGGCCGCAGAGGTCGAATGGCAGAATCTCACCGAGACCCTGAGCAATCGGCTGACCGAGTTGGAGAGCGACCGCGAAACCGCGACGGTCGAACGTCAGGATATGGCCGTTACCCTCCCGCAGGCCGATCTGCAACGCTACGAGCGGCTGCGCCGCAACAAGGCCGGAACCGCCGTCGCGCTGGTTGACAACGGCCGCGTCTGCCTGGCCTGCCGCATGACCCTCACCAGCAACGTCATTCGCCAGTTGCGTGATAAATCAAAGCAGGTGCCGTGCAGCACCTGCGGCCGCATACTGTTCCAGCAGTAGCCGGAGCGAGCCCGCCGCCGGACGCGCCCGGCCCCGACGAACCGAGCATGGAGGAGTGACCAATGAAACCGCTGCGCGTTGCCATGCTTCACCTGGCCCCGGAACTGGCCGACGTCGCCCACAATCGCGCGTTGGCTGAAAAGGGCCTGTCCCGCGCCGCCGCCCTGGGCGCCCAGTGGGTCATAACTCCGGAGCTCTTCGTCACCGGCTACAAGTTCGCCGAAATGATCGGCACCGACTGGATACTGCCTCAGCCCGATGAATGGATGCAGACCTTCTGCGGTCAGGTCCGCGAGCTTGGTCTGACCGTGTTTCTCTCCCACCCCGAGCGCGATCCCGACGGCGATTTGATGTACAACACCGTGTTCGTCATCGGGCCTGACGGCTCCATCATCGGACGCCACCGCAAGGTCAAGGCCCTCCGTGGGCCGGAGGCGTGGTCTTCGCCCGGCAACGACGTTGTTCCCATCGACTGCGGCGGCACCGCCGTCGGCGTGGTGATCTGCGCTGACGCCTACCGCAACGACGTTGCCGGCATCCTCAAAGACCGCGGCGCCGAGATCCTCGTCTCGCCGGCTTCCTGGGGGCCTGGAGACTGCGGCCCCGTGGGAGAGTGGGAGCAGCGAACCCTGGACACCGGCCTGCCGATCATGGTGTGCAACCGCTCCGGGTGGGAGGCCGACGACCTCGATTTCAACGAGGCGGTCAGCGTCGTCGCCGTTAATGGCCAGCGCGTGCTCCAGGCGTACTGCGGCGAGGAATCGGCCGTGCTGGTGTTCGATTGGGACCTGGACAGCATGGCGCCGTTGTCAACTGAGTATGAAACCGTTTGGATCTGAGATGACCTGCGCCGGAGGCCGCCCCACGAGGTTCCGCGGCCGTCTCGACATCGCCCGGTAGATCTCAGAGCTGGGGATGAAAAACGCCGTTCCGCTCCTGCTTACGGTCACGTTGCGGAGCATCGGCCCGCTGCGTGACCTGGCGCCCATCGTCATCGTCATTGCCTTCTTCCAGATAGTGGTGTTGCGGCAGCCGTTTCCCAATCTCGGGAACGTTGCCGTCGGGTTGGTCTGCGTTTACCTCGGACTGACGCTGTTCATCCGGGGTCTGGAGAGCGGTCTTTTCCCTCTGGGCGAAGCCCTGGCCGAGGGTTTCGCCAACCGGGGCAGCCTTACCGCCCTCCTGGCTTTCGCCTTTTGTCTCGGCTTCGCTACCACCGTGGCCGAGCCGGCGCTGATTGCCGTGATCGGCGAGGCCGCAGAGGTGGCGGCGGAAGCCGGCGTGATCGCCGACAGTGAGCAGGCCCGCAGTTCCTACGCCCTGGAGTTGCGCCTGGTGGTGGCCGGCTCGGTGGGAGCGGCCATCGTCCTCGGCGTTTTCCGCATCCTGAAGGGCTGGCCCATTCACGTTTTGATTATCGGCGGCTACGTGCTGGTGACCGTGCTGACCGCCTTCGCGCCGGACGAGATCATCGGCGTGGCCTATGATTCCGGAGGCGTTACCACCAGCACCATTACCGTGCCCTTGGTCACCGCCTTGGGCGTGGGGTTGGCGGCGTCGATCCGTGGCCGCAACCCCATGGTGGACGGTTTTGGACTGATTGCCCTCGCCAGCCTGACCCCCATGATCTGTGTGCTTGGCTACGGCATGGTGATCCAATGGCTGCATTTCTGAACACCCTGGGCACAACCCTTTGGTCCACGGTATTCGACGTGGCGCCGATAGTGGTCGTCCTGGTCCTGTTTCAGGTCGTTGTGCTGCGTCGCCGCCTGCCCAATCTGCGCCGGATGGCCGTGGGGTTGGCCTCCGTTCTGCTGGGGCTGGCGCTCTTTCTGGTCGGACTGGAAGAGGCGCTGTTTCCCATCGGCGAGACGATGGCGCGCCAGCTCACGGCCCCCGATGCCATCGGCGCTCCGGGCCCGGACGCCGGGGTGGACTGGCGGGATTATCTCCTGGTGTACGCTTTCGGCGGCGCCATCGGCTTTGCCACCACGGTGGCGGAACCGTCGCTGATGGCCGTGGCGATCAAGGCCGAGGAAGTCTCCGGAGGCACGGTTCGCGCGTGGGGCCTGCGGATCGCCGTGGCGGTAGGCGTAGCCATCGGCGTGGCGCTGGGCTGCTTTCGCATCGTCACCGGCACGCCCCTCCCCTGGTACATCATCGCCGCTTACGTCGTCGTCATCCTGCAAACCCTGCGCTCGGCGCGAACCATCATACCCCTGGCCTACGACAGCGGCGGCGTCACCACGTCAACCGTTACGGTGCCGGTGGTGGCTGCCCTGGGCCTCGGTTTGGCCAGCAGCATTCCCGGACGCAGCCCCATCATCGACGGTTTCGGCCTGATTGCATTCGCCAGCGTTTTTCCAATAATGACCGTCCTGGGTTATGCTATGGTAGCGTCCTGGTGGAGACGTCAGGACGCGGTTGCAAATTCCAGGGGGACCGACCATGAGGATGAAGTTGATAGTCGCCTTGGTCAATGACGACAACACGGAAGCCGTGGTTGAGGCTGCGCGCTCCGCCGGCGCCACGGGAGCGACCATAATCCCCAGCGCGCGGGGCGAGGGCGTGCGCCCCGGGAAGACCTTCCTCGGCCTTTCCCTGGAGGCCAAGCGCGATCTTGCACTGTTCCTGGTGGTGGAAACCCGCGCCCGTGACATCCTGGAGCGCATCCGCGATGCGGGACGGTTCGACACGCAGCACGGCGCCGGCATCGCGTTCCAGCTGGATATTGAGGACACCGTCGGGCTGGTCAGCCAACTGCCCACCATCCGCGAAGAGCTGGAATCCGACCTGTGAGCGCGCCGGGGCCGATCAAAGTCGGCGACATCATGGCTGTTGAGTTCCCCAGTATCGACGGGCTGGCTACCGTCGCCGAAGCCATGTCGTTGATGAAGCAGTGCGGCTTTGACGCCCTGGTCGTCAACCGGCGCGACGCTGCCGACGAGGCCGGCCTGGTGCTGATCTCCGACATCGCCCGGGAAGTCATTGGCCGCAACCGCTCTCCGGAGCGGGTGAACGTGTACGAAATTATGAACAAGCCCGCGCTGACCCTGCCGGCGGATATGCTGGCGCGGTACGCGGTGCGTTTGCTGACGGGGTTCCGGGTTTCTTATGCCGTCGTCGTGGACCCCGACCGCAACCCGGTCGGACTGGTCACGGTGCGCAACCTGGTATTGGGACCGGAGCCGGCAGCCTAGTCAACAGCAAGTCCGGCAACAGCCGGCCAATTACCGATAACTGTTCAAAATCCAGAAGCTTGTCATTGCGAGGCGCTTGCGCCCTGGCAATCGCGACGCCGTTGCCGCAACGTCTGCCCCCAAAGGACACCCCTACGGTAACGAGATTGCCGCGCTGCGCTCGCAATGACACTTTCCTGCAAGTCTGACCAGTTACATTTACCGGAGCAAATCACGATGGATCCCATCAACCTCGTAGCAGAACGCCTGGGCCTGGACCGGCAGCACCTGATCCCCTTCGGCAACACCAAGGCCAAGGTCAGCCTGGACGCCATCCGTGAAAACGGCCCGCGCGGCAGGCTCGTCGTCGTCACCGGCATCACGCCCACCCCGGCCGGCGAAGGCAAGACCACCACCTCCATCGGCCTGACCGACGGGCTGGGCCGGCTGGGCCACAAGGCCGTGGTCAACCTGCGCGAGCCGGCCCTGGGCCCGATCTTCGGCATCAAGGGCGGCGGAACCGGCGGCGGCAAGGCCCGCGTCGTTCCCGAGGACGAGATCAACATCCACTTCACCGGCGACGCCCACGCCGTCGGCTCCACCCACAACCTCCTCGCCGCCCTGGTGGAAAACGCCGTTTACCGCAACCAGGCCTGCGACATGGCGCCCGAGGGCGTCACCTGGTCCCGCGTCACCGACGCCTCCGACCGCGCCCTGCGGCAGATAACCACCGGCCTGGGCGGCAACGCCAACAGCCCCCTGCGCGAGACCCGTTTCGACTTCATCACTGCTTCCGAGATCATGGCCATCCTCGCCCTGGCCACCGATCTCGATGACCTCCGCGCCCGCCTGTCCCGCATGGTGGTGGGAACCAACCGCAGCGGCAACCCGGTGTCCGTCGACGATCTGGGCCTGACCGGCCCGCTCATGGCCGTCATGCGTCACACCGTCATGCCCAACCTGGTTCAGACCATGGAGGGACAACCCGCCATCGTCCATTCCGGTCCCTTTGGCAACATCGCCCACGGCTGCAGCTCGATCATCGCCGACCGCCTGGCTCTCGGCTACGCCGACATCATCATCACCGAAGCCGGTTTCGCCTCCGACCTGGGCTTCGAGAAGTTTATGCACATCAAGACCCGTAACCGCGGGCTCCCCATTGCCGCCGCCGTCCTGGTGTCCTCGGTCCGCGCCATGCGGTGGCACGGCGGCGCGCTGCGTCGCAACCTGTCCCAGCCCGACCTTGAGGCCATGAAGATCGGCGCCGCCAACATGGTGCATCACATCAACATCGTGCGCAGCTTCGGCCTGCCCGTGGTGGTCGCCCTGAACCGTTTCGATGGCGACAGCGCCGAGGAGTTGCAGGCCGCCGCCGAAATCGCCGAGCAGGCCGGCGCCTACGCCACCGCCGAATACTCCGGTTTCACCGATGGCGGCGAGGGTGGCATGGCCCTGGCCGAGGCCGTTGCCCGCGTCGCCAACGACCCGGTGGCGGCTCCGAATAGCATCGACTACGCCTACGACCTCGACGCCACCATCGAGGACAAGGTGCTGGCCCTGGCCCGGCGGGTTTACGGAGCCGACAGCGTCACCTGGACTCCCGACGCCCGCCGTCGCGCCCGTTTTTTCGCCTCCCAGGGCTGGGACAAGCTACCCATCTGCATGGCCAAGACCCACCTCTCCATCTCCCACGACCCCACGCTCAAGGGCAGCCCGTCCGGCTACGTCTTCCCGGTGTCCGACATTCGGGCCTCCGTGGGCGCCGGCTTCCTCTACACCCTCGCCGGCCGCATCGAGACCCTCCCCGGCCTCCCCACCCGCCCCCGCGCGGTGGACATGGACGTGTCGTCGGACGGGGAGATCGTGAACCTGTAGCGGCCCGCGCCCGAATCTCTTCGGTCTTCGGCAAAACCACCCGTCAGTCCCGTCGATCCTGTCCATCCATGCCAAAGATGATTGCGCCAGACAAAGGAGTCGTACGACATGAGGGACGTGGCATTCTGTCTCGTGGAAAATGAACAAGGCGAGGTACTCTTCGTACAGCGTGCTTACGGTCAGGAAAAGGGCAAATGGTCGCTGCCCGGCGGCCTGGTTGACCGTGGTGAGAGCAGTCGCCACGCTGCCTACCGGGAAACCAGGGAAGAGACCGGCGTCATTGTAAAAATCACCCACCGATTGTTCACCGGCAACACCCGCCCTATCAAGGTGTTTGTCGGCCAGCGGGTGGGCGGACGGCTGCGTTTCCAGCGCAAGGAATGCCTGGACGTCCAGTGGCGCCGGCCCGAAAGGATAAGACCCGAGGATCTGGCCTTCGGCGGCGACCGGAAGGCGTTGCGTCTGTGGGCTGATATCAAGAGTGGGAAGGCCAAACCGGAAAGAGATTATTCTTCCCGAGAGCAGAGCCGCCGCTCCGAACCGTCAAAAGAGCGGAAACGACAACGGGCCACGGCGTTGGTAGTCCGGGACGATAAGTATCTGCTTGTCCGAGACAAAGGGCACGATAAATACTCTCTGCCGGGCGGTGGGATGGAACAAGGCGAGGCGGCGCTGACGGCAGCGTGCCGGGAACTTGCCGAAGAGTTAGGCATGAAGGCTTACAAGGCTGAGCGTCTGTTTGACTACACGAACGAAGGAAGTTTCAACGACCATAAGGTCGTGCTGGTTTCCGCCGGGGGCGAACCTAGGATCAACGACCGGGAACTGGAATCCTTCCGTTGGTGGGACAGCCGAGAGCGACTGCCGCTGTATCCCCACGTAACCAGCATCATCAATCGCTATGAAGCGAGTTGACGAAGAATACAGCGCTGGCCACCCGGATCATGAAAGGAGGCGATGAGCGATGGAGATAATTGTTTTCTGCATCATCTGGGCAATTTTGGTGCTGGGCGTCTTTATGGACGTGCGGCAAAAGTTGTTTGGGCGGCGGAGAACCTTGATAATCGGCGCATCCATCATCGCAGGCGCCATCTTGGTTGCCAGCGATAAGGTGACGTTCTAATGTCCCAGACAAACCATGGTCGTTTCCATGACGAAACCGGCAGCCTGATTACGCCGGGCCGTAAGCTGGGTGAGGGCGGCGAGGGGACAGTGTATGTGGTGGAGAATCAACCGGCTGCGGTTATGAAAATCTGGCGCCCCGGCAGAACGCCGCCAGACGCCGACGCAAAGCTCCGCCACATGGTGCAGAACCCGGTCGAGCCGGACTTGGGCGCCGCCTGGCTTATCACCTGGCCCCAACACCTGGTCAAGGAGAACGGAGTCACCGTCGGGTTCACGATGCCAATCCTTGACCCCATCCAGTCGTGGGAACCGATTGTCGAGTATTACAACCGTAGAGCCGCCCAGAACACCGAGCAGGAACAGGGCCGTGAACTGCGCATCGACGACCGGGTTCGCATGGCGCGCAATCTGGCCTTGGGGTTTCGTGCCGTTCACCACGCCGGTTACGTTATCGGTGACGTGAACGAAAAGAACGTTGAGGTCAATCGCCAGAACGACATCGCGATGGTGGACTGCGACTCCTACGGGTTCACTGAGACCGGTACCGGGAGAGCTTTTTACAACCGGATGGGACGTCCCGAGTTTCAGGCCCCTGAAGCCCAGGGAGATTACAACAACCGGACCCAGAACCACGACCGCTTCGGTCTGGCGGTCATCGTCTTCCACCTGCTCACGGGCTATCATCCCTACACGGTCACCAACCGACCGGATCACCCATTGCCCGGAGACCGGATCAAGGACTGGCTGTTTCCACCGGCGAGACAGGACATCGCCGCGCCCGCAGCGTACGCCGCCGCCTGGAGTGGCTTGACCGCCCGACAGCAGGAACTGTTCCGACGGTGCTTCGACCGGAGGTTTCGCGGGCAACCCCGGCCCACCCCCGAACAGTGGATCGAAGCTCTGCAAGAGATGCCGACGATGCCCGCCGGTGGTGCTTCCTACCCGCCACGCCCGGCGCCGCCTACCCCGTCATATCCCGGAGCCCGACGGAAAACGCCGGTCAGGGTTCCGCCCATGGAAAAGTCGTGCCCGACTTGCCAAAGCCGGGACGCCAGAATACGGCGCGATTGGCATCGACGCTCCAATGCTCTCCGTTGTCGCAGTTGCAATGGTGTTTTCGGAAAAACCCTCATCAAGCGGTGTCCCAACTGCGCGAGCCAGGAAGCCAGGCTCCGTCGCGACTGGCATTCGCGTGGCCGCCCCTTTCGATGCCTGAAGTGCAACACGGTGTTCGGCGGTACTGACCAGACGCCTCCTGCAGTGCCGCCTGTGGATCGGACGCCTAACTTGGAACGATATCTACAGACAACCCTGGGACCCGGTTCCGTTGCCGCGCCACTCACTGACCGGGCCCGCGGTGTGATGCTTGGGGTCGTGGTTGGGAACCTGCTGGGTCTTCCGATTGAGGGACGTTCCAGGCGGCAGATCCAGGAGCGGTATCCCAGCGGAGTAACGGAAATCAGGCCGACGGAGATGACGAAGCCTTTGGACGACGATCCGGCGCAAGCGATGGAACTGGCCGAAGCCTTGCTGGAAGGTGGCGATCCGGTTGAGCGTTTCGCGGCGCGATTGGTTGCCTGGAGTCTCCTGAATGGACGCGGGATGGGCCGCACCACTCGGCAGTCCATCAATCAGCTGAAGGACAAGGTTCCGCCTCCGGTGGCTGCGTATGCGGTCTATCGAGCCAAGGGCGAGAACTCCCCCAACGGCGGTATCATGAGGTGCGCCCCTGTGGCCATCGCACGGAGACGCCATCCGGAATTGCTGGTGCGCGACACCGCGGACACCTGCGCAGTGTCCCACTACGCGCCGGCCAGCCAGTGGTCTTGCGTCATCGTCAACGCCGCGATTGCAATGCTGCTCAGCGACGCCACCCTTGACCTGCGGACGTTGCTGGAAGCGGCCAGAGCCGATGGGTGTCCGGACTTGGTCGCCGAAGCTAGGGCGGCTGGAGTTCCTACCGCCTTTTTGGAGAACGCCGCGCGTGGACGTTCCTCACCCGGGGACACGAAATGGATGCGTGGGAACCGTGGCCCCAACGGCCACACAGTTCTGACGATGCAGGCCGGATTGTGGGCAGCGACCACGCCGTCAAGCTTCGAGGATGCGCTGGTGGCGCTGGTGAGTTCCGGCGGCGACACTGACACTAACGGCGCCCTCGCCGGTGCGGTGTTAGGCGCGCGTTACGGGGCTTCGGCGATCCCCTCGCGCTGGATCACCCACGTCGCGCAGCGGGAACGCCTGATGAATTTGGCAGACCGTCTGGCCGAATTGTGATACTGCTCGCATACGAATGCTGAGGGTGGAGTGTCCCGCAACCCCAGAATATAGAAAGGCCAGCCCCGTGCTCGCCTTGCCCCCAAATCGCTCCCGATGTCATCCAGAAAACCCCGTCCATCCTGTGCATCCATGAAAATTCCACTGTCCCAGGACCTACGTCACCTCGCTTCGTTGCCTTTACACTCCTAAAACCACCGGAATATAATCCCCGATAAGATTACGAATTTCGCAATGCCAACCGCGACAATATTCTTCTAACCCAGGGGTGCTACCGTGGCCGTGCTCCAGATGCGCGTTTTTCCCGATCCCATCCTGCGTCAGCGGGCCCGCAAGGTCACGCAGTTCGACGCCAAGCTGGCGCAACTCGCGGCCGACATGGCGGAGACCATGAACGCCCACCACGGCGTAGGTCTTGCCGCCAACCAGGTCGGCGTGCTGCAGCGCATGTTCGTCGTCAAAATGGAGGATTGGGAGGAAGCCCTGGTGCTGGTGAACCCGGAGATCATGCGCCGGGAGGGTCTCCGTGACGTGGAAGAAGGATGTCTCAGCCTGCCCGGCTACCGCGGCATGGTGAGCCGCGCCGAGCGCATCCGCGTCCGTTATCAGGACCTCACCGGCAAGCAGCAGCGCATCCGCGCCGAGTGTATGCTGGCCCAGGCCATCGAGCACGAGACCGATCACCTCAACGGCATCCTCTACATCGACCACCTCATCGCCCACGACCAGTTCTTCCGCATCCACGTCACTGAAGAAGGCGACGTCGAGTACCTTCCCACTGGCGAGCCCGACGCCGCCGAACTGGAGGCCGCCGCCCAGCGCATGAACCGCCGCAACGTAGTGCCCCAGTTCGATCCCAGCAACGGCCGGCCGGCCACACGCCAGACCGACGACGCCCAGACCGACGACGCCACCGCTGCCGACTAGCATGGACTCCGCCAGCCTGATCACCCGGCTGGCCGGGTTCTTCGACGCCCGGATCAACGCGCCGGCCTGGCTGGTGGGCGGCGTCGTCCGCGACGCGCTGCTGGGCCGCGAAGTCCAGGACATCGATATCGCCGTCTCCGGTGATGCCCAGCCCGTGGGCCGGGCCGTCGCCGATCATCTCGGCGCAACCGCCGTCCCTCTGCCCGAGTGGAATATCGTCCGCGTCGCGCTGCCCGGCCTTGCCGAAAATGGGCGTCCTTTTCTGATCGACATTTCCGGCCATGCCGGGTCCATCGAGGACGATCTCCGGTCCCGGGATTTCACCGTCGACGCCATGGGCATCCCCATGGACCGCTGGGATTCCGACGAGCGGTTTGAGGCCATCATCGATCCCCTCAATGGCAGGGCCGATCTCGCCCGTCGCGTCCTGCGCGCCGGCAGCGACGGTGTGTTCGCCGCCGATCCCGGCCGGATGCTCCGCGCCGTTCGCCTCGCCCAGCAGGTGGGCCTCCGCATGGAGCCGGACACCGCCCGCCTGATTCGCCGCGACGCGCAACTCCTGCACCGCGTGTCCCCGGAGCGCGTCCGCGACGAGTTCATGACCATCCTCGCCGCCGCCGGCGCTCGGCCCCAGCTCGAGGTCCTGGACCGCCTCGACCTCCTCTGCCGCGTGATCCCCGAGCTGGAGGCCACCAAGCAGTGCCAGCAGCCCCGGTCCCACCACTACTGGGACGTGTGGGGCCACCTGCTTCACTGCGTGGAGTACGCCGAGGAAGTGACCGCCGGCCACCGCAACAACGCCATCTACACCATGGCCCCGTGGACTGAAAAAGAGGACGCTTACTTCGCCGAAATCATCGGCGACGGTCACACTCGCCGCACCGTCCTCAAGCTGGCGGCCCTGCTTCACGACATCGCCAAGCCCCAGACCCGCGCCGCCGATGCCGACGGCCGGGTCCGGTTCCTCGGCCACAGCGAGGAGGGTGCGGACATCGTGCGGCATCGGCTGGCATCGTTGCGCATGTCCCGCCGGATCACGGACCTGGTTGCCGACATGGTGCTGCACCACCTGCGCCCCAGCCAGCTCCGCAACGGCTCCAGGATGCCCTCCCCGCGCGCGATCTTCAGGTTCTACCGCGACGTCGGAGATGCCGCGGTGGATACGCTTTACCTCGCCATGGCCGACGTGCTGGCCGCCCGCGGCCCCGACCTGTCCCCGGAAAGCTGGGCCAACTATGCTAGAATGGTTGCCGCCGTTCTCGAATCCGGAGCCGAACAACCCGGAAATCGGAACGGCAATCCACCCTTGATCAATGGCCACGACCTGATGAACGCTCTCAACCTTCCCCCCGGACCCCGCATCGGATCCCTGTTGGCGCGCTTGCGCGAGGCCGAAGCGGTCGGCGAAATCACCAGCCGCGATGACGCCTTTGCGCTGGCGGCGCAACTGCTGGACGATCAGGAACGGCAGTAACCTGCTCCTTATCGCTGGACATAGGAAAGAGTGCCGACATGGGCGTATCACCCGTTGACCCGTACATCATTTATGGCTTTTGGGCTTTTATCAGTCTGGTGCTCGTCGCCATGCTGGCCATGCTGTTCCGCAACACGCGAGACATCGGCGAACTGCGCGGCGAACTGCGTGGGGAATTGAGAGGCATCCACACCCGGCTGGACGAAACCAACCAGCGCATCACCGAAACCAACCAACGCATCGAAGAGGTCAACATCAACCTCACCAACCGGATTAATAGCGTTGAAAGCCGGATCGAAAGTATTGAGCGCCGGATCGAAAACCTCGAGCAAAGTGTGGCCTCACTGCGTGAAAACGTAGCCCGGGAAACGGGCGAAATCAGGGGGATGCTGCAAGCTCTGCACGAACGGGTGGATCTGGTGATGCGCCACCGGCACGATGATGCCAGCGGCGAAGTGGTCCTCACCCCCGAGCAAGTGTCGGCGGACTAAAACTCCCAACCCGTGAACTCAATAATTGATCCCGAGGTATTGATAACAACCCATGCGACGACGCACCGTTCTGTTAACGATTTTCATCCTGGCGGTGTTGGCTGTTTCGGCCGTCTCCCTCGCTTTCCCGGAAATCCACATCTCGATACCAGGCGTCCCACGTCTCGACCGAGCCAATACCGGCCCATTGGGCCTCAAACTGGGCCTGGACTTGCAGGGCGGCGCGCACCTGGTTTACCAGGCCGACACCGGAACCGTCCTGACCGTCACCTTCCCCGGCGATGCGGCGGCGGACACGCCGGCCGTGGAGGAAGCCCTGGCTGACGTGGACTACCAGGGTGCGGTGAGCCAGTCCGAAGATGGCCTGACGTTCCGGATCTCCGGTGAATTCCTCGGCCCGGAGCGCCGTGAAGCAGTGCTCCAGGCGCTGACCGACGCCATCGCCGAACCCGTCGAGATCATCACCGACGACACGCCGCCTCCCACCAACGAGCAGATGGAAGGCGTGCTCAGCATCATCAGCAATCGCGTCAACCTCTACGGTACCGAGGAGCCGATAGTCCAGCGCTTCGGCGACGACCGCATCATCGTCCAGCTTCCCGGCGCCACCGGCTCCGTTATTTCGGTCCAGTTCACCGAGGACGCCGACGTGGCGAAGCTGGGCAGCATTATCGCCGAGCAGGGATACGGCAACGACGTGGAGAGTCGGGGCGAAAATCGGTTCCGCATCACCACTGAAGCTACCCTCGACGCATCCAAACGCGAGGCCCTCCGCACCATCCTGGAATCCGAGGTCGGCACGCTCCGCGACTACCAGGTGACGAGCAGCATTGATGATGCCAAGCGGCTCATCGGCGAGACCGCCCAGCTGGAGTTCCTCCGCCGTAAATGCGCGGGACCAGTGGCCGCAGACGAATTCCGACGCTGCCTGCCTCCGTACACCGACAGCAGCATCGGCCTTTCCGGTGACGACCTGGATGACGCCTACGTCGGCACCGACCAGGCAACCGGCGCGTGGGTGGTCAATATCCAGTTCGACGATGATCGCGGCGCCGAATTGTTCAGCCAGATGACCGGTGAAATCAACATCCGGACCAACCCCCAGACCGATGAGGTCATCGCTGTGTTCCTCGATGGCCGCGAGCTGATCGCCCCCGTCGCCCTCAACCACATCCGAGACGGGCGCAGTCAGATCTCCGGCCGGTTTAACCGCGAAACCGCCCGTACTCTGGCGATCCAGCTTAAATCCGGCAGTCTCCCGGTGCCTTTGAACCTCATCCAGGAATCGGGGGTTGACTCGATACTGGGCAAGGAGTCCCTGGAGCGCAGCCTCCAGGCCGGTCTGGTCGGCCTGGGCCTGGTGCTCGTCTTTGTCATCGCCTACTACCGCGCCGCCGGCGTGGTCGCTGCCGTCGCCCTCATTTATTACGCCATCGTCACCCTGGCCATCTTCAAGTTGGTTCCCATCACCCTCACCCTGCCCCACATTGGCGGCTTCATTCTTTCCATTGGTCTCGCGGTGGACGCCAACATCCTGATCTTCGAGCGCATCAAGGAGGAGATCCGGTTGGGCCGCTCGTTGGGTTCCGCCATGGACGTGGGGTTCAACCGCGCCTGGCCCGCCATTCGGGACGGCAACGTCAGCACGCTGATCACCTGCGTGGTGCTGCTCTGGTTCGGCAACCGGCTGGGCGGGGGGCTGGTCAACGGCTTTGCCCTGACCTTGCTGGTGGGCGTGCTCGTCAGCATGTTCACCGCGGTCCTGGTGAGCCGCAACCTGCTCCAGGCGATGCAGGCCATGGGTCTGGGCCGCGCCGCCAATCTGTTCACACCGGAAAGGATCCAACCCCGATCCACGGGGCAGCGTCCTCAATCGGCCCAGGGGGGCCAATAACGAATGTTCAATATCGTCGGCAAGCGCGGCTGGTACTTCGTCATCTCGGCCCTGGTGATCATACCCGGCCTGCTGTCCATGATTGCGCCTCCCGGCTGGGCCGCCGGCGGCTCCGGCCTCAAGCCCGGCATCGACTTCTCCAGCGGTTCCGCCCTGACCATCGCCTTTGTGGACCCGGCGCCTGCCAACGCCGTCCGGCAGGTGCTGGCCTCCGTCGGGCACCCCCGGGCCTTGGTCCAATCCGTAGGTGAAAACTCCGTCCTGATTCGGACACGGGTGCTTGAAGAGGCGTCCGGCAACGAGTTGTCCGAGCGCCAGCGCATTGAGGACGCACTGGAAGAGCAGATCGGGGCTATCGATGCTTCTGGCGTCAACACCGTATCGCCCATCATCGCCCAGGAAACTGTGCGCAACACCTTTCTGGCGCTGCTGGTCGCTTCCGTCTTCATCCTGATCTACATCTGGTACGCCTTCCGCCGGGTACCCCGGGCCTACCGCTACGGCGTTGCCGCGGTGGTGACCCTGGTACACGATACCGTGATCGTCCTCGGCGTCTTCTCTATCCTCGGCCGCGTTCTGGACATGGAAGTCAACGCCATGTTCATTGTCGGCATCCTCACCGTGGCCGGCTACTCGGTCAACGACACCATCGTGGTGTTCGACCGCATCCGCGAGAACACCATCCGGGTGCCCGACCGCAGCCTTGAGGATACCGTAAACCTCAGCATCATCGAGAGCGTGGGCCGTTCCGTGAACACCAGCTTCACCACGTTGATGGTGCTGCTGGCCATGCTGCTCATCGGCGGCGAATCGATCCGCGAACTGCTGTTGGTGGTAGCCATCGGCGTGGTGGTCGGAACCTACAGCTCCATCTTCATCGCGGCCCAGTTCCTCGTGATTTGGGAGCGCCGCGAGTTCGGTCGCGTCTTCAGCCTCGGCCGCCGTGAGGCCACCGCTTAGGCTTACGGGGTCCCGGTAATATTGCCCGGTGATCGCCGCGTCTCGTTTGCCGGCCCTACCGGTCCGCGGCGGGTGTAGAATGGTCTCCACAGCCTTGCTGGAATACGGTAGGACTGATGCGTTATCTCCGCTCGCCGGACGAACGGGCTGTATCGAAGGGACGACGGGGGCTCTGCGATGGCGACCGTATCTGACATCACTCGAAAAGCCGTCTGGGACACCCTTTGCGATCTGGAATGGCAAACACGCTATTACCGGGCGATGGCGGATCGGCGGCAGCGCATCCATCGCTGGGTGAGACTGGCGCTGCTGGTAGGCATCGCCGTGGAAGGCGGCATACTCTACGGCGGAACCCTGTACCCTTGGCTGTTCTACGTGGGCATAGTGGGTGGCCTTGCACTGGCTGGCCTGACCGTCTGGGACGCGCTGTGCAATTATGCCAGGGACGTTGCCGTGTGCCGGTTGGCGGCCGAAACGTGTAGTTTGTTGATGGATGACGCGGACGCCCTGTGGCGAAAGATCGAGACGGACCGGATTGGCGAGGCTGAAGTCGAGGAATTCCTGGGCTACATTCGCCGGTGGTGGGACAACGCAACCCAACGGGTTGATCTGGAAGTAGATCATTCGTTGAATTTGGCATCCGCGGAATCCGCCCATGAGGAAGTGGTGAACCGTTATGCGACCTGATCGCCGGTTTGCCCACCGGCAGCCTGGCGCAGGTCAGCGGCGGCAACCGCCCGGCGAACGGCTTTCGGATGATTTGTCCGACAAGAATCCACTCCCTCTCCCAAACCAAGACCCCAGCCGCCGCCGCGTCCGTCACGATAGCGCATACGCTACGGTCGCCGGTCAGGTCGGCGCCAAAACCACCCGACCCAACGGTCTCCGCTCCCGCACCATCCGAACCGCTTCCTCGGCGCCCGCTGCGTTCAGGGGCAGCGCATCGGCTGCCACCGGCACCAACTCGCCGGCCGCCGCCATCTCGACGCACCGCTCCAGCGTCCGCCGCGATACTCCGGACACGCCCGTCAGCGTTAAATCCCGGAATATCACCTCGGCCAGCCGCACGGACGCCGGCTCCCCGGTCACGTCACCGAGCAAAGCCATGCGCCCAAACTGTCCCAGGGACCCCAGGCTATCGGGCCACAGCGGAGGCCCCACCGTATCGATCACCACGTCCGCGCCCTCGTCTTCCGTGAATGCCAGCACCATCTCCGCCAGACCCGGTCCGTCTCCAACTTCAACCACCACCGACGCCCCCAGTTGTTCCAGCCCGGCCGCCTTGTCCGGTGACGATGTCACGGCGATGACCTGCGCGCCTCTGGCCGCCGCCAGTTGCACCGCGTGGCTCCCCAGCCCGCCCCCGGCTCCCGTGACCACTACCGTTTCCCCTTCCGCGACCTCAGCAGTGTCGATGCCCGACAGCGCGACCCCGGCCGGACAGGCCAGCAGTGCCGCCCGCTCCGGTGGAATCCTGTTGGGGATGGTCACCAACGAGGTTTCCGGAAGGGCCACGTACTCCGCAAATCCTCCGTCCCGCCCGTGCCCGATACCGGCCCCGTTCACGCATCGGTGTTCCCGACCGGCCCGGCACCGCGAGCAACGGCCGCACGCGGCGGTGAGCAGGCTGACCGCGCGGTCGCCTACCTGAAACATCGTGGCGCCCGGTCCCAATGAGACCACCGTACCCGCTATCTCGTGCCCCAGCACGACGCCCGGCGCGACCCCCCGCCGCAGCGTTCCCGTCATCACCAGGTAGTCATGGTGGCAGAACCCGCAGGCGTCCACCCGCAGCAGAACCTCGCCGGGCCTCGGTGTCGGAACGTCGCGTTCCACCATCGCCAGCGTGGGCGGATCGCCGGCTTCCACCAGCGACAGCGCGGACATGGTTTGAGGAACGGGCAAATGCGTCATAGCGTCATGGTAAACCACGGCCCGTTTCTGCGATACTGTGCCAACTCCCGGTAACTTTCAGAGTTGCGGGGAAAGTGTCATAGGAGTTACGCAGTTGGTGGGAGTTGGTACCAGGGAGAAGCGAGGTATGAGCGGAGGGCATCGCGGATGATGCTGGTTTTGGCCTCGTACCAGCTGATGCCGGTTCGTAACCGATGGACTTCCAACCGCAAATAGGCCTGCAGGGACAACCCGATGTGATTGCGTTGAGCGTCCGCCTTGCGCGCGGGCGATTTCTCCACTCCGCAGCACTGCTTGATGCCACGATGGTAGACCTCAACGCCCCAGGCCTGGCGTGCCAACCCTTCTCGATCCTCCGGTGTCAGGGTCAAGTCGCTGGTGGCCCAATGCTCCACGTCCCCGTCCGTGGAGACGGTCCGAAACACTTTGACCCACCCGTAGCCCCGCAAATGCACGGTCCGGCCCTGAGCCGGGATCACCAGCGTTCCCACCTTCACGTTGCCACGGCCGTCGGGGTTGACCAGCCGGTTGCTACGGAACTGGGTCAGCCAGGGCCAGCCTTGGGCGCGCACCGCTTTCAGGTTTTGCAGGCTGGCGTACCAACTGTCAAACAGCACGTAGCGGGGTTGAAACCCCCGCTCCTGGGCCACCACCAGCATCTGCCGGAAGTGGTCGTTCTTGGTCAATCCGCTCAGCGGCTTGTCGTAAATACGGAAATCGCAGGGCAACAGCGCCTGGCCGTCAGTCCAGAGCAGCGTCATCAGGTTGATACCCCAAACCACCCGGCCATGCTTGCCGCTCCAATGTCGGGACACCAGGTCCATCTTCTTGGCGTAAGGCTTGTCCAACGTGGTGTCGTCCAGCACCAGCACCCCAGCCTCCCGCTCCACCAAGTCACCCACTTCCCGCCACAGCGCCTCCGTGTCGGGAGGCTGTCGCCTGAGCAGACGGGTGAAGGCATCATGGGCTGGGGCTGCCGGCCCCGCCGGTTGACAACGGGCCGCCTCGGTACAGGTGAAAACACCCTGGGCCGCCACCAAAAACTGGATGTAGTCCAACTCGTCACACCGCGCCGCGTTCACGTCCTCACACCTCC
>DAOULH010000019.1:0-6696 GCA_034420475.1 Dehalococcoidia bacterium
CTGAGCAGGAAGAACACCGGCATCCGGAAGCCGTGAATGGCGTCAAGCAACAGCCCGTACGTCGGGTCGCCGGCGGCGGCCGGGTCGTGCAGCGGCCATAACCATACCGGTTCCGGCATCACGAAAAGACAGGTATGCAGCACGATGCCCAGGAACATCGCCACGGCCCGCAGGGCGTCCGGGTCGTAAAACCGCTGCGACGGCCGGTTCGCGCTTGCCATGGCAATGGGCCTCCTTTATCGCATCGCCTACTGCCGGGGCTGCACCTGGATTTTGAAGTTGCGGTCCGGGCTGGGCACCGGGGCATGGCTGATCTTCAGCCGGTAACTCGGCGGGTCCAGGGCGATGTCCGCCCGGCGCAGCAGCGTGGCGATGGTGAGGACCATCTGCACCTGGGCAAATCCCTGCCCCAGGCAGCTGTGGTGCCCCAGCCCGAAGGGAGCGAACACGCCGGGCCGGACGTTTTCCCGCCGTTCCGGCGAGTAGCGCTCGATGTCAAAACGCTCCGGGTCGGGAAAGAACTCCGGCAGGTAGTGGGGTGTGGCGATTGCGATCAGCAAATCCGTCCCCGCGGGAATGCGGCAGCCGGCAAAGTCAAAGGAGTTGGTCACCGTGCGCGACAGGGCCGTCACTATGGGATACATCCGCAGGGCTTCCAGGATGACGCCCTGGGTCGTGGTCATTTCTTGGATGCTTTCCGCGGTAATCTCATCGGCGGCAAAAAGCCCGTCCGCTTCGGCCCGCGTCCGTTCCAGCAGGTCGGGATGCTTCAGCAGGGCGTAGAGCGCAAAGGCGGTGGTTGCCGACACCGTGTCCAGTCCCACGATGAACGGCCCCATCACGTTGATGAACAGGTCCGTATCCGGCAGGAAGTCGGGAGCGGAACGGTGCAGCTCCAGCAGGTCGTCAACCAGGTTGCGGTCGGCGCCGGCCCGCGCTTCCAGCTCGTGGGCTGCCAATACCTGCTCAAAACGGAGCTCCAGACGTCGCCGCGCCCGCTTCACTCGCGGCATCCGCATCATGAACTTCGGCAGCCGCCGGGACAGATGCACCATCTCCATCGCGTTGATGAAGTCAATCACGTCGTCAACGTAGTCCAGCGAGGAAGTTCGGGAGGCCAGCAGGCTGACCTGTTCGGTCATAATCCGCTGCATGGCATAGAAGGCGGGAACCGGGCGACCGGGCCGCAGCTGCGCCAGTTCCCGCTCCACCACGGCGACGGTTTCCGGCACGTGTTCCAGGATGAACTGGCGCGAGTAGCCGTCGCGCATCGCTCCCCGCAGACGGCGATGCTCGGCGCCGTCCAGCCCCGTTACGATGTTCGCCGCTCCCAGTTCGCTGCTGAACCCCGCCCAGGTTTCCCTGGTGCGCAGGTGGGACTTGCCTTCCCGCATCATGAACTGGTTGGCTTCCTGCCCGGCCATCACGACGATGTTCCGCCCAAAGACGCTCACCTCATAAACCGGACCGTGTTGCAGATACTGTTCGGTGAAGAAAGCGCGCAGGTCTCCGGCCAGCTTGTGGGCGTGGCCGATGACGGGCAGGCGGCCGGACGCCCGGGGCCACCCGCCGCCCCGTTCCCGGATAACCCGTCGCATGGCCTGGGACTCGGACAGGCTCAGGTTGCGGATGGCGTCGGTTACCGACCGCCCAATCAGGTCCAGCCGGGCGACCACTTCGATCCGTTCCTGGATCTCTTCATATTCCGGCGGGGCAAGCATCTGCTGGAAAGCGTTGCAGGCGTGGGCCAGGCCGACGATCATGGCGTCAGCCGGCGATGGTATGTCTCCACTGAATAGTACGCCCATGACGCGGTCGTGGATTTCCCGCGCGGACTCCGCGTCCGCCAGCGGGTACCGTCGGGTGGCGCGCACCCGACGGGAGAGGGAGAACATCGTGAATCCGTCGTCGGTATCCAGGATGCCCTGGGCTGCCAGCCGCGCCAGCGCCTTGTCCCGCAGCTCGTAAGCCGATTCAGCGATGCGCCTTACCCAAAAAGTCGGGGAGGGGATGACAGAACGGGCATTAAGCTCCGCGGCGATGTCGGCCAGGATGGGGTCCAGCAGGTCGTCGCCCACCGGCGTCGGGTCGGCCAGAATGAGCGCGTCGACGTCCGTATCAATGCGGCCTTCCAGGGCCAGGTCCATCAGCGCCGCCCCGGCCAAGGCGTAGCCCAAGGTCCGGGGCGACGTTGAAAACTCGCCGGTTTCATCGTCCAGCAGCAACAGCAGCAGTTCTTCGGCGAGTCGGAGCATTTCCGGTAATTCTCACGATTTTTTCGACCCCGCGGTGACAATCTCCGCAAATCGGCCGCCGCGCTTGCGCGCGGCCGTCCACCGCCGGGCATTGGATCACCTACTCTGCGGCTTTCGGGGTGGTGTTCTCGCCCGTGACCCGCTCCCACTGGCTGGACCGGATACTCCGACCCGGAACGTCAGCGGCCGGTTCTGACGCTCACCGCCGAAGGACTGATTGGAGCGCGGGGCTGCTGTAGAGTGCCCAGCGCGTGTCCGAACCCGCGAACGGTGGACTATGGTAAACGATTTGTGGATCACGTTGGCATAACTTCTGATCCATTAATGGTGGAAATACGGTCATAATTTGCCCGGCAACCGACCCTGGATGATGGAAGAGCGAAGCTCATGACCACCGACCCCGTGGACCTGGAGATCGCCGCCCTTCAGGAACCCCTGTACCGCCGCCGCCAGGCCAGCCAGCGCACCAACCAGAGCCTGGACGACGCCGTGCTATGGAGGCGGCTGTAGGCTGCCCGGGCGAGCCGTCGGCGCCCACGCTGCCGGAGGGTGTGTAACTGTTGGCTGGAATCTGTTGTTATCTGATAGTTCATGATGCTATCTGATGATTAGAGGGGTCGTTTGCTGCGCCCTCGGATTGGTGACGCCACCTTGGCGGCGGCAATCGTGCAACGCCGTTATAGTGGTATTCATGAAGAAGGCCCATCGCATTGCGCTCAAGCCCACGCCCGAGCAGGAAATGCTGTTCGGTCAGCACGCAGGCTACGCCCGCTTCGCCTATAACTGGGCGCTGGGCGAGTTCAAGGCGGGCTTGGACGTGGGCGAGTGGCTGTCCGAGCGGACACTCAGGCCACGCTGGAACAAGGTCAAGGGACTGATTGCGCCTTGGGGGGCGGCGTTGTCGCAGAACGCGGCCAAGTACGCCATCATCGACTTGGGGCAGGCGGCTGAGGATTGGGGCGAGTACTGTCGCAAGGTGAAGGCTGGCGAGCGTCCGGGCAGGTATGTCGGTTTCCCGCGCTTCAAGCGTAGGCGGCACGGGCAGGGCTTTCGGGCTGACAACGGGCCCGACACGGTGAGAGTGGACGGCAAAGTCGTCATCCTGCCCAAGATCGGCCGGGTGGTCAAGGTGGAATGCCTGCGCTTTGCTGGCAGCATCCGCGAGGTGACCGTCAACCGCACGGCAGGGACGTGGTTCGCCGCGTTCTGCATCGAGGACGGGCAGGAGCCGCCGCCGGTAAAGGATGGGCCGACCGTCGGTAAAGGATGGGCCGACCGTCGGTCTGGATATGGGCCTGGGTACGATGGCGACCTGCTCCGATGGAACCACGGTGGAGAACCCGAAGGCGCTGGTCAGTGAGTTGGAGAAACTGCGACGTGTGGACCAGGCCATAGCCCGTAGCAGGAATGTCCACGGCAAGAACAACCACTCGAACCGCCGGGAAGAGTTGTACGCCAAGCGGCGGAGGCTTCACGCCCGGATCGTCAATGTCAGGGACGACCATCATCACAAGGCGACGACGGCGATAGCCAAGTCGGCGGGCTGCGTGGTGGTGGAGACCCTGAATGTGGCGGGCATGATGAAGAACCGCCGTCTGGCTCGGGCCATCGCCGATGCTGGCATGGCTGGCTTTCTGACCAAGCTGGAGTACAAGTGCGGTTGGTACGGCGCGGAGTACGTGAAAGCGGACCGGTGGTTTGCATCATCGAAGTTGTGCGCCCACTGCGGCTGGAAGAATGACAGTCTGACCCTGTCTGACCGGGAATGGTCGTGCGGTGGCTGTGGAGTACTGAACGACCGCGATTTCAACGCGGCGCAGAACCTTGAACAATGGCCGGGTTTGAGCTTCCCGGTGTCAGGACGTGGAGACCGTGTAAGACCGGCTATGCCGGCGTTGGTCGGCGAAGCGTCAAACGGGTCCGGTGAGACCTCCACCAAGCGTGGAGTATCAGATTTCATCAGATTCTGAATAGCGGCTACGGAAGTCCGCCGGCGCAATGACTACGTGGCCCGCATGGAACTCAGCGGCCCAATCTTCAGGGATCTCAACATTGAGGACTTTTCGCGTTTCCGGTTCGGTGGTCATGGTATGGCCTCCCGGTGTTGATGCCGCCGCGTCGGTATAGTGGGTACGGATTGTAGACAGCAGCGGTTCGCCGGGCAAAGGTCGGTGAACGCTGCGCCAAGGTGCAACGTCCCTCAGCGTTGCCGCTTGCCGTGCTTCTCGGTGCAGTCTGGGCAGCGGGTTTTGCCGGGTACGGCGAGGTTCTTGCGGTCCCGGCAGAGGCCGAGTTCTTTGCGCCGTTGGCGTTCCTCGGCCGCTCGTACCCGCCTGAGTTCTCGCTTCTGCTCGTCTGTGATCTTGGGCTTCGGAGCGCGGATGGCGCTCTTCCGCTTGACGGTGCTGGACCCTTCTTTGTGACCTGCTTGCTAACTTTGCGATTGCGGTACTTGGTGTTGTCCGCGTTGGCCGGCATGGGGTGGACGAAAACGTGGTGGAGGGTACTTGCTTATTGACCGCGCGTGCGGCCCAACGCAGGGGCTTGCCGGGCGCGTGCTACGGTGGTTGAGCCGTTAGCCGTCGCCACGTCTGGGCGTTGCCTTACTTGCCGCCCAACTTCGCCCGCACTTCATCAACTTCGGCGTTGCCCAGGATGCGGAACACGTTGATGCTCCGGTCCTCTACGGCTACGCCCCTGATGGCGTGGCGGCCGTTCTTCATCGTGACCAACTCCATGGAGTCCTCGGCAATGTCGACCTTCCGCTTGAGCTTGACCGAGTAGGCTTGCAGGGGCCATTCCATGATTTTCACTCCTTCAGTGTGGGGGGGTTCGCGCCGTCTGGAGCAAGGATTTCCCCGGCGGCTTCGCGGTCTGCCTCGCTGCCGGGAACAGGTCGCCCCGGGAGCGGCTGACCGTCTTGCGCTAATTTTTGCTGCTTCGTCAACTTGGCCGCGTTCCGGCGCGCTCTGGCGTGGTGTCCCACGTTTGCAAAGGGTTCCGTTTGCTTATGCGTGATGGCTCATGGAGAGTACCACGGTTCCGATAGCGGACACCGCCAAAGGGATAAGGCCGGCTCGATTGTCTTGTGCCAGCAACATGAACAAGCCGACGCCGGCCGAGCCGAGCAGCAACATGGGTAACAACATCATAAGCCTCCTATCGCGCTCAAAATCACCACAGCGATCAAACAGATGCCGACCGCCAAGATGCCTTGCCCAACCATGAAAAACCTCCGGCGAAACCGTCGCCGAAGGTTGCTATTGCCAACTATCCGGGGCCGCTTATAAGATCAGCGTGTACTGGGATTCGAGCCTGCCTGACATAAGCGAAGGTTCCGCGCTCGCCCACCGCTCGTAACGGTGGGTTTTGCGTTTTAGAACCCCTAAAAAATGGCTTGCTGATCCATAATCAGACGGCTGATCTTTCGGTAAGTTCATTCGGTTGCGGTGGGCTGGCACAGTATTATACGGAAGTGGGAGGTCGTGTTCGATGGCGAAACCTTTGGTCAGCGACGAACTAAGGGAGATGTATCCGCCTGTGGCGGACTGCTGCCGGCCCCCAAACCCCGGCGGTTCCGCAATCCGGGACGCAAGCGCATCGACGACCGCAAAGCCCTGACCGGCATTCTGTTGGTATTGAAGAGCGGCATTCCCCCGTATCAAGTACGGGGCAGGCTCTGGGAGATGCTGCCCCAGGAGATGGGCTGCGGTCCTGGCATGACCTGCTGGCGCCTGCTGCGGGACTGGCAGCAGGCGGGAGTGTGGGCAAAGCTTCATGAAACGCTTTTGTCCCGGTTGCACGGCGCGGACCCAGCTGCACTGATCGCGGGCTTGCGCGCACAGCGCGTCGGTGCGAGCCGTGGGGGCGGGGAAAAAGACCGGCCCCAATCCTACGGACCGGGGCAAGCCCGGAAGCAAGCATCACGTGCTTACCGAGGCCAACGGAACGCCGCTGTCGGCCATACTGACCGGCGCCAATCGCCACGACGTAACCCAGTTGCTGCCCCTGCTTGATATGGAGATCAGGTGGACAGCGTGCCGCCGGTGCGCGGTCAGCGGGGACGACCTCGGCGCCGGGACTATGAGTACCGCCGAGCGGGAACCCGCAACCTCTTCCTGGCCTGTGAGCCACTGGCTAGCTGGCGTCACGTGGCCATTACCGAGCGGCGAACCATGGCTGACTTCGCCCACCAGATGCAGTGGCTGGTGGACACAGCCTATCCCGACGTTCCTGTGATCCGCGTGGTCCTGGACAATCTGAACACCCACCGCATGGCGTCCTTGTACGAAACCTTCCCGGCGGCCGAAGCCCGACGCATCGTGAAACGTCTCGAGTTCCACCACACTCCCAAACACGCCAGTTGGCTCAATCCTGTCCTGAGCTTGCCGAAGGGATGGCCGAGATTGAATTCAGCGTATTGTCCCGAGACTGCCTCCGG
>DAOULH010000020.1:0-34158 GCA_034420475.1 Dehalococcoidia bacterium
GGTTGGCAGATGTCCAGGAACGTAACGAACGGGCCCGACGCTCCCACGAGAAACGCCGCGCTACTCTCCGTCGAGATGCTTCCGGACTTCCTCCTTAACCCGTCGTTGTAATATTAGGATAGTGTCAGAGAAGCACTACCAACTCGTTGAGTCTGATCAGATGACTGTGGAAGATTTGCAAAATTATCGGCAACGTCCCATGGATTAACCTGGTCTCTATAAAGCGTTGCCCAACTATTCCCTTTGGATGAAATTTGAATTGCAGCGGACGAAACTTACCAGGAGAGAAGTGGTGACCAGACAACTTACTGCAATCATTGAACGTGAGGACGATATGTACGTCATCCTCTGCCCGGAACTGGACATCGCCAGCCAGGGCGAAACCGTGGCCGAGGCCCGCGATAACCTCAACGAGGCTTTGGATCTGTTTTTTGAGACGGCTTCGGGCGCCGAAGTCGAGCACCGGCTGAACGATGGACCTTCGGTTTTACATTGACCCAGAAACGGGGATGTCCCATATTTACCGGCATGGTGTTGAAGAGTACGAAGTTGAGGATGTTCTGGCCGACTTCTACACTACTGAGGACCGGCAGGGTCGTGACCGCTTACGGTCTGCAATCGGTCAGACCCGGGGCGGACGCTATTTGCGGGTAATCTTTCGCGAAGACCGAGAAACCGGCCAAATTACCGTGATTACCGCTTACGACTTGCGCGGTAGCGCTCGCCAAGCCTACCGTCGGCGCCAACGTCGGAGAGGGAGAAGATAAGCATGGCCCAAAAGCAAGACAACTCCCCATCGTCGTGGGTTGAGGATGAAGAACTTCACCAACTCGCCGAGTACTTCGATTCTCTCACCGAAGAGGAATGGATCGCCCACGACGAATACGCTTATGAAAATCCTTATACCGTGGACGTGCTGGTGCCCAAAGGGTTGCTCTCCACCGTCAGGGACATGATTGCGCGCCACGAGGCTGACCATCCCGAAGAAGCCGCGGCGGCTCAGGCCTGGCTTGATCGGAAGTCGGACGGACCCGGCAACTTTCCGCCCGGCTGGGATGCGGAGCGCGTTCACCGACTTATCGCCGAAGCTCTGGCCGAAGAGGAAGCGCTGGGGGAAGAAGCAGCCGACTTCAAGCCCGACGGCCTGACGCTGATGCTGATTCCTGCCAAACTGGCCCCCGACGTCGGTGAACTCCTGGCCGGCCACGGGGCGGATGCGCTTGCGGAACCCTCGCCCACCGACTAACCTGCGGTAGACTTGAACCGACTGCCATGCCCACCACCACCACCCGCATCCTCATCACCGATTTCGTCTGGCCGTCCACCGCGCCGGAGCGGGAGGTTCTTGTCGCCGGCCTGGGCGACGGCGTGGAGGTCGTCGAGGCGCCGGACGGATCGGAGGCGACGCTGGCTGGGCTGGCCGCCGATTGCGACGGCATCATGACCTGCTTCGCGCAGGTGACGCCGGCGGTGGTGCGGGCGGCGGAGCGGTGCCGCGTCATCAGCCGGTACGGCGTGGGCGTGGACAACATCGCCGTGGACGTGGCCACCGCGCTGGGTATCCCCGTCACCTACGTGCCCGACTACTGCGTCGATGAGGTCAGCGACCACGTGATGGCCCTGCTGCTGACCTGGAACCGGCAGGTGGGTTTCTACGACGGCATCGCCAAAGCCGGCCGTTGGGAGGGCACGCCGTCGCCGCACCCGCTGACCCGGCTGCGCGGCCAGACCATCGGCATAGTCGGGTTCGGGCGCATCGGTCGGGCGGTAGCGGATAAGGCCCGGGCCTTCGGGCTGGACGTGGCGGTCCACGACCCGTACCTGCCGGCCGACGCCGCATTGCCCGACGGCGTATCGGCGGCGACGATGGACGACCTGCTGGCAGCGTCCGACTACGTGACGGTGCACACGCCGCTGAACGACGAGACGCGCGGACTGATCGACGCGACCGCGTTCGGGCTCATGAAGCCCTCGGCGTACATCATCAACTGCGCCCGGGGTCCCATCATCGACGAGCCGGCGTTGATCGATGCGCTGCGGGACGGGCAGATCGCCGGCGCCGGGCTGGACGTGATGGAGTCGTCCGCGCCGCCAGCGGACCACCCGCTATTTGGGATGGACAACGTGATCGTCACGCCCCACGTCGCCTTCCTGTCCCAGCAGTCGGTGCTGGAGTTGGAGGTGCGCACGGCGAGGGCCACGGTGGATGTGCTCCAGGGTCGGCTGCCGGAGTTCCTGGTGAACCCGGCGGTGCTGCCCCACTCGCGCGTGGCGCTGCGTTGATCGAATTTGCATGGATGCACAGGATGGACGGGATTTCTGATTTGATTGGAGGGACACATGGCTGAAGCAGGCTTTACCATCAGTTATCTGGGCACCGGCGCGGGCGGCTGCATCATGCGCAACCACACCGCCATTGTGCTGGACTGTCCCACCGGCGAGCGGATCCTCCTGGACGCCGCGTCGGGCAACACCGTGCTGCGCCACGGGCATGAGCTGGGCATGTCGCCGAACGAGTTTGACCACTGCCTGCTGAGCCACAGCCATGCCGACCACTGCGAGGGGCTGCCGCACATCGAGATGCAGCGCAGCCGGCGCAATGATGAAGAACACCCCATGCAGGTCTACGGCTCCGAGCAGGCAATGGTCGACATCGGCACGTTGCTGGCCCTGCCGACTCGTGGGCTGACCGTCGATGCTGAGGGAGCGCTCAGGCGTGACGGGCGCAGGTCCATCGCTTTCCGTCCCACTGAGCCGGGCCAGTGGGTCCAGCTGACACCCGGCGTGCGCGCCCGTTCCACGCAGGTCAACCACATCAGGGGAGCGCTGGCCTGGCGGGTCGAATCGGGGGGGCACGCGGTCGTGTTCTCCGGCGATACCCGCTGGTGCCCCGAACTGGCGGAGCTGGCTCAGGGAGCGACGTTACTGATCCACGAGGCGCTCTGCACTGAAGCCAAACGCGAGATGGCCGACGGCACCGCGCACTCCACGGCGGCGGAAGCGGCGCGCATCGCCCAGATGGCTGGCGTTGGCGGGTTGACCATCACGCACATTCACAACGATTACCACACAGACACCGAAGCTCTGATCGAAGAGGCGCGGTCGATTTACGACGGGCCGGTGGCGGTCGCAGAGGACTGCTGGCAGCAGCGAGTCTGATCCGCCGACGGCAGATGGGTACGTCTCCCTCAAGCAGATCGGTTGACTTTTATCTCTATTCATAATATATTGTATTTATAAAAACGATATACCACCGATCTCGTGCCCGGTGAATCAACGTGCAAATCGACCCTGCTCGCCCCCAATTTGGTCATAACGGTGACGACGGGCCCGCCGGCCAAGGCGATCCCGCGTTGTATAATTGGGTACGTACAGTCAATTTCAGGAGGTCTTACATGAACCGCACCCAACGTGATTTGATACTGCTCGCCGCCGGCATCGGCATCGGGGTTGGCCTCGGCATGCTGCTGGCGCCGCGCAGCGGACGGGAAACGCGACAGGCGTTGACGCAAGGCGCCAACCAGGCCGTCGAGCGTGGTCGCGACTACTGGCAGCGCATCCGCAGCCGGATCGCCGCCGGCGACACCGACGCCGAGTTGGACTCCGAAGGTTAGCCTGGACCGTCCGCCGGGGCGACGGTTAACCGACCGTCGTCCCGGCGCTTTTTGTGCCCCGATGGGAAGGACAGCGTTTATGTCGCCTGACGTCGTGTCGATCATCCGAGATATTGCAATCATCGTTATGGCGGTCATGGTGACCGCGGCGGCGCTGGCTCTCACCGTCGTGACGTTGAAGATCTATCCCAAGATCAAGCGGGCATCGACCAATTTTGAGGCGGCGTCGTGCATTATGCTGGACACGGCCGCGCGGATATCCGCCCTGGTGAGCGCGGGCAGCGAAATCGGCTCGTTTGTCTGGGACCTGGTCACACGGATTCGAGGGCGCGCCAATGACAAGTCGGAGGACGAAAGCGACCCATCCAACTGACCGGCCGGAGCTTTGACCCGCTGCGCCGGGTACGTATTTCCCGTATGCTCGCCTTGTACACGTTCCGGGGCCTAAGTTATAATTCTGAGTTAGTTTCAATCGCGCGGTGTGTGATGGCAGATATATTCGACAAGTTGCAGCCTATCGTGGATCGTTACCGGTCCATCGAAGATGAAATGGCACGCCCGGAAGTGGCTGCGGACTATGCCAGGCTGCGCGAGTTGAACCGCGAACGATCCGGCCTTGAAGAACTGGTGGGCATCGACAGCCGGCACCGCAAGCTGTTCGAAGAGCAGGCCGACCTGAAAGCGCTGGTCGGCGAGGGCGGTGACCCGGAACTGGTAGAGATGGCCCAGCTGGAGCTGGACGAGGTCGAAGAGCGCATTTCCCAGTTGGCCCAGCAATTGCGCATCGCCCTGCTGCCCAAAGACCCCAACGACGAGCGGGACGTCATCGTGGAGATCCACGCTGCCGCCGGGGGCGAGGAAGCCTCTCTGTTCGCCGGCGACCTGTACCGCATGTACCAGCGCTTCTCCCAGGAGCAGGGCTGGGCAGTGGAGATACTGGACTCCAACGCGTCGGATCTGGGCGGTTTCAGCCGCATCGCCTTCTCCGTCGATGGGGACAACGCCTTCAGCCGGCTCAAGTTCGAGGCCGGCGTGCATCGCGTCCAGCGCGTGCCGGAAACGGAGACGCAGGGCCGTATCCATACCTCCACGGTCACGGTGGCGGTGCTGCCGCAGGCCGACGAGGTTGAGGTGGACATCAAGGAGGATGACCTGCGCATCGACATCTTCCACGCCGGCGGCCACGGCGGGCAGAACGTCAATAAGGTGGCTACGGCGGTCCGAATCGTCCACGAGCCCACCGGCGTGGTGGTGGTCTGCCAGGACGAACGGTCGCAGTACAAGAACAAGTCCAAGGCCATGACCATCCTGCGCAGCCGATTGTACTCGGCGGAACAGGAGCGCCACCAGGCGGCCATCTCCAACAGCCGCAAGGCGCAGATCGGCAGCGGAGACCGCTCCGAGAAGATTCGAACCTACAACTACCCCCAGGACCGCATCACGGACCACCGTATCGGACTGTCGGTGCACGGGGTTCAGCGCCTCATGGACGGCGGTCTGGGCGACATCATCGACCGTCTGATCGCCGCCGATCAGGAACGGGCCCTAGCCAGCGTGTCCGCCTGATTTCAGTGTTGACGGCCAGCATTCCCAGGGGCGGCCGCAGGGTCGCCCTTGCCGATTGAACAATATGCCCAACCTCCGCACCGTCATCCAGGAAACCCATCGTACCCTGGAATCTGCCGGCATTCCGGACGCCCGCCTGGAGGCGGAGGTGATGGTCATGGACGTGATGCGGATGCCCCGCCACGCCATCTTTGCGGAGCAGGAGACCCAGGTCTCGCCCCAGCAGGAGGAGCAACTGGCCGCCATAGTGACCCGCCGGCTCACGCGGGAGCCGCTGGCTTATATCCTCAACTACCGCGAGTTCTACGGCGTCAACCTGCTGGTGAACCGGGACGTGCTGATCCCCCGGCCGGAGACCGAGACCATGGTGGAACACGCCCTGTTCATGGCGCTGATGGGTATGGAAAGCCGTGAACTGGTGATCGCCGACGTGGGCACCGGAACCGGCGCCATCGCGGTCAACCTCGCCATCCACCTGCCCGCCGCGCGCATCTACGCCAGCGACGCATTCGACCCCACCCTGGACATGGCCGCCTACAACGTGCGCATGCACAACGTCGCCGACCGTGTCACCCTGCTGAAAGGCGACTTGCTCGAGCCACTGCCCGAGCCGGTAGACGTCATCGTCGCCAATCTCCCCTACCTGCCCACGGACCGCATCCCTACGCTGCAACCGGAAATCCAGTGGGAGCCGGCGGTCGCATTGGACGGTGGAGCCGACGGCCTGGATCACATCCGGCGCTTGTTGTCCCAGGCAGCCGCGTCCCATGGCGGCGAAGGCAGCCGGCTGAAATCCCACGGCGTGATCTTGTTGGAGATGGACCCCGAGCAGATCGCCGAGGCCCGGTCGCTGGCGTCCGCGGCCTTTCCCGAGGCGGAAATCACCGTCGAGCCGGACCTGTCCGGGCTGGACCGGGTGCTGTCCGTCAGCCTGGCCGGCGATTACTGAGGCGCGAGCGCCCGGTGTCTGCATTGTCCGCCGGTTCGCAAACGTCCGCGACCTGCCGGTGAGCGCCTGTGCGTGTCCTGATCGTATGCGTGCCCTGATCGTATCAGACATCCACTCCAACGTGCAGGCGCTGGACGCGGTCCTGGCCGATGCCGAAGACGCCGGCGGATACGACGTGGTTTGGTTTCTCGGTGATCTGGTGGGCTACGGCTCGGATCCAAGCGCGTGCATCGAAGGATTGCGCCGGCTGCCCCACGTCGCTATCGCCGGGAACCACGACCATGCCGTGACCGGAAAGCTGAACCCGGACCTGTTCAACGGCGCGGCACGCGCCGCGGCGTTGTGGACTACCCAACAGTTGTCCGACGATGAAATGGACTACCTGGCCGCGCTGCCCGAGGTGCGCCAGACGGGGAAGTTCACCCACGTGCACGGCAGCTTGCGAGATCCGGTTATGGAATATCTCATCAGCGAGCCGGCAGCCCTGGCGACCTTCGCCCTGATGGAAACGCCCTTCTGCCTGGTGGGACACTCGCACTATCCGTTGGTCTGGACTGAGGAGGACGGCCGGGCAGGCGTTGAACTGCTCGACCCGGACACGCCGCTTTTGTTGGAATCGGGTCGCAGGATGATCGTGAATCCCGGCAGCGTGGGCCAGCCGAGGGACGGCGACTGGCGCGCTTCCTACCTGCTCTATGAGAGCGAGCGGGGAGGAGACGGCGGCGTTCTGCTGCACCGTCGCGTCGAATATGACCTGGCCGGGGCGCAGAACGGGATACTGGCTGCGGGTCTCCCGGAGTCGTTGGCAATTCGCTTGGGGAGTGGTCACTAGCATTCATGCGTACCCAGTTTGTCATCGCGAGGAGCGCAGCGACATGGCGATCTCGTTCCCGCAGCAGGTTCCTCGCCCCAACGAGATTGCCGCGCTGCGCTCGCAATGACAGTTCTCGCGAAACTGCGTGCGCGTGAGTGTACTGGCAAACTTGACGGTTTTCGGCCCTGACGATTAAACTTTTTGCGACATCCGCTCGCCCGAAGAGCAAGTCGAGGTAACATCATCGCTATTCAACAGGTCAATGGCAACGCCGCATTCAGTGAAGACGTAGCATTATTCATAGATTGGGAGAACTTCAAAATCAGCCTGGCGGTACGGGGCAGGACGCCCAACGTGTCCGCGCTGAAGGAAGAGGTCTCCAACCACGGCCGCGTTGTCGTCGGCAAAGCCTACGCCGACTGGGTATCCCGCGCCCCCGAGCTGAAAGGGGCCAGCCAGTTTATCCATGACCCGCCGTCGCTGTACGCCGCCGGCATCGAGCCCGTTTACGTACCCACGCGATTGCCCCTGCGCGGATCCTACCAATCCGGCCGCACCGTCAGCGTCAAAAACAGCGTTGACGTGAAGATGACCGCAGACTGCATCGACACCGCGCACAATTTCCCCAACATAAACACCTTCGTCCTCGTATCCGGGGACTCCGATTTCATCCACGTCATCAACTCCCTTCGGGCGGTGGGCAAGCGCGTCCTGGTGGTTGGCGTCTCCTGGGCCACCTCCCGGCGGATGGCCGACCACGTGGACGGCCTGATCTTTTACGACGCGGACGTCGACCCGATTGATGCCGAACCCGAACCTGGCTTCCACCGCGCGCCGGCGCAGCGCGGTCGCCAGCAACAGCCTGCTGCCCTGGCGAATCCCGGCCGGCACCAACTGCCCGAGGTCATTCGCGCCATCGAGGACGTGATCCGAACCGAGCGCGCCGCCGGCCACACGCTCCTCCTCACCTCGCTCAAGCAGCGTTTGGTGCGCCGCATCGCCGGCTTCGACGAGCGCAAGCTGGGCTTCTCGGGATTCAAGAAGCTGATGCTGCGCGTGGCTGAAGAGGGCAACATCAAGATACGCAGCGTCGATCTCGTGGACTGGATCCTGATGGCCGATGAGCCGGACCCTGAGCCGGTGGCCGGTGACGATGACGACGCTGAACTGGAGACCGCAGAGTCCTACGACAACGCCGATGTCCAGGAAGATGCTCCCGAGAGCGATAGCGGTGACGAGGCCGATCAGTCCGATGAATTGGACGAGCGCGCTGCCGACGACCGGACGCCAGCTCTCCGGGACCGAACCCAACAGGATGCTCCCGCGCGGACGGACAACCGCAGGCGTGTCCGCGAGGAACCGCCTCCGCCCCAGCCGTCCCCGGCTGAGCGCTCCCTGATGGAGGCCATCGCGGACATGGACCTGCCCGAGTCAGGCGACCCGGAGGGCGACGCGGCCCGCATCGCCGACTTGGTGGTGATGAGCCACACTCTTGAGGAACTCCAAGGCGCCGACTCCGTGATGTTCCAGGCGCTGTGCAACGCGATCAGTGAAAACCTTATCGCCGGGATCGAAGCCGAGGACGCCACTGTCCGCAAGCACTGGGGAGACTCAACCGACCTGGTGGCGCGCAACCTGATCACGCGCTACGTGCGAACCCTGATGGCCGGCGGCCTGTTCCAGTATCGCAACATCAACTTCCGGGATCCGGAGACCAACCGCGCCCGGCGGCGGCGGGTATTCGGCCTGAACCGCGAGCATCCCGTCGTGGGATTCGCGCTGGCAGCCCGCCTGGGCCTGCCTTACGAGCCTACGGCCGCCGACGACCCCGCTCCCACCAACGACGCCATCGCCGCGCCGCCGGTGGATCATCACGGCTCAGCCGAGGCCGATAGCGCCGAAACGGCCGAGGAAGCGGAAGTAGTTGCCTTCAGCTGAGGGCGCTCATCAACCAATACGCCAGCGGGCCGCGCGAACCGGGTGCGGCCCGCTGATGCTTTGGGGGCCTTATGCTTTGGGGTCAAGGTCCGGCGCGTTCTGCGCCCAACGGGCCAACGCTTTGCTTGATGCCGTAATTTCCGCGACAGAGGTGTAGTAATAGTCCTGCCATCCGCGTTCCGGCAGGCCGGCGAACAGCATCAGGTTCAGCGGGTACTCCTCGCTGTCGGTGACCCGGCGGAAGTCGTCGCGGAACAGGAAAGTCGGCTTGCCCAGCGCGATGGCGATGCCGAGCTCGACCATGACCCCCTCGTCGGGCGGCGTGCCGTTCACGACGGCGAAGATCGCGTCCGCGTCGCGCACGTCCCGGCAATCGGCCAGGGCGATCCGGTAGGCCCAGCCCGGCTGGGAAATGTCGATCTGGTTGTTGCGCTGAAAAGGCTCCCACACCTCAAGGCCGAGGCTCTCCAGCGCTCCGATGAGTTCAGGGAGCAGGCGCGTCTTTTGCTGCTCCGAGAAGCCATACGGGTTGGCCAGGTAGATCGTTTTTCGTGTTGATGACGTCACGGTTGCCAGACCCTCAGCTTGGATCATGTGCCGGAAGCTTCCCGCCAGAGGCGGCATCCGGTGATCCCCAGGGTAGTGGGAACCATCGTGTCCACGATGATCCAAATTATGTCGTTGGTGACGTCACCCTCGCTGCCGTTGATGAATCGGAACCAGTTGTACAGGAAGACCAGCGAGACGCCCAGCGTGGCATAGAAAGTGGCGTTGGCTTCCAGGTACGCCCGGGTAACCGCCTCGTTGCCGTCGGGCACGCTGACGTGGATCTTTTGGTGAATGTTGAACGCCAGGGCGGCGCCCAGGCCGATGAGCATCATCACGTCCAGCACGTGCCAGACGACCAGCACGCTGACCAGGCCGCCCAGAAACGTGCTGACGATGAAAAACACCGCCACCGCCACCGCCGTGGCCAGCATATAGACGCAAACCAGCTTCTTGATCGCGTTCATGGCGCCTCTCAGGTTCTTTATTCGGCGCGGTTATTCCAGCGCGCTCGGCAAGCCACCGTACCAAGTTTCCGCGATATTCGTCACCGGCAAGTCAAGCACAATTCCGATATTCAACCTTTCTCCGCCGGTTATTCCCAGTGTCATCGCCGGCACGCTGGATTCCGCGGCGAGGCGGTGCACGACATCCAGCGCCTGGGGTTTCACCGCTACCAGTATCCGGGAGGGCGTTTCACCAAACAGTGCAGCGTCCCATCGCCGGGGAATGCCGGCCACGAACTCATCCGACGCCGTGAAACCCACCGGCCTGCCGCCCCCGATGCGGCCATCTCCTAAAATGCAGCACTCGGCCAACGCGACGGCAAGCCCTCCGTCCGAGCAGTCGTGGGCCGACTTGACCAGCCCGTCCGCGATCAGGCCCCGGCAGAAAGCCTGCACCCGTCGCTCCAGGGGCAGGTCGATCCTGGGCCGGCCCCGCACCGAGCCGTGCATTGTGTTCAGGTACTCGCTGCCAGCCAGGTCAGACGCGCGAGCGGTGAGCCGGTCCGCGCCCAGCAGGACCACCGCCAAACCTTCCTCGGGGAACCCGGCGCCGCAGTGTAGCCTGACATCCTCCAGCAGTCCGAGCGCTCCGACGATTGGGGTGGGGTAGATGGCCGTTCCCTGGCTTTCGTTGTACAGGCTGGCGTTCCCGCTCACCACCGGCACGCCCAGCGCCCGAGCCGCCCCGGCCATGCCGCGGATGCACTGCTCCAGTTGGTAGTAGATCTCGGGCCGCTCAGGGTTGCCGAAGTTGAGGCAATCGGTCAGCGCCAAGGGTTCCGCGCCGACGCAGGACAGGTTGCGCGTGACCTCCGCCACGACCATCTGCGCCCCCCGGTAAGGGTCCAGGAAGCACTGCCGTCCGTTGCCGTCGATGGCTACGGCGATGGCGGTCTGCGTACCCTTGACCCTCAATACCGCGGCATCGCCCGAGCCCGGGCCGATTACGGTGTTGGTCTGCACCTGGTGGTCGTACTGGCGGTACACGTTCTGCCGGCTGGCTATGTTGGGAGCAGCCAGCAACCGCAGCAGTGTTTCTCCGGCGTCGGCCGGCATGGGTACGTCCCGCAGGCGGAACCGCTGCCGTTCCAATGACTCCGCCGCGGGTTGGCCGTTCCGCCGGTAGCGCGGAGCGTCGGTCAGGTGCGACACCGGAGCGGAGGCGATGGGTTCCGCTCCGTCGGTCACCAGCGCATAGGGTTCGTCCGTCACGGTTCCAACGGGATGGCATGGGATGTCCCACTTGTCAAACACCTCGCGGATGGCGGGCACGTGTTCCGGCGCGGCGGCCAGCAGCATACGTTCCTGGGACTCCGACAGCATCACCTCGTAGCCGGTCATGCCGGATTCCCGGCGGTGCACCTGGCTGATGTCCAGCGCGATCCCCCGCCCGCCGCGCGCCGCCGATTCCACCGCCGCGCTGGTGAGGCCGGCCGCCCCCAGATCCTGCAGCGCGCGCACCTGACCCGTCGCCAGGGCTTCCAGGCAAGCCTCGATCAGCGATTTCTCCAGGAAGGGGTTGCCCACCTGTACCGTGGGCCGGAGTTCCTGCTCCTCCTCAAAGGTGCGCGAGGCCAGTCCGGACGCGCCGTGGATCCCATCGCGGCCGGTTCCCGCGCCGGCCAGCAGCAGCACGTCGCCGGTACGGTCGGCGGCGGCGCTGGCCAGGTCCTCGATTCGGGCGATGCCGACGCACATGGCGTTCACCAGCGGGTTCTGGGAATAGCAATCGTCGAAGTAGATTTCGCCGGCCACGTCGGGTACCCCGATGCAGTTGCCGTACCAGCCGATGCCGTCCACGACTCCCTTCAGCAGCCGTCGGTTCGCCGCGGTGTCCGGCGGACCGAAACGGAGAGAGTTGAGCAGGGCGATGGGTCGCGCGCCCATGGCCAGGATGTCGCGGACGATGCCGCCGACGCCGGTTGCCGCGCCCTGCAGCGGCTCCACCGCCGACGGGTGGTTGTGGGACTCCACCTTGAAAACCACCGCCAGCCCGTTCCCAATATCGATAGCGCCGGCGTTCTCCGCGCCGGCCTGGGAGAGGGTCCGGTCCGAGCGCGACGGCAGCATCCCCAGCAGCGGCCGGGAGTGCTTGTAGCCGCAGTGTTCGCTCCAAAGCGCGCCGAACATGCCCAGCTCAACCGGGTTGGGCTCCCGGTCCAGCCGGTCAACGATCATGTCGTATTCCGCCTGGGACAGCGCGATTTCGTCAAGAATTTCTTTGGTTACCGGCATTGCAGACTCTGAATGTAACTGTTCAGACTTGCGGGGATGTCATCGCGAGCGAAGCGTGGCAATCTCGTTGGCGGAGGGGAGTCCTTTGGGGCAGATGTTGCGGCTATGGCGTCGAGATTGCCACAGCGCGAGCGCCTCGCAATGACATCCTCCTGGATTCTGAACATTTACCTCTGAATACGGACATTTAGTCACCGCGGTCAAACTCGGCGGCGGCTATCGGTTACGGAGAAGCCTGATCTCTGCTTCCAGACGGAGGCGTTCGGCTCGCTCCGCATCCCGCTCCGCCTCGGCGGCGATGCGCGCGTCAGTCTCTTCGTAGTAGGTGGGCAGGTATCCTGTTTCCGGGTCATACCAACGCAGGTGCCCGTACTCCCAGCACACGTACAGGCCCAGCACAGCGCTGTACCCCCGGTACCGGGCATGGCTCACCTCAACTACGTTTATCGGCTGGTACACCCCGCTCACTAAACGATCGCCCGCGAGAGCGGTTTGGTAACGCTGCCCGTCCATGTCGTCAAATCGCCAGTACTCCGGCACTCCGTAGTCGGCATAGCCCCGGCGCTTATCCGTCTCGTCGCGGTTGCTGGTGGTTGGAGAAGCGATCTCCAACACGAAGTCCGGCGGCTTGCCGTGGTAGTCGATGGAGTATCCTTGCTCGGTGATGATGACGCTGCTGTCGACATCGAAGGCAATCAGGAGGTCGGGTTGCAGCAGGCCACGGCGTTGGCTCGTGTTCCAGCCAACGGGTGTTTCGCTTGTAACCACCGTGCTTGCCGAGAATCCCAGACGCACACGCAGGGCGGGCAGATGGGCCGGTTCGTTGAGAAAGCGGGTGTTCTGCATATCGTCCCTGGGCGGCAGTTCGGGAAAGCGGCCGGCGCTCGTAACGGCTGGCGGCGCGGTGGGTTTCGTGGTCATAAGGGCCTCGCGGGGATGCAGTAACCGTCGATGCAGTAAACGTCGGCGCGTGTGTCGCGCGTTTGCAGGTGGTATCTAATCCTACGCTCAAATGGGCGAAAACGGAACGTTGTTGCCCTCGGTAGTACGATCAATACCGGTCAACCAATCAGCCCGCCGACTACGACCATCGCCACGCCGCCCACCGCCATCAGCGTGCCGATGACCAGCTCTTTGGTGATGGTTTCGGTCTGCCGCAGGAACAGGCGCACCATGACCATGGTGACCAGCGGGTTGCAGGATACGATGGGCGCGATCATCAGGATGTTCGATCCCTCACGGGTCACAGCGAAATACAGCGACATCACGGCGCAGGCGGCGGCAAATCCGGCGAGGAACACGTACAACGTCGCCCAACCGGAACTGGTGGATTTCTGTACCGCCTCGCGTCCGAAGACCGGCGACAGCACCAGGGTGGCGAAGAACATGCTGCCGGCCGCCATTATCAGCGGCGATCCAAACTGGATGCTGAGCACCCGGCCGCTCAGGGTCGATGCCCCGTAGCAGGCGGCCGCCAGTATCGCCAAACCGTATCCCGCCACCGATTTCCAGTCGCTGCCCCAGCTTTGACGCAGGAAGTTCCCGCCGGTCAAGGCCAGCCCGCACACCACCACCACCGTGCCGACCCCCAGCAGCACGTTCAGATGCTCGTTGAACCCTGGCACCTCGAGCCTAGTGAGGGTGATCGCGTACAAAGCGGAGAAGAGCGCGGCGCTCCCGACGATGGGTGTCACGCGGGATGCGCCGATCAGGCTGATGGCGATGTACTGCTGTGACCGCCCGCCCATGTAGGTGAGAATGCCGTTGCCCAGCAGCCACACCAGGGCGATGGCCGGCATGGCGATTATCGCTTCCAGCTCGAAGATCAACGCCAGCGTCCCCGCCAGGAGCGTGGACGCCACCAGGGAGATTAGGGACGCCGGCATGGGACGCATTGCCTGCATTCCCAGGCGGGCCAGCACCGCGGAGCTTCCGAACCCCAGCACCGCGATGCACGCCAGTCCCAGCGACAGCAGCATCCCTAGCGTTTGGCTCCGGCGTCGATCATGGACCCGAAGATCAGGTTCCCGTCGTCCGAGCCCAGCAGCGCCTCGCAGCTCCTCTCGGGGTGAGGCATCATGCCCAGCACGTTGCGGCCCTCGTTGATGATGCCGGCGATGTTGTCCACGGATCCGTTGGGGTTGGCCCCCGGCGTCACCGCGCCGTCGGGCTCGCAGTAGCGGAACAGGATGCGGCCCTGCTCTTCCAGTTGGGCGATGGTGGACGCATCCGCGTAGTAGTTGCCCTCGCCGTGGGATACCGGCACGGCCAATGGCTGCCCGACGCTGCACCGGCCGGTGAACGGTGTGTCCGTCCTTTCCGGGCGCAGGTGAGTCCACTGGCAACGGTATTCCAGGTGTCCGTTGCGACGCAATGCGCCCGGGAGGAGGCCGGCTTCGCACAGGATCTGGAAGCCGTTGCAGATCCCGATGACCAACCCGCCATCGGCGGCGAAGTCGCGCACCGCGCCCATCACCGGAGAGAAGCGGGCGATGGCTCCGGCGCGCAGGTAGTCGCCGTAGGAAAAGCCGCCGGGCACGATGATGGCATCGTAGCCTTCGACGCTATCTTCCTTGTGCCAGATGTAGTCGGCCTCCTGCCCCAGCACCCCGTTCACGGCGTGGTGGCAGTCGGTGTCGCTCCAGGTTCCCGGGAAGACCAGGATGCCGAAACGCATACGTCGGATCAGCCTGCCGCTTCCAGGAGCCGGGACACGATGGCGTTGACCTGGCTGCCATCGGCCTTGCCGCGCACCTGGGGCATGATGCGGCCCATGACCTTGCCGCGGTCGCCGGGGCCGGAGGCTCCGACATCGGCGATGGCCTGGCGGGCAATAGCTTCGATCTCGTCCTGGCCCAGTTGTTCGGGCATGTATTCCAGCAGGATGGCCAGGGACGCTTCCTCCTTGGCAACGAGGTCAGCGCGGCCGCCCTGGCCGAACATTTCGATGCTCTCCCGGCGGTCCTTGACCTGCTTGGCCACCACGTCGGTGACTCCGCTCTCGTCCAGCTCCTTGAGGTTGTTCTTTTCAGTCAGCTGGATTTGGCTCTTGAGGAACCGCAGCGTCTCCAGGCGCTCGCGATCACGCGCCCGCATGGTGTTGCGAATGTCCTCTTCCAACCGGTCCTTGATGGTAGCCATGACACTGCCGCCTTTCGAATCTGTGCTCAGTTGAGGGCTCCCGAGGCTGCAAATGTGCGCGGGGGAACGGTAGTCAATGCTACAACGCCACGGAGCGGACACGCAACCGTGCTATACTGAAGTCCACTGGCCGAAGTGGCGGAATGGTAGACGCGCCGGTCTCAAAAACCGGTGGGAGAATATCCCGTGTCGGTTCGAGTCCGACCTTCGGCACCAATTTTTTAATTCGGCCAGAGACCCTACTCAAAATGGCGTCTGCAAGGCCAGTACCGCCCGCAATTGTCCCGAAATGTGGCACAATTGTGGCACAAATCGCCGGCATCAGACTCGAGAGTACAGCACTGAACCCGACAGAAATGCAGGTTGCCCGTTTCCTAGGCCAGCCGAGGCAAGCGCCAACCGGGGCTGTGTCCAAGCATATTCATACGATCACCTTGAAAAATGAGGGATGTACCGCGGCTCGATTGGTCCTGATCTGGCTGTAGCAACAATGGATTTGTAACGGGATTTCTCCAGTCGGGTCCGCGGCAAGCAAAAGCGGTTCACAATTCACTAGCCTGACAGGCTGACGCAAACTGCGTGCAGTGAATTCCGTTTCGGTCCGCCTCATCTTAGGTCAAGTCTTCAACCCAGGACGCAACTACGCCGCGTTATCGGGGAGCGGTGCGGTCTGCGCACATGCCAGCGTACGAGGACTTTCTGCTCCTAAAGGGATTCAACCAATGGCGGTTCAAAACGTTTACATCGACGAAGCGGGATTTACCGGCGGCAATTTGCTGGATGGCGACCAACCTGAACTGGTATTCGCCGCAGTGGCCATGGGAAGAACGGAAGCGTCAGCTGTCTGGTCTGAAATGATTTCCCGTTCGGGCACTAACGCGTCAGAGTTAAAAGGGGCTAACCTGACGAGGCACCCCAAGGGAAGAGCCGCGATCACGTGGTTGTTAGAGAACACAGGTCAAAGCTCTAAATTGGCTGCTGTCAACAAACGATATGCCCTCGCAGGGAAGTTTTTTGAGTATATTTTCGAGCCGGTGCTGGCCAACAAGAGCGGCCTATTTTACACGCTGGACTTTCACAAATTTGTCACGATGGCCCTCTACACGTCCTTCGTCGCAGGACACGCCCATGCTTTGCACATATTTGAGAATTTCCAAGATCTCATGAAGGATTCGGACCCTCGGAATTTGACCAATCTCTACTCTCCAACTGGATACGCATTAGCCGGCGATGATCTATTGACGCATATCTTGACGTTCGCCCTTTGCAACCAGGGTCGGGTCACAACCGAGTTGCAGGGCATTCGGCAAGTTCAAACGTATCCACGTTGGGCGTTAGAACTGTCGGCAACCACCGTACATTGCCTCTTGGCTGGTTGGGCGGAAGATCATGAACCCCTGCGTGTTTATTGCGACGACTCAAAACCGATTGCTGCCGCAATGGATTTCTTTGAGCATTTTGTGAGCCGGCAAGACAAGGCGTTTATGCCGTTTGGCGTCCACCAAGGCCGGTCGTTCATATACAATTTGTCGGAGAATTTGCATCTGGTGGCCTCCGAACAGTCCCATGGTGTGCAGATTGCGGATGTCTGGGCCAGCTCGATAGCATACGCATTCAGAAATCGTGAGGGAGAAATTTGTCAGACTTGGCTGGAAATCGCGGCAGACTCACTGGACACTGTGATTTTTCCCGACTATGCGCTCATTGATGCGGACCAAGTAGGTCCTATGGTCAACTGGGTTTTGTTGCTAGAACTCAGCCGACGGAGCGTTGCTGGAGAATCGGTATTGGCAGGGATTGAAGAATTTATTGGCGCCGCAGTCCATACCTATCAGATCGACACTCAGTAGCTTCTGGGAAGCGCCGTTCAAATCGTGACCCCAGTCCTCTACGTCCTGTCGAAAGCAGGAGACTGGGTTTTATGCCTTGTTGATATTCAACTCAATTTGTACAACCAACTGCTAGGAAAAGTGCCCGAGTAGCCTCGTATCTCGTGCTTTCCTCATTGAGGCGAAGAGTTGATTGGCTCCGTTTACCGCCAGTCCTGCCGGCGGTGGCGGTCGTCAAAGGAAACGGACAGGGGCCAGACCCGTTCTGCCATCACGTTGAGGGTGTTGTCCCGGCGGGAGATCGTGCCTTCAATCACCACCAGCGGCCTACGCAAGGCGTGTTTGAGCCGCTCCCAACGGCCCTCCCAGACGGCGACAGGAATCAATCCCCACTCGTCTTCCAGCGTGAGGAACACCGCTTTGGCCAATGGCCGTTGGCGTCGCACCACCCTGCCGGCCACGCGCACCACGTCACCGTCGCGGCAGCCCTGCACCGTGTCGCTGTTCAGGACTTCCGACCCCAGCAGTGGGCGGGCCAGTTCCATCACCTGCCCGTCGGGACACAAGCCCAACAGGGCGTACTCGTCCAGCATCCGCTCGGCTCGGCTCTGAGCGGAGACCGCCGCCGGCGTTGCAGCCGAGGGCAGGGCCAAGGCCAACTGTCCCCGCCGCACCGCGGCCACGTAGCCGGCGCCCACCTGCCACAACGCCTGCCGGCGGTCGTCCACGCCGTCCAACGCGCCGGCGCGGGCCAGGTTCTCCAACGCTTCCCGCGGCAGACCGGAGCGAGCCAGCAGGTCGGGCAGGTCGCGGAACTCGCCGGCTTCCCGCGCCCGCAGAAGCCTCTCCCCCAACCGCGCATCAACGCCCTTCACGAAAGTGAGGCCCAGACGCAGGGTGTTTGCACCCTCGGCGGTACAGAGCAGTTCCGAGCGGTTCACGTCGGGATGGGCGACGCGCAAGCCCAGGCGGCGGGCGTCCTGCTTCAGGGTGTCCAGGTCCCAGAAGCCCATGGGCTGCTCGTTGAACAAGCCCACGAAGAACTCCAATGGGTGATACCGGCGCAGCCAGGTCATCTGATAGGCGGTGAAGGCGAAGGCTAGGGCGTGGCCTTCGGGAAACATGTAGTGAGGATTGAACTTGCCGAAGACGGTTTCGGCGGCTTCCTGGGATACGCCCCGTTGCCGTGCGCCGGTGATGAACCGCTCCCGGTACTCGGCCACCAGAGCCGCCCCGTTGCGGCGACCGAAGGCGCGGCGCATTCGGTCCGCCTCGGCTGCGGTGAGCCCGCCCACATCCATGCCCAGCTGCACCACCTGGTCCTGGAACAGGATCACGCCCTGGGAGCGTTCCAGAGCATGACGCTCCAGGGGATGGTCGTAGTTCCAGGGCATCCCGCCCCGCCGGCGCAGAAACTCGGCGATGCCGTCGTGGGCGCCCACGCCGGGGCGCACGGCGGCGATCTCCAGGGCCAGCTCGTAGATGTTTTCAGGACGCATCCTGACGATGGTCTGCATCTGGGCGGCGGACTCCACCTGAAACACGCCCACCGCGTCGCCCTTGCCCAGGTCGTCAAAAACGCCCTCATCCCGGTAGTCGATGCGGCTGAGGTCGGGTTCGTGTCCGGTGCGGGATCGCACCAGTCGCTCCGCCTGTTGCAGTTGGGACAACGCGCCCAACGCCAGCAGGTCGATCTTGACCAGGCCGGCGTCGTCCACCGTGTCCTTGTCCCACTGGCCCACGTAGCGTCCTTCAATGGCCGAGGGCTGCACCGGCATGAAGTCGGTGAGGGGCGTTGACGACACCAGCATTCCGCCGGGGTGTTGCGCCAGACCTTTGGGGAAACCCGCGAGGGTATCTGCCAGCCCAAACAGATTCTGCCAGCCGGTGCGCTGCGTCAGCTCGCTGTAGTTAGGCAGCAGGGGCAATTCGGCTACCGAGTTGGATTCCAGGCGGCGGGCCAGCGCCCCCACCTCGTCGGACGGCAGTCCCAATGCCTTGCCGAGGTCTCTCATCACGCCGCGGGCTTGGTAGGTGGGAAACATTCCGGTGAGCGCGGCGTGGTCCCAGCCCCATTCCTCAATGATTCTGAGGATGAGCCGCTCGCGGATGTCCCGGGGAAAGTCCAGGTCGATGTCGGGCACGGCAGGGCTGTCCGACGACAGGAAGCGGTCCAGGGTCAGCCCATAGGCCAGCGGGTCCACGTGGGAGAGGCCGATCAGGTAGCCCATCAGCATGGACACCGAAGAGCCACGGCCCCGACCCGGAGGCAGCCATTCCAGCGGCGTCTCCCGGTGGCCGTAGCCCAGTTCCAGCATACAGTCGCGGGCCAGTTCCACAATGCGGTGATAGACCAGGAAGAAGCCGGCCAGCCCGTGCCTGCGGATCAGGGCGAATTCCTCATCCAGTCTGTCCTGGACTTTTCGGTCGATGCTCCCGTAGCGGCGTTGGGCGGATTCCATGCAGAGCCGCTCCAGCCAGGATTGGGCGTTGTAACCCGGCGGCCTGGGCGCGTCGGGGAAGCGGTAATGACCGTCCACGAAGTCCTGCAGGTCGAAGTCGGAGCATCGTTCCGCAATTGCCTTGGTGTTGCGCAGGGCATCGGAGTAGCGGCTCAAGCGCCGTGCCATTTGCTCGGGCGAGGGCAGGCCGTAGTTGGCGTTGACCTTGAGGCCATGGCGTATCTCGCTGAGAGAGGCATTCAGCCTGATGGCGGTGAGCGCGTCGTGCAGATGGGCGCGGCTCGGGTCGTGATACCAGGGCGCGTTGGTGGCCGCCGCACCCACGCCGCATCGCTTCCCCAGTTCGGACATCCGGCGGTTGCGGGTCGTGTCCCCGTGAACCAGATGCTGCTGCAACAGCAGGAACACGGCAGCGGCGCCGAAGCGATTGCGATAGGCCCGCACCCGTTCCTCGGCGACGCTCCACCGGCCGGCGGCGAGGTCCGCCGCGATCAGGCCGTCGGGCGCGCCCAGCAGAGCGATGACGCCCTCGGCGTGGGTTTCCAGAAAGCGGAAGTCCAGCTCCGGCGCAGTCCTGCCGCCGGCGAGGTGGGCCAGGGACGCCAACCGGTACAGGTTGGCGTAGCCGGCGCCGGCCTCGGCCAGGAACGTCACCGGACCGATGGCGTCGCCTTCCCGCACCGGGAGCTCGACCCCCGTCAGCGGCCGGATGCCGGCGGCGCGGCATTCCTGGGCGAATTCCAAAGCCCCGCAGAAGTTGCTCACGTCGGTCAGGCCCAGGGCCGGGTAGCCGCAATCGGCGGCCCGCGCGACCAGTTCGGCCACCGACGACGCGCCGGCGCCGAAGGAAAACCAGGAGTGGGTGCACAGTTCCACGAAATCGGCGGACACGTCAACCACCCTGCCGGCGCCACGTTCCCGCAGACAGGTCGTGAAATACGGTGGCCAGGCCGCCGCCGGACAGCAGCGTTTGCCAGTAGCGCCGCCGAGAGGGCTCCGGCGTCCACCATTCGGTGTCCACTTCCCACAGGTCGATGATCCTTTCCACCCGCCTGGCGCCAACTGATTTTGGGCAATCCTCGCGGACAGACACGATTACCGCCGAAGGTTGTCCCAAAGGCCGGAACTCCGGGCCCAGCGCCCAGCGGCGTTCCGGCAGGGGCGAGTCCGGCGACAACGCCACCGGCTTGTCCACTCCCGCAACCATGGGCACGAACGCGCCGCGTCGTTCCGTAGGCCACAGGCTCGTCTGGCGTCCTCTCAGCGGCACCAGGCCCCGACACCGTGAGCGACAGGTCCAGCAGGGCCGCATCCGGCCAACGGCCGCGCCCGCGGGAATCCTGAGCGTTGAGCGGCGCCAGCAGCGCCGCGCTCAAACCCTCGGCAGAGGCCGCTGGCCGCGGCAGCACACGGTGGAAGCGCCAAACGACGCCGGCGTCCGTCTCTCCTTCCAGCAGGATTTCCGTTGCGCCGCGACGCCGCAGGGCGGGATTGCCCCAGACTCGTTCCGACAGCGCGCGGACGCCGGCTTCCCAACCCGGCACGGTGTCCACTGGAAAGGGAAACTCCAGCCGCTCCCGCAGTACTTCCGGCAGAGCCGCCGGATGCACCGGCTCAGTGTCAACTCCCTGCGACAGCTGCCATGCCCGTTCGCCCACTCTACCCAGAAAATCGCTCAGAGCATCGGGCGTCAGGGCGGCTATGTCGCCCAGGGTTCGGATGCCGAAGCCGGTCATCCGGAATAATGCGTCTTGCGGCAGGGGCAGCCACGACACCGGCCAGGGCGCCAGCCAGCGGGCGGCGTCCGTCGGCGCTTTGAGCCACTCGCCGGGTTTCGCGGACGCGGCGGCGCAGTAGGCTGGAAATTTGCCGGCCGCCAAGCCCAAACGGGGCTGCCAAGCGGCGTCAATCGCCGCCAGGATCGCAGACGCCAATACCGTCTCGCCCCCGTACATGGGCGCCAGGCCCGTCAAGTCCAGGTAGAACTCGCCCAGGCCATCTTGCTCTACCCGGTCAGCTACTTCGAGAAGTGATGCCAGCATCGCGTCGTTGACCTCGCTGAGATGCCGGTCGTCCGCGGGCAGCGCCACGGCTCCGGCACATCGGGACAATGCCTCGGTGAGCGGCTGTCCGGCGCGTGCTCCCGCGGCCTGCGCTTCCGGCGCAGCGTCCGTCACCACGCGCCGGCGCATGTCGCCGCCGCAGACAATCACCGGGCGGCCGGCGAGCTCAGGCCGACGGGCCAACTCGGCCTTGACCGGCAGATGGGTGATCAGCAGGCATCCGATGAGAGAGTCCATGCCGGATACCATATTGGTACGCGCGTTCTTATCGCTACGCCGTGGCTGTCATCAAAATCGTTGCCGGTGATCGTCCGTTGCGCCGTCCCCAGTTGACTGGCCTGCTCTATACTGTGGCAGTTGAAACCCCGCGCCTTGACGAGGTCCTTTCACGTCAAGGCGTATTTTTGAAAAGCGGCTAAAATCACGGAAAGTAAGTTAGCCATCATGTGCGGACGCTTCGGACTGTTCGACGGCATCGACGACCTGGCATGGTATTTCAACGTCGGCGCTGAGGATCTGGCCGGCTACGCGCCACGCTGGAACATCGCGCCCACCATGCCCATCCTGACCGTCGGCAATGGCAATGCAATCAGCGTCGTCAGGTGGGGCATTCCCGGCAACCGGAACGGGCGCCCGCTGTTAAACGCCCGGAGCGAGACCGTGCACCAACTGCCCGCCTTCCGGGACGCCTTCCAGCGTGGCCGCTGTCTGATACCCGCCAGCGGGTTCTACGAGTGGCGAACGCAGCCCGGTGGCGGCAAAGCTCCGGTATGGGTTCATCGCGCCGACGGGAATCCCATCGCATTCGCCGGGATTATCGGCGACGACGGCAGTAGCGAACCGGCCGCCGCGATCATCACCACGGAACCCAACTCGCTGATGGTGCCCGTTCACCACCGGATGCCGGTCATTCTGGAACCGGCAGACTGGGGGCAGTGGCTCCACGATGACGGCCGCAATCCCGACCTGCGTGCCCTGATGCTGCCCAGAGAATGGCCGAGTTTGGCCCTGCGGAACGTTGCCAACGCCGTCAACCGTGCCGGCAACGATGGCCCTGATCTGGTTGCGGACCATTCTACAGCCACCGCTGTCCCCAAACGGGAGCGGCTCCTGTGAAAAATCCCTGCTAGCCTATCGGAACCCTTCTCCGAACAGCCTCTGCCACTTGCGCAAGCTCGTCTGCGGGTCGGTTTCGGTGTAGGCGTCGTTGATAATGGGATGGGTATAGAAGCCGCTGTCAGCCCGCACGGTGCTTTGCCCTTTGGCTCCAGCGTAGCGCGCTCGGCTGATGATCTCACGCAGGAAGTTGGCGGCGGCGCGGGTCGTGTTGGCTCTACCTTCGCGCAGTCGGGCCATTAGCACATCGCCCGTTCCAGCCGCGACGGCGAGGAGCGGGTGATCGCCCCGCTGACCGGCGTAGTTGTGGCGCGGTGCGCCCTCCTTCCCCAATCCGTAGGTCTCGCAATGGGTGGAATCCAGGTCGATGGTCAACGGCTCGTCGCCAGGACCGGCCCCGGCGCCAGGTTCGGGCCATCACTTCCCGGCTCACCCGATCCAGTTAACCCGCGTGGCCCCATCGGAAACTCTGCAGGAAGGTCCCGAGGGTGGAAGGCGCCGTGACGGTACAGCCCAGCACATGCTCCGTCCCGCCAGCGCGCAACGCGTCGGCATCGTCAATGCAGTTCCCACCAGCCAGCGCCGACACCACCAGCGTCAGCAACTTGTCTCCCGCATTCGCCCGACTCGGTGCATCTCCCAAGTCGACATGGCGGTCCACCAACTCGCCCAGTCCCAAGCAGTGGGCCAACGTGACCGGCAGGACCAGCCCCGCGTTGGCCACCACGCGGTGATCATCGAACACCATTTGGATGCGGTCGGGCTGCTCGCGTAATAGCATCCGTTGGGTGCTCCTCGTTTCAGGGCGGTTTGGTGTCTCAGAAACCATTATCCCCGAAGCCGGGAGCACTTTCTCATCCCTTCATCCCCCCACCACACTCACCTTTTCGGTGGATTGGGGGTTAGGGGCTCTTAGATGAGGTTGCTCGGCTGGATGCGCGGCGAATACTGCGTCCACGTCTACGCATGCCCATTTTATTCCATATTCCTTGCAGCATATCGCAATCACGTTTAGATAAACCAACACCATCGACCAGTACTCTTATTGAGTTTTTCAGTAAGAGTTCTCCCAATCGCCCTTCCCGAACAAACTCATCACATTCCTCGATAGCCATTGCTTGGACAAGTTGTGCCGGAACTAGGAGACGTTCGGCCTCGCTAGGTTCTAGTGCTAGAATGCCACCCCCATAACTTCGCCCTTCGATTTCGGCCGAAGCACCAGTCAGAAAGGTGTAAGTGTTGGTAATCAACTTCTCCGGTTCTTCAGCGCAACTGAGACGATGTATGGTGTCTGTGCAAGTGGCACCTGCACTATTCAGAATAATCCGAGGAAAATGATAGATCTGCCTCAAGAAAAATCCTTGGGGCTCCCATACGGAAGGCACGGCGTACCAAGGGGATCGATTCGAGCACTTGTACCCTTTGTCTACTTCCTCGTCCTCTCCCATTTTGATGTACCGGTTCAGCGAGTGGGAGAGGGTACTTCCGTTAAGGGGAGCCAAATGAAGGAGGTGGACACGCTCACCTGAGGTATCCAGGGTTGCCCAATCACGGCTCCCGATATAGGCTCCTTTCAACTGCTTTGACCTAGAAATCAAAGGGAAGGTATATTCTTCCAATCCCAATTCGACGAGACGTTCACGTCCCATCACAAAAAAGTTATTCTTCCCTGTTACCACTCCAACATCTATGCTAGCGTGACAACCAAGATTTGTAATGTATTTGGATTGTCTCAGTTCTCGCATAAGGTCAATTTCAACGGGAGTGAGCATATATTTGAGCCACTTTTCGCTCTCGTGGCGCACCGTCTTGGGTTGCGTATTCGATAAGACAGAACAAGGGGAACGGTTAGTAATTTCACTCACCGTGTCGAATTCGGTCATGGTGACTCGACAGTCCTGTCCTCCTGATTGGATGCGACGTGCGCCCTCGGCCAAAACAAGAACTATCTCCTGTTCCGCTTTGTCAAACAACAATTGGTTGCAGGTAATGATGTCGATCCTGGAAAACTTGCTGACCAAGAAACCGCGGAGTTGGTTTGCATACGAGACCTGGAGTAGCTCAGCCGGAAGTATCAGGGCCAGACGCCCATTTTCTCTGAGACTCTGTGCAGCAGCGACTACGAAAGGAACCCAAATGTTGGTAAGGCGATTCGCCTTGAGCCCCAATTTTGTCAGGACCTCCATTGCTATCGAACGGTAATGTTCCGGGACATGGCGGTATCGGATGAATGGCGGGTTGCCCACAACGGCGTCGAATCCCGCGTCCCTTTGCTGGCTCCACCAAGTGAAGAAATCTCCGGAGTGCACTGTGGCAGCACTGCACAAGCCAAGGTTGCGGCCCAAACGCTGCTTGGCTTTTTCGGCTTCTTCAGGATTGACCTCAATTCCTTTGAGGCAGTTGGCTATTGAGAACCCGGGGACTAATCCGACTGACTCAAATCTGTCGATTGCTGCTTCAAGGAATACGCCATCCCCACAACTAGGCTCAAGGACACGATCGGTTGGCTTACGTATTGCCCAGCGACAGAGCCATGCAGCCAATTCCGGGGGAGTATAGTATCCTCCTCGAAGCTTCCCCGATTCTTCAGGTGTTTTACAGTTAACATCGGGCATTCTGTTCTAGCTCCAGGGTGGGGTACGTATTGGACGTTTTACACTGGCTTCCGTCCTTTTGCCCAGAACCTGCGTGCTGTCCATTCAGTCCCACGGATTATTCCAAAGGGTATCGAGCAAACTATCTCCCTTAGTTACGGCAGTCGTGGCTTGGGCGAGATAACCCGAAAGCAGGTGCATTTGGGAAGTCCTTATGGAGTCAACCCATGAAGACTCTCTCCTGATTTGTTTGTAATTGTCGGAGAAGAATGTGGCGGCGATCATCTCTGAGGTAAGGACCAAATCCATGGGGGTATGCAGGAAGCGAGGGACAGACAGACCTTGGGGGAACCAATGATATTCCCCGTCCCGTTGATTTCCACCAATCTGCAGGTGATACCTTGGGCCACCTTGGGCTGGGTTGGCCAGGTCGAAGTGCATCCTTAGCATGACTCTTCCCTTATTGGGAGCAATTTCTGAATCGATTCTCCCGGCGTCCCATTCCTCCCTAAAATATAAACCCCTATCCAAGGCCCAAATACGGACGGCAACATTTAGGTCCGCTGGTGTTTCAGCTGGGTCGGAATCCCAATATGAGCGCAAAAATAAATCGACCCTTAACCTGAGGCCGTCTATTATGGTCTCGTTGAATCTGAGGGGAGCTTCTGGTTCTATTCTGAAGCCCCAGCGGATGGGAGGGAGACCTCGACTTCGTTGCCGTCGCCGTTCGTGATGTGCCCTCCTTGATTCGGAGAGCATTGATTTGGCCTGGGCAAGCACGCTGTGGGAACTGGGGTCCAAAATTGGCCCCAACCGGCTCCCCACGGTTTCGAGGCTTTTGTGGACATCTGCAGAGCTAAGTGACATGTCCTTCCCGCTGAATGTTTCTCATCAATTCTCGATGTACCGTATCCAAATGGCTTTCATCGACGTCATTAGTTTCCCGTATCGCCTTGAAAGATACTCTTGCCTCATCCATGACGCGGGGCCGTGCATCTGGATGGTATGGGAGAGAAGATTCGATACGGATAGGAATGTTCAGGCAATAGCAAACGGTGTCGGCAGGTCCCACTCCCGTTTCCTCATCCACCGCCAGTTCTATTTCAAGGTCTAACTTGCTATTGGCGGCAACGCGGAATCCCTCGCGCAAACTCAGTCCTGTACCAGCCGTTTCTCCAAAATGATTGGCCACTTGGAACAATGTGTGTCTCCACCAGCGCTCTTGGCTGGCGCAAAACAGTCCCTGGTACTTGGCGGGTTCAAACACATTTCTCACAGATGGATCATTAAAGCTGCCCAATGAAATGCCCAGGGCAGTGGCAGCGTGGATTGGACTGTAAAGAACTCCGGGGTAATGAATCAAAATGGATCGAACCCATTTTGCTACTTCAACTGCTTTCCATCCATTGCCAGGAGGGTTGGACAGCAGAGCTTGTTCTCGTCCTTCTTCGTCAGTTTGGAGCATTCCTAAAAGTGTGGATACAGAACGGTCGGAGGACTCGCGGAGCTGTTTGTAATCTTTGGCTAGTGAAAGCAACCTGATCTTAGCGTTGGCACGTTCACTTCGAAGTTCTTGGTCCTTGTATAGTATGTCATCGAATGTGCTGCTAGCTTGCACGGTCCGATGATCTGTCGCCCATAGCGATAAATCGCTGCGTGTCAACAGGACAATTGGATGCTCTGGCTTGAGCTCCCTCAGGCGTGCTGCTAAAGTCGTTCCGCGATAATTAGCGATGGATTCGTCCTCTTGAGCGGTGTCCAATTCGTAATCGACCAAGAAAAGGTCCGCATTGGCATCCATTGCAGTGGTCAGATTCAAATCGCTGGGAGGATGAAACAAAGAAACTTGGAAATCACCTTCTCCCATTTGTTCTACGGAGAGTCGCAGAGGTTCTCCGTCCTTGTCTTCGATTAAAGCAATTTGGCGAATCATGATGTCAACTCGTTCGGAATTAGTAATTCGATCGTCGACCGCCACGGGCTTTCGGGATCTAAGAAATACGCGTCCCCTCCCCAGGACCGGGTGAGGTCCCGTACTATTTTCAACCCTAGGCCAGTACCGACTCCCAGCACAGGATCTGGCTGGCTGGTAGTGACAAACGGCTCGAAGACTTCGTCTCTAACATCCGGTGCAATACCAGTGCCAGTATCGTGAACCCTGACTACCAACTCTTGGGGGGTCGCGCTGGCATCGACGCGTACTACCCGGTGGGACATTTCTCTAACCGATTTAAATGAGTTGGTCAGAACATTTAAAAGAACCGCATACAGTTCGGCTTGGCGCATAGGCGGTGTGCGAACCGTGGGAGGAACAGCATTTTCAAACTTGATCCCAAACAGAGTGGTGTAGCCCTGGAATCCGCGCTGTAGCGATTCGACTAAAGGGCGGACGGCGAGGGACGTACTGCGCATTCGGGCCTCGGGACTTACTAACAATCCGACTAGCGAGCCTTGTCCAGTCGCCATGGACGACCACGACCTAAGGTCCTCTAAAGTCTGTTGAAATTCAGTTTGATGATCGCCGGTCAGATGATTGGAAAAAGCCGCCAGCCTATCAACTACATCAAGTAACTGTCCCGCCATCGCACGAAGCGTGTGGTCAAAAACCAGGACGGTCGTTCCTGCAGAGGCTAGCACTCGGAGCATGGAAAGTTCTGATATGTACGCTTCCCGTTCTACCGAAAGCAGCGATTCCGCCTCGCTTAGTGAAGACTCAATGGCTGTCCTGTTTTCCCTCGGGATTGATAATTCTTGGCGTATCAACGCCCGTGCAGTCTGTAGGGCCTGGACAGGGGTAGGCGTAGTCCCTGATGTGTGCCCGCGGTCGCGGCGGGATTCCGCCAAATCCCTAGCATAGCAAATCGTCATCCAGTCTATACCGGCGCGAACAAATCTCTTGAGATGTTCAAAAGTCTCGTTCTGGACCAACCTCTCTCGACTGATACTGACAGCGATTCCCGGGTTTCTTTCTCGCGATATTTCGACGGCACCAAAGAGTTGCATATTTCCTGGTAATGCAAGCATAGGGCGCCTCAGTCCTTGAGCCTCGTTCATAAGCTCATCTGGAGTCCTAACCAATCGCCTTGCCCCATCTTGGTCTAGACTAAGCCAATCGTCTCCAGGCGATCCGTAAGAAAACACTTGGAATCCATCCAGATATATCCTGACGCCGCCTCGCTCCCTTCCGAACGTTCTTGCCTGAGTCAGGTTAAATCCAGTGGTACGGAACCGATTCCCTGAATAGACCATCATACGGATAGTGAACGTGGCTCCTGAAAGGTCAGGGAATGAAAAAGCGACAGGGGCATGATTAAGTGGTGCCTCGCTATCGCGTACGTTCAGGATGTATTCCGGGTCGCCTTCTTCGGTAATCTGCCCTCTTAGCACTCCCCAAGCTGCGTCCAAAAACCGTTCGACGGGAGAGCCCTCTTGGTTTGGGAATTCCGGAGCGAGTATTCTCATCCTAAAACCAGGATCCGGTTCCTTGTCGGCACTCCTCTGAACATAGGCTTCTTGGGCCAAAGGGTCCATCAATTCGCCAAGCTCGGTTCGAATCTCAGCGATGTCCTGTTCTTTCCATGTGTCTGTCAGTGCAGTAAAGCGTAACGTTGTCCCTGTGACAGCGATTTCCTCGGCAGTCTCGTGAGTTACTTCAACTTGTATATTCGAAAGGTCCTGTCCGGCTTGGAAACTACGCCAGTCGAAGTCAGCCTGAATGCGGTTGTGCCCAGCCGGCCCGTCGGAGGTTGACTCTAATGTCAAGCAGGAAGCCAGCCGCCGACATGCGAAACGCCCTAGTCCTTTGGCACCGGTTTTCGGTCTCCCAAATTTCTTCGACTGAGGATTCGCTACCGCATGGGTGGTGGCAATTCTCATCCAACCGTTCTTCATGGTTTCCAGGGTCATTCCCGACCCATTGTCTGCGACTAAAATTTCTCCATGGTCGGTGGTGACGTTCCGGAAACTCACTGTGACTTCGGTAGCATCAGCATCATATGCGTTCTTGATCAGCTCAGCGATAGCGATTGAACGACGGGCAACCAGCCGCTCACCCAACTCATCGAGCAAGGCGGCGTCCACGTCGAATACAAGCTTGGTTGTCTCGCGGTTGCTCATGCTTTACGGGCTTTGGCGGATTCGTCTGCCCTTGGATGGCGAACCAGTACATCCCCTGCTTACCAAGGTCTCCGGGTCCCCCATAGAAGGCATACCGAAAGTCTTGCGTGCTGGTCTTCTTCCCGGCTCATAGGATGCTACGGGTCCGCGACAAGGTAATCAGGGTATCAGTGTGGATGTCCTAAACTGGGCCGGCAGCAGAAGAACAATCGCGATCTCCGCTCTTGTGATCTGGCAAGGCGGTTTTGCCGGCCCTGTGGCACCGCAGTGTAGCAGATCCCGATTGTGCCTGACAGGCGGATTTTCGGTGAGGCGATTCCGCTACTCGGATTTGCGCTGTACGACAGCGGAAATTGGTCGCTGCGGTGATGGTATCCGTTCCGGGCCCGGTTCATGGCGGCTAATCGAGGCTTGGCTGCGGCGATTCGGCGGTCCTGTCGAAAATTGACCGCGCAATAACCGGAAACCCGGCGCGCTTGGTTTCGGTGTCGGTCATGTGCTTGCCCACTATTGCGGAATCTGCCTTTGTTTTTGCTCGCCAATGGCGTTCACATGCCACCTCGCGGTGCTGCTAGTCCTCTAGCAGGGTGTTGAAAATGTCGGAGGCATGAGTGCCGGGTGGTAGGATGGGGCATCTCCGGCAGGGAGGTTTCCCATGAGAGGCAAAGCGGCGCGACAGGCCACCATGTTGACGGCGGTTACGCCGGACGCCTTGGTGCCACCGCACCATCCCATCCGTCGTATCAAGGCCTTGGTGGATGAGGTCCTGACCAAGCTCTCGCCCACCTTTGACCGGATGTACGCGGCCAATGGCCGGGCGTCGATACCGCCGGAGCATCTGCTGAAGGCCTGCCTGTTGATGGCGCTGTTCTCGGTGCGCAGCGAGCGGCAGTTCTGCGAGCGGCTGGAGTATGACCTGCTGTTCAAGTGGTTTCTGGACCTGAACATCATGGATCACAGTTTGGACCACTCGGTGTTTGCCAAGAACCAGCAGAGGCTGTTGGAGGCTGACGTGGCCCGGGAGTTTCTGCTGGAGATAGTGGAGCAGGCACGCAGGCAGCGGTTGCTGTCGGAGGACCACTTCAGCGTGGATGGGACGCTGCTGGAGGCGTGGGCGTCGGTGAAGAGTTTTCGTCCCAAGGACGAGGACGAGCCGATGGATGAGGGTGGAGGACGCAATCCCGAGGTGGACTTTTGGGGAGAGCGACGGCGCAACGACACCCACCGGTCCACCACGGACCCAGATGCCAGGCTGGCCAGGAAGGGCAAGGGTAAAGAAGCGAAGTTATGCTTCGGCGCCCACGTGTTGATGGACAATCAGGAAGGACTGGTGGTGGACGTGCGCCTCACACCGGCCGACGGCGCATCGGAACGGTCGGCGGCGTTGCAGATGCTAGAGGCGGTGCCGGGCGCCGGACGGATCACCGTGGGCGCCGACCGTGGCTATGACACCCAGGGGTTCGTCAGGGAATGTAGAAAGTCTCGGGTAACGCCGCATGTGGCCCAGAAGCAGCGCTCGGCCATTGACCGACGCACCACTCGGCACGAAGGGTACCGCATCAGCCAGCGAATCAGGAAACGGGTTGAGGAGGTCTTTGGCTGGGTGAAGACCGTGGGCGGTGGCCGGAAACTGCGCTATTGCGGAGTGGATCGCAACCGTTTCTGGATGGAGATGACCACGGCCAGCTACAACCTGGTGCGATTGGCGAAACTGATACCGGCGGCAGCATGAGCCCTGGGACAGGTCTGCCCTGATCACCGCCGACAACCCTCCGTAACCTGCCGACCAGCGCCCTTACTCACCAATCCCAAGCTAGCCCGCAGTTTGTCGACCAATCATCACCACCTCCCCTCCCAGCAACCCCTCATTTCAACACCCTGCTAGGGCACGGGCTTTTTCATGAATACCGATGCAGTTCCGTACTGATTCCCTGCGATGCACTCCAGGTTGTCGTGCTCGATGTCCACCCCATCGAAACCCATTTTGCTGGTCCATTTTTTGGATGGAAGTTGCCGGGACGTATGAGCCGGATAAACGTCTGTGACGAAGATGGCTATTTTCAGAAATCCATCTTCGAACTCCGGGTTGTCGCATGGCTTGTAGTCGAGGCTTTCAAAGTACTCGACGAGCGCCTCAACCGATTCGTCGTCACGGATGCCCTCTGGCCAGACGACTTCTGGTTCCGACATCGCTCCTTCCGCGCCACTCGGCCATAGGTGTTGATTTTCGATCCCGGCCGCCCACGCCACGCAGTTGTATTCGCGCGATACCGGGCTGGTAATCCTGTGATTGTCAGGGCCGAGGCCTGGAAAGTATTGCAATGGATGACAGGAAGTTGCCGGCCTAGACGTAACCATTGTCCAGCCCCCATTGCAGCCAGGCTTCATCGTTCAGCGGCGCGTTGCCTTTGGCTGATTCCGGGACAGGATTTTCTCCGGTGAGGGCCCGTAGCGCCGGGTACCACCACCCACCGTTTTCCTTCATGTCCTGGAGAATGAGAGGTATGACGGGTTTGCCCAAGTTGATGATCTGCTCGTAAGCAGGATGTCCGGCGATTGCTCTTGGTGAAGACAGACCGGCGGTTTCGGCGCGCCAGGATGCTACGAGCTCCGCGAATTGCTGATGCGGCGCTGTGACGTCGCCGTTGATTACAATCGTTGAAACCGTCGCGTCTTGGTTCACCTTTAGCGGTTCCGTAAATTGCCCGCCATGCAGGGTTGCACCGATTCGCCGCGCTGTATTTGGGAAGTGCTGAGCTTCTTCTGGATGGAGTGGGCGATCCAGCACCTTGCTCTCCTGGTAGGAGAGCCATTTTTTGAGGACCTGGTAGCCGCCCAGTTGGTAGTTCCATACACTCGCCGGCACGTTGCGCCAGTAGGCGCGGTCGTTCAGATACACGTCAAAGGTAGTATCGCCCAATTCGGCGATTGCATCCCTCAGCGCCGCCCGCTCCTCGGCGGAGTAGTCGCGCTCTACGATGCGGCCCTGGCCGGGCATCACGGCGTCGCCGGAACCGTAGTGACCCCAGCCGGCCGTTACCGCGAAGTCGTCGCCGGTCATGTTGCTGTCGTCCGTGGTGGACGGGATGGCGATGGACGCCATGGCCGGCGTCAGCGCGCCGGACGTTACTCCGGCCACCGGCGTATCCGAGTCCAGCAGCGCGGCCAACTGCCGGCCCCGGGCCGCCGACGCGGACAGTTCGTCCGCCGCGCCGTCCGCCGACCCATCGGGCCAGCCGGGCAGGGGGATGCGTGGCCACTCCATCCGCAATGCCCCGGCGTTGGCGGCGCGGTACTGCGGATTGTGCAGCACGGCGATGACGTGATGAAACAGGTCGTCCACGCTCAAGCCCAGCCGGTCCAGGTAGTTCTGCGCCGCCGGCGACAGGTTGGGGCTGCGCTGGGCGCCGTCGCCGCCGAGTCCGAGGGAGGAGTTATCGCGTAGCCACATGGGAAACATACTGGCGCCCCATTCGTTCAGGTGCAGCGACGCCAGGTGACCTGTGACTGGGGACTGTGCTTCGGTCTCGTCTCTCCGCAAACGCTGTACTGCACAAAACCACAAGTTGCCCTCAAAGACGTGTGGCACATACTCAGGACGCGGCCTATCTACGAGTTTCTCTCTATCTTCCCGATAGAGCCATCGTACATCGAATGGCCGGTAGGCATATCGAACAAAGCCACTTTCGATAGGACCGCCTTGTCTCAACAGCGCGTCGCGTACTGCGCGAGCATCATACTCACGCGGGCTACGCATCGCGGAGGGATAACGCCGCGCTATTTCGTCATGGCTTAATCTCGAATCGAAGTAATCGTTAATTCGTTCGCGGAGCCGAGGTAAGTCAATATCTACGACGAACGGATCCCGACCACTCTTGATGCCTGGGAAAGACATAGGGAACAGATCGCGCAATGCCGGCCAATCCTGCCAGCCGTCGCTAACTGCCAGATCGGCAAAGGGCAGGCCCAGGGGCAGCAGGGGCGCGACTTCATCGTATAAGCCGGCCGGCGCGACCTCGGCGGTGGCGGTCAGGTCAGCGTGCTTGGTCTGGCCCCACAGGTGGCGGAAGCCGACGGATTGGGCCGGCGCGTGGTCGTCCTTGCGCACCAGCGTGGCGATGGCGGTGCCCACCTGGATGCCCACCGGGTCGTCCGGCGTGGAGAAGATGCTGGGGTCGGGCGCGCCGTCGGGAGTGGTCTTGCCCGTCTTGTACTTGTCGCCGTTCAGATTGTCGATGCGGATCAGGTCAAAGGCATCCAGGAAATGCTCGCGCATTCCGGTGAAGGAAAGGCCGTCCAGCCACGAGTAGTTGGAGATGTAGCAGACGACGCCCCGGCCCGTCTTTTCGGCGATGCGCCGCTCCGCCATGCGAAAGAAACGCACGTACAGGTCATTCAGGCCCTGCCCCTCGGGCCGGCGCACCTGGCGGGTGCTGCGGTAGGCTTGGGACAGTTCGCGTTCCTCGTCCACGGCGACGCCGGCGAAACCGTTGTAGGGCGGGTTGCCGATGATGACCAGCACGGGAGTGTCCTGCTTGACCCGCTCCGCCCGGTCCCGTTCCTCCTCCAGTTCCGGGAAGGGCAGCGGCTTCTGCACCGTCGGCTCCCATCCGGTCAGCGCGTTGGTGAGAAAGACGCCGGCCCGTTCGTCGCCGTCGCCGGAGTTCCG
>DAOULH010000021.1:0-54073 GCA_034420475.1 Dehalococcoidia bacterium
AATCCCAAAGGAGCCCGCCAATCGCAAGCCATCCACCATAATCATCCCATCCTGTCCATCCTGTGCATCGATGTAAAAGCAAAATCGACGTAAAAGCAAAAAGGAGCGTGCCACCAACATGGGCAGCGTCCAGCATCACCAGACCCAGGCCCGGCGCTTTCTGTCCCTGGCCCGGTCCGATCACAACGCTGGCGACTACGCCCGCGCCGCCAATGCCCTGGCCCGGGCGGCGTCCCACGCCGCCACCGCGGCAAACTTCCACAAGGACTACTTCCGTCGTCCCACCCGTCGCCGCTTGACCGGCGCGCTGTTCATGCTGGCCGGCGAGGGCCACGTCTCCAACGGCGGGGTCCGCATCTTTCGGAAGATCTACCAGTTGCCCGAGCGACTGGCCGTCGCCAACGCCCGGGAGGCTCAGCGCTTGAGCCGACAGGCCCGCAACCGCGTGGCCATACTGGTCCGCTCCATTGAAGGAGCCATCGCCGGCCGACCGGTGACGGGCCGTGGCCGCCGTCCGCCGCGTCCGCCATCGCGCCCGATTCCCCGGTCCTTGGCGGAGATCATGGCGCTGCCCGACTATCCGGAGATCGCCCGGGCCCACGGCTTGGCGCATTCCCCGCTGGCCCGTCTCCCCGATCCCCACAACTTCTACGCCCGCGGCCTCACTCCCCGGCCCTGCTCTTGTCATCCGGCCAAGCTGTCCCTCCGCGGCGACCCTTCATCCATCGAGCTGTCCCCCTTGTGGAAACGCGCCCTGGAAAAGACCTTCCACATCACGTACCCCGACACCATCCCCGTCCGGGGCATGACCTAGCCCCCTCGTCATTGCGAGCGCAGCGTGGCAATCTCGTCGGGTAAAATCCCGTCCATCCTGTGCATCCACGTCAATTCAACCACCGCCGCCCAACGTCAGTAAATCACCCCCGCCTCTTCCATCCGCTCAATCTCGCTGTCCGGCATCCCCAGCAACTGCCCGAATACGTAAGCGTTGTCCTCGCCGATGTTGCTGTACTTGCCGAACGGTATCGGCGTCTCCGACATCTTCGCCGGAATCGACCACGAGACGCTCTCTCCCTCCGTCCACTCCGTCGCCTTCACGCCCCGTTCCGCTTCCCAGTACTGCGTGTCCTGGTAGAACTCCCGCGATTTCAGGTGCGCGTTTTCGTTCAGGTCCTGCCCCTGCGACACCATCCCGGCCGGCACTCCCGCCGCCTGTAGCTTCTCCATCAAGTCCAGCGATTCGTGCTGCCGTGTCCACTCCGCGATGCCGCCGTCCAGCGCGTCCTCGTTGCGCCTTCGGCCCAATCGGGTTTCGTACTCGGCCGCCGCCGCCCATTCCGGATCGCCCATTGCCTTGCGGAGCCGCCCCCACTGCTCGTCGTCCGCAACCGCGATGGCAATGTAGCGGTCCTCCCCGGCGCACGGGTACACGTTGTGCGGCGCCGCCCAGGCGTCCCGGTTGCCCCGTCGTTGCGGTCCCCGTCCGTTCACCTGGTAGTCCAATAGCGCCGGCCCTCCCGTGGCCACTCCCGACTTGAAAATCGACGACTCCAGCGTCGCCGTCTTTCCGGTCAGGTTCCGCCGCATCAAGGCCGCGATGATCCCCGCCGGCTGGAACACCCCGGTGTGGTAGTCCGAATAGGATGTATTCACCACCCCCGGTGGCTCGTCCGGCAGCCCGGTCATCAACGACACCCCGGAAAGGTGCTGCACCAGTATCCCGAAGGACTTGTAGGTGTAATACGGCCCGTGTCCTCCCAATCCCGTCTGCCACATGATGATCGCGTCCGGCCTCTGCTTTCGGATTTCCGGGAAGTCAATCCCCCACCGGTCCAGCACGTTCCGCCTGAAGTTCGTCATGAACACGTCGCTGATCCGCACCATCTCCAGTATCAGGTCGCGGCCTGCATCGGTCCGAACGTCCAGCGTGATCCGACGCTTTCCCCGCTGGTACTCCGGCTGGCCCGCCCCTCGGGACCACGCCGGTATGAACGACATCTCGTCCAGCACCTTGTTCGTCTCGACCTTGATCACCTCCGCCCCCAGTGAACCCAGTATCCTCCCCGTCAGCGGCAGCGCCACGTAAGGCCCGAACTCGACCACTCTAATGCCCGCCAGCGCTGACGGCGTGTTGGAAGTGAATCCGGTCATGGTTCCTACTCCTCGTTGTGCCGGTCAAAAATCAGGCTGCGCACCGCAAAACTGAATCCCGGCAGCAAATCCTCGCCTGAAAGGCTCTCGGGGTTCTCCAGGATTTCAGCCTCGGCCTGCCCGGCCCGATAGACATAAGCCCGTCGCTGTCGCGCGTCGATCCCCCAACCGAGTGTTGCGCCGCCCTCCATCCATTCCTGCATCTTGGCTAAAAATGGCGGGAGACGGTCGGTGCGAGAACGGATTTCAACCACGAAGTCGGGCGCGCCGTGTATCGTTCCCCGCCGCTCAATGGGCGTCAGGTTGTCGTACCGTTCTTGCGTGATCCAGGCGGCATCGGGAATGCGCTGCGCCCCGCTGGGCAAATGGAACCCCACGGTTGGACCGTAGCTCATACCTCCGTTGCTGCGCTGCCAAACGTACAGTTCACCGCTGGCTACGGCTTCTTCTCGACTGCTTTCCGAACCGGGTGGCGGCATAATTATCAACTCTCCTTGCGCAGAATACTCAAACTGCCAAGGCGGGTTATCAGTGGAAAGCTGACACAATCGCTCTCCGAAGTCGGGAGCGAGGTGGTCAACACCCAGGGCAGATAAGTTGAGACGGAACTCACCTGTCAGCGGCCAATCCGCTGCCGGTTCTGAGTCGTCTGGAGGAGCGGTTAACGTCGGCTCCGGTTTGACTGTAACCATTTCGGTATCCTCTGGTGTCGTATAGCGACTAGATTATTCCATCCATCTGCAACGCGGCCAACTCTTCCGCGGTCAACCCCAACTCGCCCCGGTACACCGCCGCATTGTCCGCCCCCAGCGCCGGCGCCGGCCGCCGCCGCGCCGACACTTCCTCGCTGTGGAATATCCCCAGCGGGTACTTGATCGTCCCCATCGACTCATCCTCGTGGTCAATGTCGTACCAGAACCCCGACTCCGCCAGCTGCGGGTCGGCCAGCAAATCCGCCACCTCGTTCACCGGCAGGAAAACCAGGTTCCGCCGCTGTCCTTCGTGGAACAGCTCCTGCACCGTGAAGTTCTCGGCAAACTCCAGGAACAGCGCAGTGATGATGTCGATGTGCTCCGCCCGGTCCTGGTTCCCGCCCCGGTACGCCTCGTTGAGCACCTCGTCGTTCCCGGTCACCTCGTGGATCCACTCCGCCAGCGCATCCCATTCCCGCGGTGTGATCACCCCGGCCGCGATCCAGCCGTCCTTGCACGGATACGCCCCCAGCGGGATCACCAGCGTCGAGTTGGTGCCCACCCGCGTCACGTTCTGCCCCAGCTTTCGCCATAGCAGCGCCGGATGCGCATCCGTGTAGTACGTGATCAGCGCCTCTTGCGATGACACGTCGATGTGCTGTCCCACGCCGCCGTCGGCGAAATCCCGGTAATACAGCGCCGCCAGGATCCCCACCGCCGCGTACTGCGCTCCGGGGTAGTGGCTGTGCTCGTTGCCCTGCCGCACCGGCGGCTCGTCCGGCTCCCCGGTGATCTGCATGTACCCGCTCGCCGCCATCACCACCAGGTCGTCGCCCGCGTAATCCGCCCATTCGCCCGTGGACCCGAACGGCGTCACCGACGCCATCACCAGCCCCGGGTTGCCGCCGCGCAGGTCGTCATATCCAATTCCCCGTTCGGCCAGGTAATGCCGGTCGTAGCTTTCAATGATCACGTCGGCGTCAGCGGCCAAGCGCCGGAACAGCCCCCGCCCCGTCTCGGTATCCAGGTCCAGCGTGATGGATCGCTTGTTGGTGTTGTAGAACAGGAAATCCAGGCTTTGCTCAGTGTCCGGCGCATCTCCGGGGTATGGCCCCAGCGTCCGGGAAAGATCTCCCGATGGCGGTTCCACTTTCACCACGTCCGCGCCGTAGTCCGCCAGCAGCCGACCGCAGAACGCCGCGCGCCGGTCCGTCAAGTCCAGGACCCGGTAGGGCGGTATCAGGTGCTCGCCGGTATATTCGTCGAACCTGAGCATGGGCTGTAGGTCTCCCTCTGCGTGATGCTGGACCCTGCGGGCCGCGTGCCGCCAATTTATCGCCGCCCAATCCCCGTGTCAAAAAGCCGATGCTTCATGGACCGCAACTTGTCATTGCGAGCGCAGCGCGGCAATCCCGTTGCAGTAGAGATCATTCTTCAGCCAACCGGACCGCCAGGTAGTCGTGCTGCTCTCGATGACAAGGCGAATTCCGGTGAGGCCAAGGCCCAATTCGCCCCCGCTATAATGTTGCCTGCCCACATTCCTGAACCCACATCCCCGAACGTTGAGAGCGCCCATGAGCACGATGCACCCCACCGATATCAACGCCGCCCTGGTCAACCTCGTCCGCAAGCGCAGCCCGGAACGCTGGCAGACCGTACCCATCGGTCTCTCGCCCCTATGGCGCCCGATGCTGGCCCTGGTCGATACCCGGTCCATGCCATTCTCCGATGACGACCACCGCCCGACGGTCCTGCTGGTCGCTGGCCTGCGTGGCGAGACCATGGACACCCCGCGCATTCTGACCGCGCTGGACCTGTTCGCCCGGTCGTCGGCTGCCGGCTCCTCCGGCGTGGCCCTCAGCGCGCTTGCCGCCACCAATCCCGACGCCCTGGCCGGCGGCGACTGGGAACCCACCGCCGGAGATCCAACCGACCTGACCCGGGGCTTCCCGCCCGACGGCGGTTTCTACTCTGACGAGACCGGCCCGGAAAGCCGTTACTTGTGGCGGTGGGTTTGCTATCAGGCCCCCGACCTGCTCGTCGAAGTGGCCCTGTCTGACGACTCCGATCAGCAACCGCTTTGGGAAGCTAACGCCGCCGCTGCTGACAACCCGGTCGCCTCGGTCCTGGGCGCGTCCCCGGTCCACGATGGCGACTCCCTCGTCACCGCCCTCGGCCGCCCGTCCTCCGACAGTCCCGGCGTCATACCCGCCCTGCGCCTCACCACTCACTGGACCGGCCTCTCCGACGCCCTGTACTCCCTCTGGCGCGTAACCGGAAAGGACTCTGACGTCCCGCCCTCGCCGGCCCGCCGCGCTCTCGACGCTCGCCGTCGCCGCACTCCCATCGAAATCGCGCGCATCCTGGCCGGCCGTTACGGCCACGCCCTCGACCCGGTCAACTACACCCAGGGCGTCGGCATCAGCGGACGTCTCCGCCTTGCCGCCCTCGACGACGCGCTGCCCGACCCCACCGCTGACATCGCCGCTATGATCGACCACATCGCCGCCGATCCGCCGGCCTACCTGTCCGACGCCGGCGGCGCGGCCCTGGCCGGCGTTGTCTGGGCCGCCCGCTTGGCCGATTACACCGGGGACGAAAAATACCGCCGCCTCTTCTTCTACGCCGCCGACCGCTTCGTCGCCCGCGGCCCCGGCCAAGCCCCCGCTCCGTGCGACCCCGACTTCCGTGTCGAGGATATGTTCATGACCGGCGCCATGCTCGGCCGCGCCCACCGCATTTCCGGCGACGCCCGCTACGCCGACCTCCTGGCAACCTTCCTCCTCGATGGCGGCGACGTCCAGGAAGCCAATGGCCTGTTCCGTCACGCCCGGTCTGCGCCGTTCTACTGGAGCCGTGGCAACGGGTTCGCCGCCTTGGGATACGCCGAAGCTCTAACCTACCTGCCGGATGACCATCCCGACCGCGATACCCTCCTGCAATGTCATCGCCGCCACCTGGACGCCCTGCTGCGCGTCCAGCAGCCCTGGGGCACCTTCGGCGAACTCGTCGATCTGCCCGGAGCGTGGGGCGAACTGACCTCCACTTCCATGATCGGCTACGCCCTGGCCCGCGGCCTTCGACTAGGCTGGCTGCCCTCCGACGAGGCCGCCGGGTACACCGCCGGCCTCCGAGCCTGCTGGCGCGCCGTGTCCGAGCGCATCGACGAGGCCGGCGGCGTTGTCGACGGCTGCATCAGCACCGGCGTCATGCCCGACCACCGCGCCTACCTGAACCGCACCGCCGTCAACGGCTACGACGACCGCACCGGAAGCCTCGCCCTGTGGTTCGCCTGCGAAATGGCCCGGCAGCCCTAGCGAAAGCCCGTGCTAAAATCGCCCAACTGCCGCTCCAACAGCGCGGAGGGAGGCCATCATGTTGACCAGGCTGGAAGTCAACGGATTCAAAAACCTTGTGGATTTCTCCCTGGATTTTGGGCCGTACACCTGCATCGCCGGCCCCAATGGAGTCGGCAAGTCCAACATCTTCGATGCCATCCGCTTCCTGTCCCTCCTCACTGAACACACCATCAACGATGCGGCGCTCCAAATCCGCAACGCCGGCGAGGAAACCGGCGATATCGCTGACCTGCTTTTTTACGGTTGCGGCGAAAGGACGGACCGGATGGAATTCGCCGCGGAGATGATAGTCAGCGAGAGCGTGCGCGATGATTTCGGTCGGGAAGCGAAGGCGTCTTCATCCTTCCTGCGCTACGAAGTCGCCTTCCGCTACGAACCGCCCTCGCCAACGGGCGGTCTCCTCGGCGGATTGGCGCTGGAACGGGAAGAGCTTCGGCCCATCATCACCGGGCATGCGGCCCGCCATCTGAAATTCCCCCACAGCAAGGGCAAGTTCCGCGATAGTGTGGTGTACAACAACCGCCATGCCCGCAGCGGGTTCATATCCACCCAGATCGACCCGGAAACCGAACAGGCTGCCATTGTGGTGCACCAGGATGGCGGCTCCCACGGGCGGGGTCGGCCATCTCCGGCGCGAGGGGCAACGCGCACCATCATCGGCACCGAAAACACCTCGGCCACTCCGACAATACTGGCGGCCCGCCGGGAAATGCAGAGCTGGCGCGTCCTGGCCCTCGACCCGGCCGCGATGCGCCGCCCTGACCGCTACACTCAGCCTCCTGGCATCGCTGCCAACGGGGCGCACATACCGGCTACTCTGCAACACCTGACGAACGTTGCCGCGGAATCCGGTGAACGCCCTGATGTCGTCCTCCAGATGGTATCTATCATTTTGTCGGAACTCGTTCCCGTCAACATGGTGAAAGTGGTCAAGGACGACCTGCGGCAACTCCTGTCGTTGCAGGTGGAAGAACGATCGGGAATCAAACTCCGCGCCAACTCTATCTCCGACGGCACGTTGCGCTTCTTGGCATTGGCGGCGCTGACCGAAGTTGTTGACGAAAGTGCCGTGATTTGCATGGAAGAGCCGGAGAACGGTATTCATCCGGCCAAGATGGAAGCCATGAATCGCTTGTTGGATGACCTGGCGGTCAACCCGCATGAACCTGTCGACACTGAGAACCCAATGCGCCAAGTGATAGTGGCAACCCACTCACCCTACTTCGTGCAGCTACAAAACAAAGAAGACTTGGTACTGGCGAAACCACGCATGGCTCGCTCCAGGTCGGGAGCGCTGGTGGAACATCTTCTGCAGTGTCAACCCTACCACGGGACTTGGCGCTGTTCCAATGAACGAGAAGGAATGAGCCTGCTTTCATTGCAATCTTACCTGATGCCTCCCAAAACCGCGCAAATCGCTTTCCCAAGGGAGTTCTGGGAATCGATATGGTGACGAGGTTTCTCCTGGTGTGCGAAGGCAATTCCGATGCCCCGCTTACGTTTCATATACAGCGATTATTCGAAAGTTGTGGCTACTCTCGGCCGGACTTCGACGTCTCCCACGAAGGCCGTCTGTTGGTGGACAAGATACGCAGCGGCCTCGCTATGGCGCCGCATTTTGATGTCATATTCATACATCGTGACGCCGACCGTGCCGGCGCAGACTCCAGATACCGCGAAATCACTGAATCGGTTCAGCGGGCAGAATACGAGGGTCTATGGGTAGGCATAGTGCCGGTCCGCATGACGGAAAGCTGGTTACTTCTTGATGAGGCTGCCATCCGGAACGCTGCCGGCAACCCGAACGGACGCATACAACTGGACTTGCCGTCGCCCACAGAAGCGGAACGCATGGCCGATCCCAAATCAGCGCTCCGTTCGGCCATAATTGCCGGCGCTGAAGTTCAAGGTAGAAGGCGGAGAGCGTTGATGAAAAGGCTGCCAAGTATGCGTGACCAACTTCTTGAAACCCTCCCGGTCGGCGGCCCCCTCGAACAGCTGCAATCCTGGACACGGTTTCGCGACGATACCGCCGCCGCGCTCAAGCAGATCTCGGGTTAAGGCCTTTCCGCCATGCACGCCCTGATCGCCTACATCTCCCGCCGCGTCCCCTTCTACTACGGGTGGATCGTGCTGGGTACCGCCGGCAGCAGCATGTTCGTCCGCAACGCGGCCGGCAGTCTGACCTTCGCCGTCTTCGTCCCCCTCATCGCCGACGAAACCGGATGGAGCCGGGCGCTCATCGGTGGAGCCGCTGCGGTCGGCGGACTGCTGGCCACCGGGGCTTCCCCGCCCGTGGGCTGGGCCATCGACCGTTACGGCGCGCGAGCCGTGCTGGTGTCTTCCCTGATCATCATTGGTCTCAGCACCATGGCCATGGCGTGGCTCTCCGTCCATATCGCCATCTTCTACTCGGCTTTGGCCGTTGGCCGCATCATGTTCAGCAGCCCGCTCAACGTGGGCGCGGCCACCGTCGTCGGCCGTTGGTTTGTACGCCAGCGCGGACGGGCTACTGGATTGCTGTTCCTGTCCCACTCCGGCGGTATGGTGGCGTTCCCGTTGGTGGCTACCTGGGTCAGCGCGGCTTACGGATGGCAGGTCGCCTGGATCGTCCTCGGCTTGATGGTGTACGCCATTGCATTGGCGCCCGCGGCCCTGCTGGTGGCCCAACGCCCGGAGGATGTCGGACTTCTGCCGGACGGCGACGAACCGGACGCAACCGGCGAGGCCGATGCCTCAGTCGCACCGGCCGCCGAAACCGAGTCCGTGCTGGAGTGGACCACCCGCCAGGCCTTGCGTACTCCGGCGTTGTGGGTCCTGGCCATCGGAACGGGCTTCCTCTTCCTGTTGCAGTCCGGGACCAATGTGTACCAGGCCGACCTGCTGCGTTCCCGTGGCATTGACCTGTCCCTCTCTCAGCTCAGCATCGTGGTGAACGCCGCCGGCACCGCGTTCGGCAGCCTCCTGTGGGGACGCTTGGTCGAGAAGATGCGGGTTTCGTACACCTACGCCATCGTCGCCCTGGTGATGGCGATTGCCTGCGCCTTGTTCGTGGTCGCCGACACCGTCGCGCTGGCTTTCTTCGCCGCCGGTCTGTTCGGGCTCGCCGTCGCCGGAATCCTCGTGGTTCCAGCGGTAGCCTATGCCAACTTCTTCGGTCGCCAATCCCTTGGCACCATCCGCGGCGTGACCGAGCCCTTCACCTCCCTCGGCCAGGCTATAGGCGCGGTGGCGTCCGGGCTGGTTTTCCAGCTCGCCGGGGGCTACGGTATCGCGTTCATCATCTATGCGGTCCTGGGCGCGATCACCGCCCTGGCTCTGCTCCTCGCCAGGCCCCCCGAACACCCACAGGCCCGCGCGTCGCTGTCCCCGGAAACTGCGGACTAACCGCCCAGATCCACTCTCCTCAGCAGCAGCGCATCGGTCGACATGATCTCGTCCACCCGCGCCGGGATTTCCTCGAAAGCGTCCAGCGCGGCGCGGATTAGTCGCCCCGACAGCCCGCCACAAGCGTCGCTGCCCAGCAGCACCGCCAACTCCGCGGCCCTTTCAATCGAGGCGCCTCCCCCTGATGTGACCTGCACCCCCTTTTCGTACATTTCCATGTCCCCGGCCGCCAGGGCCATGTCCCGCACCTCTTCCCACATCCGCGTGTGAATGGAACCCGGGCTGATGGCGTTGACCGTGACTCCCGTGCCCGTCAGTTCCACGCTCAGGTTCTCCGTCATGTTGACGATGGCAGTTTTCGCCGCATCATAGGAAGTGTCGTTCGGCCCGCCCACACCGGACATGTTGACGATACGACCGCCGCCCCGTTCCAGCATTTTGGGTATCACCGCGCGGCAACCGTAGTATGTACCCAGTACGTGCACCGAGATCACGTTGGCCCACTGCTCCGGGTCCAGCTTCCATAATGGACCGATCTCGCCGGTATTCCCGGCGTTGTTCACCATCACGTCAATAGCGCCGAACCGTTCCAGCGTATGCGACACGGCGTTCTCCACCTGTTCCCGATCCCTCACGTCCGTGATGACCGTGGTCACCTCGCCGCCGAACTTTGCGCGGACCTCGTCGGCCGTCGCTTGCAGTTCGGTGTCAGTGCGCGCCGCCAGCGCCAGCATGGCACCTTCCGCGGCATAGGCCCGGGCAATCGCCCGCCCGATCCCGCGTCCGCCGCCCGTTATCAGTGCCACTCGTCCCTGCAGTCGTCCCTCGTCTGCCATTTGCCGTTCTCCTTGCAACTCCGAACCCCGTCGCAGCGATGGTACAATTCGGCAACATACTACACGATGGGAGAACGCTCATGAGTGACGCGTCCCAGGCGACCGTCCCAACCGTCTCGTTCACCAGCATGGCCGCCGGCACCCGTGAGGATTACGAGCTCCTCGAAAGCCTCGAAGCCCAGTTCGCGTCCAGCACCGCCGACCGGGTGTTGGAACAATTGCGCGGCCTCGCCGGTTCTTTGGCCGGCTACAAGGTGGACCGTCTCGAACACTCTTTGCAGTCCGCCACCCGCGCCTACCGCGATGGAGCCGACGAGGAAATGGTCGTCGCTGCCCTCCTGCACGACATCGGCGACCTGCTGGCCCCGCACAACCATAGCGAAATGGCGGCGGCCGTTCTCCGGCCCTACGTTTCCGAGCGGACCTACTGGGTCGTCCGCCAACATGGCCTGTTCCAAAGTTACTACTACGCCCATCACATGGGCGGCGACCGCAATGCCCGCGATCGCTATATCGACCACCCGTGGTACCAGGACGCGGTGGATTTCTGCCACCGCTGGGATCAGTCCTCGTTTGACCCCGAGTACGACTCACTTCCACTGGAATTTTTCGAGCCCATGGTTCGTCGGGTCTTCGCCCGTGAACCGTTCAGCGCCGGGAGGGAATGACCATGAGCCTGGAAGGTAAAGTCGCTTTGATTACCGGCGCCGGCGGCATGCGCGGTGTCGGCCGCGCCACCGCTCTGAAGTTGGCGTCCCAGGGCGTCCACGTCGCCATCACCGACGTGCGCCGGCCCGTGGAAGACCTGCCCCCCGGTGAGGTCCGCGCGGAGTGGCAGTCCATCGACAGCGTTGCCGAAGAGGTCCGCGCCCGGGGCAGTCAGGCCCTGCCCGTTTATGCGGACCTGTCCAACTCTGATGAGATTGAAGGGCTGGTGGCCGAGACCGTAAACCACTATGGTCGCCTGGATATCCTCGTCAACAATGCCCGCGCCATCATCGGTCGGGACAAGGTTCCAGTCACCGACCTGGACGAGGACGTATGGCAGCATTTCCTCACCATCAACACCACTGCGGTTTTCCTGTGCACCAAGTACGCCGGTCGCGAGATGGTCCGCCTGGGCAACGGCGGGCGCGTGGTAAACATCGCCAGCAACGCCGGCAAACAGGCCAGCGCCGATGGAGCCGCGTATTCAGCCAGCAAGTTCGCCGTGATTGGTTTGACCCAGGCCTCGGCCATGGATCTCGCTCCCCACGGCATCACCGTCAACGCCGTCTGCCCGGGACCCATCAATACCGATCGCATGAGTTACTGGGAACGCGATCAGGCGGCTCAACGAGGGTTGACCCAGGAAGAGTTCCGCGCCCAGGTGGTCGCCTCATCTGCCGACCGTACGCCGCTTGGCCGTATCGCCGAAGCGGAAGACGTTGCCAACTTGGTGGCGTTCCTGGCCGGACCCGATTCCAGCCTGATCACCGGCCAGTCCTACAACGTCAACGGCGGCATACTGTTCCACTGATCCGCCTCCACGCGATTTTCGAGGTTTAGTCCCATGCAGTACGGCATTACGTTACCCGGGCGCGGCCCGTTGTCCACTCCTGACAGCCTGGCAACCATCGCCCAACGAGCGGAAGCGCTCGGCTTCGATTCCGTCGCCCTCGGCGACCACATCCTGGTGCCCAAGAATATCGACTCCGATTACCCCTACACGGAGACGGGAGAGTTCCCGGGCTCGGCCTCAGGCCAGGCTATGGAGCAGATCACCGCTCTGGCCTACATGGCCGGGTGCACCGACACGATCCGACTGGCCACCTCGGTGCTCATCGTGCCCCACCGTAACCCGTTGGTGGCCGCCAAAGCCCTGGCGACCCTGGACGTGCTGTCAGGCGGGCGGCTCATCGTAGGGGTCGGCGTTGGTTGGTGTCGTGAAGAGTTCGAAGCCGTGGGTTGCGAGCCCTTCGACGAGCGCGGCGCCGTTACCGATGAGTACATCCGCGCCTTCAAGGAACTGTGGACTTCCGACGATCCGACCTTTGATGGGCAGTACGTGAGTTTCTCCGACATCTGGTTCCTGCCCAAGCCGGTGCAGAAGCCCCACCCGCCATTCTGGGTTGGCGGCGAGAGCCGACCTGCCATCCGTCGCGCTGCTACCCTTTGCGACGGTTGGTACCCCATCGGCAACAATCCGGCCTTCCCCGTAGGAACGCCCGAAGCGCTGGAGAACAGCATCGGCCGACTGCATCGGACCGCAGAGCGCGCTGGACGCGATCCTGATGAGATACAGATCATCTATCGCTCCCATGACTACCGCATTAACGGTACCGACACCAGCCCGGACCGCACCCGCTTTACCGGCAGCGGCGAACAGATCGCCGGCGACATCCGCCAGTATGAGGAGATGGGCGTCAGCTATCTGGTTCTCGATATCGCCCGCCTCAGCGCCGACGGGAATCTGGAAGAGACTCTGGGGCACCTGGAAGACTTCACCACTCAGGTGGTCGCCCGCGTCTAGGTCGGCAACGGCAATCCGTCCATCAGCGCATCCCGCCTGCCGACCGGAACTCGCCAATGGCGTACGCCCTCTCGGAATCCAACGCGGTCAACTACCTGCTCAGCGCCGGCCTGGTTTCTTCCGACCAGGCCGGCGCAGCGGTCGCCCATGAACTGGGTGGCGGCGTGTCCAACATAGTTGTCCGCGTAGACTTTTCCGACCCATCGGACAACGTTGTAATCAAGCAGTCCCTGCCACGTTTGCGCGTCGAACAGGAATGGCTCGCGGATCAGGCGCGCATCCACCATGAGGCGTCAGCCCTGCGCTACTTTGAGGACGTTCTACCACGATCTTCTCTGCCAACGGTGATCCACGAAGACCGGGAGCATTTCCTGTTCGTAATGTCCGCCGCCAGGCAGACCCGGACTTGGAAAGACGATCTCCTCTCTGGCCGCGTCGACATACAGGTGGCGGCGGAAGTAGGGCGCTTGCTGGGAGCCATGCACCAACAATCCGCCGTCGCCGGCGATGCGATACCACCTGAATTGCGGGAATTTGCCGATCAACATTGCTTTGTCCAACTGCGTATAGACCCTTACCATCGGGCCACCGCCTCGGCCCATGCAGATATCGCCGAGGCCATCGAAGCTGAAGCCCGGGCCATGCTGGGCCGTCGCCTGTGCCTGGTGCACGGAGACTACAGCCCCAAGAACGTGATGGTTTCGCGGAACAACGATGGCCCTGCTGCCTTCTTGCTGGACTTCGAGGTAGTGCACCTCGGCAACCCGGTCTTTGACTTGGCTTTCATGTTGAATCACCTCACCCTGAAAGCAATCCACCGCCCCGATCTTGCGGCACAGTACAACGCGGCGGGAACCGCCTTTTGGTCGGCGTACTGTTCCAATGCCCCAACCTTCGCCGCCGATCCGACGCAGCTCCAGTTTGACACGATCCGCCAGATGAGCGTGCTCCTTCTGGCTCGCATCGACGGCAAATCACCGGCCGAGTACGTCACCGCCAACGCAAAGAAGTCCTTAGCCCGCCGTCTCGCCAGAACCATCCTGTCCGGCGATATCCGGTCTCTGCCGGACTTGCACGATGCGTTGACGAGTTGACCGATACGGCGTACCGCGGTCTCCAGAATCTGGTGACACTGTCTGCGGCTCCGTAGTACACTTTGCGCGCGGGTATCCGGCCCTAGGCCCGGGCGCCCAGCTCCCGATCAGAGGAGATGAGAGCTTGCCGCAGGAACTGAACGCCGGGTTGGACGGGACCGGCCTTCGCATCGCGGTGGTCGCTGCCCGGTTCAACTACGTGATCACCAAGAATCTGATGGAGGGCGCCATTTCGACGCTGGCTCAGTACGGCGTGCGCGACGGCGACATTACGACTTCCTGGGTCCCGGGCTCCTTTGAATTGCCCGTGGTCGCCAAGACCCTGGCCCAATCAGGGCAATACGACGCGGTGATCTGCCTGGGCGCCGTCATCCGTGGCGAGACCAGCCACTACGACATGGTATGCAATCAGGCCGCATCCGGCATTGCTGCGGTGGGCCGCGAAACGGGCATACCCACCATGTTCGGTGTATTGACCACTGAAAACATGGAGCAGGCCATTAACCGCTCCGGAGGCAAGGTCGGCAACTTGGGCGCCGATTGCGCTGTCGGCGCCATCGACTGCGCTCGACTCTTGCAGGCCATCAAGACCGGCTGAGCCGGCCGGCAGGTGTGAACGACAATGCAGGCTACCGTAGAGTTCGACCCCAGCTACTCCCTGCTCACCATCGACCTAACTGCGGGCGAAGCCATCAAGGCCGAGCCCGGCGCGATGGTCGCCCAACAGGGAGTCGCAATGACCACCGGCATGAGTGGCTCAGGCGGCCTCTTCGGAGGCATTCGCCGCATGATGGGCGGCGAGTCCTTTTTCGTAAACACTTTCACCGCCGAGGGGGGTGGAGGGTGGGTCAGCCTGGCTCCGCCCGCCCCCGGCGATGTCGGCTCGTTCGACCTGCAGCCGGGCAGCAACCTGTTCCTACAGTCCAGTTCGTTCCTCGCAAGCACCGGGAACGTTCAAATCGACAGTCAGTTCCAGGGATTTCGCGGGTTTTTCAGCGGGGAAAGCCTGTTCTTCATCCGCGCCTACGCCCAGCAGGGCACCGGGACGGTGTACTACAACTCCTACGGCGCCATCAAAGAAGTTGCAGTGAATCCGGGCCAGGAGTTGGTGGTAGATACCGGGCATCTGGTGGCCTTCAGCGATGACGTCGAATATTCCATCGGAAAAGTCGGCGGCATCCGCTCACTCATCGCCGGCGGCGAAGGGTTGGTGATGAAGTTCCGCGGCAGTGGAACCGTATGGATCCAGACCCGGAACCTGGCTTCTCTGGCCGAAAAACTGAACCCGTTCCTGCCCAAGCGAGGGCAATAGTTCTCGGCTAATCGCGGGCCGCATGCAGCACTGATGGCTGCTGCCCACAGTTCCCAGTGGCGCTCCAGTCTATCGCCCCTGCCCGGCGCAGCCTGATTTTCCCGTCTGCTCAGGAGATCAAACATGGAATTTGGTGTGACCGTACCCAACAACTGGGGCGTCGAGGACCCTCAGGCAGTCGTCAATTTTGGTCCGCTGGCCGAAGAGTTGGGCTTTGATTCCGTCTGGGTTATGGACCACCTTTTCAACAACGGATACATCCGCGAAAGGCTGGACGACAAGCCCTATTACCACCCCATGGCGACGCTGTCCCATATATCCGCCCTGACTTCACGGGTGCAACTGGGGACATCGGTGCTCGTCCTGCCTTATCACAATCCAGTGGAGTTGGCCAAATACGCGGCTACCCTGGACCAGATGTCCGGTGGCCGCGTCATCCTGGGCGTCGGTGTCGGCGCCATGACCCCGGAATTCGACGCCCTGGGCATACCAATGAGCCAGCGTGCGTCGCTGACCAACGAGTCCATGGACATCATGCGGGAATTGTGGTCCAACGAAGACCCTCGATACAGCAGCGACCGCTGGGAATTCGCAGACCTCAAGTTTTCGCCCAAGCCGGTGCAGTCCATAGATGGGGCGCTTCATGTACCTTTGTGGGTTGGCGGCGGCAGCCCGGGTGCGTTGCGCCGGGCCGCTCGCCGAGGCAATGGCTGGCATCCCTCCGGCGTGACCGCTGAGGAATTCGCTATCGGCCGTCAACGTGTCCGTGAGCTTGCTGAGTCCGCAGGCCGCAACCCTGACGACCTGGTGATGTCCGCTCGTGTGGAAGTGGAAGCCCACGGCGGCCCGTCCAGCCAACGCGCTGCCGACCGTTCACGCCTCCCCGGCGACGACCCGGCCGGGATGGTCGCCGGCATCGCCGCCTACCAGGAGGCCGGAGTGCAGCACATCGTGCTGGCCCTCAACACCGGAGACGTGGGCCGCCTCCGGGAATTGATGCATTCCATTGCGTCGGATGTGATCCCGCAGTTCAAATAGCCGCACGTCGACTAGTTGGCCCTTGTGTTGGACCGGCTCCAGACTGGGAAAAAGGGGGCGATTTTGAACCGCCCCCTTTTGCTATGGTGACCGCTCGGAACAGCTAACAGCTACAAGCTCGCCTCCAGCACGCTGCCCGGAGTGATCGGTAAGCTGGTCAGCCGCTGGTCCGTAGCATGGCCCACTGCGTTGGCAACGGCCGCCAGCGGCGGAACGATGGGCACTTCACCCACCCCGCGAACCCCGTATGGGTGGCCCGGATTGGCAACCTCCACAATGACCGTATCGATCATGGGCAGGTCCAGCGAGGTCGGCATTCGGTAGTCCAGGAAGCTGGAGTTCATCATCTGGCCGTTGTCGCCGAAGTAATACTCCTCGTTCAGGGCCCAGCCGATGCCCTGAACCGCTCCTCCCTGGATTTGCCCTTCCACGTAGCTGGGATGCACCGCTTTGCCGGCATCCTGAATCGCAGTGTAGCGCAGGATTTCAGTCTTGCCGGTTTCCGGGTCAACCTCAACATCGACCAGGTGCACGCCGAAGGAATTACCCTCGCCGGTCGGGTCCAGGCTCGCGGTGCCGGTGATGCCGCCGCCGGTGGTGTAGAGCTGGCGCGCCAGGTCCTTGAATGTGAAACTGAGCTCCTGTGACTTGTGCCGCACAACGCCGCTATCATATTCGACATCCTCGGACGGCACATCCCATATGGACGCGGCGCGTTCGACCATTTGCCCCTTGACGTCTTCCGCGGCCAGAATCGCGGCCCAACCGGTGGCAAACGTGGTGCGGCTCCCGCCGGTGACCATGGTGTACCCGATGGAGTCCGTATCGACCACCTGGGGCTTGATGTCGTCATACGATATGCCGAGGGTCTCGGCAGCCTGCTGTGAGATTGACGCCCGGGAGCCTCCGATATCTACCGAACCCTCGATCAGGTTCACGGTGCCATCCGGGTTTACCGTCATGTTGACGCTGGAATGGAAGCCACGGTTCATCCAGAAACCCGAGGCGATGCCACGGCCGCGATTTGGCCCTCCCAGCGGCGTCCGGTAGTGCTCGTGGTTGCGGGCTGCCTCAAGGCATTCTACCAGGCCGATCTTTTGGAACACGGGGCCTTCAACCTTCCGTGAGCCCTCCGTGACGGCATTGTTCAGCCGGAATTCTACGGGATCCACGCCCAGCTTCTGGCAGAGCTCGTCCACGACCTGCTCGACACCGAATGCGGCCTGCGGCGATCCCGGCGCGCGGTACGCCGCCGTCTTGGGCTTGTTGACGAGCACGTCGTAGCCTTCGACGGTTCCGTTTTCCAGTTCGTAGCAGGCGAAGGCACAGGTTGCGCCCTGCATCACCGGGGAACCGGGATATGCGCCGGCTTCGAAGGCCAGCTCGATTTCCGCGGCAGTGATCTTGCCCGCAGAGTTGGCGCCCATTTTGACCCGCATCCAACTCCCGGGAGCCGGACCGCTGCCCTCGAATACCTCGGTTCGGCTCATCAGCACCTTGACCGGAGCCCCGGCCTTGCGCGACAGCAACGCGGCGACCGGCTCCAGGTAGAACGATACTTTGCCGCCAAAACCTCCGCCGATTTCCATGGGCGTAACCCGGACGTCCGATACGTCAACCCGCAAAACGTCAGCGGTGTTGGCGCGGACTACGAAGGCGCCCTGGGTGCTGCACCAGACATTGATCTGCCCGTCGGCGCGCCAGTGAGCCGTCGCGTTGTGCGGCTCGATGTAGCCCTGATGCACCGAGGCGGTGGTGAATTCGCGCTCGACGATGACGTCGGAGTTGGCAAACCCGGCCGCCGTGTCGCCCTTCTCAAATTTCATGTAGGAAGCGACGTTGCTGGGATTGTCCGAGATCTCGCCCATGGCCGACGTGTGGATCAGATCGTCGTGCAGCAGTGGAGCGCCGTCCTGCATCGCGGCGCGCACGTCGATGACGGGTTCCAACACCTCGTAGTCAACGTCGATCAGGGCCAGCGCCGCCTCAGCGATGTGCGCGTTATCAGCGGCGACGGCGGCGACCGCGTGTCCGCGATACAGCGTCTTGTCACTGGCGAGGAAATTGTCGCTCAAGAACTTGAACCGGTTGTAGTCGTTGCCCAAATCCTCTTTGCTGAGGGTCGCAAAAGGCAGGTCGGCGGCGGTCACTACCGCGCGCACCCCGGCGAGGGCTTCCGCTTTGGACGTGTCGATGGACTTGATACGGGCGTGCGCGTGTGGGCTTCGCAGGACTCGGGCGTGCAGCAGGCCGGTCAGATCGAGATCCGCGCCGTACTGTGCTCGGCCCGTGACCTTATCCACTCCATCGGGACGCACCGGCCGTTTTCCAACTACGTCGTATTCGACTTCCGATAGCACTTGGTTTGCTGTGGTCACTTTGGCTCACCTCCCTAACAATGTAGGGGCGAATGGTCATTCGCCCCTACCGCTGGAAACATCGTAACGGGCGCCGGGTCTGTGTGCCCGGCAACCCACAAGAGCTTATGCCCGCATGCGTTCTCCGGCGTCAATCACCGCGCGGACGATCTTGTCGTAACCGGTGCAACGGCACAGGTTGCCGGCCAGCCAGTGGCGGATGCGCGCTTCGTCCGCGTCCGGCTCGTCGTCCAGCAGCGCCTTGGCGGCCACGATGAAGCCCGGGGTGCAGATCCCGCACTGGAGGGCGGCGTTTTCCAGGAACGCCTGCTGGATGGGATGCAGCCCGTCAGCGGAGGCCACGCCTTCGATGGTGTTTACCTCGGCGCCCTGCGCCTCGACTCCCAGGACCAGGCAAGAGGTGACGATGCGACCGTCCAGGTTGACGGTGCAAGCGCCGCAGTTGCCGTCGTTGCAACCCTCTTTGGAGCCGGTCATACCCACGACGTCGCGCAGGCATTCCAGCAAGCTCTGCCTTGGCTCACATAGGAAGTCGGTTTGGTTGCCGTTGATGGTGGTGGTTACGTGGACAAGTCCGGGCATTATTACTCCTCCCCTCGGGCGCGCCGGATGGCGATGTTCAGGGTGCGGCGGGTCAGCACGTCCACCAGGTGATGGCGCTGGCGGATCGTACCGCGCATGTCGGTAATGGGGGTGGCGGCTTCGCTGGCGAGACGTCCGGCCTCGGCGATGGCGTCGTCGGAGACGGCCTTGCCAGCCAGGCTGTCGCCGGCCGCAGTGGCGAGAATCGGGGTCGGGCCTACAGAGGCCAGGGCAATGCGCGCGGACTGGATTGTCTGTCCGGAGGCATCCAGTACCACCGAGGAAGAAACGCCGGCAACGGCGATGTCCATCTCGTTTCGCGGAATGAAGCGAAGGTACGCAGTACCGGAGTTGGCAACCGGCGCTGGGATCTGGATACCCACGAGTATTTCGCCGGGTTCCAGCACACTCCTTCCGGGTCCGGTGCAGAAATTCTCTGCGGCCACGGCGCGCCAGCCGTTGGGTCCGTTAATGTGCGCTTCGCCACCGAGCGTGATGACCGGCGGGATGCTATCGCCGGACGGAGCGGCGTTGCACAGGTTCCCACCGATTGAAGCCCGGCCCTGGATCTGAATGCTTCCAATGAGGCCGGCGGCGTCAATCAGGCCAGGATAAGCGGCTGCTACCTGCTGGTTCTGATAGATCTGGTAACAAGGCACGGCGGCGCCCAAGCGCAGCCCGCTGTCGGTCATTTCAATCTGGTTCAGCTCTGGAATCCTCTTGGCATCAACCAGAACGTCCAGTTCACGCCTGCCGCCGCGCAACTGGACAATTATGTCCGTTCCACCGGCCAACGGGCGGGCGCGATCGCCGTTTGCGGACAGCACTGAAACGGCTTCGCTGAGAGATGTAGGGGCAACGTAGTCAATAGCTCGCATGGGCACCTCCTCCGGCGCAGATTATAGCACGATCAGCGGCCTCGTCAGCCGTTGCTTGCCTCGTGCCGGCGCACACCAAAGCGGCGAGCCGGCCGGGGCAGCCGATCATCAAGGGACGCGGGCCATCATACCGCAACCGGCCCGGTCGCGCCACAGATGAACGTTATCCGTAACTGTTCAGAGTTGCGGGGAAAGTGTCATTGCGAGCGCAGCGCGGCACTCTCGTTGGCGCCGGGGAGTCCTTTGGGGCAGACGTTGCTGCTACGGCGTCGAGATTGCCACGGCGCCAGCGCCTCGCAATGACAACCCCCTGAATTCTGAACTGTTACCGTTATCCGCCCAGGATCGCCTGCAATCGGTCTCTCACCGCCGGCCAATCGCTGTCGATGATGCTGTAATACACCGAGTGCCGGTTCACTCCGTCGCGGGCGATTCGGTGATTACGCAACATGCCCTCCCGGATGGCGCCAATGCGTTCGATTGCCCGCCGCGACCGCGTGTTGCGGTGGTCAGCTTTCAAACAAACCCGCAGAGCTCCCAACTCATCAAAAGCGTGGCTCAACAGCAGGAACTTGCATTCCGTGTTGACCGCTGTGCGTTGGTATTCCGTGCCGTACCACGTCATGCCGATCTCCAGCGCCCGGTTGGGCCGATCGATATCGAGATACCCGGTGGAACCGATCGCGCGACCCTCGGCCTGGTGGACGACGGCGAGTTGAACACGTCCCTCGAGATCGTTCCGCACGACGCACGCATCGACCCATTCCCGAGCGTCATCCCGGCTGGTGAAAGCGGGTCTGGAAAGGTAACGCCATATCGTTTCGTCGGTTCCGACCCGAAACAGGTCGTCGGCATGCTGCGGTCCGATGGGTTCCAGACGTACGTGTTGTCCCTGGAGGGTGACGGGTTGCGGATTCATGAGGTGTCCTCGCTGGTGGAGCGTTGTCAATTCGGAAAAGTGGCGCCCGAAAATTCTCCCCCATCAGTTTCCGTCGCCGCCCGATGGCGACGGTGCGGGAGTTCGGGCTTCCGTGCCGATCCATCTTCTGCGGGTGCTGACCGGCGGGTTGGGCCGCGTGGCGAACAGGAATGCCACGGCACTCACTATGTACAACGGCGTAAACACCGCTAGCACCCAGTAGTAGCTGCCCGTCCGGTCAAATACCAAGCCGGAAGCGTATGGGGATATGAACATCCCCACGTTCATGAACAGGCTCATGAAACCCATCAGCGTCGCAAACCTCGCACGGCCGTAGTAGTCGGATAGCATCAGCCAGTTCACCGATGTGATCCCTTCAACGATGGCGATGCCAACCACGAACAGAAGCAGGCCGATGACACCCGGACCGATCCACAAACCGCCCATGCCAACGGCTCCGATCACCATGCCGATGGCGAGGAGCACGTTGCCGCGGAACCTGTCCGACGTAACTCCCATGACGAACCTCAGGGGTATTCCCAGGAAGAACATGGCTGCCACCCAGGCCGATGCTTCGTTCTCTGAGATACCACGCACCGCCATGATCGGAAACACGTGCACCAGCATCCCGTTGGTGACGGAAACGCGCAATATCGCGCCCACCATGATCAGCCAATAGGTGCGCGTGGCGATCGCCTGGCGAAACGAAAAACTGACGTCGCCGGAACCACGGTTGCCGCGCCCGTTGGATCCGGCTCCGACGCCCGTGTCCGTGGGGACGTCTCCATCGGGCAACAGGCCCATGTCCTCGGGCCGGCTGCGGATGAAAAACGCGGCCGGCAGGGTCATAACTACGATGAAAACGCCGGTCCACAGCAGCGTGTCCCTCCATTCGATTTGCTGAATACCATAGTTCAGGAGGAGAACCACAAACGCGCCGCCGCCGGCAAACGCCGTCATGAGGGTCGACATGGCCACCGAGCGCCGGCGTATGAACCATTGATTGACCGCTGCCATCAAAGTCTGGCCGAATCCCGCGCTTTTTCCCAGCGATATGATGCCCGAGAACAAAACCAGAAGTTCCCAGTAACTGTCTGCCCGCGAAAGCAGGATGGTTCCGACGCCGGCCATCAACCCGCCGGCCAGGATCATTGGCCTCGCGCCGTATCGGTCGACGGCCCAGCCAACCAGGGGTCCCCCGGCGCTACCTTCAGCCCGGGCGAGGCTGAACACCAACGACATCTGCGCGGAGGTCAGGCCCAATTCGGTCCTGATGGGTACAAAAAATCTCGGGAACCCCTGGGATATCGACCCGTTCCCGAACATCCCCAACAATGAGGAAACGACGACGACCCACCAGCCATAGAAGACGCGAGGCCGCCGTCGCTGCATGTCAGTTTCAGTATCTGTCACGGCGAATATCTGTGGTCAGGCACCTGCGGCAAAGCCAAATGCGCCGAAGCCATTGCCGGTTCTGGTGGACGCATTTCGGCGTCAGTCATCGGGCAGAAACCATGGCATTGCCGCCGCTTCGTCGGGCCACAGGAATTCGAACCCGTTCCGCAGCGCCATCTGACGATCCAGGTCTTCCCGGTCGCCGATGTGATAGTAGGCGTCAATGTGATACTCGTCTTCTGGGAATTCAACTTTGACTTCGGCCAGCAGGTGCTTGGCCTTGGCGAAGTTAACCTTGATGCCCTTTTCTTCCCACATCGACCACTGGCTGCTGGGCGGTCGGTCGGAACAACTCCCGATGAGGAACCCTTTGTCCTGGACGATCTTCACCATCTCCATGGTCAGTGGACCCGGCGGGTCTCCCACTTCCAGAGTGCCATCGATGTCAAAACTGATGAGAATAGCCATATGTCTCCTCTCGTGATTCGTCGGAAGCTCAAACCCGAAAATTGGGCGACCCCGTAAGGTCGCCCAAAGCGACGATGTGACCCAGGTTTGAAAAGCGGCTAATCCGGCGTAGCGCTCCAAACCGTGAAATTACCACCCATGGGCATGGGTCCCCCGGAAACGGCTATCTCCGGCTTGACGCCCGTTAGTGACCGTGCGCCGGCTCGCCCCTGGATTTGCTGCATGCAGTCGGTGTGCATCCAGAAGCGGCTCCTCCCGCTGCCGATGTTGCCGCCGCTGGCCAGAATGGGGTTCGGCCCCTCGATGCTGATATCGGTCTGGTAGAAATCGAGCGCGTCGCCGGGCTGCATCCCGCGATAGCGCAGACCTTCGATGTGGAATTGGTGGAACTGGGCGAAACCGTCGTACATGTTCTCGAACGAGAGATCGTCGGCGGTGATGCCGGCCCCCTCGTAGATCTTCCTACCGGTGGTGGCGGTTTCGGTTTCCACCTCTTCAAGGGTCGGGGTGATACTGCGGGCGACGCCCCGGCTGGAGGCATGGTTCAGGATGTACACGGGCTTTTGCGCCATGTCCTGGGCCCGGTCCGCGGTGGTGAACAGGTAGGCCGCGGCGACCATGATAGGAATGTCGTTGTCGAACAGGTTCGCCGGCTTGGCGATCCAGCGCGAGGACAGGTAGTCCTCGGGGGTCAACTGTTCGGGCCGGTGCTGCGCCCAGTAGCCTTCGGGGAAGAGCAAGCCGTTGCGCCTGGAGTTCTGCATGAAAGGTGCCATCATGTCATGGTGCTTGCCGTACTTGGTGCAGTATTGCGCGAATTGCAGTGCGGTGCCGTAACAGCCGGGAGCGCCCCACAGGGTGCGGCCCGGGCTGAGGGCGAAGGTGCCGGGAACCTCGTCGGCGGCGCTGATGCCCCCGTGGTTATAGCGACCTTCCAGGTTGTGCCAGCCTTTCAGCACGAGACAGTTGCTGGCGAGGCCGTCACCCACGGCTTGCGCGGCAACCACAATTGCCGCGGACATGCAGCCGGGCGCGTACATGGTGAACTTGACGTTAGTCAGTTCCGGCATATTCTTCAGGAGCCACTCCGCGCTGAGCTGTCCTACGCCATCCAGAGGATCGTCCGTGGGATTGAAGGCGTTGACCACGTCCATGGGCACGGGTTGATCCGCCGGCCAATGGGCGCCCGTGGTGGTCACCGGCACCAGAACCAGGCCGTCAACCTGGTCCGGCGCAACCCCGGCGTCAGCGATCGCCTTGCGCAGCGCCAGGATGCTCAGTGCGCCTACGGAGGTTTCGGCCCGGCCATCCCAACGGCGGGCGGTGGGAGAGTGTCCAATACCCACGGCGGCTACCTTGCCCCGGTGTTCCCAAATTCCCAAGCCTTCGGTGGAACGATACATAGATTCGGGGGCCATCTGGGTGGTCATAACAAACTCCTTGAGAATGCCGCGGCGATCCCGACGCAAAGGTCGGGCCGCCTGGTTTTGTTTGGTGGAACGGTTTCGGGGGCCTTAGGGCACAATTTCCCATTCCGGGACTTTTTGGCCGTTGGCCGTGGCTTCAAATATCACCCGCACGCTGGCGCCCACCGGGACTTCATCCGGCGCGGTTCCCGGCAGATGTGAATACATCAATAAGCTGGGATCTTCGTCCAGCATGATGACTGCCAAGTTGAAAGGGATGTCCTCTTTGAGGGTCGCCACCGGGCAGTCATACACTACGCAGTAGTTGTAGATTTTGCCTCGGCCGCTCACTTCCCTCCATTCCAAGTCGTCGGGCGAACAGCCCAATTCGGAGGCGGGCCGGGGCGGAAAGTACAAACGCTCAGATCCCTTGCAAGCCTGGACTACAAGGCGTCCCTCGTTAGCGGCCTCGAAAAATGGCCTGGTCAAATCGTCGGGTACCACACCCTGCTTAACCATATTTCTCCTCACACGATGCGGACTTCCCCGCGCTGAAGCCGGGAAACCGATCAAACAGATGGGAATTTCGTACGGCAAAGAATATGCGTCAATCGAGCATGATGTCAAGCAGAGCGCCTCGCTGTGCGTCGTACTCAGCGCTAGCCCGGCGGGGCGCCCCCGGCCTGCTTATATCGGCTGTCCACCGACACTCTCACCTCAGCCTGACAATGTTGTCGTCACCATCATGCCAAGGACCAACGTTCTTCAACTCACGGGCGCACCGTAGTGGTGACCAATCCGGGATTAGCTGGGATCGTAACCCCGGAAGGAACGACGACGGCAAACTCCACCGGAAAACTGATCACGCCCCGTTCCGTCTTGGCATGCGGCGAAATCTCCTGTACCTGAGCTTCCAACTCAACATCGGGCAATGCTGCCACCTTCACCGACCCGGGCGTGCCGACCTCAATGCGTTCCACGTTGTTGGCTTCCACCAAGCCACGAATGGAGATCTTCGTTGGGTCGACGAGTTGGATGACCCGAGCATCTACGGTAATGACGTCGCCTTCTTTTACTGTGATCAGGCGCACCATTCCCGAGAACGGCGCACGCAGGTACGAGTGTTCCAAGTCTTCCATGATCTCGTCATGATCGGATTTCGCATCGTCCAGATTAGCCCGCGCCAGCGCAACCTCGGCGGCGTCCGGCCCGGCTGCAAGTTCGTCTCTGGCCTCGCGGGCCGTCACGATTTGTTGGTTCATATCGGCGAGCGCGGCTTGGTCGATACCTTCTTCGAGCCGGGCCAGCCTTGACTCAGCGGCTTCAAGGGTGAGGCGCGCGCTTTCTACGCCGGCTTCCAGACTCGCGAGTTTCAGTTGATCTATACCTTGCTCCAACTCGGTCAAATCCCGCTCTGCCCGTTCCAACGTTTCCTGGGCAACTAGGATGTTGGCTTCGAGGCGGTCCAATTCAGTTTGGTCCGGTCCCACCAATTCTTCTCGCAGTTGCCGGTTCAGCCTCTCCAGCTCCGACTCCAGCCTGGCGACGGTGGCCTGAGCCCCGGTGCGGTCCACTTCCTTTGGTCCTGCCTCCAAATCAGCCAGTTCCACCTGCCGAAATTCAACATCTCTCTTGGCCGAGTCCACCGCGGCCTGCAAGGCTTCGAACTTCACCACGTCAAAATTCCGTCCGTCATCCAGGCTGAGGAACTGCCCCTCAATCACCATCACGTGAAACTCGTCAAACGCGTCCTCTGCCTTTTCCAGATTGGCCTCCGCATCTGCCAATCGCACGCGGCCTAACGCCAACCGCTGGGCGTGGTTGACGTCGAAGTCCCGCAACGTATCCTGCGCCTGATCCAGATCGTTTTCGACCTTGGCTATTCGCGATTCGAGCGCGGCCACCGCTTCGTTGTGCAGCGGGAGAAAATCTGTGACCGCGTCCTGAGCGTTGTTCAATATCGATCGAGCTTCCGAACGTCGCGCCAGCGCGGCGGCAAAGCTTTCCCCGTGCATGTCGGCAAAATCCGACACGGCATCTTCTGCCTGGTCCAGCGCAAACTTCGCGTCAGCAACCGCTTTTCGCGCAGTGCCCAGATCGACGTCGTACTGAAGGAGGTAATCCTCCAGATTGTCCTGCGCCAGCTGTAATCTCAATTCCGCTTTCGCCAGGCTTCCCTCCGCCTGGGCTCGAATCAATGGGTCAGGTGACTCCAGGCCCAACACCTGGTCCAGATCATCCTGGAGCTTGTCGATTTGGTAGAGGCCTTGCGACTCGGCGTACCGTAAATTTCTGATGGTTTCCGAGTCCACCGTTGCCAGTACGTCGCCTGACGATACCATGTCGCCAACGACCACGTTTACCTCTCCGACCTCACCGGAAATTTCGAATGCGAGATCTGCACTCTCGCCAAAGATCAATTGACTGGGCACGTCGAATCCTCGAGCCTCCGTTGGAGGGGCCGGACGCGACGCCGTGTTCCCTGGTGGCCCGGCGGTTTCATCAGAAGACTGGCCGCACGCGGAGAAGACCAGCGCAAACAATCCGAGCGTCAACAAAGAGGGGATTACCCAGCTGTGGGATGCTGACAGGCAACAATTTCTTATCAAACGCAAGGGATCACCTCCACGGAGCGGCGGTGGTTTCTGAATGGAACTCTGCTTACGACCCATCCACCTGGGTAACGGGTTGACGCGTCAGCCGCCGGACCACGGACGACCAGGCTCCAGGTATCGCGTCGTGCAACAGCATGTATGTCACTGGCACTGCGACCAGCGTGAGGAATGTCGAGCTGATCAGTCCGCCGATGACTACCGTGGCCAATTCCGCGCCGACCAGACCGCTGGTATCGCTGAACGCCAGGGGCAACAGGGCGAGTATGGTGGTAAAAGCGGTCATCAAGATTGGGCGCAATCGCGTGCGGCCGGCAAGGATCATGGCGTCCAACGCGCTGAGTCCTTGGGCTCGCAACTGGGCAACAAAGGTAATCAGCACTATGGCATTGGTCACCACGATACCGATGAGGAACAGGAACCCCATCAATGAAGGAAGACTCAATGCGCGATCCGTGATCGCCAAAGCAATCAGCGCTCCGACCACCGCCAACGGCATACTCAGGACCACAATGAAAGGATCGCGGAGCGAACCGAGGGTCGCCACCATTACCAGGTATACGAGCGCCAGGCCGATCATCATGGCCAGGTACACGTTGGTGAACTGCTCCTGGATATCGCTGGCGAAACCTCCCTGGCGAATCTCGACACCAGCGGGCAGGTCTGCGTTTTCGATGATCCTATCGATGCGGGCGCTGATGGCTTGCGGATCGTCGCCCAGGAACTCTCCCGTGATCGTAACGGAACGATCTCCGTCGTAATGGGTGACTAGTGACGGGCCCACAGTCGTCCTGGCGTCTGCGATTGAACCAAGAGTTGCCGTACCCAAGGGGCCGCCTATGGACAGGTTTTGCAATTCGTCAAGCTCGTCCACCTGTTCCGCAGGGCCGCGCACCACCACGTCGTAGGTTTCTCCGAGGAGGCTGACGTTGGCCGCGTCAACGCCGTACACCCAGGTTCGAACCTGGGCCGCGACCGCGGCGGCGGTGAGTCCATAGCGTCTCGCTTCAGAGGCATCAACCTCAAATGTCAGCTCTTCGCTTTCGTCGCTCAAGTTTGTCTTCAGATTGACGACGCCTTCCAACGGCCGGATACGATCTACCAGATCTTGAGCCACACGGCGCACCCGGCTGAAGTCGTTGCCCGTGACTGCTATCTCGATACCTGCCTGTGGCGGCCCCGCTGCGTCAACGAACAACTGAACTTCCACGTCATCCTTCTGTGGCAGTTCCGCCCGCAACTGTTCATCGAAATCCGCCGGAGCCGTTTCGGACAGGGCTATGAAAAACCCGGCGACGTCGTAACCAGTCTCTCCCAGCCCGGGACCGAAGTCCTGGCTGGTTGAACCCAAAGTGGCCTGGAATGAGGTGATATAGCCGGCGTCCACGTAACTGTCCAGGATCATCTCCACTTCCCGGACTTCGCGATGGATCGCCGTGGCCCCGGTGTTTTCGGGCATGGTAATGTCAATCCGCATCGACTGCGCTTCGCCTGACGAAAACAGTGTGATCGGCAGCACGATAATCAGCGGCAATGTGGCGCCTACCGCCCCGATACAGCCGAGGATGGTTAGGAGGGGATGCCTGAGCGCCCAGGTCAGTATGGGAGTGTAAATGCGCTGCAACCAGGTGTCTTGCGAAACGGAATCGTCTTCGTCCGCCATATCGCCGGGGTGGAGCAGCAGTGAGGCCAGCACGGGGACGGCAGTCAGCGCGATGAATGTGGACGCCAGCAGCGAGACGCACACGGTTTGCGCGAACGGAAGGAAAAACTCGCCCACGATACCGGGGATGAATCCCAGGGGAAGGAACACCGCCACGGTGGTCAAGGTGGAAGCGAGAATAGCGGGGCCAACTTCGCGTGTGCCGCGAATAGCTGCGGTCAGACCCGGGTCGTCACCCAGCGGTGTCAGGCGATACGCGGTGAATTCCGCTCCCTGCGTCGGGTAGCGAGTGGCTCCGGCCTGAACATGGCGGTAGACGTTTTCCAGGACGACGATGCTGTCATCGACGATTCGTCCTACTGCAATCGCCAGCCCGGCCAGGCTCATGAAATTGAGCGTCCAATCCATGGCCGCCATGACCAGTATGGTGATCATGATGCTCAGCGGAATCGAGATCGCGATGATCACCGTGGGTCGGAGGGTTTGCAATATTCCCCTGATCACCGTAGGCCTCAGTTGGAGCAGGAAAAGGAAGATGGCGATCACCGCGATGACGAAGCCCAAGCCGCCTTGACCCACCACGCTGGTGAGTTGCTCCTCAAGCTCGGGACCGTCGTTATAGAGGACGTCTACGCTCACGTCCGGCGGAAGCTCGAGGTTCTGGATGATGCCCAGCAACTCCTTGGTCACGTCAATGGTGTTCCCGTCCGGCAGTTGCAGCACTTGAAGCGAGATGCTGGGATGCCCGTTTGTGCGCGACACCGTGGGGGCTCGCGGAGTGTCCACCTGCACCGTTGCGACATCGGAAAGCATGATCGGAGTGCCGCCGTCTTCCGTTGGCGGCGGGCCGACTGCGCTGATCGTGGCACGGCGGTAATCGACTGGCAGATCGCGGATGGAATCGAGATCGCCGTAACCACGGTAGGTACGCACGCCGAAAGAGCGGTCGCCGTCATCCAAAGAGCCGGCATTGAGGTCAATAGAATTCCCGGATACGGCATTAACGACATCCTGGATGGCAAGCCCGTGTTCGTCACTGCGAGACGGGTCAACAATCACCGAAACGCGCTCTTCGACTCCGCCCTCCACGTTCACATCGTACACGCCGTCGACCGCTTCCAGGCGTGGGAGAATTTCGTCGTCCACGATGCGCTGCAGGGCCGGAATGTCCCGTTCTCCACTGACGCTCAACCACATGATGGGGAAAATATCCGACGTCAGCCGCAGGACAAACGGGTCCCCGGCCTCCTCGCGTAGCTCCAGCCCGCTCACCCGGTTGCGGATTTCTTCCTCCGCCGATTCCACATCCGCGCCAGCCGTAAAATTCGCCGTCACCAGCGACATGCCGGAGGTGGAAATCGATGTGGTCTTCTCCAGGTCCGGCAGTCCGGCGATCGCGTCTTCCACCTTGGCGGTCACGTCGGTGGCGACGGTGTTCGGATCTCCCTGCTGGTAGGACGTTGCCACGTAAATGATCGAAAAGCTGATTTCGGGGAAGAGCTCCTGCTGGATCTGACTGTACGAAAATACTCCGGCGCCCAACAAGAGAACCATTGCCATGATGGTTACCGGCTTGCGCCGGAGAGCTAGCGAAGTCAGGAAAGTCAAAATCTCTCCGCGAACGAACGGGTGAAATCATCGGCCGTCCGCTCCCAGGGCGGACGATCAGTGCTTGATGCGGACCTAGAATCATACCAGACGCGGGTCTGCGCTACAGTGGGCAACGGTGCCGGGCGATTGCCCGCCGTTTCGTCGGTGTGTACACTGCCGGAAGTTTTGATTCGAGGAACGCGACATGGAATTCGCCTTGTTTTCGCACATACCGTGGCCTGAGAGAGATACGCCGCGAGCGCTCTTTTCGGATTTATTGGAGCAGGCCGTGGTTGGTGAGGAACTGGATTTCAAGGCCATCTGGTTGGCCGAGCACCATTTCACACGGTATGGCCTTGGCGCTTCGTCGCTGGTCATCGCCAGCAATATAGCGGCGCGGACCAGCAAAATTCGGTTGGGGACTGCGGTCCTGATACCGCCCCTGCATCACCCGGTGCGGCTGGCTGAAGACACGGCTACGCTTGACGTGCTCAGCGACGGACGGCTGGACGTTGGTTTCGGCCGAGGCGCGTCGAGTACCGAGTACGGCAACTTCGGCATCGATCATGCCGAGAGCCAGGCGCGCTACCGCGAGACCATCCAGATGGTGGAAACCCTTTGGACCACGCCTGATTGCACATTCCAGGGAGAATATTATTCCACCCAGCGTCTCAACCTGGTTCCTACTCCCTTGCAACATCCCCATCCGCCGGTCTATGTCGCGGCGACGCGCAGCGCCGAGTCGCTGGATTTTGTCGCTTCTACGGGGCGCCGGCTCATCATCGGGGTGGTCCTCAACACGGACGACGCACTGGATTTGATGCAACGCTTCCTGGCACAGGCGCAAGCCAGCGGGCATACTGCGTCGCCATCAGACGTCCCATTCTTCCGTTACTTCTATGTGGCGGACACCGAAGAACAGGCCCACCGCGACGCGCGGGAAGCCCTGAACTGGACATTGGACATCAATACTTGGAGGCGCGAATTTTCGGTCGGAAGCGAGGTGTACGAAAGCATTGAAGACTACCGCAAACGCCGCACCGAATTTCCACCATCCTACGAGTATCTCGCCGAGCAACGGGCTTTCATCGGGACGCCGGACCAGTGCGCCGCGAAGATTCAGGCCCTCCATGACGCCGGGGTCCACTACTTGGGCTGCAATTTCGCCTTCGGCGGCCTGGACCAGAAGAAGCAACTGCGCTCAATGGAACTGTTTGCGAAGGAGGTGATGCCTCGCTTCTCCGACAGGTAAACCGTCCGGGTCAGTCGTTGCCGGCCGGCCTCGGCTGTGTCCCGGCCGCTATCGGCGGTTCCGGAACGGCGGGCCGGTTAGTTAGCGCCCTGTAGAGAGAGATCGCCGCGCCTGTGGCAAGCGCCACGCCCAGCATCAGAAACGCCCAACGCAGCCCGGCGACAAAAGCTGTGGCCACCTCGGGATTGACCGCCTCCAGCTTGGGCTCCACCCCGTAGGTAGCCATGGTGGAAACCACAATGGTGGTCGAAACGGCAACGCTGACCACGTTCGCCGAGTTCCTTACCAATTGGGTCAGGGCCGAAACGACCCCGTAACGGCTGCGATCCACCACGCTGAGGATGCTGCTGCTGTTGGGGGAGTTGAAAATTCCATTGCCCGAGCTCTGCATCATCATGGTGGCGATGACCAGCCAAACCGGCGACCGCTCCTGGAGCGCAAACGCCAGGACAAAAGCCCCGGCCGCGGTCAACGCCATACCGCACACCGTCGGGACCCGCCATCCGAAGCGATCCGCAACGCGGCCGCTGAACGGCCCGATTAACACCATGCACACGGCGGGCGGGATCATCATCAAACCCACCTGCTCCGGTGAGTATGACAGCACGCGTTGCAGGTAGAAAGGCATCATGAAACGTGCGGCTGAGGAACCGAAGAACGACAACCACGCCGCGGCAACCCCCAACCCGAATATCTGGTTGGTGAACAAGCGCAGTTCCAGCATGGGCGCGCGGATTCGCAATTCCCACCAGATGAATCCGGCCGTCAGGATCGCTACGGCAACGCCACCGACGATTACCGGCGTGGACAGCCAACCCAGTCCGTTGCCATTGCCCACCACCAGCAACAAAACCAGGAGTATCACTCCGGAAACTGCGGCGCCGGTCCAGTCAAATGACGACGCGCCTTGTCCGCGCCGGTACTGACCCGCACCAGGACCCCGTTCCAGCAGGAGCCATGCGAGTACCAGCACCAGGCTGCCAGCCGGGACGTTGATGAAAAACACCGATTGCCATCCGAGCCACGCTACGAGGAACCCTCCCACGGCCGGCCCGGCGATCGCTCCCATTCCTACGACGCTGAGGTGAGTGCCCAGGGCTTTGCCGCGCTCCGAGTCGGGAAATGCCGCGATCATCATCCCCATGCCGCAGCCCTGGACCATGCCGGCGCCAACTCCCTTCAATACGCGCATCACAACCAGCATCTCGAGGCTGGTAGAAAGCGCCGCGCCCAACGAGGCCAGCACGAAAATGGCTGTACCGGTCAGGTAGACCCGGCGTCGTCCCACGACGTCGCCAAGTCGCCCCATGGGCAGCAGCAGAACGCTGATTACCAGCGCGTATGCGACCACCACCCACTGGACCGATTCCAGCGAAGCGTCGAAATGGGACTCGATGCCGGGCAGCGCAACCAGCACGCTGCCGTGGTCCACCACCGAAAAAAACGTGCCGGCGGCGATGGTCCAGAAAGCGCACCACTTGTAGGACTGGCCGGACGTGATGCGTTGGATCAAATTGGTAACCGCCTAGTGCGGGTCGTAGCGACGGATAGGGTAGCTATCATACTCCTTTTGGAAAGTTGGGGCGGTCTGACCATCAAGGAAACTGATATTAGTCCAAGCCACGCACGCGACCGAGAAACGCCCAGCAGATCCCCGATGCGCCCAGACCCAGCACGGCGATTATCGCCATGGCCGTGGATGGAGACGTGACGTCCGACAATATGCCGACGCCCAGACTGGCCACAATCAGGAATCCGCGATCGAAACTCTGCAAGCTGGTCATGCGTCCACGGAGGCTGTCCGGCGCCAGGGTCTGGATGAGTGTGCCGCGAGCAGTCCGGAACACCGCCTGGCTGAACGCCATCGCCGCGATGAACAGAAATGCCAGCGCCATCCACTTGGAAAACGCGAAGACCAGCAGCGTGGCCGAACTGGCGACCGCTGCTCCCAGCACCACTTTTCCCTTGGGGAAAATGAACCCGAAGGTCGCCATGATGAGCGCCGCCAGCAGGCCCCCGACTCCCGTCACTGCCAGCAGATAGCCGCCCACGTCAGCGTCTCGATGCAAGACCTCGGTGGTGAACACGGGAAACAGAAACCACGACGGGTGCAGGATGATGTTGGGGATGATCGACAAGACCATCAGTTGGAAGAAGGCTCGTTCCCCGCTCCAGACGTAACGCAATCCTTCGATCATGTTGGACATCGCAGAACCCCGTTGACGGGCATTCCCCGGCGTATGGTAGGGAGTGCGGACCCGGAAGATCAGCGCAACGTTTACCAGGTAGAGGCAGGCTTCGATGGTGAAGTTCCAGAAGAACCCCAAGGTGAAAATCAGGATGCCCCCGACAAACGGGCCAACGATGCGGGTGCCGGTAATCGTCAACACGTTGGTGGCCAGCGCGTTCCCCAGCATCTCCCGGGGCACGGTACCCGCGATCAACGCCTGTCGCATGGGCTGCACCGTGGAGTGGCAGCAACCCGCGAGTATCACGTACAGGTAGGCATGCCAAATCTGCACCTTTCCAGACAGGATTAACAGCGCGAAAGCAAAGGCCAGAACCGCCATCGCAGTCTGGAGCGCCATCACCAGCTTGCGCCGGTCGAACCGGTCGCTCAGCACACCGCCCCAAGGTCCAACCACCAAGCCGGGCAAGGTGTTGATCCCGCCCACCGTCACCACCAGCAGGCCGGCGACGTTTGACCCTTCGGACAACTCCCGCACCAGCCAGCCCACGCTCAGCAGTTGCAGCCACTGGGCGTTGTTGGCAAAGAAATTGCCGAACCACAGATACCGGAAGTCCCGGTACGCCAACCAGGCGTCCAGCGTGTGCAGGCGTGGCAGCCGCGCGGCTCGCAAACGGCGTCCCTCTTAACGCAGCGCCCGCACTCGCCGGAGCGTGGCGAAACACCCCAGCGTTACCGACAGCCCCAGGCAGCCAAGCGCCAGGATCGCCATCGATGCCGAGGTGAAGTCAGCGAAAATGCCCACTAGCACGCTCACTCCGATCAGGAAAGACCGCTCGTAGGCCAGCAGGGCCATAGTGCGGGCGCGGAACCGGTCGGGGACAATGGTCAAAACCAGGGTTCCCTGGGTGGTTCGGAAGTAGGCCTGGAAAAACGACATGGCGCCCAGGACGGCAAATGCGGCCCACGTCCACGCAGAGAACGCGAACAGTATGGTGGCGATCGACGAAAGCGCCGCGGCTCCAAAGAGTATGTAACCGCGCCGGAAGGGGAGGCCCCAGGTGGCGATGGTCAGCGTGGAGATCAGGCCACCCACTCCGGTGATCGCCAGCAGGTAACCGCCCATGTTGACGTCCGACTGCAAAACCTCCACGGTAAAGAGGGGCAGCAGGAACCACACCGGGTGGAGGATGGTGTTCGGAACGATCGACAGGACTGCTATCTCCAGGACTTCGCGCTGGTTCCGCCAGAGGTGGAGCAGGCCGTCCTTGATGTCTCCGAATGGCGTGAAGCGTCGCTGTTCCCCTGCCGGTTCTGCCCCGGTGTAAGGCGTCCGCATGGGCAGGAGCATCAGCACCACACCCAGGTACAGCACCGCTTCCAGCGCGAAATTCCAAAAATACCCCAGCGTGAATATGAGGATTCCGCCGACGAAGGGGCCGAACACGCGAGTTCCGGTCACGGTGAGAGTATTGATGGCGTAGGCGTTGACCAACGCTTCCCGGGGTACGGTATTGGAAATCAACACCTGTTGCATGGGCTGGGTGATGGCTAGGAAGGAACCGGAAATCAGAACGTAGGCGTAAGCGTGCCAGGGCTGCACGTGGTCGGCGGCGACCAGGAACGCAAAACCCAAAGCCAGCACACCGCTGGCGGATTGCATCGTAATCGCCAGCTTGCGGCGGTCGAGCCGGTCGCCCAGCACTCCGGTTATAGGGTTCACCAAGAGGCCGGGTAACGTGTTGATCGCGCTGACCGACAGCACCAACAGGCCCCCAATTCCTGTGCCCGCGGACAGATCCTTGACCAGCCACCCGATGCTCAACAGTTGCAGCCATTGCGCTGTGAAGCCGCAAAAATTCGCCAGCCACAGCAGCCGGAAATCCCGGTAGGCCAGCCAGGCATCCAGAGTATGCAGACGCGGAAGTCTCAGCGACGGAATGATCGGGCTCTCGCTTGGTTATGGATAGATGATCCGCGAACACGATGGCGGGTCGGACACGGCATCGCACGACGCAAGTCGGGATATGGTGCGCCCGCCCGGAATGGTTGTCAATACGACTGAGGCCGGTCAGCGCAAAGAACGCTTCGCGCCCACCGATGCGCCATCAGTCAGCACCGACCGCTATGATATGATGACCAGTGATTCTCCAAATCAGACCTAACGGGTGTTTAGCCGACCTGCCATATACGGGACGTAGGCATACGTTAGATGTCGGATCTTCCGGGTGAAGGTATGCACATGGACTCCCAACGCGCCTTGATGGCCCACCTACTGCGCCGGGCCGGGTTCGGCGCCACCCCGTCGGAACTTGATACCTATTGCGCGTGGGGCTATGCGGAAACGGTTGAGTGGCTGTTGCATCCGGAGGACCGACCGACGTTGGAAGAAGACATCATCGAGCGGTACTACATCGATTGGAAGGAAAGCCGCAACATCGAGGGCGCGCTGACCGAAACGGTTTACCGCATGAACTGCAACGCCGGCGCGAGACCCCTCCAGGAAAAGATCGCGCTGTTCTGGCACGGCGTGTTCGCCACCGGCTTGGCCAAAGTGCTGCACGAGAAAACGATGCTCAATCAGATCGATATGTTTCGGCAATTCGGTCTGGGCAGCTTCCAGGATTTGTTGCGCCAGTTGGCCCGAGACCCGGCCATGATTTTTTGGCTGGACAACAATTTCAATCACAGAGACGCAATCAACGAGAACTGGGGGCGGGAACTGCTGGAGCTGTTCTCCATGGGCGTGGGGATGGATGGCCAACCCAACTACACGGAAGACGATGTGCAGGAGGCCGCGCGAGCCTTCACCGGGTGGACGATTGACGACGATAACGTGGCGAGCATCCCGTACGGAAAGACTCCGTGGCTGTTCCGTTACGATCAGGAAGACCACGACGCCGGGACGAAAACGTTCCTGGGAGAAACGGGCAACTTTGGCGGCGACGACATCATTGAAATCATCTGCCGCCAGCCTTCGACGGCGAGATTCATCAGTCGGCATCTCTACAACTTCTTCGTAGCCGACGACGTGCAAGTGCCGGCGTGGCAGAATACGCCGCCGCCGGATCCTGACGCCATCGCAGCACTGGAGTCCGAATATTTCCGCTCCGGCTACGACATTCGCTCCATGCTGCGCGTGATGTTCACCTCCGAGTTTTTCAAGTCGGAAAGCGCGCGCTTCGCCAGGGTCAAAAGCCCGGCCGAAGTGGTGGTTGGCACGCTGCACCTCGTGGGAGATTTCAAATTCCCCAGGGTCGGTTTCACGGACACGGCTCTGGAGTGCCGCTACATGAACCAGGACCTGCTGAATCCGCCGTCGGTAGAAGGTTGGCATACCGGCCGGGAATGGATCGACAGCGGCAGCATGGTGGAGCGCATCAACTTCGTGGCCGACAATTTGGGAGACGCGAGCCACCCCGGCGTGCGCGCCATCGTGGAGACGCTCGCGGACCGCAATCCAGACGCGCCAGAGATCGTAGACGGGTGCCTGGAATTGCTGGGTAATGTCATGCTTCGGGAAGACAACCGGAACGCTCTGGTTGCCCAGGCTAAGGCTGCGATAAATGAGGGCGCCGGCGTCGAAGCCGTTATCCTGAACGCGCTGCGAATGATCGGATCGACGCGCGAGTACCAGTTCGCGTAGCCAGCTTTACCGAGACGTTGCGGGCGGCGCTACTGGACAGAGTATCCGCAGACCCGAGGGTCGGACGGCACGGGAATTCACCGCACGGGGAATAAACTTCCTTGAGTATCAGATCGGAAACGGTACCCAAAGCGGCCAGACGCTGCATGTCCGAGGCTCAATTGGCCCTGGTTGGCGTGGCTGACGAACTAGCGCGGGAACATTTTGCTTCGCGTGCGGCACATTACGATGCCGCGGCGGAGTTTCCAATCGAAAATTATGCCGACCTGAAGGAAGCCGGATTACTCGCGCTGCGAGTGCCCACCGCATACGGTGGCAGCGGCGTTGACCCGCTGACTTTCGCGATGTGCATCCTTGCGGTGGCTCGCGGCTGTCCTTCGACGGCGCTGACCCTGACCATGCACACCAATGTGCTTGGCTCGTTTGTGGCCGGGTTGGGTACCCCGGAACAGCGGCGCCGGTACTTTGCCGAGGTGGTGGAGGCGGGCAAGTTGTTCGCGTCTATAACCAGCGAGCCCGGAGTATCCGCCAGAGAGCGGTTCGTACTGTCCACCACTTTCACGCCCCAGGATGACGGTGGTTACCGTGTTTCCGGTATCAAGCATTTTTGCTCGCTGGCTGACGCTGCGGACTATTTCTTCGTTTCCGGCGTGGTGGAAGGAAGCGGTGGCGGCGCCGACAATATCCTGTCGGCGATGATACGGAGCGATATGAGCGGGGTTCGGGTCACCGGCGAATGGGATGCCGTGGGCATGCGCGCTACGGCCAGCCACACGGTCAACTTTGACACCGTGGCGCCCCACGACGCTGTATTCGGGCCGCCCGGTCGATTGCTCAGCGCTGATTGGGGGAGTTTTTCATTGGGATACGCCGCGGTGTACCTGGGAATAGCGGAGGCGGCGTACAACTACATTCGGGAGTACGTCATCGCTCGAACCTGGACACCCGGTGGTGACTTGATGATCGATCACCCGGCGACCCAGCAAACGGTTGGGCAGATGGGCTTGTCCATCCAGTCGGGACGGCTCCTGCTGGTGGACGCCGCGTTGACCGATCGGGGTGAAGACCCGACCGGAGCCATGCTGGCGGTAAATCGAGCCAAACAATATTGCGCCGAAGCAGGGGCTTGGGTAACGGACGCGGCCATGCGATTAGCCGGGGGCGGTGGGCTGCTCAAGTCCTCGCCATTGGAGCGGTTGCGACGGGATGCCCTATCGGGTCCGGTGATGCCGCCGGCCAATGATCGGTGCCTCGAAACCATTGGCAAGCTGGAATGCGGGTTGCCCGCAGTCACCATCGAGCTAAGTTAGGAAATGGGATGACCACAGTCGTTGAACATCCAGTATCCGTTGCCGGTCTGTACCGGTACCATGATGTGATTGGCCTGCTGTCCGCCGGTGGGCCCGGATTCAGCGGACCCGTATCGGTGGCGCTGGGACCAGACGGATTGTTGCACGTGGCCAGCCGCGCCAACCCCAACCAACCCGAAGCGGTACGGGTGACCCGGTGCACGTTTGAAGGGGACTATGTCGGAGAGTTCTGCGGCTGGGGTGAGACGCCGGGGCAGTTCATCTGGGTGACGGCGATTGCCTTCGGGCCGGACGGCAACCTGTACCTGGCGGACGAAAACACCCATCGGATCTCAAGGTTTGCACCCGAAGGAGAGTTCCTGGGTCACTGGGGCGAATTCGGTAGCAACTTTGGCCAAATGAACCGGCCCTCCGGCATGGCCTTCGCGCCGGATGGCACGCTGGTGGTCGCCGACTCGCTGAACCATCGCATTCAGCGCTTCATGGCGGACGGCAGCCCGCTGACCACTTGGGGAACCTACGGTACCGAGCCGGGTCAGTTCAACATGCCCTGGGGTGTTGCGGTGGATTCCGATGGGACGGTGTACGTGTCCGACTGGCGCAACGACCGAATCCAGAAGTTCGAGGCCGATGGCGGATTTCTGGCGGCGTATGACGGCAAGAACGGCGGCGACGGGTTCGCACGGCCCAACGGACTGGCCGTTTGCAGAGGTCGCATCTACGTGTGCGATTGGTGGAACGACCGGGTGCAGGTGCTGGACGCGGACGGCAAAGTGATTGATACCCTGATCGGTCACTCCGGAACATCCAAGTGGGCGCGGACTTTCCTCGACGCCAATCCGGACATCGAGGAGAAGCTGAATAAAGCGACGCAGAACATTGAGTTGAAGCGCCGTTTCTATCGGCCCACGGCGGTCACGCTGAGCGAGGACGGGTTGGTGTTCGTGGCCGACTGCTATCGGCACCGGGTTCAAATTTATCGAAGACTGTAGCGGATCTCCCAGAGTTCAATTTCCAATTCGACCGGTCTCAGCGGATGGAGGAAGTACCATGACCAGCAGCAACGGCTTGAGAGCAAACCAGGAAGTCGGAACGACGGTACTCGTCGTCATGATGGAAGTAGACGAGGCCGACGACGAAGTGTTCAACAAATGGTACAACGATGAGCACCTGCCGGAGCGCATGTCCATCCCCGGCTACGTCAGTGCCCGGAGGTTCATGCTGGACCCGGAGGATGACCAGGCGAACGGAGTGCTGCGATATTTGTGCATCTGGGAAATGGAAAACGACAGCCCGTTGCAGTCACAGTTTTACAAGGACCAGAACGCCAAGCCCACACCGACGAAAGCGGCGGCCAACGGCGTCGTCAAGCAGCGGGCGCGCGGGCTGTACCGCCAGATTTTCCCGGTCTCTGGCGGATACAACGACCGCAGCGGGTACACCTACCCGGACGGCACGAGGATAGGCGCATAAGCGCGTGAGCCATGGCCGCAATTCGATGGGGCTGTCGTTGGACAGCCCCATCGTGTTTGTTGATTTTCAGATCCGGGTAAGACGTAGCAGATCACCAATGTCGGTTTCGTCTTCAAGATGCCACAAGCGGGCCAGCAATTCTTCCGTTTGATCGGGTGAAAGCAGGCTTTCGCACAGTCCTCGGAATTTACCTTCGACCTCGGCGTCGGTCATGGGGTTGAGATGATGCCCCCGGAAATGGGCAACCTCCGAGCTGTAGGTCTGTCCGTTTTTCATCCGCAGGTCGAAATTGCAGAGCATGGCCTCCGGTACGCGCCGGTTAGCTTCCTCTGATGCCTCGATGCGGGTGCGACTGATCAAGGCGGCGATGCCGGGGTCGTTGATATGTTCGTCGGAGAAGTGGCTTTCGTTGAGGGTGTTGTGGGTCAATGCGATTGCCGTAGCGTAGGGCATGCTGTGGTCGGCTGACTCACGGGTTTTGGGATGATATTTCTCCTCGTCGCCGGCCATGATGTCGATGGCTTTCTGCAGGGTGCGGATGTGTACGTCCTCAACGTCGCCGACATTGAAGTCCGGCACCTGGCGGCGAGCGTCCAACGCCGCCTCAACGACCGTTTGGGAGTAAAGGCCCAGGGCAAACTGCTTGATGTTGCACTCGTGGACCTTGAACGGTTGACCCCGGTCCCCGCCAAAGGGTTCCAGTTGGTACGGTTCTTTGGTCACCGCGGAGAAGAACCCCAGCTCTCCCTCGAACACCGGGGATGGTCCGGTCAGGCCACGCTCGGCCAGCAGAGCGGCGAACACTGCATTGCGGCTGGCGTTGGCATAGGCGCATCCCTTCCAGTGGGAGAGTTCGCCTACCCGGGTTTGCCCCAGGGCCAGGTTCGGCGTGATCCCCAAGTTCAATGCCTGCTCAGTTTGCGCCGCAGACAGTCCCATGGCACGGGCCGTCCCAACGGAGCTGGCAATGGCGCCGTTGGTCACGTGATCAAAGCCGAGGGCTCGGATGCTGCCGGCGTCACCGAAGCGGCAGAAAGCCTCGTAGGCGACTGCCGTGGCGGTGATCAGGCGACGACCGCCCGCGCTGGCCATTTCGGCGCCGGCGAGAGTGGCAGCGATGCTATCGCTGGGATGCCCGGATTCCTGCGTGGTGTAGCCGTCGTTGAAATCCAGGTAGCGAATCATCACCCCGTTGGCGAAAGTCGCGAGCTCGGGGCTGCTGGTCAGGCCGCTGCCGATGATGGTTACCGGCCGGCGATGCCCGGTGACCTCTGCGGCCAGGTCCCGGGCGATTTTGCTCGGTTCTGAGGTGTAACCGCCGATGGCGCATCCCACGGTGTCAATGATCATCCGTTTGAGAAGATGAACGGTATCGGACGGGATGTCGCCAAAGTGCAGATTGGCTGAGTAATTGGATACGTACTCGGCGATGGTGGTCATGGAAATCCTTCCTGGTCGCCGGCGAACCCGGTACGACGGTATGAATGCGGGGCGAGCCTCGGCCCACCCCGGTGCAGAACTTCGGCTGCGAGCAGGCGTTACTCTTTCCAGAATCTCTCTTCGGTCCAGCGCCAGCCGTCGGCGGTTACGATCTCCCGGCTGGCTTCGATCATGCCGGGATGCCCGCAAGCGTAGATCAGAGTCTGGGAACGGTCCAAGGCGAACTCCTCGAGCAGGTCGGCAACGATGTTGTTGAGACGACCGGTTGCGCCTTCCCATCCGGCGTTGCGTTCTTCGGTGGGCCGGCTGATCGCGGGGACGAAGGTCACGGCGTCGGGATGTGCGGCAGCCAACCGTGCCAGTTCGACATCGTAGACGAACTCGTCGCGATAAGAGGCCCCTTCGATCACGTAGAAGTGGTGTCCGTCGCGATCGTAGTGGAGGTGATCCCGGACCATGCTGACGAAGGGCGCAATCCCCGTGACCGTGCCCAGCATCAGGTGCTGGGTGGCCGAAGGGTCCATCAAGAAGATGCCCTTGGGCCGGGGCCGGATCGACATGGTGTCGCCAATTTCCATGCGCCACATACGCGGCGTGAGTTCACCTTCAGGGACCAGCTCGACGAAGATTTCCAACAGGGGCTCGTGAGGAGCGGAGACGATTGAATACGCCCGTTCGATGCCATCCAAGCCCAGGGTGCAGTACTGGCCGGGCTTGAATTTGAAATCAAAACCCTGGGGCTCCATCTTGATGACCATGAGGTCGTCCGTGTAATCAACACGTTCCACCAGCCTGGCACGCGGCAGGTTGGTGGTGCGGTCACGGATCACGGTGGTGGATGGCGACGTGGTCATTCTGGCTCCAGTTGGTAGATTTGATCGAGGTTTGCTTATCGTGTAACGCATTCGGAGTTAACACAAGCGAACCTCAACCGAGTAAGTATATTCCGTGCAAAGGGTCATACCGACATGGTTGGCGACATCAGCGCGCCAACTCGACGCGACATGCCTCAAGATGCAAACCGGGCACACGGGCCATGGGGTTGAGATCCTCCGATGCCTGCAATTCCACCGCCAACTGTCCAAACAAGGCGGTGATCGACACGACCCCCGGAGGAACGGTCGGGTCGAGGCGGGCAATCCCGGTGGTACGGTTGCCGGCCGTCACGACAGCCACGGGCGCATCATCGGAGATGCCCCAAGAGGCAGCGTCAGCCGGATTGATGTGCACACGCTCGTCACGCACGATGCGATTCAACTCGCCCGGTTCGACCGTGATTTCCCTGTCGCTCTGGAGGAGGACGCGACCGGGGGCGAGAGTGGCGGGAAGATCAGTTTCGGTGGGCGCCGGAATCGCACGAAACCGGGGCGCTCCCGGTTCGGCGCGTCCGTTGGGGAACCCGTTGGCGTACAGCACCGGTGAGGAAGGACTGGCAGGCGTAGGGCAGGGCCATTGAATTCCGCGCTCTTCGCGGGTCGTGTACAGCAACTGGGTGGGCCGGGGAGATTCCATCCCGGTCTGCATTATCAAGGCCGTTTCCTGGGCCAATCGCTGATAGCTGATCCCCCGGTAGTTCGGAGCGATGGATGCAATTTCATCCATGACCCGGGCGGGTTCATCGTAGTCCAAGCCGGCTACGTCCAATCGACTGGCCAACTCCGCGAAAATCCACCCTTCCGGCATGGCATCGTTGTTGCGCACGGTAATCGCGGGCCTCACGCGCTGGACGCGCCGTTCCAAGTTGGTGAACGTGCCATCCTTTTCTGCGAAAGTCGCGCGGGGCAGGACCACATCGGCAACCTGGGCGACCGGCGAAAGGAAAGTGTCGGCTACTGCCAGAAATTCCAACCGTTCGAATACGGCCACATCGCTGACAAGGAGGCCGTTTGAATAGTTCGGGCTGTCTCCAACGAGCAGCATTGAAGTGATGGCCCCGCCCGCAGCCTCGAGCATGGATGCGGCGTTCATGCCGGTGGACGCCGGCAGCCGCGCTGCCCAGGCTTCCTCCACATGGGCACGGTGTGCGTCGTCGAAGGTGGGAGCGCCTCCCGGGAGACGGTCGGGCAGGCATCCAACATCGATTGCGCCCTGTCCGTTTGCCCCCTGACGCATTGGGAATATTCCGCCGGCGGGCCGGTCGACGTTGCGGGTAAGCAACGCCAGATCCGCCAAAGCAACCACGCATTCACGGCTGATGCTGGCAGACAGGTTGTCCAGCCCATAGACTATGGCGCCGGTATCTGCCTCGCCATACATCCTGGCGGCGCGGGCGATGTCGTCGAGGGGAACCCCGGTTGCGGCAACGGCGTCATCGCTCAACCGTTCCAGTTCGTAAACCAGTGTGTCATAGCTGTCCGCGTGTTCAGCGAGCCATTCGGCGTCAATTAGGTCTTCCTGTAGAACCTGCTTCAGGACCGCGCCGAGGAGCAGCAACTCGGTCCCCGGCACCGGGCGGAGCCACAAATCGGCGTAGCGAGTAAGCTCCACTTCCCGAGTGTCGATTACTATGAGAGGGGTGCCGTTGCCGGCGGCGCGCTTGACCGGTACGCCCACCACGTTGTGGCTTTCGGTCAGGTTGGTATTGAAAACCAGGATGCAGCCGGCTTTCTCGAGGTCCCAGATTGAATTGGTAGCACCGGGATAGCCGAGAACATCTTCCAAAGCGCCGGTGAGCGCGGGCTGCGTGTTGCCGGAATGATCGACGTTGTTGGTGTTCATTCCGATCCGAGCAAATTTCTGGGCCAGGTACAATTCCTCGTTGGTGCTGTCGGGGGCGGTGATCAAACCGAACCCTTCGCCCGCCTGGTGGGCGCGCAGACGCTCGGCAACCAGATCCAAAGCCTCATCCCAAGTAGCATTTTCCAGGCGACCATTGCGACGGATCATGGGCCGGCGCAGGCGCTGACCGCTGGTCAGGTGGCCGAGGCCGAACTTGCCTTTGTAGCACGCCTGGCCGCGGTTGGCCGGGGAGTTGAGCTCGGGGACGGTGCGGATCACGCGGCCCTGCTCGTTGATTTCGAGGTTCATCTGGCAACCTACCGGGCAGTGGGTGCAGATGGTGCGTTCCACACGGGCGGGCTTTTCCCATTTGCCTTCGCGCTCGGTCAGAGCGCCGACGGGGCAGACATCGATGCAGGCGCCGCAGAACTCGCATCCGGATTCCAGCAGGGAGGTCCCGAAGGACGTGCCGACCAACGCTTTGCCGGAGCGCTCGGTGAAACAGATGGCGTTATCGCCGCGCATTTCTTCGCACGCGCGGACACAGCGGCCGCAGGTGATACATAGATTGTAGTCGCGGTCGTAGAAGGGATCGCTGACCTCGAGAGGGATGTCGCGGTACACGTAGGACATGGGAGATTCGAGCTCCATGCCCAGATATCGAACGGTATCCTTGAACTCGCAACGCTCGTTTTTGGGGCACGTGATGCAACGGTCGTTCACCGAGACGTGACGCAGACAGACGTCGGAGGGCCCGCAGATATCCACACGGTGGCAAGTGAGGCAGCCGTTAGGGTGCTCGGCGATGAGCATTTGCATGACGGAGCGGCGAAGCTCAATCACGTCGGGAGTCTCGCTCCACACAGTCATGCCGTCGGTGGCTGCCAGGGTACAAGCGGCCGGGAACCCCGGAACGCGACCCCGTTCGTTCTCTGCGACGACCACACACATGCGGCAAGCGGCATAGGGTTTCATGCCCGAGTGGTAGCAGAGATAGGGAACGTAGACGCCGGCGTCGATGGCGGCTTCGAGGACCATCTTCCCCGGTTGGGTCTTGATTTCCACACCGTCTATGGAGATGGTGATATCGTCAGGCATGGCGATTCCTAATTCAAAAACGCAGCGGCGGCGACCGATCAGCGGCGGGTAAGGCGGGGCGAGAACATTTGGTCAGGGCAATCGCCGGTGTGTCGCTTTTCGAGGATGTGAGCGTCAAATTCGTGCCCGAAGTACCGGAGGGCGGAGGAGACCGGGTTGAACCCGAGTTGCCCGTGTCCGCACAGCGAACCGGCCTGCATGTTTTCGCCGATGTTGCGCATGAGCGCCAAGTCTTCCCCGGTTCCTTCCAGGTTGCTGATGCGCTCAAGAACCTCGAGGAGGTGGCTCATGCCCATGCGGCAGGGGAAGCACTTTCCGCACGACTCGTACTGGCAAAAGGCTATGAGGTTGCGGGTCAGGTCCACCACGCAAGTATCCTCGTCGGCGACGATGATGCCACCCGATCCCAGGATGGCGCCGGCGGCGCGGAAGACATCGAAGTCCAGGACAAGGTCCAGATTGGCGTCGCTGGCGGAGAGGACACCACCCAACGGCCCGCCGGTTTGGAGCAGTTTCATGGACTTGCCGTTGGGAACGCCCCCGGCCATATCGAAGAGCACCTGGCGCAGGGTCATGCCCAACGGGACCTCGATCAAGCCGGTGTAGGTGATATCGCCGGACAGGCAGAGGATGGCGGTGCCGCTGCTGCCGTTGATCCTGTTGTCGGGGTCGGGTTGGGTTCCGATACCTGCGAACCATTGGCCGCCGCGCGCCACGATCTCGGGCACGTAGGCCAGGGTCTTCACGTTGTTGATGTTTGACGGTTTGCCGAAAACTCCCACCTGGGCGGGGAAGGGAGGACGGTAGCGGGGCATGGACCGCTTGCCTTCGATGGCTTCCATCAACGCGGTTTCCTCGCCGGAAACGTAGGAGTCGCCCGTCAATGCGACCTCGACATCGAAGGAGAAATCTGTGCCCAGGATGTTCTGGCCCAGGAGTCCGAGATCGTAGGCTTGCCGGATAACAGCGCGGGTGCGGTCGATGGGCTGATTATGACCGTGGCGGATGAAGATGTAGCCGCGGTTGGCATTGCAGGCGTATCCCGCGATGGTAATCCCTTCGACCACAGTGGCGGGATCGCTCTCCAGAATGCCGCGATCGTTGAAGGCACCCGGATCGCCCTCTTCGCAGTTGCACAGGATGTACTTATTGGGATCAGGATTGCCGGCCAAAAATCCCCATTTGATGCCGGCCGGGAAAGCCGCGCCGCCACGACCGCGAAGACCGGAGGTCCGAACCTCGCCGAGGGTATCTTCCGGAGACATTTCGGTGAGGGCCTTGTTCAGGGCCGAGTAGCCGCCGTTGGCGATGTATTGGTAGAGGTCGGACGGATCGATGTTGCCGGCGTTGCGCAGTGCGATGCGCTGCTGCAAGGCCATCATCGGATGCTCCTGGAGGTTCGAGATGCCCGCAGGAGCCTGGCCTGGCTCCCCAAGGTAGCCGACGGCATGCTCCGCCAACGGGTCGCCGCCGGCTACATGCTGACGGACGATGCGCTCGGTCAGTTCGGGTGTCACCTGACCATAGAACACTCGGGGGCCGTTGGGCACCTGGACGTCGAGCAACGGCTCGGCGAAACAGAGGCCGAGGGTGCCGACCTCCGACACGTTGGCCGCGACCTGTTGTTGCTCCAGGGCGGCCTTGACAGCGGCGACGACTTCGAAGCCGCCGGCGGCCTCTCCGGCCAAACCGGTGCCGACGCGAATCCAGGGGCGGTCGCCAGCAGTCAGGCCTTCCCAGCGGCGGCGGGCCGCGGCCAGGATGGCGGCAAACGGGGATTCCGACGGTGCAGTCACGGGCCAGTTGCAGATCAGTGCGCCGGGGCGGAAGCCAGGGCTGAGGCGATTCTCGAGCGGGCGCTATCGGGTGTGATGCGGCCGGCCAAGTGGTGGTTGATTGCCATCACCGGGGCGTGGGCGCAGGCGCCCAGACAGGTGTTGTAGCGCAGTGTGGCTTTACCGTCGGCGGTGTCGCCCTCGTCGGACAACCCCAGGGCTTCCTGCGCGGCCGCAATCACGGCGGTTGCGCCCATTACATGGCAGGATGGACCCCAGCAGACCTCGACACGGAGATCAGTGGGAGGATCAAACCGGAAATTCGGATAGAAGGTGGCTACCGCCCAAACGTCGTTGACGGTAGCGTCCATCCGAGCAGCGACAGCTTCGACGGCCTCGGTGGGGATATAACCGATGGCGTCTTCCACCGCCAGCAGGGACGAAAGAACGGTGACCGTGCTTTGCGGTTGGTCGTTGACCGCCCGATCAATCAGCTGGAGGGTGGCGTCATCCATTTGTGAAATCCGTTACAAATGCCGATTGGAACGGCGCGAGTTTAGCACAGGCGACGGCTGGCGGGCAATGTGGAAAAGAGCAGCGCTACTCTCCGATCACCCGGTTGACTTCCAGGGTGATGTCGGGGAAGGCTTGGGGCGCGACGGTTTCGCCGGGGCCGAAGCAACGCACGGTGGCGTACTCGTTTCCGGCGGGTTCGGCGTAGGCTTCAATGCGGCGTTCGGCGCGGGCGACAATCCACACCTCCGGGATGCCGGCGCGAGCGTAGGCTGCCAGCTTGACAGTGCGGTCAAACTCAACGCTGCTGTCGGCAACCTCAATCAGCAGCAGCACGTCGGCGGGAGCCGGGTGTCCGTTGCGGTAGAAGTCATCGCGCCATTGAAGGAGCATTACGTCCGGCTGCGGCTCGCTGTCGTCGTCAAGCCGCACGGGGTCCTGTACTGCAATCATGGCGCGGCCTCGCAGTGCAGGAACCATCGTATTGTTGAACAGTTTGACGCTGGCGGCGTGCCAGTCTCCGATGGGTGGCATTACGATGAGGTCTCCGTCCAGCAGTTCAACGCGGTCGTTTTCCGACAGGATGCCGGCGTCGGCCATGGCGTAGTACTCGGCCACGGTGAAGCGGCGACGAGCCGGAGCGGAGATCGTCGGCGGGGCGGATGCAGCAGTGGTTGTGGTCATGGCGAAAGCGGCTCAGTCTCCGATGATCCGCTCAACCGCCAGAGCGATGTCGGGGAAGGCTTGGGGAGCGACGGTTTCGCCGAGGCCGAAGCAGCGCACGGTGGCGTACTCGTTTCCGGCGGGTTCGGTGTAAGCTTCAACGCGGCGTTCCGGGCGGGCGGCGATCCACACTTCCGGGATGCCGGCGCGGGCGTAGGCGGCCAGTTTGACGGTGCGGTCAAACTCAACGCTGCTGTCGGCAACCTCAATCAGCAGCAGCACGTCGGCGGGAGCCGGGTGGCCGTTCCGGTAGAAGTCATCGCGCCATTGCAGGAGCATCGCATCCGGTTGCGGCTCGTTGTAATTATCCAATCGCACCGGGTTCTGGACGCTCAAAACAGCCCGACCCTCCAGCAAAGTAGATGGGAATACTGCGACGATGCTGTTCACGCTGAAGGCGTGCCAATTTCCGATGGGTGGCATTACGATGACGTCTCCGTCCAGCAATTCGACGCGGTCGTTTTCCGACAGGATGCCGGCGTCGGCCATGGCGTAGTATTCGGCCACGGTGAAGCGGCGGCGAGCCGGAGCGGAGATCGTCGGCGGGGCGGATGCGGCGGTGGTTGTGGTCATGGTGAAAGCGGCTCAGTCTCCGATGATCCGCTCAACCGCCAGAGCGATGTCGGGGAAGGCTTGGGGCGCGACGGTTTCGCCGAGGCCGAAGCAGCGCACGGTGGCGTACTCGTTTCCGGCGGGTTCGGTGTAGGCTTCAACGCGGCGTTCCGGGCGGGCGGCGATCCACACCTCGGGGATGCCGGCGCGGGCGTAGGCGGCCAGCTTGACGGTGCGGTCAAACTCAACGCTGCTGTCGGCAACCTCAATCAGCAGCAGCACGTCGGCGGGACCCGGGTGGCCGTTCCGGTAGAAGTCATCGCGCCACCGCAAGAGCATCACATCGGGCTGCGGCTCGCTATTGTTGTCCAGCCGGGTTGGGTTCTGGACGCGGACGATAGCTCTTCCTTGTAGGCGGGGAGGGAGTATGTTAGTGAACAGGTCAACACTGGCAGCGTGCCAATCTCCGATAGGTGGCATTACGATGAGGTCTCCGTCCAGCAGTTCAACGCGGTCGTTTTCCGACAGGATGCCGGCGTCGGCCATGGCGTAGTATTCGGCCACGGTGAAGCGGCGACGAGCCGGAGCGGAGATCGTCGGCGGGGCGGATATGACTGGCGCGGTCATGTTGGGTTGGTCCTATTCGTGACCAGCCTCGCGGTTTTCCAGGGCCTTGTCCATCACGCGCTGGAAGACCTCGTAGGGCTGGGCGCCGCTGAAGAGGAGGTTGTCGAACACGAAGGTAGGAATGCCGCGGATGCCGTAGCCCAGCGCCTCGTGGTACTGGTCGACCACCTTTTGGGCATAATGCCCGGATTCGACGCGTTGACGCAGTTCCGCGCCGTCGAGGCCGACGCCGGAGCCGATGTCAGCCAGGACCGAGGGGTCTCCCAGATCGGCGCCATGATCCCAGTAGGCTTCGTAGGCGGCGTGGTGGTACTCGAGGAACTTGCCCTGTTCCTGAGCGTATTCGGTGGCCTGCAGGGAGTAGAGGCTGTTGGGAGTATGCTTGGGCGGCCGCATCACGAGGTTGGCTTCCCGGGCGTAGGTACGGAGGGGATCGGCCAGCTCGTCCGCGCTTTCGCCGGGGCGAGACTCGCGGACCCGGCCCTCCTGGGGGGTGTCGGGACGCAGCAGGTAGGCGCGGCCCTCGACGGTGATGTCGTACTCTTCAGAAAGCTTGTCGACGCGCTCCAGGCCGACATAGCACCAGGGTCAAATGTAGTCATACCATACGATCACGTGGACAGGGTTGGGATCGTCGGGATGGCTGTGAGCCGGCGGCTGGGTGGTCATGGCATCACCTCGGAGAGTGGAGCAGTCCGGGATCGAGGGCGTTACGGCGTCGAGAGGTCGTTAATCAGCAGGACACCAATCGGTCCAGCAGGGGGTACAGCCCTTCCAGGCTGTCGATGTGGTCGCAGCCGGTGACGTTGGCGTGGAACCCGCCGCGGTCGATGAGGACCGGGAGGAGGCCGGCGTCGCGGGCGCCCTGCACATCGGAGCGGGGCTGGTCGCCGACGTGTATGGCCTGGTCCGGGCGCAGAGCCATGCGTTGGAGGGCGGCTTCGAAAATAAGGGTGGCGGGTTTTTCGCCAGTCTCGCGGCTGGTGATGCAGAACTCCAGGTACTGGCGAATGCCGAGTTGCCGGGTGAGTTCCTCCATGTCACGACGTAGGTTGGTGAGGACGGCCAACCGGTAACCTCGGTCATTCAACTCCTGGAGTACGGGTCGGGTCTCCTCGAACTCCACAAATTCTTTGGGAACTGAGATGGCCATGTCCCAGATCTGCTTGGCCATACGGAGGGACACGGCCACCCCGGATTCCTCGAGGATGATCTGCTCATAGCGGGCAAAGAACTCGTCGCGGGACGCCGGGTCACGTTCGCCCAGGGGCCAGCGGTGGTTTTCCTCGTTGAAATAGAGGTCGGCGATGGCATAGCCGTGGGACAACCGCTCGGCGGGTACCCGGATGCCCAGGTTCTGACAGGCAGCATGCTGGATCTGGGGCAACGGGGGCCAGAAGCGCACCAGCGTGTTGTAGAAATCGAAAAAGATAGCCTCAATCATCTGCGGGGAGCGCAGGAAGGGCATTCAATTTTCGCCGGGCGGCCCGATGCTGCGCAGGGCAATGATAGCACAACGAATGAGGCGGGGCGCGTGTTTGCGCTCGTAAGGGCGGCGGTGTCGATTGCCTAAACGAGATTGCCGCGCTACGCTCGCAATGACAGTTCCGGCGAAACTTGGTAAAGGTGGCGGTCGCATTACCGCTTACCGCGGCGTCCGTTGCCTTGACGAGATTGCCGCGCTACGCTCGCAATGACAGTTCCGGCGAAACTTGGCAAAGGTGGCGGTCGCATTCCCGCGGCGTCCGCTGCCTTGACGAGATTGCCGCGCTGCGCTCGCAATGACAGTTCCGGCGAAACTTGGCAAAGGTGGCGGTCGCATTCCCGCGGCGCCCGTTGCCTAGACGAGATTGTCGCGCTGCGCTCGCAATGACAGTTCCGGCGAAATTTGGTGCGCGTGAGAGCGGAGCGCGGTTGGTGTTTACAGCGTTACCAGTTCGACCAGGGCGGCGGAGACATCTGCGGGAGAGGGCAATCGCCAGGTGGCACAGGTAGCGGCGCCGGACGCGCCCACGTACACCCCAAAACCTCCGGCGCACCTGACTGCGCCGAAAGCGTCCTCATCGGTGGCGTCGTCACCCATGTAGATAGGGAACGACTCTGGGGACAACCGAGATCGGATCAACGTCAGGGCGCGGCCCTTGTTCCAGTCTATTGCCGGGCGGAGCTCCAAAGCCATCTTGGCTTCGGTGACGTGGCAAGAGCCGGACTGGACCAACGGGTGGGTAATGTCATCGAACACGGACACGACCTGATCATGGTAATAAGGGGGAGTTTGCCGGAAGTGCGTAGTGAGGGTGTAGGTCTTATTCTCGACGAAGGCGCCGGGCACACCCGCCAGACGGAGTTCCAGATCGTGGGACGCTTCACTGATGGTTCGAGACGCAGCGTCAGCGTCGGGATGGCGGTAATCGAGTCCGAGGCCGCGCATCTCCAGGCCATGGTTGCCGGCGTAAACCAGACCCGGCACGTTGACCCGCGCCTCGACGTCGTGCAGGGACCGTCCGCTAATCACTCCAACGACGAACTCGGGGCGGTGGGCGAGTTGGCGGAGGAGCAGATGATTGCCGGGGCAAAGGGTGGCCTGTTCCGGTCGGGGAGCGATTTCGGATAAGGTTCCGTCGAAATCGAGGAGGAGCAGGATGGGGTCCCGCCCGACGACCAGGGATTTGAGTTCGTCGAGGTTGAGGTCGAGCATGGAGATCGGGGCTATGCCGTGGTCGCGACGGAGAGGCGGGAGTGGTCGGGGGTGCTGGCCTGCATGAGGTGCATCATGATGCGGCCGGCCCACTTGTAGATGTTGTTTTCGCGGACGGTGTTGCGCATCTGGCGCATACGGATGTGACGCTCGGCAGGGCTCATGGTGAGGGCCTGGTGGATGGCTTCGGCGAACTGCTCGGTGGCGTAGGGGTTGATGATGAGGGAGCCGGTGAGCTCCTGGGCGGCGCCGGCAAAGGCGCTGAGGATCAATACGCCATCCTCATCGACACGGGATGCCACGTACTCCTTGGCCACCAGGTTCATGCCGTCGTGGAGGCTGCTCTCGGCGCAGAAACTGGCGAGACGGCGGAGGGCGGAGAAGGTCGACGACGGCAACGACGTGGGCCAATAGAGGACCGGCTGCCAGCCGTCGTGTCCGAAGCGCTCGTTGATGCGGTTGACGGTGGCCTCGATGTCAATAGTGAGCTGCATGTAGGAGTCGATGTTGGTGCGGCTGGTGGCTCCGGCCTGGAGGAAGACCAGCTGGCCGCGGTACTGAGGCCATTTTTCAAACAGGCGCTCGACGGCGCGGAGGCGGTGGGGGATGCCCTTGGTGTAGTCCTGCCGGTCGATGCCCAGGCCGAGGATGCGGCCGCGGTTCAGGCCCAATTCGCGGGAAAGACGGGCCATTTCGACCTCGACCTCCTCGGAGCGGGCTTCGGTGTCCAGGCTGTCGAAATCAATGCTGATGGGGAACGGACGGACCAGGGTGGTCTCGTCGCGGTAGTCGATCAGTCCGTATTCGGAGTCGACGTGGGCATCGAGGTTGGCGTCGACGCAGTTGAGAAAGTTCTGGCAATCGCCGGAGAGGTGGAAACCCAGGAGGTCGTTGCCCAACATACCGTCGAGGATTTCGTCCTGCCAGGGGCAGATGCGGAGGATGTCCGGGTTGGGCCAGGGGATGTGCCAGAACTGGCCGATGATAGCGTCGGGATTGACCTCGCGGATGTACCGGGGCAGGAGGGCGAGATGATAGTCCTGGATCAGGACAATGGCCGGCTCGTCGTTGATTTCGTCGAGGACCAGATCCGCGAATCGCCGGTTCACTGACTGATAGAAGCCGTAGTGCTCGGCGTCGAATACGGGCTCGGTGTAGGCGATGTGGCACAAGGGCCACAGGCCCTCGTTGGCGAAACCATAGTAAAAGCCCTGATTCTCCTCGTCGCTCAAGTTGAGCAGCCGCATGGAGTACGCGGGAGCGTCGGTAGGCACGTGGATACGGCCGGTCTCGTCCATGGCGGCGCGATCATCATCGCCGTCGCCCTGGGCGATCCAGGTGCCGCCGCAGGCACGCATCAGCGGATCGATGGCCGCGGTCAGCCCGCCCGGGGGCATCACCCCGTGGGGGACACCGTCCTGCATCGTAAACACGTACGGCTGCCGATTTGACACCACGACCAGCCGATAGTCGCTCAATTCCCGGCTTACCAAGCGTTGTAAATCATCGCCGGTCCACATAACGGGCCACCTCCATCCTCGGGTGCGCCTCGCAGCATGAAGAAGTTATGCACTGCAAAAAACTATAATCATTATCATCAAGCAGGAATTGTGCCACAGGTGAGGCGTCAGGTCAATGGACGCCGCGGCCGGAGCGCGGGCATTTTAGGCCGGGACGTAAGCTGGACTTTGTACAAAAACTAGAAAAGTAGGAAAGGCCGGGTAAGCTGGGTTGACCCCACATCTCACTGTAGGTCGACCTGTGCTTACCCTGCCGGATGCCATTGTA
>DAOULH010000022.1:0-1723 GCA_034420475.1 Dehalococcoidia bacterium
CAGAAATTCCTGTCTTATGGCGGCGTAGACATCCGGGTCCAAACCGCCGTATTCACCCTCCACGTCCGAGATGTCCTGGGCCAAACCGGCTGCCAATCTCTTACCGTGCATTGTCTCTATGTGCTCGAAAGCTAGTTCCCAGGGTTCACTCGCAGCCAGTATGTCTCGCTTCCACTCCGGGTCGGATTCCAGTTTGCCCAGCCACCAAAGCAAAACCGGTGCGGAATCTTCGAGGCAGCCGAAGAGCAGCAGGCGCAATTCCACGTGATTGGGGTGCTCCTCTTTGGACAGCGTAAAGTCCAGCGATTCCGACAACATCCGTGCGAAACGCCCCACCGCAGTCGTCATCTCAATTACCGGTTCCCGACCTACCTGGGCTGCCAGCAGGTCCGCCAGATGGGCCAGGGTGAACTGGCGGCGCAGTTGCTGTTCCAACCTCTCGGCAGTCGATCCGCTCGACGACTTTGCCAGTTCTCCGGCCAGGGCGCTGACATAAGCGCGGTTGGGCCGGGTCTTTCCATCCAGCCAGTTGTCCACCGAGGTGTAGGATGCACCGATGCGGCGCGCCAACTGGTCACGGGTTATTCCGGCCTGGGACAGGTGACGCCGCAGTATCCGGCCCACGCCGTTCTCTTGGACCCACAACGGAGGCTCGGCATCCGGCAGCGGGAATCCCGTCAACCGGTGCAGGGCAAACACACGGAGGGACAGGTCGACCGCCACCAACCGGAGAAACCCTTGCCCTACGGCTTCTACATCGACCGCCGCCGTAGCACGGCTTTGAATGGTGGCCATCAGGTGGTCCCAGCGTTCGCCGACTAAGCCCACTCCCATCCCTGCCGCCAATGCCATTGATACCCCATCCGGCAGAGCGTCAACCGTTTCGGAAACGCCGCCGCAGTCGATCAGAGCCTGCCCCAAGGCTTCGAAGATCAGGTGTCGGTTGTATTCGTCAATAGAATCGCCAGCGAAAAAACGCCGGGCCGTCCGGCTGCTGAGCACCTCGTCCTTGATGTCGAGAGCCTGTACCACGGCTCTCAAGATGTCGCCGCTGTAGATCCCGGGAAGAAGGTCGTGGTCGTCTTGGTTCATGTCCTTCATTGTAACCCTGGCGGAAAGCGCCCGGACGAAACCGCCTGATCCGGACGCCCTTCCGCTCTACCCTATCTCTTGGTCGTGGGAGCGTTCTTGGGGCGGTCCTGAAGTTCCCCTTCGTTGGTAGACCGATCCTCCCAATCATCGGGGCGTTCGCCATAGCCCCGGGAGGTCCAGTAGGCGTCGTTGTTTGGGTTCATCTGGTTGGAGCGGTTGTCCTTTTCGTCCTTGCGACTCATTGGCCACCTCCGTCAACTGGTATTCTGGAGTAAGTTGCGGCTTCTGAAAGCCATTTTATGTGCTGGTCACGGAGCTCTGGCCCCAACAGGTTGGACAGAATGCGGATCGGACGCCGGTCTTTGGCGTTTTGAACTGGTGCCGCGGCCCTAACGCTGCCAGAACCGCCACCGTGAACCACTCCGTTGCTGTGCTGACTTCAACTCGTCCACCAGCCCGGCGTTACACTTTCGCTCCAGCTCAAGCTGTCCTTGCAACAATTCCACCTGCGCCTCCAGACCGCGAATCCGCTCCTGGGCCACCGCCAACGCCGATTGAGCGGCTTCGGCAGCGCACGGCGGGTCGTCGTCCAGCATCACGTACACCCGGTGCCGCTGGCCGCGCGGCTCCC
>DAOULH010000023.1:0-6649 GCA_034420475.1 Dehalococcoidia bacterium
ATGCGGCGGACCAAAGGGTACACCAAGAGCGTGGAGATGCTGGTGTACTCCCTGGCCCTGGTCTGCCGGCGACAGGAAGAAAAACTCAATATCTACCGACGTTGAGAATACCCACGAAACCCCGCAGTTGCATCCCCCATCCCCCCCGCCCTATAATCGCCAGTTGGCGGTCTTGGAGGGGCCATCCATTGCATCGGGCCGCCGGAGGCTGTTCCTTGACCTACCTTGACCTGCATTGCCACTCCGTGGCGTCCGACGACTCCCGCGCCACCGTTGAGCAGTACCTCAAGTTCATCCAGGTGCACCGCAAGAAGGGCTGCACCATCGACGGCATCGTCCTCACCGAGCACCGCAAGTTCGACTTCGACGTCGACTACTCCCGGCTCGCCGACCAGTACGGCGTCCTCGTCCTCAAGGGCGCCGAGCTGGACACCTGCTTCGGCCACATGCTGGTTTACAACATCACCCCCGCCCTGGCGAAAGACGTCGACTTCGGCGACGTCAAGATGGATGGCCGCGAACTCATCAAGGCCGCCCGCCACCACGGCGGCTTTGTCGTCCCCGCCCACCCCGGCCGCTTCGGCATCGGCCTGGTCGAGTACATGGAGCAGGGCGAGGTCTTCGCGGACGTGTCCATCGTCGAGCGCGTCAACGCCGGCAGCAAGCCCGAGGAGAACCAGCGCGCCGAGGACCTCTGCCAGCGCGCCGGCTACCTGGGCACCGCCGGCAGCGACGCCCACCTCGCCAGCCACATCGCCCGCGCCGTCACCGAGTTCAAGGCCGACATCCGCTCCGAGCCCGAGCTGGTCGACGCCCTCATCTCCGGCGAGTTCCGCCCCGTGTACATCCAGGAAACCGCCGCCGCCCCCGTCGCCTGACCGGCCCGTATCCCCCGGTGAACGCATCCAGGAGCACAAACCATGCCCACCCAGATCGACTACGAATACGACCACTCCCTCTACGGCGTCGAGCACGCGTCCGGCCCCTTCGACGTCACCCGGGAGATCGTCAACGTTTACGCCCGCAGCGTCGGCGAGGACAACCCCATCTTCACCGACGCCGACGCCGCCCGCGCCGCCGGCTACGCCGACCAGGTCGCGCCGCCCACCCTCTGCGCCCTCTTCGAGCGCGGCGAACTTCCCGACATCAAGCTGCAGTTCGGCCGCCGCCAGTTCCACGGCGGGCAGCGCGTCGAGCCCCGCGCGCCCATCGTCGTCGGCGACCGCCTCACCGCCTCCTCCCACCTCAAAGACGTCTACACCAAGACCGGCCGCTCCGGCACCATGGTCCACGTCGTCTGGGAGACCACCTTCAGCAACCAGGATGGCGTGGTCGTCGCCGACGTCCAGCGCTCCCAGGTCGTCCGGGAGTGATTGCGACATGAGTGATGCCCCGACGAACCAACCAGCCAAACTCTACTTCGAGGACGTCGAACTCGGCGACGAGATCGGCCCCGCCATCATCTCCGTCTCCGACGATCAGGTGGTGGACTTCTGCTCCCTGTGGGGCAACCCCGCCCCCAACCGCTTCACCGACCAGGCCGAGGCCGAGAAGATCGGCCTCGACGGCCCCATCGTCCCCGGCATCATGACCATGGCCCTGGTGTCCCGCGTCATCACCGACTGGGCCGGCGCCGGCACCGTCGCCGATCTCGACCTGGTGTTCCGCGGCACCGTCCCCCACAACCAGCCTCTCCACGTCGGCATCCAGGTCAGCGACACCGAGCAGGACGACGACGGCAACCACGTCCAGTGCGACATCACCATGACCGGCCCCGTCCCCGACCGCCCCTACGTCATCGGCACCGCCCGCCTCAACCTCCCCTCCCGCGAATGACCACGCCCTGGCTGGCATAATGTCCCAGCAGCCGGACGGGGCACAGACGCGAGGCGGTTATAGGCCGCTCCTTATCGTTCACTTTGCCGCCGCCGTCATGGCTGTGGTAGATTTCATGGTGTTCCACGCGGCCGCGGTCGGGCTGGCAATCGCCATTTATTACGGTGTACCGTTGATAGATGACGCCATCAGCAGGAACAATGGAGATTGGGACTGGCTTGGGATATTCAAGATAGTTAGCCCCACCGTAACCTTGCCCGGGGGTGCCGTAACCGTGCTGTCAACCTACTTCTACGCCCGTCGAATCCAGGAAATGGAAAAGGAGAAACAGGCGGCGGAAGCTCGCGCCGCTACGGCGGAGGCCCAGTTGGAAGTCCTCAAGGCGCAGATGGAGCGGACTGCCACCTCAAGCCGCCGCAACCGCCGCCGTCTGCGCAATGGCCCATCACGGAGAAGCCGCTAACCGTGCTCACCAGCTACTTCTTCGCCCGCAAGTCCCAGGAAGAAGCCAAACTCCGCCAGGAAGAGGCCAAGCTTCGTCAGGAGGCAGAGGCGCGCGCCGTCACGGCGGAGGCCCAGGTGCAAACCCTCAAGTCCCAGTTGGAACAAGCCACATCTTCGTCCCGCCGCCGCACCCGCCGCCGCCTACGCAACGGCGGGTCGCCAGGAGCGTAGTGACCATGTTCTCGGGCTATTTCTTCCACAAGCGGGCGCTGGAAGTGGAACAGCAGACCAGGGAGATCCGACAGCATACTCTGGAAATCCAGCGGCAGACCCGGGAAATCCGGCGACAGCGACTGGAGGCCCAGCGAAGCCTCGAAGAACTCACCATCCAAAGGCTGGTCGCTGAACGCCAGTTGCACGACGCCAAGCGATTGCGTTACGAAGCCGAATACAAACTCCTGGCTTTGAAAGCCCACCGCCGCAGCCACCGCCGCAGCCACCGCCGCCGCTCCCTCCGCTAACGGACACCCACCTAAACGGACACCCACCGCCATGCTCACCAAGCTCCGCCAGATCGCCATGATGGTCAACGACCTCCCCGAGGGTATCGACCTCTACGGCCGCATCCTCGGCATGCAGCCCTCCCGCACCGGCGCCCTGCCCCAGTTTGGCCTGGACAACGCCGTGCTTCCCGCCGGCAACGGCACCTTCGTCGAACTCCTCGCCCCCACCGACGATGCCACCGCCGGCGCCCGCTTCCTGCAACGCCGCGGCGAAGCCCCCTACCTGATGATCTTCGAGACCGACCAGTACGACCGCCTCATCCCCCACCTGCGCGACCTCGGCGTCCGCATCACCGGCGAGACCGAGCACGCCGAGCCCCATAACAATGGAAGCCGTTCTGCCTTCCTGCATCCCGCATCCTGCAACGGCGCCTTCCTCGAAATCATCGAGGTCACCGACCCAAACAACCCCTGGCCCGCCGCCGGCCCCGACTGGCAGTCCGCGACCCACCAGCCCGGCACCGTGCAACTGCGCCAGATGGCCGTCATCGTCAACGATCTCGACGCCGCCATCGCCCACTGGAGCCGTATGTTCGGTCTCCAGCCCACCCGACGCTTCGAGATCAGCTTCACCGACCTCGAAATCGCCGTCCTCCCGCTCACCGGCGGCGATACCTTCATCGAACTGGCCCAGCCCACCAGCGCCGACTCCCCCTCCGGCCGCTTCCTCGCCCGCTACGGCGAGGGCCTCTATCTCACCATCTACGAAATCGCCGACTCCCTGGCCACCGACGCCTACCTCCAGACCCAGGACATCCGGTTCACCACCTCCCGCCGCACCGACAACTACGTCAACCTCGGCTTCAACAGCATCTGGCTTCACCCCGCCACCTTCAAGGGCGCGTTCACCCAGCTTTCCCAGGTGCTCGACGCCGAAAACCCCTGGCCTCCCGCCGGCGACGACTGGTTCCGCGCCTAGACTCATGCAGCCGAGATCCGCCCAAGATCAAGCGGCTCACGCCCCCACCGAGCACGACCATCCGCACGCGCCGGAAGGGGAAATCCATCCCCACGCCGAGCACAGCCATACCCACTCCCGGGACGGCCAGACCCACACCCACGCCGGCGCCACTCCCCAGGTCGTCTGCTTCGATCAGGTCACCGTCAGCTACGGGGCGATCCGCGCCCTGGACGACGTGTCCTTCTCCGTCGAATGCGGCAGCCTCTCCGGTGTGGTCGGACCCAACGGCGGCGGCAAATCGTCCCTGCTCAAGGCCGTGGTCGGACTCGTCCAGCTCGATGCCGGCCGCGTCCTCGTCCAGGGCCAGCCCAGCTCCCAGATGCGCAAGCACATCGGGTTCGTGCCCCAACTGGAGCAGGTTGACTGGGACTTTCCCGTAACTGTCTGGGACGTTGTGATGATGGGCCTCACTCCTCAACGCGGCCTGTTCCGCAGACACAGCCGCGCCAACCGCGAGGCCGCCGCCGAAGCCCTGTCCACCGTGGACCTGATCGACCTCCGCCGGCGCAGCATTGGCGAACTGTCGGGAGGCCAGCGCCGCCGCGCCCTGCTGGCCCGGGCCATTGCGTCCAGCCCCTCCGTGCTCCTCCTCGACGAGCCCATGAACGGACTGGACCCCACCGCCCAGCATCGCTTCCTGGACATCATCGACCAACTGCGCGAACGGGACGTCACCGTGATCATGTGTACCCATGACCTCACCTGCGTGTCCGCCCGCGCCAGCGACGTCGCCCTGGTCAACGGCCGCCTGATCGCCTACGGCCCTCCGGAGGAAGTGCTCCTGGAGTCGGTCCTGGCCGAAGCCTTCGGCCACCAACTGGTCGTCCACTCCGCCGGCGGCGCCTACGCCCTCCACCACCACGACCACCCCGTCAACTGGCCCGGCCGCGAATAACTCCCCGTCGCACTGCCAACTGTCCCGGCCGCAAATAACTCCCCGTCGCACCGCCAACTGGCCCGGCCGCGAATAACTCCCCGTCGCACCGCCAACTGACCCGGCCGCGAATAACTCCCCGTCGCTCCGCCAACTGTCCCGGCCGCGGAAACTCCCCGTCGCTCCGCAGCGTCGCGGCGGCAGCCCTTGCCGGATTGGCGGTGGGCCTGCTGGAGAGGCGATCCGCTGCCATTGTTCGCCGGTGCGTCATTGTCGGGGTCGCATTTGGACTGGTATTGGGCATCGCCAACGCGGCGGTGTCGCCGGTCTGGATGAACGTCCTTGGTCCCGCGTTGGAGGCTGCGGGCATCGCCCGTCTGTCCGCGGCGTCCTTCGGAGTGGCGACCATGGTCAGCGGAGTGATAGTTGACCTCGCGCTCGCCGCCGTCGCCTTCCGGTTCGTCCGCCGCAGCTGGGCCGCCCCGCCGCCTGCGACCGCCACCGGAACCTGACCGGATGTTACGCATCCATCAGCGAAAACCACCCTGAGCATCGCAGGAACTGACAACGCCGTGCCGTCCTCAACCGCAAGACCGCTCGCGCCCTCACGCGTACTCGGTTTGTCATAGCGAGCTCAGCGTAGCAATGTGACTGTTCAGAATTCAGGAGGTTGTCATTGCGAGGCGCTTGCGCCGTGGCAATCTCGATGCCGTAGCCGGAACGTCTACAGCGAAGAATCCCTTTGCGCCAACGGGATTGCCGCGCTTCGCTCGCAATGACACTTTGCCCGCGACTCTGAACAGTTACGTGGCAATCCCGTCGAGGTTATTTCTTGGCCATCGCACTCACAGGAAACACATCGGTCGCAAATCGTGTAGTTGAAATGGTAATAGTTATATGGCATGATCCACACACAAAATTGGACAGTGGAGTATCCATATGGTTTTCTTCGACCCATTCTCTGAGCCCGCGAGAACGCGTCCGAGATTTACTGCCAAAGAGAAAAAACTGCTCTACGACCACCAGAAAGGAAAGTGCAACGGCTGCGGCAAAAAGTACGAGATGCGAAACATGGCGGTTGACCATATTCGCCCGTTTTCGCGTGGCGGCAGCGACCGTGCTTCCAATCTGCAATTGCTCTGTACTGCCTGCAATTCAGCAAAGGGCGACGGTACGATGGCTCAACTCAAGCAGAAGCTGAAGAAGCAGGGCGTCATCAAATCCGCGTCACCGAAAAGTACGAGCGCTGGAAGGTCAAAGGCCACTACTAGCAAAACCAAAGCCCCGAAACGCGTAGCGCCGAAGAAGCGGACAACCCGCAAGCCTCGCGACCCGTGGGCCGACCTCTTCGGGTTCTAAAAGTCCTGACGACCGTCTGCCTTGGTACAGTGTCCTAATCGTTCTGCTCGTGGGGGGCTATGCCTGGTAATAGGCCCCAGATCGCCACGTCGCTGCCCTTCTCGCGATGACACACCGGGCACCCGCGACGAATTCGCCCCTTGCCCAAACCAGAACGCCCGTGCTATCATCTCTCCCGCAGGTGATTGTCCCTTACTGACCAGGTTCCCGGAAAACACACGGCCAAAATCCATCAGCATCCAGTCGCTATCGGCATCCGCAGGAGACTGTCCCCGACCGCACTAATCGGAGCAGTCCCCTCTGCCACCGCGCCCGCCACAGCGCGCCATGTTCCAGGCATCGTGCCCCCAGGCACCGTGCCCCCAGACATGGAAAATGAGAGCAAAAAAACCCAGCGCAAAGCCTCCGGCCGTAGGGCTGATAATCTCCCGGAACCTGGTCAACATCAACCAACCGTCCAATCACCTGCACCAACCAACCGCCAATCGCCTGTGCAATCCTAATCCCAAAGGAGCCCGCCAATCGCAAGCCATCCACCATAATCATCCCATCCTGTCCATCCTGTGCATCGATGTAAAAGCAAAATCGACGTAAAAGCAAAAAGGAGCGTGC
>DAOULH010000024.1:0-84254 GCA_034420475.1 Dehalococcoidia bacterium
CTGGACGTTACCAACGAAGACCCCAAGCCTTTCATCTGGACCAAAACCGCCGACCAGATCCTGGCCAACGTGGCCCGCTTTTGCCAGCGCACTTTGAATACAGGACACTAGGGTCGATTAGGCGACCGATGTGCTCGAGTTGGGTAGTGACGGCAGTTAGGGTAGTTTCCCAGTCGGCTCCCTCTGGGAGGTCTATAGGCATACAAACTTCCCGCCTACGCCACTCCAACCCGGGCTCACCCAAGTCACCCAACAATTGGCGCACCTGGTCAACGGGGACTTGGCCGTTGTTAGTATAAAACGACAACCACAACGGCTTGTCTGGCATCTGCTCAATGGCTTTGTAATCAATACCCAACCAAGCGTAGGCTCCAGCCAGGCACAAATACCTCCCGTAGTAATAGCCTCGGCTCTGGCCTACCGTCAATCCTTCGGTGTTGGCCCAGCCTGACTGCTCGATGCGCCCCACCGCGTTCGCTATCAGCCTTCTAAGATTAGCGTCGCGCTGTGGGTTGTCTCCAGTGATTGCTCTGGCGGAAAGCCCCAGCAATTCAGCGATTTCGAATGAAGCTTGCCAATCCTTGTCTGCGAGCGTACGGCCTGCCATCTTGTCGAGTAGAGACCGCCAGCTAGTTAGCATCAGGCGGCGCTGACCGTCCTTAGATGGGGCAGTTATCAGACTGGGGTCAATATGGGCCTGGTTCAGTTCGTGGCCGGCATTTCGCAGGCGCATTACCAATTCATCCCACAGCGAACCCGGGTTGATACGGTAGTCCGGGGCGAGGAACAACAGTACCGACGGTTTATCATTCGGTAGCCCTTCCCAATACGTAACAGGCTGGTGCCGGGTCAGTGGGGCCCAGAACTTGGATTCAATCAGCGCTACTATGCCTCCGTCCTGATCTAAGCACGCCAAGTCTGGCACTGCCCCATGCGCATCAACGGCCCAAGGCTGGGCGCTCTCGATGGGCAGAGGGCCGGAATCATCACCCAGGAAATCGGCTAGCTCGCGCCGCGCCGAGTCGGAGCGAGAAAGGATAAAACACAACGCATCGGTGGCCACGTCCTCAAGGCCGATGGTATGGCGTTGGGCGACGAAACTCAGCAGAGTGTGATTATCCGTCATGTCAGTCCTTTCTCCTGAGATAGATTCTGAATGCAAGTCCTCTTAACATACCATCGATGATGGACTTTGCATCTAACGCCCCCGCGCCCATTCTATGGCATCAGCCACATCCGCCTCAGTGATGCCTAACGCCTCAATTTTCGCCCACACGGCTTCAATGGGAGCCGGTTCAATAGGTGTCAGCACGATTCGGCCGTCTTCAATGATGACCTCAAAATAGTCCCCGTATTGAAATTCGGCGAGGACGCCGTCGATAATCGTGAGCTGATTGTCGCCCGTCAATACGGCTAACATCGGCAGGCATTCCGGCGATTCTGACTGTGGGGGCATCGGGTCGGCGGCCATCTTCTTATCTCCTTTAGAACTCAGGACAGCCACCTTAAGATACAGGAACACCCGTCGGCTAGACAATTCCAACCATACGGTACAAAATGCCGCCAAACCGAGCCAATATCGAACTGCCGCTCACGGTGACGATAATGACCATTCCCGCCGCATCCGACCACAAGCTGACCCCACTTCTGTTCCTCGAGCGCAGCGCCGCCGTGTACCCCCACCGCGCCGCCTGCATCTACAACGGCGCGGTGACCACCTACGCCCTCTTTTACGAGCGGGTGCGACGCCAGGCCGCCGCGTTGCGCAGCGTCGGCGTCAGGCCCGGCGACCGCGTCGCCTTCCTGCTGCCGAACCTGCCCTCCATGCTGGAGGCGAACTTCGGGCCGATGGGCATCGGCGCCGTGCTGGTCGCCCTGAACATCCGCCTTTCGCCCCGCGAGATCGCGTACATCCTCAATCACTCGGGCGCAAAGGTGCTGGTGTTCGACTCCGAGTTGGCCGACACGGTGCGCCAGTTGCGCGAAGATTGCCCCGGCGTGGAGACCTACGTCCAGGTGCGGGACACGGCCCCATTGGCCACGGACATCCCTGGCCCCGAATACGAGCAGTGGCTGGCCAGCGTGGACCCATTGGACGAACTGCCCGGACCGGCCACCGAGAACGACACTCTCACCATCAACTACACCTCCGGCACCACCGGGATGCCCAAAGGAGTGGAGTACACGCCGCGGGGCGCCTACATCAACGCGCTGGGCGAGGCCATGGAAATGGGCATGAACTGGCGCAGCGTTTACCTGTGGACGCTGCCCATGTTCCACGCTAACGGGTGGTGCTTCCCCTGGGCCGTCACCGCCGTGGGCGGCACGCACGTCTGCCTGCGCCGGGTTGACCCCGCCGAGGTATATCGACTGATCCGCGAGGAGTCGGTCAGCCATCTCTGCGCTGCGCCCACCGTGCTCACCGGACTTTATGCCGCCCCGGAAGCCGCAACCGCCGACCTATCCGGCCTGACCATTATGACCGCCGGCGCGCCGCCGGCTCCCCAGGTGATCCGTACCATCGAGGGCATGGGCGCCGAAATCATCCACGTGTACGGCCTCACCGAGACCTACGGCCCCTGCACCGTGGCCGCCGGGCAGCCCGATTGGGACGACATGGGCGCCGACGACCTGGCCCGCGTCAAGGCGAGGCAGGGCGTTCCCTTTGTCGTGTACGGCTCCGGCCTCCGCGTCGTTGATGAGGACATGGACGACGTTCCGCGGGACGCCGAGACCATGGGCGAGGTCGTCATGCAGGGCGACGCGGTGATGAAGGGCTACTACAACGATCCCGACGCCACCGCCGAGGCATTTCGCGGCGGCTGGTTCCATTCCGGTGACTTGGCCGTGTGGCATCCCGACGGCTACATCGAGCTCCAGGACCGCTCCAAGGACATCATCATCTCCGGCGGAGAGAACATATCCAGCCAGGAGGTTGAAAAGGTCATCATGGAGCACCCCGGCGTGCTCGAGGTCTGTGTCGTGGGCGTGCCCGACCAGCGTTGGGGCGAGGTTCCCAAGGCCTTTGTCGTGCCCCGCGATGGAGGTCAGCTCACGGCCGACGAGATTATCGATTTCACGCGGGATCGCATCGCCCACTTCAAGGCGCCCAAGAGCGTCGAATTCGGTGATCTCCCCAAAACCGCAACGGGCAAAATCCAGAAGTACATCCTGCGTGACCGTGAATGGCAGGGCCAGGAACGCCGCATCCAGGGTTCGCAGGTGTAACCGGCTGCTATCCGGCGCCACAATCCACTACGAGGAGGACAGGCATGGAGTACGGACTCTTTCTCGAGTTTCCCCGGCCCATCGACGGTGACCACCATGACGCCTTTACCCAGTCGTTCCGGTTGGTCCAGGAAGCCGAGGACCTGGGTGTCGCATCGGTTTGGCTGGCGGAGTACCACTTCAACATGGAGCGCGTGCTGGCGTCTCCCGTGATGATTGCCACGGCCATCGCGGCCAAGACCCACACCATGCGCATCGGCACCGCCGTGTACTGCCTGCCCCTGGGTCATCCCATTCGCGTGGCCGAGGAGATGGCGACCCTCGACCACATCAGCGACGGCCGGGTCGAACTGGGCGTCGGACGGGGCACCTTCCCCAACGTCCACGAGGGTTTCAACGTCACCTTCGAGGAGAGCCGCAGCCGGTTTGACGAGTTCCTGGAAATCGTCGTCAGCGCCTGGACCCAGGAAACGTTCTCATTCCACGGCGAGCATTATTCCTGTGACGAGCTCACCGTCACTCCCCGTCCCTACCAGCAGCCCCACCCGCCGATCACCGTCGGCGTTACCTCGGCCGAGAGCTTTCCCATCATCGGCGCTATGGGCTACCCGCTGATCGTCAACCCGTCCCGGGTGTTTACTCTCGATCAATTGGCCGGCCCCATGGCCGAATACCGCGCTGCGTGGAAAGCCGCCGGTCATCCCGGCGATGGCCGGGTCGGCCTCCGGGTCCCCATTTATGTCAACGAAGACGCCGAGGCAGCGTATCGCGACCCCATGGAGTCGGCCATGAACTCGATCAGCCGGCTGGGTGAGCGGGTCGGTTCCTATGCTGGCCGGGCCGGCACCACCGGAGACTGGGGCGAGCAGAGCCGCATCATCCTGGGCATGGACTATGACGACTGGCTCCGCGACAAGGTCGTTTATGGAACTCCCGACGCCGTGACCGAACGCCTCACCGAGTTGGAAGAGAACCTGGGCCTCGACCAGCTTATCTACGAGATCAACTACGGCAACCTGATGCCCGATGAGATGCAGACGGCTTCCCTGCGGCTGTTTAACAAGAAGGTGCTGCCCAGGTTGACGTAGCCAATCTGCGCCTGCGCGGATTATAGGGGCTTCACGGAGGTGTCCCTATAGGCGGAAAACGTTTCTGTGGAGACCGGATTGCCGGATAATAGAACTCAAAGTACCGGGTTTAACGTCCTCACCGGGTTGGCTGAACGCCAGGATGACCGACCAGCGTCTGCCGCCGTGCTGGCCTTGATAGACGCGATGCGAGCCTTTGCCGTAGCGCTCGAAATAAAATCCGTTCTCTTCCAGTACAGTGACTACCTGCCGGTACGTCATACGGTGGGCGTCATCACGAATCGAGCGTGTGCCACCCCTCTGACGTCAGAGGCCAGTCTCAGCGCAAAGAGTATCCGCGAGATTTTGGACGCTAGCGACAGCCGGAAGCGCAGGCTCAAAGGGGCCTTGCGGTTCAAAAAATGGCGCCGTTCGCTTTCAGGCAGGTCGGATATATAATCAAGAAAAGTGTGCACCGCATCGGCAAGCTCCCGGCGCACCTCCTCCAAGCTTGAGCCCTGCGCGGCAAGGTCGTAATCCACGCACAGCGCTTCCCAATCACCCGGCTTGCCCCAGGCGTAGCAAGTTAGCTTGCGCATTGTTTCACTCCCGTGGCCGCCGGGGACCGCCCATCAGTCCCAAGTAAAGCACACTTTCCCCGTGCCGCCGGCCTCGAACAGCTTGTACGCCTCGTCGGCTTGGTCCAGCGTGAAACGGTGGGTGAACAGTTCCTTCAGCGGGACGTTCCGGTCCACCACGAACCGGGCCACCTCCTCCAGTCCGTTCAGGCTGAAGGTCCACGACCCCAGGATGGTCAGCTGCTTGTGGATGATCTGGGGGCTGACGTCGAAGGTCGTGGTATTGCCCTCGCCCACGAAGCAGACGCGGCCCCACAGCATCGCGGAGTCGACCGCGTTGATCCGGGCCTCCGGCCGGCCCGTGCAGTCCAGCGTTGCCGGCGAACCCTCGCCGTGGGTGAGTTCGCGGATGGCTTCCACCGGGTTTTGCCTGCTGGCGTCGATGCACACGTCCGCGCCCAACCGTTGCGCCAGTTCCAGCCGCTCGCTGTCCACATCCACTGCGATGACCCGGGCGCCCATGGCCTTGGCGAACATGGTGCCGCTGGCGCCCACCGGCCCTTGTCCGAAAATCGCCAGCGTATCGTCGCCGGATATGTTCAGCCGCTTCAGCGCCCAGAACGCCGTTCCGGTGCCGCAGGCGCACGCGGCGCCCTCATCAAAATCCAAACCATCCGGCATCTTGACGCAGGTGTATGCTGGGCAAATCAGGAAATCCTCGTGCCCGCCGTTCGCCCCGGTGCCATACACTACCGATCCGGTCAGACACATCTGCGTGTACCCGATCCGGCACATGGTGCAGGCCCGACAGCCGGTGTAATGGTGCATCATCACCCGGTCGCCCACCGCCACCTCCGTGACGCCGCGTCCAACCTCGGCGATCACGCCGCAGGGCTCATGCCCGGCTACTTTCAGGTTCGCCGGATCGCCGCGTTCCGACTTGGGCGCGCGGTAGTGCCGCAGGTCGCTGCCGCATAGCCCTGAGGCTTTCATCGCGATGACGACCTCCCCCGGCCCGGGGTGGGGATCCGGCAAGGTGCGGATTTCGACCTCTTTATCTCCGGTGAAAACTACCCCGCGCATTTTATGTCCCTCCAACCAGATACCAATAGCCGATGCTATTCTGGGTCAGGTGAAATGCCGTGCTCTCGCAGCAGGGCTTCCAAGGCCCGGTTCCGTTCTGCCGCGGCCCGAAGTGCCGATGCCTTCTCTGCCCGCTCTGATTCTGCCACAGCTCGGGCTGCTACCGCTTCCGCTCGGGCCGCTTCCGCTTGGACGCGGGCCGCTTCCGTCTCGGACAGGTTGAGCAGCCAGTTCCGGTTGATCGGATCGTACAGTCGCAGCAGGTCATCCCTGACGCAGATGTCCAGTCCCAACAATGCGCTGTATCCGCGCAATATGCCGTCCGCATCCTCGGCCACCGGAATGGGTTCGTACACGCCGTCCGCCAGCCGCTCCCCGGCCAGCGGTGGGTCAAAGCATTCCCGGAGTGGGTCAAACCGCCAGTACTCCGTCACGCCGATGGCGGCATACACGTCCCGCTTGTGCCCGATGTCCCGGTCGTAGGAACCCGCCGACGCGATTTCCATTACAAAGTCGGGGGCTTTGCCTTCCCGCCATACCATGTAAGAACGGCGGGTGTGCTTATCCACTCCAAACACCGCGAACACGTCGGGCGTGACGTTGGCGCTGACGTCGTTCATCCGATAATAGACGAACATATCGCCGGCCACGTACACGTCCGGGCGGTCTTCATAGTGTACCCGGAGCGCATGAACCATTTCCGTCAGCGGGTTGAACTGGAACTCGGTCTCCGCCAATGGCTCACCGTCCGTATCCGGATAATAAATGCTGGGGTCTTCGGTTTCCGGGGGCGGATCCGAGCCGGTGGCGACGGGTTTGCTTACCATGGTCTGCATCCCTCCGTGAACAATCATCCAGCGCTGATGCTGTCGCTTATAGACTCAGGCTCGTGCCGGGTCAATCAACACTCCCGGGTTCAGTATCCCGTTCGGGTCCACCGACCGTTTCACCGCCCGCAACGCCTCTGCGAAGGGGTCAGGCCGCTGCTCGTCGTACCAGGGGCGGTGGGAGCGTCCCACCGCGTGGTGGTGGGTGATGGTTCCGCCGGCGGCCATTACCGCGTCCGACGCTGCCCGCTTGATCTCGGCGTGGGCTTCCAGTTCGCCGCCCACTTTTCCCAGACCCTCGAAGGTGTAGTACGGCGCCGGCCCGTCCGGATACACGTGGGTGAAGCGGCAGGATACGCGCCCGCCGTCACAGGTGCGCTGCAACGCCTCTTGCAACGCCCCGCGCACCATCGCGTCCATCGCCGGCCAGCGTTCCCAGGTGATGGCCGTTTCCAGCGTCTCGGCTACGATCCCGAACCCAATCGTCGCGTTCCGTTCGTAGGGAGCGTTGATGAACGAATCCCGCCAGTTCCCTACGGCTCCCTGACGGCCGGCTGAGGAGCCGGCGCGTTCGGCCGCGTCGGCGACCACGATGTCGTCCTCGCTGATCGTTCCGCCGGCATCCCGGGCGATGGCCACCGCCTGTCGGATGTTGTCGCCCTGCGGGATTTCGGCCGACTCGAACCCGATGATCAGCAAAGCCTGCTTTCCGTCCAGACCGGCGAAGTCTTCGGCTTCCGACGGGTCCAGCATCCGCAGGTTGGCCGGCCACTGCTTGGCCTGCGCGATCAGCCGCGCCCCTTCGGACGCCGCTTCCAGTCCGTCGAACACCACACCGGCAGAGGCTCGGAACCGGGGGCGCGCCTGTATCCGCATCCACGCCTCGGTGATGATCCCCAGGATGCCTTCGCTGCCGATCACCATGCGGTCCGGCGATGGCCCGGCGCCGCTCCCCGGAAGCCGGCGCGATTCCCACACGCCGGCCGGCGTCACCATCCGCACCGACTCCACGAAGTCGTCGATGTGCGTGTGGTTGGTCGCGTAATGGCCGCCGCTGCGGGTGGCGATCCATCCGCCCAGCGTCGAGAACTCAAAGCTCTGGGGGAAGTGGCGCAGCGTGTAGCCGTGGGGGCGCAGTTGCGACTCAAGAGCCGGCCCCAGCGCGCCGGCCTGTATCCGGGCCGCACGCGAGGTCGCATCCACCTCCAGCACCTGGTCCAGCCGGGTCAGATCGATGGTGCAGATCTTATCCGCTTCCGGCGGCTCTACCCCGGCCACCACCGTGCTGCCGCCACCGTAGGGGATCGCCACGATGTTGGAGTTGACGCACCAGTCCAGGACGCGCGTGACCTCTTCCTCGGTGCGCGGGTAGGCGATCACGTCCGGCGGGTTGGGAAATTCGCAGTTGAAACCGCGGATGCGATCCCGGAAGCTGCGCCCGTAGGTGTGCGCCGCCCGATCATGGTCGTCCATGCTGCAGAACTCGGCGACCAGCGGGTGCGGCGTGAAGCGCGGCTGGCGGAGGTTGAGGTCGGCGTCGGTTGGAGGCTTCGGAGACGGCAGCGATACGCCGTACCTGCGGTGTATCCGCTCGGCCATCGCCGTATAGTCGGCCGGCGACGGCTCCCGGTCCTCCATTCCCCAGGCCCAGAAACTGCGGCGCGCCATCGCGTCCCTCCCGTTCGGGCAAAAATAATGGTCGGGGTGAGTGGATTCGAACCACCGACCTCCACGTCCCGAACGTGGCGCGCTAGCCACTGCGCTACACCCCGACTATATTCAGATTGTAGCACACCCGCAGTCACGTCCTGCAAACCGCTCACGGTACGATTGCGTATGATGGGCAGTTGAAAGGGGGCAGTTGACATGCGTATCCGTAACCTGGGAAGGGCTTGGTTGCCCACACTGGTGCTGGTCTTGGCAGCGTTGGCGCTTGCCTGCGGTGGAGCGGAGGCGCCGGCTATGGCGCCGGCCTCGTCACAGGCCGATGACTCCTATCGTGAGTTTGCACAGCAAGAATCAGGTCCGGCGGGAGCACAGGGTCCAGCAGGCGCGCCCGGCCCGGCCGGCGCCGATGGAACCGAGAGTTTGCGCGGGCAATCCGGCATCGACGCCACGTTAGCCTACTCCACCTCCTCTGCCGCCGCCGGTCCTACTGCGACCCCGATGCCCGCCCAGCAGCAATCGGCTCCAGCAGCGCCCGCTGCTGCCTCGGCGCCAGCGAGCGGCGGAGCCCCACAATTGGTTCAACCTCAATCAGCGCGAAAACTGATCGTGGAGTCGTGGATCACTCTGGAGGTTACGGACATCGACGCCAACGTGCGCCGGGTTGAGTCTCTGGCTGTTCAGAGCGGAGGATGGGTTGAATCGTCCGAAGTGTTCGGCGAGGCCGGATACCGCTCCGCCACCGTTCGCATTCGCGTGCCCGCCGAACGTCTGGACAGCGGCCTCGAATCTCTGCGTGACCTGGGGCGCGTCACCGACGAAGGGGTTTCCTCCACGGACGTTACCGAAAGGCTGATCGACAACGAGGCTCGTCTCAAGGCTTGGTACGCACAGGAGGAACGCCTCGTCACCCTGTTGGAAAACGCTCCCACCGTGGAGGACATCATCCAGATCGAGCAGCGTATCGCCGAAGTTCGTTCCGACATCGAGCACGTCGAAGCCACCCAGCGGGATCTGACCGGCCGCGTGGCCACCTCGCTGATCACCGTCAACCTGCGCTTGCCCGCGCAGTACGCCGCTGATCCTCCGATAGGCAATCTGGATCTTTCCACGGGGGACCCGTCCGCCGTCGCCGATGCCGTCGTCGCCCGCGTTAACGCGTTGGACGGTTACGTGGGCCAGAAGCACGCATACGATGTGGGTGGAGGGCGCGCGGTCGATTTGATTGTGTTTGTCAAGCCTGCCGACCTGGCTCCACTGATGGACTACGCGGCAACCCTGGGCGCGCCGTCGGGCCGGCAGCTAACCTCGGTAGGCCCGGCGCCGCTCAACGAGGTGCCCAATGCCCAATTCATGGTAGCCATCCGTTCCAACGTGAACTTGGAGGCGTCTCTGGCGCTGGCGGCCTCTGATCCTCTCTCCGTTGCTGAGCAGATCAGGCAGAGGGCCGAATCGCTCGGCGGCTACGTGGACAGTTGGAGCGAAACCCGGCGAGACGAGGACGAGTTCGTCACCCTGGATATGGCGCTCGTGGTCAAGTCATCCGACCTGCGGGACATCATGGAATACGGCGCCAGTCTGGGCGACATTGACCGCTGGAATTTCAATGCCCTGGGCCAGGACCCGGCCTCGGACGCTCCCGACGCCAGGCTTCAGGTATCGGTGTTCACCGAGTACTCTGATGCAGAAACGTGGATCATCATCGGCGTGGTCGTTGCTGTCATCGCCGTGCTGCTCGCCTTCATCGTCGCGGCCATCGTGCTCCAACGTAGGCGCAGTCGCCGGAACCGGCCTACCGGACTTCACACGGCGACAGACCTGGACCCCGCGAGCGACGAGTAGGGCTCAGTCGGCGGCGACCGGTTGCCTCGCCGGGCGTCGCCGGCGCCGGGTCCGGGCCGGTGGCTCCGGAGAGGTTTGGGTTGCGCTCTGGGCCGATTCCGCCGCGGCCTCCATGGCCGCGCGCATATCATCGACGAACGATGCCACCCGGCGCAGCGCGCGGCCCAACCGCGCCATGCCAAAATCGGTGTCGCCTGCTGTCCGCACCTCCATATCGCGCCGGCCGACCCGGATTCCTGGCCCCATCTTGTTTTGCAACGCCTGCCGCGCGTCGCCCACAGGATGGCGAAACACCACGGTGATGATGCCGTCGCTGCTGCTGGCCATCGACTCGACTCCGGCCGCCGCACCCAGACAGCGCAAGTCCGTGATCGCCAGCAGGTGGCTGACCTCCGATGGCGGCGGCCCGAACCGGTCTTCCATGTCCGCCTGGACCGCCGCGATCTGCGCCCGGTCGGTGATGTTGGACAGCCTCTGGTAGAACGCCAGCCGGGCCGGCATGTGGTCGATGTAGCCCGAGGGTATGAACGCCGGCACCGGCAGGTCGATCCGCGGCGGAGGCTGCGTCTCGGCACCGGTTTCGCCGCTATTCCCGTTCGCCAGGTCCTGTACCGCCTGGTTCAGCAGTTCCGAGTACAGGTTGAGTCCCACTGCATGGATCTGCCCGCTCTGGTCTGCGCCCAGCAGATTGCCGGCGCCGCGGATCTCCAGGTCGCGCATGGCGATGCGGAACCCGGCTCCCAGTTCATTGGCTTCCAGGATGGCGTGGATGCGCTTGCTGGCGGCCTCGCTGATCTCCTGGTTATCCGGCAACAGCAGGTAGGCGTACGCCCGGTGGTCTCCCCGGCCGACTCGGCCGCGCAGTTGGTAAAGCTGGGCCAACCCGAACCGGTCCGCCCGGTCGATGATGATGGTGTTCACGTTGGGCATATCCAGGCCCGACTCGATGATCGTGGTGCAGACCAGCACGTCGGCTTCCCGGTTGGCGAACGCCACCATCACGTCTTCCAGTTCCGATTCCGGCATCTGCCCGTGGCCCACCAGCACCCGCGCCTCCGGCACCAGCTTGCCCAACTCTTCGGCTATGTTGTGAATCGTGCGCACCCGGTTGTGCAGGAAAAACACCTGGCCGTCCCTTTCCAGCTCCCGTAGTATCGCTTCGCGTACCGGCTCGGCACCGTCTTCAGAAACGAACGTCTTGACGGGCAACCGCGCTTCCGGCGGCGTGTGGATCACGCTCATGTCCCGCACGCCGGCCAGCGCCATGTGCAGCGTGCGCGGGATGGGCGTCGCGCTCAGCGTCATCACGTCCACTTCCGCCCGCATCTGCTTCAGGCGTTCCTTGTGGGCCACCCCGAACCGATGCTCCTCGTCAATGATCACCAGCCCCAGGTTTTTGAAGCCCATGTCCTTTTGCAGGATGCGGTGCGTGCCGATCACGATGTCCACCATGCCGGACTTTGCCGCTTCCACCACCTCGTCCTGCTCTTTCTGCGTCCGGAACCGGCTCAGTACCTCCACCTTCACCGGGTAGGGGGCGAGCCGTTCGGCAAAAGTAGCGTAGTGCTGCTGGGCCAGCACCGTGGTCGGCACCAGAATCGCCACCTGCATACCCTCGTTTACCGTCTTGAAGGCTGCCCGCAGTGCGACTTCGGTCTTGCCGTAACCCACGTCGCCGCAGATCAGCCGGTCCATGGGCTTGTCGGCTTCCATGTCGTTCTTGACTTCGTCGATGGCCTGCATCTGATCGGGAGTTTCCTGATACGGGAACGAATCTTCCAGATCCCGCTGCCAGGCGGCATCCGGCCCGAAGCGGTGTCCGCTCACCGTCTCCCGAACGGCGTAAAGCCGGAGCAACTCCTCGGCGATCTCCCTGGCCGCGCCTTTGGCCCGCTCCTTGATCCGTTGCCACTCGCTGCCGCCCAGCCGGGTGAGGGTCGGCGGCTGGTCGGTGGCAGCCACGTATGCTCCCAGGCGGTCCAGCTGTTCGGTGGGCACGTAGAGCCGGTCGTCCTCGGCGTATTCCAAGACCAGGTACTCCCGGTCGTCGCCGGTGGATTCCAGGTGCGTCGTGCCAACGAACTTGGCGACGCCATGGTCAATGTGGACCACGAAGCTGCCCGGCATCAGGTCCCCCAGGGACACCGCGTCGCCTAAATCCCGCCGCGTGCGTGACGGACGGTAGCTCCGGCGCTTCACCGTGCCGAACAATTCGGCGTCGCTGTAAACGGCGACCGGAGGCTCGTTGTCCGTTGCTTCCGTCTGCCAACCGCGGCTCAACGCCCCGGTCAGGACTTGCACCCGGCCGGCCCGGGGTCGTGCCCGCAGGCTGTCTTCCAGCGTCGCCGTGACCCCGGCTTCCTCGAGCACCTGGACCAATCGCGCGGCGTGTTGCGTGACGGCTACCACCGCTCCGCCGGTGGCGACCCTATCTGCCACGTCATCGGTGAAGTGGGTCAATCCGGCGCTCTGGTCGGGCAGCGGCTGCAACATCGTCGGCGATTCTTCGGTGCCCCAGCGCTCCATGCTCACCGTGGTGACGCCGGCGGTGTGCATCCTCTGGGTGATGCTGTCCCAGTCTGTGGACGGCGACGGGAACCCATAGGGGAGTTCACCCCGGTCCTGCCGGTTGGCCCGCTGCTGCTCGTACTTTGCCTCCTGTTCCTCCGCTTCCCCGGCCAACCGGTTGGGCCGGTCCATCACCACGATGGCATCTGTCGGAAGGTAATCGGCCAGCGTATGACGGTTCAGGAACCCATTGTAAAAGGCCAGCGTCTCCGGGTTCGGTTCGGTAAGCAGATGCGTCAGCTCTTCCTGGAACCGGGTAACGGTTACCCCGTTGCACCCGCTGAGATCTATCCTGCCGCGCCGCTCGTCAAACCAGGCGGTGTCGGAAAGCTCGGGCAGTTGCTCGCGAGCCGGCACAATGGCAACACGCTCGGCATCGCCCACCGACCGCTGTGTCTCCGGGTCGAAACGCCGGATGGTGTCAACTTCGTCGTCCCACATCTCCACCCGGTAGGGCAGGCCGGCGTTGGTCGGGAAAACGTCCAAGATGCCACCCCGCAGGCTGAAGGTGCCGGGAATCTCTACCTGAGGTTCCCGTTGGTATCCCAGTTCGACCCAGGCGGCCAGCAGCGCGTCGATTGACCCAATTCTCCGGCCTTTCGTCAATTCGTGGGCGTATTCCATCCTCGGATGGCGACCGGTCGCCAGTTCCGGGGACAGCGTCAGCCGGAGCGCCGACGCCAGCGAAGTGACCACCAGGGGTATGGCGCCGTCCGCGTCCGTGGCGTCGTAGCTTGACAGCGCGGCCAGCGCGGATAGCCGCTGGTTGCCCGTTCGCGCGTCGACCGCCAACCGCTCAAAAGGCAGCACTTCCGGCTCGGGCAGCAGGTGCACCGGGGATTCGTCGCCCAAGTACTCCACCAGTTGGTCGTGCAGCCGCCGGGCGTCCTCCAGCCGGGGCGTGATCACCACAACGGGCCGCTGTTGCAGTTGCCAAAGCGCCCCAACGTACACTGCCTGGTGGTCGCCGTCGATTGCCAGGTTCCCGCGCGCGCCCGGTCGCTCCAGGTTCCGCAGATGCTGCCGCATCCTCGGTTGTGCCGCAAACAGCGAAAGCAGTCCGGTAAGCGCCATTGTTCACCTAAGCATCAGTTGGTCGTTGTTTACACGCCGATACGGGACTGACCGTAGGCCAGCCCCGCGCGAAAATTGTACGCCCGATTGCGCCTCGTGTCCAAGCGCGCCGCCCTGGCAACTGTTCAGAGTTGAGGAGGTTGTCATTGCGAGGCGCTTGCGCCGTGGCAATCTCGTTGCGGCCCGGGTCGTCGCTACACCAACGAGATTGCCACGCTGCGCTCGCAATGACGAACCCGGTACGCATGAGGATCCGAATTAGGTCCACGGCGCAAGTGATATAATTCACTAACCCCCATGATAGCCCCGGACCGGTCCCATGTCAGCCTCGCGGCACCAGATTGACCACACTACGTTGCCGCTCGATTGTGGCGAGACCATGCGGCCATCTCCCTACCACCGCATCGTGGTCAAGGCCGGCACCAGCGTGCTCACCGGAGAGGCGGGCGACGCGCTGGACATCAGCGTCATGCGTGACCTGGTGTCTCAGATTGCCCGGCTCCAGGGTATGGACGGGGCCCAGATGCTCCTGGTCACTTCGGGGGCCATCGCCGCCGGCCGGCAGTCAGCCGCCGCAGCGCCAACCATACCGGACATCCCCACCCGGCAGGTTTACGCCGCGTTAGGCCAGAGCCGGCTGATGCACATCTACGCCGACCTGTTCGCCAGCCACGACATCGGCGTCGCCCAGGTGTTGCTCACCCTCCACGACCTGTCACAACGCCAGTCCTATCTTAATGTGCGCAACACTCTGCTCTCGCTGCTGGATCTCGGCGTCGTCCCCATCATCAACGAAAATGACGTGGTGGCCGCCGACGAAATCGGCGAGATATTCGGCGACAACGACCGTCTGTCATCCCTGATCGCTGCTCTCATCGACGCCGACCTGCTGATCATCCTGTCCGACGTGGACGGGCTTTACACTGCTGATCCCGGCTCGGATCCTACCGCCACGCGCATTGAAACGGTGGACTCGGTGGACGACAGCGTATTCGCGATGGCCGGCGAGCACCGCAACGCCTGGGCCCGCGGCGGTATGCCCACCAAGCTTCACGCGGCCCACCTGGTGACCACCTCCGGCATCGCCATGGCCATCTGCCGGGGGCGCAATCCCGAGGCCCTGCTGCGCGTCGCTCGCGGTGAACCCGTCGGCACTTTCTTCAAGCCGGCCCGGAGCAAGCTGGAGGCTCGCAAGCGCTGGATGCTGTCTCGCGTCGGGGATACCGATTGGGGCCAAGTCGTCGTCGATGACGGCGCCGTCGCTGCCCTGCGGCGCGGCGCGGTGAGCCTGCTGCCCGCCGGCGTCCGCAACGTCGTGGGCGACTTCACCCGGGGCGATATCATATACGTGTCAAATCTCGCTAACCATCATGTCGCCTGCGGCATCGCCAACTACTCGGCCGCCGACGTGGGACGTATCCAGGGAATGCGGTCGGACCGTATCGTCGATACCCTGGGATACCACTACGGCCAGGAAGTCATCCATCGCAACAACCTGGTCCTGCTCTAACGCAATCGCTGACTCGCGACGGGAGAAACTACAAATGAACGCCGCCGACCGCCTCCGCAAGCAGGGCGCCGCCGCCCAGGCCGCCTCCGCCGTTCTTGCGCGGACGCCCACCGAAACCAGAAACCATGCCCTGGAGAACATCGCCCGCGCCCTGGAGACCGAGCAGGCGCCGGTACTGACCGCCAACGAGTCCGATTATCGGGACGCGGAGGCCGATGGCATCGACGCGGCTTTCCTTGACCGTCTTCTGCTCACCTCGGGTCGCCTGAACGACATGGCTGCTGACGTGCGCCGGGTCGCCGCTCTTGACGATCCGGTGGGCGAACTGATCGAAGGGTTCACCCTGGAAAACGGCCTGGACGTCCAGAAGCGTCGCATCCCGCTGGGAGTTATCGCCAGCATCTACGAGAGCCGACCCAACGTCACCACCGACATCGTTGCGCTGGCCCTCAAGTCCGGGAACGCCTGCCTCTTGCGGGGCGGCAAGGAAACCCTGCGGTCCAACACCGCCCTGGTTGACCTGGTTCACCGGGCTATCGGCGAAGCCGGCCTATCCACCGATTCCGTACAGTTTGTCGATGACATCGACCGATCCCTGGTCGATGTCATGCTCAAGATGAAGGACGAGATCAACCTGCTGGTGCCGCGCGGTGGTTCGGGTCTGATCAACTACGTAGCCGAGAATGCCACCATGCCCGTGCTGACCGGCGGCATCGGCGTGTGCCACACTTACGTCGACCGCGACGCCGACGCCGACATGGCCGCCAGCATCGTTTACAACGCCAAGGTCCAGCGGCCCACGGTGTGCAACGCCCTGGACACCGTCCTCGTTCATTCCGAGGCCGCCGGGAGTTGCCTGCCCGCAATCGCCAGCCAGCTGAATGAAGCCGGCGTCGAGATGCGGTGCGATCACCGCGCCCTGACCATTCTCGGCCCGGACACCGGCCTGAACACCATCCCCGCCCAGGAAGGCGACTGGGGCAGGGAGTTCCTGGCGCTCATTGCCGCCGTCAAAGTGGTGGACAGCCTGGACGACGCCCTGGACCATATCCAGGCCTACGGCTCCGGCCACTCAGAGGCCATCGTGACCCAGGACGGCGGCGCGGCCGAGCGGTTCCTCAACGAGGTCGATGCCGCTGCGGTTTACCACAACACCAGCACCCGTTTCACCGATGGTGCCCAGTTCGGGTTCGGCTCGGAGGTCGGCATCAGCACTGACAAATTCCACGCCCGCGGCCCCCTGGGACTCCGCGAGCTGACCTCCTACAAATGGATTGTCCGCGGCAACGGGCAAATTCGCGGGTGAGGCAGGACCGATGCCCTTCGACTACGAACGCGAAGTACGCACTCCCCAGTCCGAGGCGTATCTCATCCTCGACGGCGAGCAGCCGGTGGGCCGGATAGACACCCATTTCATGCCCGGCCTGGCCCATGTCGCCGTGTGCGTCACCCCCGGCGTCACCCCTGAACAGATCGAGGAGATCCTCTCCGACATCGACGCTGATATGCTGAACACCGTGGGCACCGAGCGCGATACCCACCACTTTCACGTCTTTCAGGGCAACGAGATCCGGGTGTTCAGCAACGCCGGCTACGACGACTATTCCGGCGGCAACGGCAACGGACGGGGCCACGGCCCGCTATCGCCTCCCGGTTCCGGAACCTGACGGCCGCCTCGTCGAATTGCCTGCTTTTCCAAGAAAACGGCCCGGGATGAGCCCGGGCCGTTCGATCTTGGCTAAGGCGAGCCGATTTACCCGCTGCCCCCTGCTAGCCCTTACGCTTGAGCACCCGGTGGACGGCCGCTTCCACGCCGGCAGCCGTCAGCCCGTTCTTTTCCATCAGTTCGTTCGCCGGGCCGGAACTGGTGTAGCCGTGCAGCGCGACCATCTCCACCGGAACCGGGCAGTTCCGGGCCAAGACGCCGGCCACCATGCTGCCCAGCCCGCCGTGGACGTAGTGCTCCTCTGCGGTCACTATCGCCCCGGTCTCCTGCGCCGCAGCGACGATTGCCGTTTCGTCCGCCGGGGCCAGCGTATGCAGGTTGACTACCCGCGCGTCGATGCCCTGTCCGGCCAGGCTGTCGGCGGCGTCCAGCGCCGGCGCTACCAGCGACCCCATGGCGATGATGGACACGTCGCCGCCCGATTTCAGCACGTCCGCCGCGCCGATCTTGAACTTGTAGCCGTTGTCGTGCACGATTTGTGTGGCTGCCCGCGGCAGTCGCACGTAAACCGGCCCCTGCGTGCTGGCGATGGCCCGTACCGCCTGCTCCGTTTCCGGCGCGTCGGCCGGCGTGATCACGGTAAACGATGGCAGGGCGCACATCAGTGACAGGTCTTCAATCCCGTGGGCCGACATGCCATCCTCGCCGGTGAGGATGCCGGCGTGGGTGCACACCAGTTTGACGTTCAGCGAAGGCTGCGATACCAGCACGCGCAACTGATCGTAGGGCCTTCCGGTCCCGAACACGCTGAACGTGCTGACGAACGGCACTTTGCCGGCGGCGGCCAACCCGGCCGCGACGCCGACGATGTTCTGCTCCGCCGGCCCAAAGTCGAAAAACCGCTCCGGATATTGATCCCGCCAGAGATGAACGAACGTCGAAACGTTCAGGTCACCGCCCAAGACCACAATATCCGGGTGGTCGTCCGCCATGGTAAGCAGGGTCCGGCCGTAGGTCTCCCGCGTGGCCATTGATGCCCTTTGTGTCGCCATCACGCCAGCTCCTTGAGCGCCGCTTCGTATTCTTCAGCGTTGGGCGCTCTCCCGTGAAAGGCGGGATTGTTTTCCATGAAACTGACGCCTTTTCCCTTTACGGTGTTGGCGATGATCGCTGTCGGTCCGCCCTCCGACGCGGTCTCCAGAGCGCGCAATACCTCGGCGTGCTCGTGCCCGTCGCACGTGATGACGTTCCAACCGAAGTCGCGCCAACGGTCCGCCAGGGGTTCCAGGGTCATCACTTCGTCGGTGAACCGGTCGTTCTGGATCCGATTGCGGTCCACGATGGCAGTCAGATTATCGGCCCGGTGATGAGCGGCCGACATTGCGGCTTCCCACACTTCACCCTCCTGGCACTCGCCGTCACCCAGCAGCGCGAACACCCGGTAGTCCTTGCCGTCCAGCCGGGCCGCCAGTGCGTGACCCAGCGCGAAGGACAATCCCATCCCGAGCGAGCCCGAGTTCATTTCGACGCCCGGCGTCATGGGATGAGCGTGGCCCTGCAGCAGGCCGTCGGTCTTCCGGTAGGAGGAAAGCTCCTCTCGACCGAAGTATCCGGCCATCGAAAGCGTCGCGTAAAATCCCGGCGAGGCGTGTCCCTTGCTGAGGATGAACCGGTCCCGTTCCGGCCAGGCCGGGTTCTGCGCGTCATAGCGCATCACTCCGAAATAGAGGGCGACCAGGATGTCGATCTCCGACAGCGAACCGCCGGGATGTCCGCTCCCGGCGCCGTAGATCATCTCCAGGCTGTCGCGCCGCAGCTGCAGGGACGTTGCCCGCATCTCCTCAACGGTCTGTAGGGGTTGGTCAACTGCTGCCAAAACGCCACCTGCGATATAGAAAGGGATAATAATGCGAGCCGACAAGATTATATTCCCGGCCTGTAACCCTGTCCATAAGTTCCATGACGGCGTGCCCTCACGCGTACCCAGTTTGTCATCGGGAGGAGCGCAGCGACGTGGCGATCTCGTTCCCGCGCGGTGTCCGTTGCCCTGACGAGATTGCCGCGCTGCGCTCGCAATGACTATTCTAGTGAAACTGGGTAGGCGTGGGCGGACTGCCAAGCCCTCAACGATCGGTCGGTCAGCAAAACCATGAGGAAATTGCCCGCCATTGCCGCGTGATTGGTGTCAGATCAATCCGGCAACAATCCTGGCTCCCGCGAGCCAGTGGGCTATACTGATCGGACGAATTGCTGCCGATCCCACGGTGGTATGCCGCCGATGATTGTCGATACCCATTGCCACGTTCTTCCCCCCGATTTCGGTTCTCGCCACGATGAACTGGCCGCCCGGGACGCCACCTACGCCGCGTTGTTTCCCGAACCCGGCGGCCGTTTCGCCGACGCGGAAACGTTGCTGCGCGACATGGACGCCGCCGGAATCGATCGGTCGGTGGCTATGGGCTTCGGCTGGACTGACCCGGACATCGCCGCGGAGGCCAACGATTACCTGGTCCGGGCGGCCGCGGGCCACTCTGACCGCATCACCGCCTTTGCATCCGTAAACCCGGCGTGGGGCGATCAAGCCGTGCGCGAGGCGTGCCGGTGCCTAGACGCCGGGGCTTCCGGCATCGGCGAAATTCATGCCGACAGCCAGCAGTTCGATATCGCTGACGCCGCCGTCATGGGGCCGCTGATGGCGCTGCTGCGTGCTCGCGACGCGCCCATCGTGGTTCACGCATCGGAACCGGTGGGCCACGAATACCCCGGCAAGGGTTCGACCACACCCCGTCGCCTGCTGCAATTTGCAGCCAACTTCCCGGAAAATCGCATCGTATTCGCCCATCTGGGCGGCGGGCTCCCCTTCTATGCCGCCATGCCGGAGGTTGCCGACACCCTGAGCAATGTCTGGTACGACACCGCCGCGCTCCCCTTCCTGTATCGGCCATCTGCAATCGCCGCGGCTGCAACGACCGCCGGCGCCGACCGCATCCTTTTCGGGACGGATTACCCGCTGCTCACCCATCGCCGGGTAATCGATTATGTCCGGTCTGTTGACCTGCCCCCGGGCGACCTTGACGCCATAATGGGCGGCAACGCATCCTGCTTGATGAATGCCGGCGACCCACCTATGGAAACACTGCCTGACTATCTCCGGCCCGGCCTGGCCATCATCCTGATCGGCCTGAACCCGTCAACCCGCTCGGTGCAGGCTGGACACTATTTTGCGAACCCGCGCAACCGCTTCTGGCCGGCTGTGTCCGCCGCCAATCTCGTGGGCCGTCCGGTGGGCCCGGAGGACGACGCCTCGCTGCTGGCGGATGGCATCGGCTTCACCGACGTGGTCAAGCGGCCCACCAGCCAGGCATCGGGCCTTACCGCCGCCGATTACCGCCGCGATGCTCCCGTACTGCGCGAAAAGCTGCTGCGCCATGCTCCGCGTATCGCTTGTTTCCACGGGCTCACCGCCTATCGTGCCTACCTTCGCCATGGGGAGGGGATCAAAAACCCGGGGAACCTCGAACTGGGCAGACAGGAACTGGTAATCGGCGCCAGCCGCGTGTTCGTTCTGCCCAATCCCAGCCCGGCCAACGCGCGTTATTCTCTGGACGATTTGGCGTCCTGGTACCAGGAACTGAATCGGTGGCGCGCGGAGTTGACCTCGTGACTGCCGGCTCGGAAACCCTCCGCACGTTCATCGCGCTGCCGTTGCCCGAGGAGTGGGTTGGGCAGCTTGGCGAAACCATCGCGGATTTGAGCCGCGCATTGCCCCACGGCGTGCGTTGGGTGTCTCCCGATGGCATTCATCTGACCCTGAAATTCCTCGGCGCCACGGACTCCCGTGCGGTGCCCCGGATACTGGACGCCATAACCGAGAATTTCGCTGATGCCACTTCCCCGCTGCTGTCGTTATCGGTCCTGGGAACCTTCCCCGGCGGCCGGAACCCACGGGTGATCTGGGCCGGGGTATCCGGCGGCGCCGAAGGCCTGGAAGACCTGCACCGCCGGGCCGAGCAGGCGGTCTCCGGTTTGGGCTGGTCGACGGATGGCCGCCCGTTCCGCCCGCACTTGACCCTCGGGCGAGTGCGTGATCGGATCAACGCGCGGCAGCGGCAGGCGATATCCGATACGGTGTCCGGGGCCAGGCTCCCGGCTATCCGCAGCTGGCGTCCCGATACCGTTCGGTTGTACCGGAGCGTGCTGACGCCGCGCGGCGCTCGATACTCCAACCTTGGTGAGGTGCAAATCTGATGGAATCCACCCTCGTCACCACCGTGCAGCCCATCCCGCCCTACGATTTTGAGCTGACCGCCGGGCAGCCCAATTATTCCCGCGAGCAGCAGTTCAAAACCGAGGAGTACGTCGATGGCTGCTACATCCGGCTCCTGGATCTGGGCGAGACGGTCGCCCTGGCGAATGTGCGCTCGGTCGGCACGGTGGACCAGCCGGAGTTGTCGGTGGAGTTGACCGGGGAGGACCTCACCGACGCCGACGTCGGTAGCGCGACGGAGCAGATCACCTGGCTCCTGGGCTGCGACCAGAACTTGAGCCCTTTCTACGATGCTGTGGCCGGGGACCTCGTGCTCGCCGATGTCGTCGGCGATTTCTACGGGTACCACAACACGCGAACCGCCACGGTTTACGAAGCCCTGGTGCAGGCAGTCCTGGGACAACAGATCGCGACCAACGTTTCCCGGATCATCCGCAGCCTGCTTGTCGAGAACTATGGCGTCCGGGCGACTATTGCCGGCCAGGAGTGGTACGCCTTCCCCCGCGCGGAATCCCTGGCAACCGCCGAGGTTGAAGATTTACGTCAGCTGAAACTCAGCTATCGCAAGGCGGAGTACATCCAGGGCATCGCTCAAGGCGCCGTGGACTCCGGCGACAATTTTGCGAGCACTCATGACCTCGATGACGACGAGGTCGTGAAGCGCATGGTGGCGATACGAGGCGTCGGACAATGGACGGCGCAATGGGTGCTGGTCCGCGCTCTGGCTCGCCCCGACGGGTTCCCCATCGGTGACCTGGCCCTGCGCCGCACCGTCAGCGGCCTGTACTTCGATGGGAAGGAGATCGACGACGCCCAACTGCTCGAGTTCTCCCAGCGCTGGGCTCCCTGGCGGTCCTACGCCACGTCGTACCTGTTCGCGGCGCTCCGCTCCGGCCGGATTGCCGGTTCCTAGTGGCCCCTCATCAGCGCAGCATTCGCATCAACCCCTTGGGGTTGTTGGAAAACTGGCGCATCAGCCGCTGGGTCTGCTTGAACTGGTTGAGCACCCGGTTGACGTCCGACGGGTTGGTGCCGCTGCCCAGCGCGATGCGCCGGCGCCGGCTGCCCTTGATGATCTCCGGCTTTTCCCGTTCCTCCAGCGTCATGGAGCGAATGATGGCCTCGGTTTTCTTGAGCTCCGATTCGTCCAGCTGACCCTGCATCTTCTTGGATTGACGGCCCAAACCGGGCATCATTTCCATCACTGAAGCCAGACCGCCCATCTTTTTCACGCCCTGGATCTGATCGAGAAAATCGTCCAGCGTGAAGGATGCAGTGCGCATCTTGCGTTCGAGTTCCCGGGCCTTCTCCTCGTCCACCGCTTCCTGGGCGCGTTCGATCAGGGTCATCACGTCGCCCATGGCGAGGATGCGGGACGCCATCCGATCCGGGTGAAACTGCTCCAGCGCGTCGCTGCGTTCGCCAGTGCCGATGAACTTGATGGGCACGCCGGTGACTTTGGTGACCGATAGCGCGGCTCCCCCGCGAGCGTCACCGTCCATCTTGGACAGGATCAGCCCGTCCAGTCCCACCCTCTGGTGGAATTCCTCCGCCGCGTTGACGGCGTCCTGGCCGGTCATGGCGTCCACCACCAGGATGGTCTGGTACGGCGAAACCGCTTGCTTCACCTCTTCCAGTTCGGTCATCAACTCGTCGTCGATGTGCAGACGCCCGCCGGTGTCCACGATGGCCCACGTCAACGCCAGCTCGGTGGCCCGTTTGACACCTGCAATGGCTACGCTGGCCGGCGTGGCGGAACCCGGTTCCTCGGAATACACCGGGATGTCCAGCTGTTTCCCTAGGGACTGCAATTGGGAGATTGCCGCGGGCCGGCGCAGGTCGGCGGCGATGAGCATCGGGCTGTGCTGCTGCCGTTTCATCTGCAATGCCAGCTTGGCGGCCGTGGTGGTCTTGCCGGACCCCTGCAATCCCACCAGCATCAGGACGGACGGCAACTGGCTGGCCGGCGTGAGCCGATGGTCTCCCGCGCTCAGCACCGCGGTCAACTCCTCGTGGACAATCTTGACCACCTGCTGACCCGGCGACAGGCTTTCCAGGACCTCGCCCGTCAGCGCGCGCTCTTTGACCGTGGCCACGAACTCCCGGGCGACGCGGAAATTCACGTCCGCCTCGAGCAACGACCGGCGCACTTGTCCCAGCGCGTCGTCGATGTCCTTTTCCGTCAGCCGGCCCTTGCCTTGCAAACGGCCGAAAATCCCGGTCAATCGGTCGGTCAGATTGTCAAACATCCCGTCACACTCCCGTAGCCTCGGCGCTTGTCTTCAGAATTGGCGTTGTCACTCCCAGCGGAACGTGCGATTGGCGATGATGAACGCTACCACGAGCCACACCGCCAATCCCAAAAAGTTCGGCCACTGCATCAAAATCGTATCACCTTCCACGGTCATGCCCCGGATGGCTTCGACCAGGTAGGTCAACGGCAGAAAATCGGTGATCCGTTGCAGGATACCGGGAAGGACGTCCCGGGAAAAGAATACACCGGACAAGAACATCATGGGCAGCGACACGATGTTTGCCAGCGGCGCCGCCTGCTGTTCCGTGCGCGCCCACCCGGACACGGCGAACCCCATCGCCAGGAACACCGCGCCGCCCATGGCCGCCGCCAGCAGCACGGCGAAAAAATTGCCGGCGAATTCCGCCCCAAACAGGAACACCGCCACCGCGGCCAGGATCACCGTCTGGATCACTACGACAATCAGCCGGGTAATCACCTGGGCTATCAGCAGCGACGTCGGCTCCAGCGGCGTTGCCAGCAGCCGGCGCAGCACGCCCTCCCGTTTCATCGTCACGAAACTGAACGCCACGCTGAACAACCCCAATTGCATGATCGCCATGCCGATCACCCCGGGCATCAGGAAATCGATGTAGCCCAGGTCACGCGCCTCCACCGCCTCTTCGGTCAGCGTGACCACCCGCTCCGCGCCGGTGATGGCGAAGTTCAGCTCATCGACGGCCGATTGCATTACCGTCAGGCCCAGCCGCGCCTCGGTTTGCCGGCTGCCGTGGTACCACGCGACGATCCGGCTGCCGCCCGGAGCCGCGGCCAGACCCTCTGGCAGCACAATCACCAGGTCACGCTTTCCGTCGGCCAGCGCCGTGCGCTCGTCCGCGGCCGTGCCGTGCGCGATTCGCAGCGCGTCGATCCCGGAAAGACCATCGACAAACGCTTTTGATGCGTCGTTGTCCGCATGATCCACGATGCCGACATCGACCTTGCCCAACTCCCCGAAATTCAACAGGCCGAAGATCACCATGATGACCAGCGGCAGAAAGAACGTCCAGAACATGGCCGCACGGTCCCGTGACCACATCTTGATGGACCACCAGGTCAGATAGACGGCCGGCCGCGCGAGCATCCTAATACTCCCGCAGCGAACGGCCGGTCAGGTCAAGGAACACATCCTCCAGTGTGGCTAACCGCACTTCCTGCTCCCGGTGGAATCCCCGGGAAATCAGCTGATCGATCAATTGGGCCGGCGACGCCATGGCGATGATTTTCCCGGTGTCCATCACCGCCACCCGGTCGCACAGTTCCTCGGCTTCCTCCATGTAATGGGTGGTCAGGACCACGGTGCGCCCTTCCCGCTTCCAGGTTTTGGCTAGGTCCCAGATCAAGCGCCTCGCCTGGGGATCTAACCCGGTGGTCGGTTCGTCAAGGAACACCACGTCCGGGTCGTTGACCAGCGAGGCTGCGATGGCGAACCGCTGTTTCTGCCCTCCCGATAGCGTCCGAAAGGACGCCGACTTGCGTTCGCCCAGGTCCACCGCCTCAAGCAGCGGTTCCGGGTCAACTTTCACCCGGTAAATGCTGCCCAGCATCCGGAGCAGTTCGGCAAGCTTCAGGTGCTCGAAAAAAGCGCTGCTCTGGAGCTGCACGCCGATGTGTTGCTTCACCGCCCTGGGGTTGCGGCTGACGTCTATGCCGGCGACGGTAGCGCGGCCGCTGTCGGCGGAACGCATCCCTTCGATGATCTCGACCGTGGTGGTCTTGCCGGACCCATTGGGGCCCAGCAGGGCGAATACCTCACCGCGCTGCACCTCGAACGAAATTCCGTCAACCGCCTGGATATCTCCATAGCGCTTGCGCAATTCCTCAACAACTATGACGGGAGCGGTTCCCTGGGCGGGGTTGGTGTCGGCGAGTGACATCGACTTTACGTTTCCTCGACAAAAATTGTACCACTGTCAATTGCTGGCCCTACCTGGCCGACTGGCGCAAAGCATGGCGGGCATCGAACGGCGCCATCCGGCCGGTGATAAAATCGGGGCACGATGATCCCGCTCAGGCTTTCGGTCCGCAACTTCCTGTGCTACCGAGACGACGTGCCGCCGCTGGATCTGCGCGGCATTCACGTAGCGTGCCTGTGCGGAGCCAACGGCCACGGCAAGTCCGCCCTGCTGGACGCAATGACGTGGTGCCTGTGGGGGCAGGCGCGCACCGGCACCCAGAACCACAACGACCTGATCGCCTACGGAGAGACGGAGTGCCGGGTCGAGCTGGACTTTCTGGCCCGGGGGCAGGAGCACCGGGCCATCCGCCGCCGGCGCAGCGCGGGCCAGGGTCGCACCGAGGTTGACCTGTTCATCCTGGACGCCGCCGGGCAGCCCCGATCCATCAGCGGCAATTCGGTCCGCGAGACCAACGGGAAAATCCAGAACCTGGTCGGGATGGACTACACCACCTTCGTGAATACCGCGTTCCTCCTCCAGGGGCGCTCCGACGAGTTCACGCGCAAGACGCCGTCGGAACGAAAGGCGGTTCTGTCGTCCATCCTTGACCTCGGCCTCTACGAAACGCTGCAAGTATCCGCCGCCGGCCGCCGCGACCACTGGCAGTCGGAGGTGGTACGTACTGAAGGTGCGCTGGCGCAAAACCGCAATCTGCTGGAAGCCATTCCGGATCCCGCCCTGGAACTCAGCGAAATCGCATCGAGTCTCCACCGGCTGAGCGAAGAAATCGAGGCAACCTCCGCCAACGCAGAACGGCTGCGGCGCGCGGTTGCCGCATTGCGCCAGCAGCAGGCGGAAGCCGTCGCCGCAGGGCTTCGCATCGAGGCGTTTCGTGCCGATATCGAACGTGCCGAAGCCGCCGCCGCATCCATCGCAGAACGCATCCAGAACGCTTGCGCGCTGGAGGACCGCGCCGCGGAAATCTGCGCCGGGGCCAGGGAACTGGGAGCGGCGCAAACCGAGATGGAACGCCTGCAAGCCTCCCGGGCCGAGTACGACCGGCTGCGCAGTCGCCATAACGAGTTGCAGGCTGCCATTGATCGGGCCCGGGCGCAGCTTTCTGCCGAAGCGACTCAGTTGAGGCACCACCTGGACGAGGCGCTGCGGCCGGCCGCTGCCCGTGCCGGCGGCGTGGCCCAGGAACTCGAAGCGCTGGCGGAGGCGGAGTCGACGCTAGCCACCGACCGCTCGGCGCTGGAATCGGAAGTGGCCGAGTCCGGTGACCTGCAACGCGACATCGCCCTGGCGCAGGCTGATCTGGAACGCTGCATCGCCGAGGGCAAGGACCTGCGCGCGAAGCAACGGGAAATGCAATCGGCGGACGCGGTCTGCCCCCTGTGTCGCACTCCGCTCAGCGTGGACGCCTGCGGCGATATTTCGGCCTGGTACGAGGCGGAGATCCAGGCCAAGCTCACGCGCCACGATGAGATCAAGCGGTCGGTAAACGATTTGTCCGCCCGACTCGAAAACCTGCAAGCCGGGATTGTTCATCGCGACGCTTCCCTTGCCCAACGCCAGCAGCATCTCCAGCAGCGGCGCGGCCGCTTGGAGCAGGAGCGGCGCCAGTGCGACGAGGCCGCCCGGCAGTTGGCAACATCGCTTCCCCGTCTGGAGCAGTTGCAAAAGGCGCTGTCTGAAGACAATTTCGCCACTGAACACCGCGCTGATTTGGCAAAGGTGGAAATGGCGGTCAACGAGTTGGGATACGACGAACACAGACTGGAAGAAGCCACGGCGAGGCATCGTTCGTTGCAGCACTGGGAGCTCGAGTTGCGGAGGTTGCAAGACTCCCGCGCCCGCCGGCCCGAAGACGAAACGTCGCTGGCCCAGACCCGGAACCAGTTGAACCGGCTCAACGAAGATATGCAAGGCGTCCAGGCCGTCCTGAATGACGCTCGATTGGCGGTCACAGGTCTGCCCGAGCAAGAACGGGAAGCGGCGGCGGCGGACCAAGCCGTGACGGGTCTTCTCAGTGACCGCGACGCTCTCGTCGCCCGGCAAGGCCGGCTGCAAGGGGACGCCGAGCGCCGGGTTTCGTACCTGGAGGAGATTGACGCTCTGGAAAGTCGTCGCTCGTCCTCAAGTACCGAGCAGAGCGTCTATTCCGACCTCCACAACGCCTTCGGGCGCGGCGGCGTTCCCGCCATGCTCATCGACGCCGCTGTCCCTCGTATCGAAGCCGAGGCGAACCTGTTGCTGGGCCGCATGACGGACAGCCGGCTCGCGGTCAAGCTGGAAACCCAACGGGTGCGCCAGTCCGGCAACATTGCTGAGACCCTGGACATCCTGGTCAGTGACGAACTGGGATCACGCAGTTATGATCTGTTCAGTGGTGGCGAGGCCTTCCGCATCAACCTGGCGCTCCGCATCGCTTTGTCCAAAGTGCTGGCGCAGCGCATGGGGCTCCCGCTGCCCACGCTGTTCATCGATGAAGGTTTCGGCACCCAGGACGCCGCTGGGCGCGAGCGCATCGTGGACGCCATCGCGTCCATCCAGGATGACTTTGAAAAGATCATCGTCATCACCCATCTGGATGAGCTCAAGGACCTGTTCCCGGTCCGGATCGAGGTGCTCAAGACCGGAGCGGGTTCCCAATTCTGGCTCAGCTGACATATCCAACAAATCGTGACCGGAGGCTAGCCGCTTACCGGGAAAGGAGCATCCGATGCTAACCGAAGCCCAACGGCAATTCTTGTCAAACAACCACAACGGCGCCCTGACCACCTTCCGTCGCAACGGCGCCGGCCAGATGAGCATCGTCACCTGTGGTTTGTATGGGGACGGCGTGGCTTTTACGACTACCGCAGACCGGGCCAAGCTACGCAATCTCCGGCGCGACCCTCGCTGCACCATCCTCGTAGGCACCGGCGACTGGCGCAACTTCCTGGTCCTGGAAGGCGAGGCCCGGCTGGTCGGCGCTGACAACGCCTCGGCCGACGAATACCGCGAAACCCTGCGCGACGTGTACCGCACCGCCGCCGGTGAGGAACACCCCAACTGGCCGGAGTACGACCAGGCCATGCTGGACGATCATCGCTACGCAGTGCTGGTGACGCCGTCTCACGTATACGGCCGGGCGGATTGAGAGCGGGAATCGACAGGGGCGGGCCTGTGCCCGCCCCCGTACAATTCCACCTTCAGGATCCAGTTCAGTCGGCGGCGATCCCCTCCGCGCTCCGTAGCGTTTCCACGTCGAAATCGATGTCCGCGTTTTCGCCATTCAGCGCGGCGAGCACGCGCTCGCCCGACAGCGGCAACTCCTTGACGCGGACGCCCACCGCATCGTACACCGCGTTGGCGATGGCGGCCGGCGGACCAAAGCCCGGCGGTTCTGCTACGGCCCGCGCCCCAAAGGGCCCGTCGGGCGCCGGCACGTTGATCAGCACGTTCTCCAGTTCCGGCAGGTCGATGGCCAGCGGCATCAGGTACGACGCGAAAGAGGGATTCCGAACGGCCCCCGTCTCCGGATCAAACTGCTGGTCTTCGGTCAGGGCGCGGCCGATTCCCTGGACGACCCCGCCGTCAAGCTGGCCTTCGACGGCCATGGGGTTGATGGCCGTACCCACGTCCTGGGCCTGGATGTAGCGGAGCAACTTGACCTGTCCGGTTTGCCGGTCAACCTTGACCTCGGCGGCCTGGGCGGCAAACACCGGCGTGTAGGGCATGCTGGACAGCGCAGCGGTGCCGATGATGGGGCCGCCGCGAGAGGTGATGCTGGCGGCCGCCAGTTGCGCGAAGGTCAACCCCTGCGGCTCGTTGTCCATCACGTAGACGCGACCGTCCTCGCAGCCCAGCGCATCCTCCGGCAGACCCAGCCGCTCCGCGGCCAGGGCGGTGAGCTTCCGGACCGTGTCTTCGGCGGCGCGCTGCACCGCGGTGCCCTGGCTGTAGACGATGCGGCTGCCGCCCGATTGTCCAGTGTACGGTGCCAGGTCAGTGTCGCGCTTGGCTACGACTACCTTGTCCATGGGGATGCCCAGGGCCTCGGCCGCGATGGCGGCCAGGGAGGTATCGCTGCCCGAGATGTCAACCGAACCGGTGAGCAGGCTCACCGTGCCGTCGTCGTTCACGCTGATCGCCGCCGTGGACGGGCCGCTGCCGCTCCTCCACTCGCACAGGGCCAGGCCCACGCCGTGGCCATCCTCCAGGTCGCGCGGCCAGTCGATCTTCTCCTTGATGGCCTCCAGGGTCTCCATGAGGCCGTTGGTGGGAACTACCGCCCCGCTCACCGAGACGTCGCCTTCGCGCAGCGCGTTCTTGACGCGCAGGTCATACGGGTCCATCCCGATTTCGTGGGCGATGCGGTCCATGTGCGATTCCACGGCGAAGGTCATGTCGGCCACCCCGGAGGCCCGGTACGAACCGACGTAGATCTTGTTGGTGTACACGCCGTAGGAGCGCAGCCGGAAGTTGGGCACCCGGTAGGCTCCAATGCCGTGGCCGATGCCGGAGTTGGGACCGGCGCCCAGGTACGCGCCCACGTCGAAGATGGTGTAGGCCTCGCGGGCGGTGATCGTGCCGTCGCGCATGACGCCGGAACGGATGTAGTTGGTCACCGGGAGCCGTGGGCCGTTCATGGTGAACACTTCCTCTCGGGTGTTCACCAGCTTCACGGGCCGCCCCGTCTTCATCGCCAGCAGGGCGGGGAAGGCTTCGAACGCCAGCCGCAGCTTCGCGCCAAACCCGCCGCCAAGTTCCATGGCAACCACGCGGATCCGGGACACCGGGATCTCCAGGGCTCCCGCCAGCGCGGCCCGGATCTGATAGGGCCCCTGGGTGGAAGCGTAGATAACCAGCCGCCCGTTGGGTTCCACGTCGGCTACGCAGGCCATCGGTTCCAGGAAACCCTGGTTGATTCCCTGGGAGCGGTACACGTCCTCCACTACCACGTCGGCGTCTTTGAATGCTTGATCGACGTCGCCCCGGTCGGCGTCCAGCAGCGTGCTCACATTGTGTCCCAGCGTGAACCCGTATCCCTCGTAGTCTTCCAACTCCGGGTGAACCGTCGCCGCGCTCGAACCCATTGCGGACAGCGGGTTGACCACCGCCGGCAGGTCTTCGTATTCGACCTCGATCAACTCGATGGCTTCCTGCGCCGCGGCTTCGTCGTCCGCGGCCACAGCCACGATCGGCTCGCCGACAAAATTGACCACCTCGCGCGGCATGACGTACCGGTCCCGCAGAGCGCCGGAGCCGAACCGAATATCGGGAAAATCCGTTCCGGTGATGACGCACCGCACGCCCGGATGGGCTTCCGCTTTGCTGGTGTCCAGCCGGACGATCCGAGCATGGCTGCGCGTGCTGGGCAGCAGCTTGCAGGCCAGCATCCCCGGAAGGTACACGTCGGACGCATAGGTGGCGCGCCCGGTGACCTTGTCATAGGCATCGACGCGAGGGTGATTGCGCTCCAATACTTTGAACTGCGTTGTCATTGCATTTGCCTCCATCGTTGCTGGAGCGGAATGATTAGCGGGTTTCCCTCATTTCCTGCGCCGCGGCCATGACGGCCTCGACCACACGCGCGTAGCCCGTGCACCGGCACAGGTTGCCGCCGATGGCGAAACGGACGTCTTCTTCGGTGGGGTTCGGATTGTCCTGTAGAAACCCCGTGGCCGACATGATCAGCCCCGGAATGCAGAACCCGCATTGCAGGCCGCCATGCTCCACGAAGGCTTTCTGCACCGGACTGAGGCGGTCCACGCCGGCCAGTCCCTCGATGGTGGTGATGGCGGAATCGTGAGCGCTGTGGGCCAGCACCAGGCATGAAGTCACGGGCTTGCCGTCCATCAATACGGTACAGGCTCCGCAGTCGCCTTCGTCGCAGCCCTTCTTGGTTCCGGTCAACTGGGCCTCGTCGCGCAGACAGTCCAGCAGGGAGTAGTAGGGTTCCACCAGCATCAAACGGTTTTCGCCGTTGACGTTCAGGTTGAGCGGCTGTTTCATTTCATCAACCTCGCGGGCCGTTACCAGGCGGTTTGCACGGCCAGGCGTCGGATGTCGTCAAAATCGGATACACCGCCGACAGCGGTTGCCGCGGCGTGTCTCAGCGTGCGCTCGGCGAGAACCTGGGCGATTTCCCGGCGATACTCCGCGCCGCTGCGCACGTCGGCGATGGGGCGGGAAGACTGGGCCGCCAGCCGCGCCGACTCGGCGATATTTTCGTCGGTGGGAATCTGGCCGACCAGGCGGCCCTCGGCTCCAAATGCCCGTATCGGCGTGGGGGCGACCGCGCCCAGGGCGATCCTTACCGAGGCGCAGGTCCCGTCGGATCCGATGCTCATCACGGAAGCGGCGCCCACGGCGGATATGTCCATCGCCCCGCGCGGGCTGTGCTTGATGTACAGGCCGCCCGAGTTCGGCGGGGGAGTGGGCAGCCGCAACTCGGTTATGATCTCCCCGGCAGCGAGGGCGATTTGACCCGGCCCGACGAATACTTCAGTGAGCGGCAACCAGCGCTCACCGCTGGACCCCACGATGCGACATTGGGCATCGTAGGCCAGCAGCGCCGGCAGCGTGTCGCCCGCTGGCGAGGCGTTGCAAACGTTGCCGACGACAGTGGCAAGATTGCGCACCTGAACCCCGGCAAAGGCAGTAGCGCCGGCAGCCAGTGCGGGATAACGAGTTCGCACCGTGGCGTTCTGCTCAATGTCCTGGACCGTGACCATCGCGCCGATGGACAGGCCGTCGTCATCGTTGAACCGCAAACCGTCCAATCCGGGAACGTGCTGCATGCAAACCACGATCTCGGGTCTCCAAACGCCGGTGCGCCAGCGAACCAGGAAATCGGTGCTGCCAGCCACGAGGCGCGCCCGGGCGCCGTGTTCCTCCAGCATCCCGAGCGCCTCATCCAGCGAGTGCGGCTCCAGGTAGTCGAAACGAGCCATATCAGCCCTCCAACGCCGACACCGTTGGAGCGGGCAGTCTCAAAGCGGCAGATCCCGCCCGGCGTCGGTCTGCGCGGATTATATGGCGGGCGGAAAACCGGGTCAACGAACCCGCAACGCGAATCAACAGGGGCGCGAACCTGAAGCGCACCCAGTTTCACTCGAACCGTCATTGCGAGCGAAGCGCGGCAATCTCGTCAGGGTAACGGACGCTACTGCGGGAACGAGATCGCCACGTCCGCTACGCTCCTCGCGATGACAAACTGGGCACGGGCGCGACCCGAAACTGAAATTCGCAAGGGCGGGATCACTCCCGCCCCTATGGATGCGCCGTGGTATTTGCGGCCGGCAATCAGTGGTTGCCGTTGCCGTAAGGCTCGATCAACACCCGCAGCGTGCCGTCGTTTTCCTTGCGCTGGGTCAGCAGGCGGTGTCCGGCTTGCTCGGCCCAATAAACAACGTCGTAGATGTTGAGGGCGTCGTGGAGGATGGCCTCGACGAATGAAGCGCGGTCGTATTCCATCTGGCGGCTCAACGCGGCGATGACGCCGGCGCAGTTCTTGCCGCGGCCGTCGATCACGGTCCAGCCGTTTCCGTGGCCGTTGCCATTTCCATTGCCGTTCCCATATCCGTTGCCGCCGGGCGCAACGCCCACCGGAGCGCGCACGTCAATCACGCCGCTCTTGCGGAGGTCCAGCTGCTCCTTGAAGTAGGCGACCGCTTCCCAGGCCACGGCGCGATCCCGCTCTCCGCTGGAACACACGGCGCCGCGAACACCGACGATGTCGGGGTTGATGCGGGCCAGTTCGTCCAGGTTGTCCAGCTTGAGATGCCCGCTGAGCGCGGTGCTCAGGCCCGCCTGCTTGGCCTCCATCACCATGTCCCGCAGCACGGGTTCCGGCATGAAGTCGAACAGGTTCCGCCCGTCCTTGGTCAGCGTGTCGATCAGGAAACCGTCGCACTCGCCGTCGATGGCCAACTGGACCATCAGGTGGGGATCGAGGCCGCCTTCGAAGAGCAGGTTGTCGGCGAACAGCGAGCCGATCAGCTTGGTCTCGGCGTTGCCGATGGCGGCGCGGGATTCCCGCAGCACCTCAACGGCGGTTTCGTAGTCCGCAACCTGGAAGCCGACTTTGACCGAGGTAGCGTCCATCAAGGCGGCGGCGTGGACTGCCATGGCGACGGTGCCCGGTTGGTTGGGCACGACGCCGAGGGTAACGCTGACGTGCTTTTCGGGGGAGATGAGCTCCCGCACTTCCCGGACCAGGCTGGGGTGTGCCGAGCCCACCAGGGCTTCCTGGAGGTTTTTCAGGTCGATGATATCGGCGCCGCCCCGGTCGGCTTCCAGCGCCTCGGCCTTGTTCTGGGCGCTCACCAGCAGCATCATCCCGGATTCGGAAAGGCCACTCCTCCCATCGCGCGCGCCGTTGCCATTGAGCCAGGGAGCGTGCGGGCGCCCGCGGATCACTTCGCGGGTTGGTATAGCCGGCGCTGCGGCCCGTAGGAGCAGGGGTTCCAGCTCGCTCCACAGTTCGGCCTTCTCCTCGTGAGTCAGGTCATGCAGAGGCGCGCGGACGCTGCCGCCGGCCATGCCCATCATTTCGCCCCAGGCTTTGCACATGGACACCGGGAGCGCGCCGCCGGTCTTTTTCATGGTGCCGCCCCACCACTTGTCGGACAGCGCCTTGATGTCCTTCAGGTAGCGGTTATAGAAGTCCACATCGAGGTCGCCGGCGGTGGCGCGGTCGATGAACTGGGTGTAGTAGTTGTGCCGCGGGGTGTCGAACCGCCAGTCGGAGGTGTTGGCGAACATCACCTGCTGGTGGAAGCCCAGTTCCCTGGCCTTGTGGAATATCCATTCGTCGGGCGTGCTGATGATCGCGTCGCGGCCCACCAGGAGGTGGGTTTCAATGGAGATCTGCTGGTTGAAGCTGGCCTCTTTTACGCCGACGACGTTGGGGATGGCGCACAGCCGCTTCAAACCCTGGGGGCTGATGGTGATGCCGAACTGGGGCGAGTTGTAAAACATCATCGCAAGCTCGGTGTTTTCGGCGACCTGGCGCACGAAATCGACCACCTGGTCCTCGGTCTTGGTCACCATGTAGGAGGGAGCGATGATCAGCAGGTCGAAGCCCCGGCGTTCGGCGTGCTGGGCCAACGCAATGCTCTCTCGCAGCGAGGTGTCGGTCACGTGGGCGCCGATGAGCCAATGACCGGCGGCTTCGTCGGCGACCGTATCCATAACCAGACGACGCTCGCCTTCGGTCAGGCTCCAGAATTCGCCCATGTTCCAGGTGCAACCGCCGCCGCGCACGCCCAAACTCTGAACGTGACGAATGTTCCGGCGGAGACCGTCGGTGTCCACCTGGTTGTCCGGCGTGAAGGGCGTGACCAGCGTGGTCCATTGCCCCTTCAAGGTTTGCCAGGCCCATTCCTGCGCTTCATGCTTGCGGTAACCGGCCATGATAAAAAGCCTCCAACGACAATTGCCGTAGCTTGTAAGACATCAATGCGGACAGCCGGCGACAAGCCCGGCGGTATAATCCGCTTGGCAAATCACAGTGTACGGGCGGACTTGCGATGCCGTCAACAAACGCCGGTCCTCGTAACTGTTCAGACTTCAGGGGGTTGACATTGCGAGGCGCTTGCGCCGTGGCAATCTCGCCGCCGCCGCAACGTCTGTCCCAAAGGCCCCCGGCGCCAACGAGATTGCCGCGCTGCGCTCGCAATGACACTTTCCCCGCAACTCTGAACGGTTACCGGTCCTCGTGCAGGGCCTTTTCAAAGTCGCTACGAGCGGTCTTTCACTCCTAATCGTCATTCCCGCGAAAGCGGGAATCCAAGAACGTTTCTGTTCATGGGGTCTCTGGATTCCTGCTTGCGCAGGAATGACGGGTTGACTTTGAAAAGGCCCTGGTCCTCGTGCGTGCCCACTTTCGTAAACCGTCAGAAACAGGATTTGCGGGATTTTTATGATTGGGCATGATGGGGAGAATTCCATCACAGAACGGTTCCAATCCTGATGATCCCCAAACCTTGAAACTCCTGCTGCTGACGGTTCTCCGCCGCAAACTGGGTACGCGCCAGGATGGTAACCTGTCGTGTCGCCCCGTCCGTGATCCGTTTTGTTTAGACACCCTCTGAAGTTGCCAACCCGCCAAGCGCTGCTCGATTGCACCGGGAACTGAAAGGTCGTACACGTACGTCATGCTTGCGGAAGGTTTCGTTTTCCCGGGGATTGGCGCGCTGTTCAGTCTCGCCGCAGAGACAGGAGAGCTTCGCCAGTCGCTGCTGTCCCTGGGCCTGCTGATTATCGTCGCCAAGTTGGCAGAGGGCATCTTCCGTCGTCTGCACCTGAATTCCATTGTGGCCTACGCGGCTGCCGGCATCCTGCTGGGCCCGGCTCTGGAATCGCTGGTCGGTTGGTCAGTCCACCCCACCGGGCACATTGATCTCTTGCTGACCATCGGGGTCTTCGTCTTCTTTTTCCTCATCGGCCTGGATGAAATAGACATTTCGAGTTTCGTGGCAACTCTCCGGGGCCGCTATTTTGTGGCCGCCCTGCTGTCAGTGCTTTGCTCATTGGGCGCCTCGTTGCTGGTCACCACCGGCGCGGTTCATGATTTCGGCATCCATCTGGACTTCACGCAAGCCCTGGCGTTGGCGGGAATACTGTCCATGAGCAGCCTGGGCATTGTCGCCAAGGTGTTGGCTGACGACGGACGGCTGCGCGAACCCGTCGGGCTGCAGATTTTCACCGTGGTGGTCATAGCCGAGCTGATCGCCCTCCTGATAATCGGTTTCAACATCGGCGAACACGTCCACGAGGTGTCGGTTTCCGGCATCTTGATACTGTTGGGCAAGATCGTCTGCTTTGCTGGGGCATCCTGGCTTTTGTCGTCCCGAGTGCTGCCGCCATTAGTTGCGCTGCTGCAACGGGTGATACGGGTGCCGCAGCTTTCCCTGGGCTTGCTGCTGGGCGTTCTGTTCCTGATGGTGGACGCCGCCGAGGTCATGGGATTGCACGGGACCCTGGGCGCACTGCTGTTTGGAGCCTCCCTCACCGGCCTGCCCTACCAGGTCCGCCGTGAAATCATGCCGGGGCTGCGCAGCACCGCCGAGGGTTTGTTTGTGCCCCTATTCTTCGCCTCGGCCGGACTGTATTTCACGTTTTCATTCGCCGGCTTGCCCGTGTTGACCATGACCGCGCTGGCCCTTATCCCCCTGGCCGGCAACTTCATGGGGGCTTTCATTGGCGCCTACGTATCCCGGCTCGTCGCTCCTTACGCCGTCGCATTTGGACTGATGGGCAAGGGCGTGGCTGAAATCGCGCTGCTGCTGGTGCTTCGAGAGACCGGGAGCATCGACGAGGGCGTCTTCTCGTTCCTGGTGCTGGTGATGTTCGTCTATTTGCTGCTGATGCCTTCCGTGATCAGCTTTGCCGTTGGCCGGGCCAGTCGTCACGCGGACCCAGGCATTGGAGTGAACGATGTTCCTCGTGGCGTTATCCGCTTTGCGTTGAACGAAATCACGGTGCAAGACATTCTTGATCGGACGCGCCGTTATCCGGGCCCGGCGGTGACGGTGCGCGACCTGACCGAGCGGTGGGTCACGCCGGACCAGCACGATTACGTGGTGGTGGATAACGGATCACTGTCCGGCATCGTGTCCCTGGGCATGTTGCGCTATTTGCCGGAAGGCGCCTGGATGCGGACCACCCTGGAACAGGTGATGCGCCGTGAAACTCCGTTGGCGTGGTCCGACGAGCACGTTGAGGACGTGTTTCAGAGGATGACTGAGAACCATTTGACGGCGATTCCAGTCATTGACCGGGAATCGGAGAGGTTTCTGGGAGCGTTGACCACTCATGATGTGGTGGACCTGGTGGTGAACAAAGGCCGGAGGTAGTTCCCGCCCGACGGCGAAAACCGACTCTGTCGAGCAACGCCCCTTCAGGCGGGAATGCGTGGAGCCGCATCCCGCATTGCGGTTTGGGCTGATATTCACTATCCTAGCCGCCGATTGGCCACGTACTCGGCAATGTCGCCCCGCATTGGATACGCAGAGTGACTATCTCGTCGCAATGCAACCGAGATACCGCCAGCCACGCCGACAAGATGACCTTCTCCAAGGCCCGGTCACCATGGGAGCCAGAATTATGACCGACGCATCCGCGTCAACCGCCACATCGATGCCAAACGCTCTGCCGCAGCCGGAAATCCAAAAACGGCTGGATCAGCTGTTGGGCGATATCCACTCCGCCACGCGGCAACAGATCGGCTATCCGGTGAATCAGGACTTCGACTACTCGCCTCTGGTGCCCTTCCTGGACTACTCAATCAACAACGTCGGCGACCCCTTCTACCCCAGCAATTTCTGGGGCAATACCCATGAAATCGAACGGGAGGTCATCGACATCTTCGCCGGATTGATGCACATCGCGTCGGAAGACGCCTGGGGTTACGTGACCTCCGGCGGCACCGAAGGCAATATGTACGGCCTGTACCTGGCGCGGGAGCTGTTCCCCAACGCGATGTTCTATTTCTCGGAAGAAACTCACTACAGCGTGCTCAAAAACGTGCGGGTGCTGAACGCGCGCCACATTATGATCCGGCGGCAGGAAAACGGCGAAATCGACTACGATGACCTGGAAGCGATGATCCGGGTCAACCGTGACCTGCCTGCCGTGATCATGGCCAACGTGGGCACCACCATGCGCGGGGCGGTGGACGACATCGGCCGGATACGGGACATCCTGCGCGACCAGGCCGTGACCAGCCACTACATCCACGCCGATGCCGCGCTCAGCGGCATGATTCTGCCGTTCGTCGCCAACCCGCAGCCCTACGCGTTTGACGCCGGCATCGACAGCGTTTCGATAAGCGGCCACAAGCTGATCGGCGCGCCCCTGCCCTGCGGCGTGGTGCTGACCAAGCGTTCCTACGTGGAACGGGTGGGTCGCGCCATTGAGTACGTGGGCGTTGAAGATACCACCCTGTCCGGGTCCCGCAACGCGCTGGCCCCGCTGATGATCTGGTACGCCTTCGCTCAGCGCGGGCATGAAGGGTTCCGCAACATCGTCGCCCGAATGCTGGACACGGCGGAATACGCGGCGGGGCAGTTCAACGAGCGTGGGATACCCGCGTGGCGGCACCGAAACTCGGTTACGGTGGTCTTTCCCCGTCCGCGCCGGGAAGTGTTCCGCAAGTGGCAGATGGCCCCCGAGGGCGAAATTGCCCACATTATCACCATGCCCCACGTCAGCCGGGGGATGATCGACGAACTCGTCGCCGACTGCGCCGGCTGACCTTGGCTGGCCAGCTCCTCCGCTGGAACTGGAGAAGGATTGGTCATCATGAACCAGGTGAACCCCTTGAACCGCATCATCGTCATGGCCCAGGACGAGGTTGGAGTCATTGCCAATATCAGCGAGGCCCTGGCTGCGGAAGGCATCAACGTGGAGTCGATCAACGCGCAGGTAGTGGGCGAAGAGGTTACGATTATCCTGACCGCCGACCGCTACGACCGCGCCCTCTACGTACTCAATCAGGCCGGTTTCAAGGCGGTCAGCGACGACGCCCTGGTGCTCCGCCTGCCCGACGAACCCGGAGCGTTGGCCAAGGTGGCCGGCGACCTGAAAGAGGCCGGCGTCAACATCGAGAGCATGCACATCCTGAGCCGCCAGACCGGCTACGCAATGATCGCACTGAAAACCGACAATCGATCCGATGCCGTTGCGGCCATCGGCAGCGAAAACATCCTCTGACACTGTACAGTCGGGATCAGAACACAGCGATGCTGATCGATATCGGCAACGAGATCATAATCCTGTTTTATGGCGTCATCGTCGGCAATCTGTTGGCCCCTCTTTTTTTGCCGCTCATCGCCGGAATAATCAGCGGCGGCTTCATGCCAAATATCAACGCCGATGATGGGGTAGGGCAGGGTTTCAAAGCGGCGCTGGTGAGCTTGGGCGCGGCCGCGCTCTGGACATTGTTGTTTCTGCTGGTGGTGGACAGTTTGGAGCGCCCCAATCTCAATGTCTTCTGCGGCGGATTAGCGGCGGCCAACCTGTGCGGCGTGGTCGCGGCCATTTTCTTTTGTCGCAGCCTGAACGACTACCGTGAGTTTGAGCACGTCGTCAATCGGCGACGAAGGTAGCGGCTATGGGGATTGGTCCTGTCCCGCTCGTCCCATCCGCCCCAGCGCCCACACGCCGCCAACCACGCCCCCCACCGGGATCAGTAGCAAAATTCCCACGAAGATCAAATCGGCCCACCAGTTTATCGACTCGATGCCATAGGCGTCAGCGATCGGTCCAGCCACCCATAGCCAGATCCATCCCACGAAGGCCCCGATCGTCGCTGCCGCAATTAATACGCCCGCTCCCAGCACGCGCCAGAACGAGACCCCCTTCTCTGTCCCTCTCAATATGGCCCGCCCAACAAGGACGATCACGGGCAAGCCGAAGAAAAGAAACAAGGCCGCATATACCGGCCCCGCGTCAATCTCCCAACCTTGCATCAACTTCCCTCTGTATGTCAGCTGGCGCCTCGACCCGGTGAATTGCCTTCACCGGGCCGGCTGGCATCGCGGACAGTGCCACGAACTGCGCCCTCGCACCCGAATCATCGCCATTGTGCCTGAGCACCTGGGACAGGGCTCGTCGGCTGATCTGGGAATCGACCACGGCGAGAGCGCCACCGGCGGGTCGGGCCATTCGGCATCCCGAGCCGCCGCGTATGCGGCTACGGAACGCGACAACGCCTGGACAATTGCGGCGTGGAGAGCGCGAGTCTCGTCGTCATTCAGGTCATTCCCGGCCCGTTCCGGGTGTATTCCGGACAGGTACAGGGCTTCATCGGCGTACAGATTGCCCAGCCCCGCGACCACCGATTGGTCGAGCAGAATGGCTTTCATCGGCGCTTTGCGGCCGGCCAGCGCATCGGCCAGGACGGATACGGTGAATCCGGGTTCCAGCGGCTCCACCCCCATTTTCCGCATGGCTCCGGCCGGGTCGGGGAGCAGCCAAAGGTGCCCGAACTTGCGGGGGTCGATAAACCGCAGCTCCCGGCCGTCGTCCAGGGGGAAGGTGTGCCGCACCATGGGCGGGGGCTCGCTGCGGGCATCGTGGATGCGCAGGCTGCCGGTCATGCCCAGGTGCAGGACCAAGAACTGATCGTCGTCCAGCGCGGCGATCAAGTATTTGCCCCGTCGCTGGACGTCGTTCACCCGCCGTCCGGCTACGCCCTCAATGAACTCCCCCACCGACGGCTCCCGGATGGTATTGGCCCAGGTGATCTCCGGCGCTCCCAAACGGCTGCCCGCCAGTCCTGAACGGAGCAGGTACTGGCGGGTGTTTTCGACCTCGGGCAGTTCCGGCATATCCGGTCAGGCGCCGTTCGAGCGGCGCACCCCCAGCGTGACTTCCATGCCTTCGATCTGGGCAGTTTCCGATTTGGCGGCGTCATCCGGGACCGGAGTAATCAGGTCGTCGCTGAGGGTTTCCTGCTTGATGTAGTCTCCGTGCGCCGCCATCACCCGAGCGACCTCTTCGGGGCCATCGTAGTAGGTGACGATGCGATCCGTGATTTCGAACCGGGCGCCCTTGCGCAGGTTCTGGATCCGGTGGGCAAGCTCCCGGGCCAAACCCTCGTCGGCCAACTCGGTCGTGATCCGGGCGTCAACCGCAACCATGTAGCCGGAGTCCAGAGCCGCCGAGTAGCCGGCAACCGACACCACCGCGTCGCCGTCGTCGCCGGCCAACTCCTGGGCCTGGACGTAGAGGCCCCCGGCGCTTTCGGCCGGCCGCAATTCCTTGATGTTCAGTTCTTCAAGGATCTGAGGGCGAACCTGCCCCAGATATTCCAGCTCCGCATCCGTGCGCGTTTTGACCACCACTTCGGCCAATGGCTGGCGCACCTTGAGGCCAGCCTTGCTGCGGGCGGCGCGTCCCATGCTGGACACCCGCATCGCCAATTGTGTTGCATCCATGAGCGGCCGGTCGATCAGCGAAGCGTCGGCCACCGGGTAGGCGGACAGGTGCACGCTGTCCGGCCCGTCGGCCTGGTAGCGCAGCTCCAGGTTGCGGTACATCTGCTCGGACACGAAGGGAGCCAGCGGCGCCATCAGCCGGGCCACTGTGGTCAGGCAGCGATACAGGGTAGCGTAGGCGCCGAGCTTGTCCGCGTCGTTTTCCGACTTCCAGAAGCGGCGGCGCGAACGGCGGACGTACCAGTTGGAGAGCACGTCGATGAACTCGGCGATGCGTCGTCCGGCGTCGGTGGGATTGTAATTGTCGAGCTGGTCGTCCACGACCTGGACCAACTGGTTGAGCTCCGCCAGGATCCAGCGGTCGAGCTCGGCTTCGGGACGCCATCCCTCGGGGATCTGCGACGGCTCAAACTCGTCGATGTTGGCGTAGTTGGTGAAGAACGAGTAAATGTTCCACAGGGTCAGCAGCACCTGGCGGAGGGTCTGCTGCACCAGTCGGTCGGAAAAGCGCCGCGGTTCGCCCGGGTGCGACGCGGTGAACAGGTACCACCGCAGCGCATCCGCGCCGTGGGTGTCGAGGATGCTGTCCGGCTCGACGATGTTGCCCAACCGCTTGCTCATCTTGCGCCCGCGCCCGTCCAGGATCAGGCCCAGGCAGATGACGTTGCGGTAAGCCACATCGTCCTTGAGCAGGGTGGAGAGGGCGTGCAGGCTGTAGAACCAGCCCCGGGTTTGGTCCACGGCTTCGCAGATGTAATCGGCGGGCAGCCGACCGTCGTCGTCGATGTCATGGTTCTCGAAGGGATAGTGCCATTGGGCATAGGGCATCATCCCGGAGTCGAACCAGCAGTCCATCACCTCGGGAATGCGCCGCATGACCCCGTCGCAGCCATCGGATTGGCAGGGCCAGGCCACATCGTCAACGTAAGGACGGTGCAGGTCGAGATCATCCAGGTCCTTGCTGCATCTCTGCGACAACTCCGCCACGCCGCCAACGCAGTCCATCGCTTCGCATTCATCGCACCGCCAGATGGGGATCGGGGTTCCCCAGTAGCGTTCCCGGGAGATGGCCCAGTCCACGTTGTTGCGCAGCCATTCCCCGAACCGCCCCTCGCGGATGTGCTCGGGGTACCAGTTGATCCGCGAATTGTTGCCCACCAATTGGTCCTTGACCGCGGTGGTGCGGATGTACCAGGAGGTCTTGGCGTAGTAGAGAAGCGGCGTGTCGCAACGCCAGCAGAACGGGTACGTGTGCCGGTACACGCCCTGGTGGTACAGCAGGCCGCGGGATTCCAGGTCGGCAAGGATTTCCGGGTCGGCGTCCTTCACGAACTTGCCGGCGAAGGGATAGTTGCCGGTGATAACACCTTGCAGATCTACGGGTTGCACGAACGCCAGCTGGTGCTCCCGACCCAGGCCAAGGTCTTCATCGCCGAAGGCCGGGGCGATGTGCACGATCCCGCTGCCGTCGTCCATGCTCACGAAGTCGGCTGATACGACCTTCGTGTTGTAGGAGTCGACGTCTTCCAGCGAGATCTGCCCGTCAGCGTTCGCCAGGAACCGGCGGATCGGCGTGCCGTATTCGGAGGCGTCATAAAGTGGCCGGTACGACAGGCCCATCAGGTCGCTGCCTTTCACCTCCCGCGTCACGGTGTAATCATCATGGAGGATGCCCAGCAGCGCAGTGGCCAGCGCCATCCTGACCGTCTCGCCGGCGCCGTTGGTGGTTTCCACGATGGAGTAATCGGCATCGGCGCTGACCGCCAGCGCGGTGTTGCCGGGCAGCGTCCACGGGGTCGTCGTCCACGCCAGGAAGTAGGAGGGAACCTCGGGCGCGGTGCCATCCAGCCACTCCGTCGCCTCGAACGTCACGAAAGTCGACGGGTCGGGAGTGTTCTCACGGTATCCCAGGGCCACCTCGTGCGAGGAAAGGCTGGAGACGCAGCGAGGGCAGTGGGGAGCCCCGCGCCGGTCCTGGTAGAGGAGACCGCGGTCCCACAGCTGCTTGAGGATCCACCATCCGGTTTCGATGTAGTCGTTTTCCAGGGTGACGTAGGGATCGTCCATGTCCACCCAGTAGCCGATGCGGTCCGTCAGGACCTCCCATTCTTTGACGTACCGGAAAACGCTCTCCCGGCATCGCCGGTTGAACTCGGCGATGCCGAACTCCTCGATCTCCCGCTTGGACGACAGGCCGAGCTCCTGCTCAATCTGGAGTTCCACGGGCAGGCCGTGGGTATCCCACCCGCCCTTGCGGATCACCCGGCTGCCTTTCATGGTGCGGTAGCGTGAGATCACGTCCTTGAACACGCGGGCCAGCACGTGGTGGATGCCGGGGCTGCCGTTGGCGGTGGGCGGCCCTTCGTACATCATGAAGAGCGGCGCGTCGGGCCGGTCGTCAATGGACCGGCGGAACACGTCGCGCTCCTTCCAGTAATCGAGGATCTCGGCATCGAGTTCCGGGAAGCTGACCCGGCTGGAAACCACGTCAAAGGCCGGCATGGCTGTAGTACCTCATCGTTGCGCGGGAACGGACCCGCGCGCTGTCTGAAAACCCAAAAAACTGGTTGGACCCCGATTATAGCGCAGGGCCAATTTCACCAATATGCGTGGAAATGGTGCAAGGGGCCATGACCCTGTCCAATCGGATACGACGCGCGGATGGCGGCGGTTACGTATTCCTTTGCCTGCCCCACTGCATCCGGCACGTCCAGGCCGTGGGCCAGCCCGGCCGCGACTGCGGACGCGAAGGTGCAGCCGGTTCCGTGGGTGTTCGTGGACGGAATGCGTTCCCTGGTGAACTCCCGGAACTTGCTGCCGTCATACAGAACGTCGGTGGGCGGACCGTCCCGGTGGCCTCCCTTGACCACCACCGAACGCGCCCCCATGGCCACGATGCGCATCGCGGCCTCCCGAACATCGTCATCGGAACGAATGCTGCGGCCCGTCAAATCTTCCGCTTCCGGGATATTGGGCGTGACCACCGCCGCCAGCGGTATCAGCGAGTTGCAGATAGACTGAATGGCCTCTTCGCGGAGGAGACGATCTCCGCTCTTGGCAACCATCACCGGGTCAACCACCAGGTTGGCGATGCCGTGCCGTCGGATGGCTGCGGCGACCGTTTCCACAATCTCGCTGGACGACAACATGCCGGTCTTGACCGCGTCGGCTCCGATGTCCGTGACCACCGCGTCGATTTGTGCGGTGATGACGTCGGTGGGAATCTCGTGCACCGCGCTGACCCCCACCGTGTTTTGAGCGGTAATCGCCGTGAGGGTGGACGTGCCGAACACGCCCAGGGCGGAAAAGGTTTTCAGGTCTGCCTGGATGCCGGCGCCGCCGCCCGAGTCAGAGCCGGCGATAGTCATTACGGTGGGTGGGCGCGCGTCGGCCATACCAGTTACCGCCTTCGGTTTCGCAGCCGTTCAGTCCGGGTCGTCGGGCAGCCGCCAGGAATCGTCGGTTTCCTCGCCGGATTCATCCGGTCCGCCGGGGACGTTGAGAGCAACCGCCACATCCCGCAGGATGCTGATGTGTTCTTCATCGGACAGGACACCGATGGGCAGCGCCGGAAGCGTTTCGATGTTCAAGCCGGCGCGCACGCCCAAATCCAGCGACAACCTGGCGGCGGACTGGTTGTCCTCGGCTTCGGTGATGATGACGAAATCGTAGCGTCCCAACACCGCGTATTGCGTCAGTACCTTGCTGGTTGGGGTCTCGGCATCATCCGCGGCGTCGCTCAGCAGATTGGGGTTTTCCTGGCCCATTCGCCGGCCGCGACCCGTGAAGCTGGCGAGCATTACGTACAGGGGCATAGCGGGATTCCTGATTATGAACGTGCGATTGTTGATGAAAAGAAAAATCCATCATCAAGTATATCATTGGGCGGCGGCGCCGCCGCGTGGACGCGCGCTGGGCCCAATGCTATCATCCGGGCTGAACACGGCATTCGGCACTGACCCTGGAGGCCATTCACCCTGGAGGCAATGATGGACATCGGTTTGAATATGTCAATCTCGACCAGCTCAATCGACGTGGCGGACATTGCCGCACGCGCGGAAAGCGCCGGGTTTGAGTCCATATGGTTGCCCGAGCATCCGGTGATGCCGGTCAATCCGGCATCGAAATATCCCGGTTCGCCGGACGGCTCCATCCCGCCCTACATGGCGGACATGGGTGATCCTTATATCGGACTCGCCCGGGCGTCGGCGGTAACGAGCCGGATCAAGTTGGGCACCGGCATTACCCTCATTCCGGAGCGCAACCCGCTGGTTCTCGCCGGCGCCATATCGACCCTCGACAGATTTTCGGGCGGGCGCTTCATCCTGGGCATCGGCACCGGATGGTTGCGAGAGGAAACGGAGATCATGGGCGGCGATTTCGATCACCGCTGGACGCAAGCCCGGGAGGCCATTGAGGTGATGCGCGCGCTGTGGTCGCAGGACGCCGCCGAATACCACGGCCAGTATTACGACTTCCCTCCGGTTCAGTGCAATCCGAAACCCGCCCAGGAGGGTGGCCCTCCGGTTCTTCTCGGCGGCAACGCGCGCAACGTCTTCCGCCGCGTCGCCCGATGGGGTGACGGCTGGATGCCCACCGCGGCCAGCCCCGACCAGATCGCCGCCGGCAAGGCCGCTATCGACGAGCTGGCCGAGGCCTCGGGCCGGGACCCGTCGGGGATCGACATTACGGTGTTCGGTCAAGCGCCGGACCGCGATACGCTATCCCGTTTCGAAGATGCCGGCGCCAACCGGGTGATCATCAGGCTTGGTGACACCACCAACGCCAGCGCGCTGGATGAGATCGACCGGATCGCGGAGGCTGTGATGTAGCATCGTCCTGCCGCCACAAAATCCTCGTCGGCCGCGCCGGCGTTGCGCTATCAGCAGAGCGCAACGCCGGCGCGGCATTATTGTTATCGCTTTCCCAGATACATAACAAGACATCATATTACATATTCGGAATGGCGATGTATGTCTATCGCCAAGTCGTAACGGCAACCGCGCGTTTGACCCGTATTCCGCCAATACCCACCGTAAACAATAGAATAATCGGATAATATTGACGATTATCGTAAAAATATCTGTAAACACTCCGATTGACGGGTGTATTTGATATTGCCTATATTGCGAAAGCCAAACGGAGGGGGGTGCCGGAATTCCGGTTTCGGAAAGAGTTTGAGGATTTCGCACGAAACAGCCTTGGGAGAATGCACATGCGAACGAAATGGTTCTTGAGATTTCCGAGTGTCGCATTGATCGCCGCCCTGGCATGTGCCACCGTGATAGTGGCATGTGGCGGTGCGGCTGAACAGCCGGCTGCCGCTCCGGCGGCTGCCACCGCGGCGCCCGCGGCTCCTCAGGTGGCAGCGCCTACCGACACGCCGGTGGTGCGGGCGACCAGCACGCCAACCGCCGGCGACGCACTGCCCACCCCGACGCAGCGCGCCTCTGTACTCCAGGCCACCCCCCGGCCAACCCTGGCTCCCGTCACTGAGGGGGAGTTGGTGACCGACCGGCTGATCCTGGTCGCCGACCCGCCGTCGCTGGAGTCGATGCTGGACTGCGAAGTAACCGGCTCCGGGGTCCTCAACTACCGCATGTCCGCCGAGTGGATGGTGGACGCCAGCCGTTTCGACGGGTCATACGAGCCCATGCTGGCGACGGAATGGGGCATCAGCCCCGACGGGAGGACCTGGAACTTCAAGCTCCGCCAGGGAGTCCGCTGGCATGACGACTGGGGCGAGTTCACCGCCAAGGATGTGGTGCACTCCATGGGGTATTACACCAACCCCGACTGCCGCGCTTCTTACTCGGACTACTTCCGCAGCGACCCGGGCGGCGACGTGGAAATCGTCAACGACTACGAAGTGAACATCCACATGAAGCGCCGTCCTGCTGTTGACTTCATCTACTGGTACTCCGGCTACCGTGGCATCCCCCACAGCAGCAAGGCCCAGTGGGACCAAAACTGCCCCAACGGTGAAGCCGACTACGGAAACAACGAAGCCGGCCTCCCGCTGAACTATTGCATCCAAAGCCGCGATGCAGTCGCGCAAAAGTCGGCCCGCACCGGCCCATACGAATACGTGAGCTTTGAAGAGGGCGTGGGCTGGGAATGGCGTCGCGTGGACTATGACCACTGGCGCGTCGACGCCGATTTCGCTGAGATCGAAATCAAGGACGTGCGCGAGTCCGCTACCCGCCTGGCCATCATGCAGGCCCGCGAAGCCCACATCGCGACCATCAACCGCGCCCTGATCCAGGATGCCGTCGATGACGGCCTCGAGGTGGTGGACAGTTCCGTCCGGTCGGTTACGGCTTTCGCCCTGTTCGGCGGAATGTACTTCTCCACCGGAACGGCCGGCGTGCCCACCGACGTGTCCGCCGAAGACCAGGCCGACATCCGGACGAGCTACGATATTGTGGCCGCCCGCGACGAAATGATGCCCTGGAACGAGCCCACCGAGTCCGGTAAGCTGGTCCGCATGGCGATGAACAAGGCCATCGACCGTGACCAGATCAACGATGCCATTTACGGCGGCGTCGGCGGGCGGCAGTGGGTTGCCACCCTGGTTCCCGACTTCCCCGGCGGATTCAACCCCGATTGGGAGGCCCAGTGGGATGAGCTCTACGGGTACGACCCGGAAAGGGCCCGCGAACTGCTGGTTGAGGCCGGATATCCGGAAGGGTTCTCGTTCCGCGTGCCGGTGTTCCCTCTGGGAGGCGTTCCCGAATTGCCCGACCAGATGGAAGCCATGGCCAAGTTCTGGTCTGAGATCGGCCTTGAGCCGGAGCTGGACCCCATTGAGTTCTCCAACTGGCGCAACCACTACCGCGGCCTCGACACCGACTGCTGCATCTACGGCTTCCGGGGACCGGCGGCGCCTATCGACACCCGCGTCCACTTCTACTTCAGCGCCGAGCGGTTCTTCCGGGCGTACACCAGCGACAACATCCAGGAGCACAAGAACAAGGCTCTGCGAGCGCTGAACGAGGCCGACGCTACCACGGACTGGCAGAAGGTTTCGAACGAAATCTTCTACGAAGTGGGAACCATCCCCGGATGGACGATGCCCATCAGCGCAACCATCGACCCGGACGTGGTGGCCGAGTACGTCTTCCTGGGCCCGAACCAGGGCAGCTTCATCTACCTGGAATACGTGAAGGGCGTGCGTGAGTAGCGCCTGCCGACAATCGACGGAAGAAACAGTGACCCCTGACGCCGCGCCAAGGAGATGGCGTCAGGGGTCAAGCAACGCACCGCTCTGAAAAACCAAACGGTTACGCGACACCATCACTGCTATTTCATTATTACTGATACCGATATATCACGTCATAGTATATTGTATATTGGCAATGATGATGCCGGGCCGCGGAGATATCGTAATCGTCAACGTCGTTTTGCGATCTGTTCCGCAGTTCTAATGCGTATTACGGCTGTTTCTCATTCATATAATACGATTTTCGTATAATTGGTTTCTCAAATCGCGTTTGACTCGGCTTAACGGATTTTCCTAATATTGCGCACGCCATCGGATGGTTGGAACAACCGCTGCCGCACGCCGGCCGCGTCTAAAGAGTTCCAATCGAATGCAAACCAGGAGAGAGGATATGTCAATCAGACGGCAACTGAAACTTCCGGCATTCGCGTTAATCACAACCCTGGCCCTCACGGCTTTCCTCGTGGCTTGCGGTGGGGCCCAGGAGACCGCCGCCCCGGTTGCGCCGGCAACCGCGGCTCCCCAGGCTCCCCAAGTGGAGGCGCCCACCAACACGCCGGTGGTGCGCGCGACCAGCACCCCGGTTGCCGCCGGAGTGCTCCCCACTCCCACCCAGCGCGCGTCCGTGCTGGGCGCTACGCCCCGGCCAACTGCTCCGCCAACCCAACAGGAGGGAGAGCTGGTTACGGACCGGCTCATCGTGGTGCTGGATCCACCGTCACTGGAATCGATGCTGGACTGCGAGGTGACCGGTTCCGGCGTGGTGAATTACCGGATGTCAGCGGAATTTATGATCGACGCCAATCGTTTTAACGGCGAGTACGAACCGACGCTGGCTACGGAATGGAGCATTTCAGACGATGGAATGGTCTGGAATTTCAAGCTGCGCCAGGGCGTCCAGTGGCATGACGATTGGGGCGAGTTCACCGCCCAGGACGTGCAGCATTCCCTTGCCTACTACACCAACCCCGACTGCCGCGCCTCCTATTCCGACTATTTCCGGTCCAACCCGGGCGCGGCTGTGGAAATCGTCAACGATTACGAACTGAATATGCAGATGCTGAAGCGCCCAGCCGTGGACTTTGTCTATTGGCTCTCCGGCTTCCGCGGCATGCCTATCAGCAGCAAGGCCCAGTGGGACCAGGCCTGTCCTAATGGCGAGGCAGACTACGGAAACAACGAAGCCGGTCTTGACCTGGGCTACTGCCTGGCGAGCCGGGACCTCGTGGCGGAAAAATCAGCCCGAACCGGCCCTTACGAATACGTTAGCTTCGAAGAGGGCGTCGGCTGGCAATGGTCCGAGGTGGAATACGATCATTGGCGCGTTGACCCGGATTTCAGCGAAATCGAGATCAAGGATGTTCGGGAACCGGCCACCCGCCTGGCCATCATGCAGGCTCGGGAGGCTCACATCGGGTCGGTAAACCGCGCGCTGCTGCAGGATGCGATAGATGACGGCCTTGAAGTGGTCGACTCCTCGGTGACGGCCACCATGGCCTGGGCGATCTTTGGCGGTTTGTACTACTCCACGGGCGAAACGCCGGAAGGGTACGTGGAGGAATACGACATCGTGGACCACCGGGACGAGGAACTGCCGTGGAGCATTCCGGGCGAAACCGGGCGCACCGTTCGCATCGCCATGAACAAGGCCATCGACCGCGACGCCATCAACGAGGCCATCTTCGGCGGCGCCGGCGAACACCATTGGATCGGCGGCATCGTGCCCGACTTCCCGGCCGGATACAACCCGGCATGGGAAGACAAGTGGGACGAATATTACGGCTACGACCCCGAGGCCGCAAAACAACTGCTGGCTGAGGCCGGATTCCCCAACGGGTTCTCCTTCCGCGTGATTTCGTATCCGCTGGGCGGAGTTCCCGAGATCCCGGATATGCTGGAGGCGATGTCCGCCTACTGGTCTCAGATCGGGTTGGAACCGACAATCGAACCCATCGAGTTCTCCAACTGGCGCAACGAGTATCGTGGCCTGAACACCGACTGCTGCATCTACCCGCACCGCGGTCCGGCAGCGCCCATCGACACTCGCGTCCACTTCTACTACAGCGCGGAACGCTTCTTCCGCATGTACACCAGCGACGACATCCAGAATTACAAGGAACAAGCGCTCCGGGCGTTGAATGAGTCCGACGCCACCCACTTGTGGCAGAAGGTCTCCGACGAGATCTATGAGCAGGTTGGCGTGATACCGGGTTGGACACTTCCCATCAGCGCCACCATTGACCCCGATATCGTGGCCGAGTACGTCTTCCTTGGCCCCAATAACGGGACATTCATCTACCTGGAATACGTGAAGGGCGTGCGTGAGTAGCGTCCGTTGGCAACTGAGCGTCCGTTGGCAACTGATGGAAGAGCGTCGCTCCCTGACGCTGCGCCAAGGGTGTGGCGTCAGGGGTCATGCGGCGCATCGCACTGAAGAATTGGACCTGTCGAAAAATTCCGTTCCGCCGCCGGGAAGGTAAGTGAGGTCAGTAACATGCAGCGATTCATCGTGCTGAGGATTTTGCAGGGACTGCTGGCGGTCTTCGTCATCAGCCTCATCGTCTTCGCGCTGTCACGCGTGGCGGGCGACCCGCTGGCGGCGATCCTGGACGACGAAGCGGGCAAGGAGCAGATCGAACGGCTCCGCGAGAGCTGGGGGCTCAACAAGCCTCTCCATGTCCAGTACTTCACCTATATGCGACGCCTTCTTACCGGCGACCTGGGAGTCTCCTTCCGATGGGATCGCCCCGTGCTCGAGCTGATCGCGGAGCGGTTGCCGGCCACGATCCAGCTGTCGGCATTCGCCCTGGTGGTCACGGGGATAATCGCTTTTCCCATCGGGGTTTTATCGGCGGTGAAGAAAGACTCGTGGTTCGACGCCGGCGGCAAGATGTTCGCCATATTAGGTCAGTCGGCGCCGACTTTCGCCGTGGGCCTGATCCTGATGTGGATATTTGCCGTCCAGCTGGGCTGGCTCCCAACGTCGGGCAAAGGGGGCATCAAACATATCATCCTGCCCGGCTTCGCCTTGGGCTACTACAACGTGGCGGCGATCATGCGGTTGACCCGCTCTTCGATGCTGGATGTGCTGGATACGGAGTACGTGAAGCTCGCCCGCATCAAAGGCATCCCCGAGTGGAAGATCGTATGGAAACACTGCTTCCGCAACGCGCTCATCGGGCCGCTGACGTACTTCAGCCTGATCTTCGCGATCCTCATCACGGGCTCCGTGGTCATCGAAACCGTTTTCGCCTGGCCCGGGCTGGGTCTGATGGTGATCGAAGCCATCAACTCGAAGGATCATATCGTGGTGCAGGCCGTGGTCATGCTGTTCGCGCTGTTGTACGTCGGGATCAACATCATCACCGACATCACCTACGCCTACGTCGATCCGCGGATCCGTTACAACCAATAGGTCGCAGCGATTCGCTGGTTCCGTGCCGACCCAATCAAGACTTCGTAAAGATTGAGGGGAGAAACTGATGGCTGTTCAAACAAGCGCGCCGCCGGGAGGACCTGCCGGAGCAGCGGCCGGGGTCGCCACCGGTACTCGCGGTCTATCCGCCGGTCGAATATGGGGCGAAATCCGCCGATTGCCGGTGATACCCTTTTTCATCCTGATATTTCTGCTCGTCATCCCGGCGATCTTCGCCGACGTCCTGTCTCCCCACGACAGCACGATCGGCGATCTGGACCGGGCGCTGGAGCCGCCGGGTTGGGTTCAGGACCGCCAAACCAGCCAGGTTGTCGTCCAGCGAGTGCGCGACAAAAACCCCAACGAAATCAGCATCAACAACGCCCGTCGCAACCTTAATACCGGCGCGGCCACGCTGATGGACGCTAACGGTAACGGCGAGGTTGACCTGGGCGAGACCGTGGTCCGCATCGAGGAAGGCGGCAGCTGGGAGTACCCCTTCGGCACTGACAAGCAGGGCCGGGATGTGCTCAGTCGAATGATGCACGGCGCCCGCATCTCCCTGGCAGTCTCCTGTCTCGCCATCCTGTTGGGTGGCATCCTTGGTACCGGCCTGGGAATGATCGCAGCCTACCGGGGCGGTTTTCTCGACGCCGTCTTGATGCGCATCGTGGACATCAAGCTGGCGTTTCCGTCGATTCTGCTGGCCCTGACCCTGGTGGTCGCCATCGGCTCCGGGTTCAGCACGGTGATCATCGTGATCGCGTTGCTGCTGTGGGCGCGCTACGCCCGAGTGATTCGCGGGGAGGCGCTGGCGATTCGCGAACGTGATTTCATTGATCGGGCCCGGGTAGCCGGCGCCTCTAACTTGCGGATCATGATGAAGCATATCTTCCCCAACGTTTTCAACACGGTGATCGTGCTGGCAACGCTGGAGGTGGGGCATGTGATCATCCTGGAGGCCACCTTGAGTTTCCTGGGAGCCGGCATACCGCGACCCAATCCCGCGTGGGGGTTGATGGCTGCCGACGGGCGGGAGGTCATCACCAGTTCCTACTGGATCTTCATGTTCCCCTGCCTGGCCATCGTGCTGACCGTGCTGTCCATGAACCTGCTGGGCGACTGGCTGCGGGATCGGTTGGATCCCAAGCTGCGCAATGTGTAGGTTTCCCGTGGATCGCCGCATCGAGCGCGCAACGCGCTATAATCTCGCCGACGCTGGTGGTTGCTGGTACAATCCGGCCACAGCGTGCGATAGGTGACCGCGCCCAACAGCCTGGTGACATCGGATCTGGGGCAACCGCCTCTCCGACACCCGCGTTGCAGAGCATCACGTTCTACCGCACGACCGGCACACCTTAGCGAAACCAGTCAACAGGCCGACCAAACCAATGCACAGAGGGGAATGCTGCCATGACCGCTGTACAAACTGCCACGGATACCATCCTTGAGGTCAACAACCTCAAGACCTACATCTTCACACGGGCGGCCACCGTCAAGGCGGTCGACGGAATCTCCTTCGATCTGAAGAAGGGAGAAACGCTCGGTATCGTGGGTGAATCCGGGTGCGGCAAGACGATGACGGCGTTGTCGCTGTTGCGTTTGGTTCCGAGGCCGGCCGGGCGCATCGTGGAAGGTGAGATCGTCCTCAACGGCGAAGACATCTTGCAGAAAAGCGAAGATGAGATGCGCGACGTTCGCGGCCGGCAGATTTCCATGATCCTGCAAGACCCGCAGACCTCGCTCAACCCGGTGTTCACCATTGGCAACCAGTTGCGCGAAGCGCTGGGCATCGCTCACCGGGAAAACAAGAGCTCCATGTTGGGCCGGGCGGTGGACGCGCTGCGGAAAGTGAACGTGGCGGCCCCCGAGCGGCGGCTGGATGACTACCCCCACCAGATGTCGGGCGGCATGAAGCAGCGCGTCGTGGGCGCCATCGCCATGTCGTGCGAACCCGGGATCATCATTGCCGACGAGCCCACCACCGCGCTGGACGTGACGATCCAGTTGCAGTACCTGCGGCTCCTGAAAGAAATCCAGGCTGAGACCGGACTGGCAATCATCTTCATTACCCACGACTTCGGCGTGGTGGCCCGCATGTGCGACCGCGTGGCGGTGATGTACGCGGGCCGGATCATCGAGCAGGGCGACGTGCGGGACATCTTCAGCCGTCCGGCGCATCCGTACACCCAGGCGTTGATCAATTCCGTGCCCAAGCTGGAGGAACGCGTCGACCGCCTGTACTCCATCGAAGGGCAGCCGCCTCTGCTGTCCAACCTGCCGGAAGGCTGCCGCTTCGCGCCGCGTTGCCCGTATGCTTCCGACCGTTGCCTGGAATCATATCCCACGTCCATCCAACTCGCCGAGGCGCATCACGCGGACTGCTGGGCGCTCCACTCGGACTGGGAAGGAACGCCCATTGCAGAATACGTGGCGCCCACCGGAACGACCGGATAGGCTGCGCGCCCCACCGCATTCAGTAATTCCCCGCACAGGAGGTCCCGACCACGATGGCAGTCGCTACTGACAATAACCTTTTGGAAGTCACCGGCCTGAAAAAATACTTTCCGGTCACCAAGGGTCTGATTTTGATGAAGACCATCGGATACGTTCAGGCCGTGGATGGGATATCCTTCACCATCAAACAAGGGGAAACCCTGGGACTCGTGGGTGAATCGGGTTGCGGCAAGACCACCACCAGCAAGCTCCTGCTGCGCCTGGAAACGCCCACTGACGGCGAAATCCTGCTTGATGGCGAGGACATCAACACTTTCCGGGGCTCCCAGCTCCAGGAATACCGAACCACCGTGCAGGCGGTTTTCCAGGATCCCTGGTCTTCCCTCAGCCCCCGGATGCGGGTGCGCGACATCGTTTCCGAGCCGCTGGTGGTCAACCGCAATGTGACCACTCAGGAGAAAAACGACCGCGTCGCCGAGGTGCTGGCGCAGGTCGGTTTGCACTCCCAGCAGGCCAACAACTATCCCCACGAGTTCAGCGGAGGCCAGAGGCAGAGGATCGCGGTTGCCTCCGCGCTGGTGTCGTACCCCAAGCTGATCGTCCTGGACGAGCCGGTATCCGCGCTCGACGTGTCCATTCGCGCGCAGGTCATGAATCTGCTCAAGGACTTGCAGGAGCAGTACAACGTCAGCTACCTGCTCATTGCGCACAACCTGGCGACGGTGCGTTACATGGCGCACCAGACGGCGGTGATGTACCTCGGGCAAATCGTCGAATATGCCGAGACCGAGGAGCTTTACAACAACGCGCTGCATCCTTACACCAAGGCCCTCTTCTCCGCCGCGCTGCCTTCGCACCCGGACCTGATACGGGAAGACATCGTGCTCCAGGGAGAGGTTCCGTCACCGATCAACCCGCCCAGCGGCTGCCGGTTCCACCCGCGCTGCCCCTTCGCCATGCCCCAGTGCTCAGAGGAGGCGCCGGTTGAAAAAGAGGTGTCGCCGGGTCACCGGGTCTCGTGCCACCTCTACTGAGATCACTCCGAACGAGACGACAAACGCCCCTGGCCGCGCACGCGGCCAGGGGCGCTTTCGTTAGCCCGGTCGCCGAACGTAGAAGTCTATTCGATGCCGTACACGCTGCCGTCGGCGGTACGCACGATCAGCAACCCGTTGCTCACTATCGGCGGGATCTTGATGGGAGCCCCGAGGTCCATGTTCCAGTTCTCATGCCCGGTCAATCGGTCCAGTGAATACAAGAAGCCGGACTCGTCGCCGACGATCAGATCGTCCTTGATTACGAGGGGCGAGGCCCACACGGCATTCTCCGTCTGGAAAGTCCATAGCGGATCGCCGGTTACGGCTTCTAGCGCGTAGACGTTATTGTCGTGTCCCCCTGCGTATAGCGTGCCGCCGTTTTCATCGTCCACCAGCGCCGGGCTGCTCTTGACCCCCTGAAGAGGGTTTTCAGGCGTGAACCGCCATAGTCCCCCTTGCTGGCCCTTGGGGCGCGGGACGCCGGGTACCTGCCAAAGCCACAGCTGAGCCCACAACTGTTTGAATTGATAAAGACCCGGTATCTCGCGGCGGGTTGCTTCCACGGCGTACAGCTGGCCTCCCGCGCTGAAATACGCGCGTTCCCCATCTTCGGAAACCACGGGCGAACCGCTGATGGCCCGCGGGGTTCGGAAACGGAACCATTCCTGGCCGGTTCGGGCGGACAAAATGTAGAACGTACCTTTTTCGTCGCCGATGAACAGCTTGCCGTCGTGAACGGTGGCGGCATCACTCGCGTTGCTGTCAAGTTGCTTTTTCCAGATCAACGCTCCGGTGTGGGCATCCAGGGCATAAATCCAACTCTCCCCTGAGCTGATGTACACCAGACCATCCGAAACCACCGGGGCGGTTTCAACCGTGTCAGCCGCGGGAAAGCTCCAGCGCACCTGGCCGTCAAATGCGTTCCACGAGCTGACCGTATGGTCTGTACTCCCGAAGAACAGGTACAAGCCGGTCACGGCGGCCCCGGCCGTTATCCGGCCCGGCGTGTCGCCTTCCCACTTTTCGATAAAGGACAGGTCCGCGTGAGACAACGCGTACATGCCCTCGGACGAACCGATGTAAACGTGCGTGTCCTGTGCGACCGGTTCCGACCGCAACGGGTCGCCGGGAACCTCGAAGTTCCAGTACCTGATCTGACCAGTAGGTGGCGGCGGCCCAATGTCCACCCGGCGGCTGTGCCGGAGGTCTCTCCCCACGCCGGTCCACGAACCGGGGCCGGTATCTATGGTCAACTGGGTCTGGGTCTTCTTGAACAACACCACCGGGTCCGGCGCAAACGGGTAATTGACCCAGATGACGAACACGATCAGCAGCGCGAGGACGCAGGCCGTGACAATGCGGCGCCACGATATACGTCGTGTGAACCAATTATGCCGGCGGTGCTGCGCCCAGGGCGGCAACCGCACGATCACCTGGTTGCATCTCTCATTGGCGCAGCGGGACCCGACCCGTTGCCCTTCTGCCCCGCAATACGGGCAGACCAACACCAGGGGATCTTCCGCCAGGGCATCGTCGTCGCCGACCTCAACGAACGGAGGATCAAGTACGCCGACATTGCCGTCGTCCCGCGCGTCAGGCGCAAAACTCACCTGGGGCTCCACCGGAGAAGAGACCAGCGTTTCACGGGGCGGTTGATCGTCAAACGCCGCCTGGGATGATGCCGGCTCGTCAGAGGGCGAGAACCGCAGGTCATCCGGCTCCGGAGTGGAAGCCGGTGAAGGAGTGCCCCCTTCAGGCTCCCATGCACGCGGTTCGGGAGGCGCCAAATCGGGAGGATCCGGCGGCATCGCGTCGGGTCCGGCATCGTAGGTTTCAGCCGGCTCTGGCTCCGGCGCCCGCGAGCGCCGAGTGATCCTGCGGAATATGTCCCCGATTCCAGGCATGGTGCGCAACAGTGCAATTATGCGGTGTCAGTTCGCGCCAATTCGCCGTTGATCAGCAGGTTGCGAACCTGTGGGGTCAGCAGCTGCACCCGCTCCTGCAAACCGTCGCTGGTGGCGTTGCCTATCGGGTGCGCGCACATGAGGTACGGGAAATCGGGCACTCCCATCAGTCGGGTGTAGGCGCGGGCCGTGTTGGCGAACACGGTGGTGATGATGGTAGCCGCGGGGATGCCCTGGCGTTCCAACGTAATTCCGTCGTGCAAACTGCCCGACGAACATCCCCCTCAATCCCCGACACCGGCGATGACGAAATCGGCGTTGCGGTGAAGGTCGGCCAGCACTTCGGGATGAGGCGGCAAAGATGAGCTGTGCTTCCTGGCATAGAAGACGTCAGCAAACTCAAACTCGTCATTGAGGGCGTCCGCAATCGCCCATAGGATCGCATCCGCATTGGCCTTGGAATTATCCAGAAGGCCCAGCCGCCCGCCCCGCAGATCAATGGGACGGGCCGCCATGACCAGCGGGGTTTCCCCAGGATCGAACCCCGTGGGGTCGACCAATTGCACGGTGGGTAGGTTTTGCGTCGCCATGAAAACTCCTTTGTACGGCAGTCCAAAGCGTCAGATGACGCCGATTTCGGCGGGAACCCCGTAATAATTCATGATGAGTTCGCTGTACATGCCGCTGTCCCCGCCGGCTTTGAAGATCAATATATCGTCAGGGCCCGCGACGGTCATGCGCCGTTCTTCATCATCGCCTGGCTGCACGGCGCCGGTGGCCATGCCAAGTCGTTTCAGCTGGCCGGCGGACCGCCAGGAGCGCTCGTACACATACTCCTGCATATCGGTTCGGGTCCAGCCCTGCCGCGCCAACCGTTCAGAATGCCAATGGCCTACGATCCATACCCATTTGATATTGCGTCCGAAGTAAGCGGCCAAGCCGTGAGACGCCATTCCGTCGGCGATGGAATCCAACAGGCTCTCGGCGGTGGAGCCGTATCGGTTGCTGTGCATGGACGGGTCCTGGATTGTCGCCACGGTTACCGTGGATTGCTCGGCCGTAAATCCCTGGCTGACGTGGAACGGCTCCCACGGGCTGTTTTCTTCATCCTCGCCGAAAACCACGCCGAATTTGGTCAGGCTGCCCATGCACCCCCGGTCCAGCAGGCCGGGCCTTTGTTCAAAGACGTTGATTAGGATCAAACGGAGCGCCCGCCCGATGGTTGAGTTGGCGCGATTGCCGGGACTGAAAAGGTTGTCGGTGCAGTTCAGGTTGATCTCCCGCCGGATCGGGCCATTGACGGCCACCATCAACCCGGTGGAGTTGGTGACGGCGGACACTTCGTGAATGCAATTGGGGTCGTGCTCGAACAGAACGCGCATGGTCGCCAGCACTACCGGGAAATATGCCGGCAGACAGCCCGCCATTACCGCGTTGGCCGCGGCCTGTTCAGCCGTCAGCGCCCGGCGCCGCACCGGAACCTCCCCCAATACGTGGCCCGGCTCCAGCCCGACCGCTTCCAGCATCGCCTGGACGCGGTCGGCAGTGGGAGGCACTACGGGGAGGCCGTCGGTCCAGCCACGCCGGTAGCACTCTTCGATTGCGTCCAGTGAATCGGGGATCGTATGTACGGCCGCTCGGGGCGCTGCTTCAACCACTCAAATCCTGCCTGGCCGACCTGCGTTTTGTGGAGTCGGCCTGCGATGCTGCATTCTAACAACGGCTGGTGAACTATCTCAACTTGGTCGGCCAGTGTACCTGGGACTCCGATCCCGGGGCCAACAACGCGGAGGCTGGCGTGCCAGCCATGATGTCTGCAATCTCGGGTCCGTACCGGGTTTCGGCGTCGCACTTCAATTCATGGTCAACGACGGGAACCAGCGACCATGCCTCCCTGGAAATCCGATACGCTCGAACTCGGCCGCCGGATGTCCCGTTGTAACCCCAGTAGCGGTGCGTGAGGAACTCGTCCAACGAGCCCGGCTTGGCAAAGTACGTATCGCCGCGGGCAGTGACCCGCAACGCTTCATCATCATTGCCCTTTCGCCACCGGTAATGCACCCGGCGCCGGAATTGCCCATTGGCCGGCTCCGCCGGTTCAAATTCGTGAGTCACATCGATAGCCCCCATCGGTTCCCGGAAAAAGACCCGGCCGGCAAGCGCGACGAAACGATTTGAAACCAACTGCCTCAGGAACACGACGCCCTTGCGGTTATCGCTCCCGTGGGGTGGCCGGACGTAGAACCTCAGATTGAGCTCCGCAAATTTGCGCGGCACAGCTGGCAACCCCAGCACCCGCAGGTTTTCCATGAACAGGCAAACCAGACTGATGTAGGCCGTGCCTTGCCAGCGGTCCAGGGCCAGACCGTCGGGCAAAAAAGGAACTAGAAGACCATCCTCCACCGGCCAGGAAAGGATAGTCACGTTGCGCCAGCGGGCGGTAAGAACGGCCAAGCTGGACATCCGGTCACGATAAGTTGTCGGGTCGGGAGCGTGCCGTTGAGATGTCACCTGCCGCCCGGAGACTGGCCGGCTAGGTGAGACCCTCCAGGCGTCGCTCCAACCGGCGCTGCTGCAGGGAGATCGTCAGGTCACCCCGGGTGCGCTCCAGGACGCCGCGCATGGCGTCCGTGCTGTGGCGCAGACCGCCGGTGACGGCCTCCGGGAAATCCACGGTAACCAGGATGCCGTAAATCTCGTCCATCAACTCCATCAGCTCTTCGCACCGGGAGGTATCATCCCGGCGCAAAGCATCCAGGATGTAACGGCGCAGCTCGCCGATCACCTCCGCCATACCGTTCAGGTAAGCCGGCGGGTCCATGTTCAGGGACTCGGCGTCCGGTATGTCGCCTCCGGAGATCACCGCCAACGTTATGTTCGCCTCGGTGAATTCCTTGCGCGCGTCGGACAAAAACCCGGCGTAATAAATCTCCGGGTTGTCGGTGCGTATGCTCCGGGTCTCGTCCAGCCGGGAGGCTGCCTCAGCAATCAAACGGCGCGCTTCGTCGAAATCGTTGCGGTGCACGGCGCGGATGGCGTTGGCCGAGTTCCGGATAACCTGCCGGGAGACGCCGAGAGCCTGCTCCCGGGCGCGGTGCCTGGCCGTGAGTTCTTCAACCGCTTTGTTGGAAAGCGCGGTCAGGTGCGGGCCGTAGCGAGTGGGCATGACGGTTCCGGCTAAACCCGCCCGCCGGCCGCGCGTATGGCTTCGGTTAACGCCGCCGCCGCGGCTTCGGGTTCCGGCGCGCTGCCCACCGCTGCGGTAACGCAAATCGCGTCCGCCCCGGCCTCCACCACCGGCGCCACGTTCTCCGCCGTGATCCCGCCGATGGCCACCAGGGGCACGCTCGCGGCGGCGCGGGCCTGCTTCAAGCGTTCCGGGCCCTGCGGAGCCCGGGTGACCTGCTTGGTGGTCGTCGTGTACATCGCGCCGAAAGCGACGTGGTCGGCGCCCATTTCCTGGGATTCGACTATCAGGTCAATCTCGCGGTTGGAGCGGCCCAGCACTTGCCCCGGCGACAGGATTTTTCTGGCCTCGGCCACGGGCAGATCGGTTTGTCCGACGTGAAGGCCCACGTGCTCCGGGCCCAGCGCGGCGGCCAGGTCCGCGTGATCGTTGATGATCAGCAGGGCATCGTTGGCGGCGCACAGGTCGCGCAGCGCGAGGCCCAGGGGCAATTGCTCGCCCTTGTCGCGCAGCTTGTCGCGCAACTGCAACATGCGGGCTCCGCCGTTGACGGCGGCGCGGGCGATTTCCAGAGGTTCGCGGCCGCCGGTCACTTCGGGGTCGATGATCACGTACAGGCCGCGGATCCGGCCGGCCTGCTCCCGGCGCATCGCGGCGCTGATCCTCGCTGCGGCGTCATCCAGAGCGCGGCGCAATTGCAGCGACCCATCGGCGGGGATCGCCTGGGTAGCATCCAGCACGTCCAGCAAGCCACGGGCGGCGTCTGCCATCTCCAGGGCCCGGTGGCGATTCTCGACGGCAAAGGGCGCGGTGGATGCTCGGTCGGGGTCGCTGAGCCCGTCTCCCAACCAGCCGATTTCACCGCGCATCAAACCCTCGGGGAGGGCGTCGGACGCCACCATGCCGTCCAGACAGGCGACCAGCGCCGACAACAAATCGGGTGGGGTATTGTGTTCCTGGTCCGTCACAAGTCCAATCCTTTGGGGGGCTCGCCGCTGCGCGCGGAATCGATGGATTCACGTACCGAAGCGGGCATATCCACGCCGTGGCGAGCAAAAGACTCTTCCACGTGCCGCCCGATGTTGCGCGGGTCGCTGTAGTAGTCCCGGGAATTGCTGTCCGTGGGGTGCGCGTTGTGCACTTCACCGGTCGTTTTGCCCATTGCGAAGGTGGACATGCGCCGCTCCACGTCTTCGCTCCCACAGCTCTGACACGACGGCGCCAGCGGGGAATTGATCGAGCGCACGAAAATCGAGGAGACCTGCCGGCATTGGTGGCAGCGGTACTCGTAGATCGGCATGATAATCGTGGCGAACCTGCGCTGGACCTGGCAAACGTCGTCAGAAGAACCGATTCCCGCTCAGGGATCAGGATGCGTAATCTCGTGCCGGTGTTCGTGAAACTCCGGCGTAACCTGGCCGCCCATCGCCTCGCCCATGCGACCCATGTGCCCGTCGATGCTGCCGATGTGGCTGTTGTCCAGGTCTGCGGCGGCGTTGTCGGGCATCCAGTTCAGGCTCTCGCCCCAGGAGCGGTGGAAGGAGAACCCGGACACCAGGCGGGTCAGATCGGCCGAGTCGCATCCGTTGCACGCGATGGCGTCAGCCGGCGTCCAGCTGAACACGAGGCGCGATTGCCGCTGGCCGCAGCCGTTGCATCGGTATTCGTAAACGGGCATAACGCGGGCATTGTAGCACAGGGGCCGAACGCTGCCGGCATTGGCTCAGGTCTCGCGCGTACCCAGTTTCGCTGGAACCGTCATTGCGAGTGCAGCGCGGCAATCTCGTCAGGGCAACGGACGCCGCCGCCGGAATGAGATTGCCACGTCGCTACGCTCCTCGCGATGACAAATTGGGTACGCATGAGTGGCTCATGTATAATGCGGCAACGGTCGGAAGCGCCATCGGCGACCGTCTCACCCGCGCACGGAGACCCCCAATGTCCAGCGCCAACCAGATGTCCATGGAGATGACCTTCTCACCCAGCGGTGAGAAGGCTCCGCTGCTGCTGTTGATCGACGGACACGCGATGGTCCATCGTTCGTTCCGGGCCATCAGCGCCAGCCGCAACCTCACCGTTTCGACCACCGGCGAGGATGTCACCGGCGTTTACGGGTTCGCCAGCGTTTTCATCCGCGCACTGAACGAGTGGCAGCCCAGCCACGTCGCCGTCGCTTTCGACACGCCGAGCCCGACCTTCCGCCACGAGCGCTTCCCGGAATACAAGGCCCAGCGTCCGCCGTCGCCGCCGGAACTGCGCGGCCAGTTCGACCGCGTGAAAGAGTTGATGGCGACGTTCTCCGTGCCGATTTACGAACTGCCCGGATTTGAGGCCGACGACATCATCGGCACCCTGTCCCGCCAGGCTGAGGCGGCTCACGTGCCCACCGTCATCCTCACTGGCGACCGCGATACTTTCCAGCTCATCTCCCCCCTGGTTCGCGTTGACCTCGCCAGCAGCGAGCGCGACCGTCGCATCGTGGATGAAGAGGAACTGGCGGCGAGATACGGTGGCCTGACCGCCGAACAGCAACCGGACTACAAAGCCCTGGTCGGCGACAAATCCGACAACATCCCCGGAGTGCCCGGCGTCGGGGACAAGACGGCCACCACGCTGTTGAGCAACTACAGCACCCTGGAGGGCATCTACGAGCATCTGGACGATATAACCCAGAAACGGGTGCAGAACAACCTGGCGGCGAACCGGGACGAGGCGTTCGAATATCGCTTCTTGACCACCATCAAATGCGACGCCCCCACCAACCTGGACCTCGAAGCCTGCAAGTTCGGTGACTACGAGCGTTCCGAGGTGGTTGCCCTGATGACCACGCTGGAGTTCCACAGCATCGTAGGACGGGTTCCCTCCCCCGACGCGCCCTGGGCCACCGCGGCGGAAACCGCCGCCCGGCCGTCGGCTCCGGCGTTTCCTGATGCCGAAGAACCGGCGGATTACGATTATCAGATCGTCAACACCCCGGACGAACTGGACGCGATGATCGCCGCTATCCGGGAGGTCGGCTCCTTCGCCTTTGACACCGAGGCCAGCAGCACCGATCCCATGGCGGCGGAGTTGGCCGGCCTGAGTTTCGCCATCGACGGCGGCCAGGCCTGGTACGTTCCGGTCGGCCACCAAACCGGCCAGCAACTGCCCCTGGCCGAAGTCATGGCCGCGGTCCGGCCGCTTTTCACCGACACGGGCCTGAAACGGTCGGCGCACAACGCCAACTACGACCTGACCCTCCTGAGCAATTACGGCGTGGACCCGTATCAGGTGGTGGACCACGACACCATGATCGCGGCACACCTGCTGGGCAACAACCGTCTGGGGTTGAAACCGCTGGCCCTGTCCATACTCGGTCGGGAGATGACCGAAATCACCGACCTGATCGGCAAGGGCGTCCGTCAAAAAACCTTCAACGAGGTTGAAATCGCCGACGGCGCTCCCTATGCCGCGGCCGACGCGGACTGCACGCTGCGTTTGCGCCAGCATTTCGAGCCACCGTTGGAGACTCAAGGACTGAACGACCTGTTCGCTGACGTGGAACTGCCACTGGTGCCAGTGCTCGTCGAAATGCAGCGGGCCGGCGTCCGCCTGGACGCCGGCATCCTCCACGAGATGTCCCGCGACCTGCACGAACAGCTGGACCAGATCCAGGCGGAACTGTTCGAGTCCATCGGCCACAGTGTCAACATCAACTCCCCCAAGCAGCTCAGTGATCTGCTGTTTGGCGAGCTGGGCTTGCCCAAGTCGCGCCGCACCCGGTCCGGTTTTTCCACCGACGCCAATGCCCTGGAGGCGCTGAAGGGCCTGCATCCGGCGGTGGACAAGATCCTCGACTACCGCCAGGTATCCAAGCTGAAGTCCACCTACGTTGACGCCCTGCCGGAGATGGTGAATACCAATACGGGACGGATCCACACGTCGTATCACCAAACCGGATCGGCCACCGGCCGGGTCAGCAGCAGTGATCCCAACCTCCAGAACATCCCGGTGCGCACCGAATTGGGCCGCCAGGTCCGACGGGCCTTTGTGGCCGATTCCGGCTGCCAACTGCTGTCCGCGGACTATTCCCAGATCGAGCTGCGGGTGCTGGCCCACATGTCGCAAGACCCCTCGCTGCTGGAAGCCTTCCGCCGGGGCGAGGACATCCACGCCGCAACCGCGAGCCAGATGTTCGACGTGCCCATCAACGACGTGGACGCGGAACAACGCCGGATCGCCAAGGTGCTCAACTTTGGCGTGATTTACGGTTTGGGCCCCTACGGTATCTCGCAGCAAACCGGGTTCAGCCGGGAAGAAGGACGGCATTTCATCGACACCTACCTGGCCCGGTACCCGGGTATCAACGGCTACCTGGAATCCGTCAAGGAACGCACCCGCAGCGTGATGTACGCGGAAACGCTCCTGGGCCGTCGCCGCTACTTGCCGGACATCCAGTCCACCAACCACAACACCCGCGCCGCCGCCGAACGCATGGCGATCAACATGCCGATCCAGGGCACGGCGGCCGACATTATGAAAATCGCCATGATCAACGTGCGCGCCCGCATGATCAACGAGCAGATGCGCTCCAGCATGATCTTGCAGGTGCACGACGAATTGGTGTTTGAAGTGCCGGACGACGAAATGGGCGTGATGACCGAACTGGTTCTGGACGAGATGCCGGCCGCAATGGACCTAGACGTAACGCTCAAGGTGGACGTCAAGTCGGGCTACTCCTGGGGCGACTTCTGATTGAAGCTTCGGCCCGTAGAATCGTCAGAATCAGGATTTACAGGATTCAGGGATTAGCAGGATTGGGTTGGTTGACGCTTTCGCGGCAGCATCCTGGAAATCCGCTAATCCCGTAAATCCTGATTCTGACAAACCCACCGAGAACGGCAAAATTCCGCAACCCATTTGGGAGGCTTAATCCCCGTGGAACTGCTCCGCAGCATCGTTTTCGTTCCTGGCAACCGTTCCAACATGCTGGAGCGCGCGCTGGGCTTCGGCGCCGACATTGTCATGGTGGACCTTGAGGACTCCGTCCCGCCCGGCGAAAAGGCCGTAGCGTGCGAACTGGCAACGGAATGGGTCCCTCGTCTCGCCGCGGCCGGCAAACGGGTGATGGTGCGGGTCAACGCCCTGGACACCGGATTGGCCTCCGGCGAATTGTCCGCGGTGGTATGCCCGGATTTGGCCGGCATCAGCATCGGCAAGGGCAACACGGCCTGGGAGATGCAGCAAGTTGACCAACTGCTCGCGCCTCTGGAGACGAAAGCCGGTGTGGAGCCGGGCAGCATCAAGGTGATCCCCTGGATCGAGACCGCCATGGCCATCGTCCACGTTTACGAGATGGCCCGGGCTTCCCAACGGATTGCGGGGATCGCGTTCGGAGCCGAAGACTACACCAACGACATGGGCGTTACCCGCAGCGACTTCGGGGAGGAATGCTATTTCGCGCGGTCGTCGGTGGCCGTGGCAGCCCGGGCCGCTGGGGTAGCCGGGCTGGACGGCCCCTTCGTGGGATTCCGCGACCCGGAGGGCCTGAGAACCGACGCCGGCGCGGCCCGCCGCATGGGGTACACCGGCAAGTTCGCCATCCATCCCGCGCAGATCGACGTCATCAACGAGACGTTTTCGCCCGACCCTGAAGACGTGGCCTACGCGCGCCGGGTGGTCGCAGCCTGGGATGAAGCGGAAGCGGCCGGACGGGGTTCGCTTTCAATCGACGGGCGGATGGTGGACGTGCCGGTGGTGAAACGGGCGCAGAATCTGCTGGCTCAAGCCGAGGCCATCGCGGCCATGTCCAATTGATGTAACCGTTCAGAATTCATGATGTTGTCATTGCGAAGCGCTTGCGCCGTGGCAATCTCGACGCCGTAGCAGCAACTTCTGCCCTGAAGAACCCACTTGCGCCAACGAGATTGCCGCGCTCCGCTCGCAATGACACTTTCCTCTCCACTCTGAACGGTTACCAATTGTTCAAACAGAACGCTTCTCTCCCCTTGCCATTCTGATGTCCCCAGACCGCATCATCCTGACCGGCCTCCAGTTCTATGGATTCCACGGGGTCAATCCCGAAGAGCGCAGCCTCGGGCAGCCATTCGTCGTGGACCTCGAGGCGGAGTTGGATCTCAGCGCCCCGGCGGCCTCCGACCGTTTGGATGACACGGTGAGTTACACGCAGTTGTACCGGGCGGTTAAAGCAGTGATGGAAGGCGAGCCCCGCAACCTGCTGGAATCTGCCGCCGGCGCCATCGCCGGCAGGGTCCTCGAACAGCACCCACAAATCGGCGCGGTGCGCGTTCGAGTCCAGAAGCCACGCCCGCCCATCCGAGGCTCGGTCATCGGCGCTGCGGCGGTGGAAATCTACCGTTCGCGCGCCCCTTGACCGGCCGGACGCGACCCTAACAGGACAGCAAAACATGGTTACCAACCAAACATCCGACGGCGCCAGCGTGGCAGCCTCGTTCAACAACGCGACCAAGCTCCAGTACATCAACCTGAGCAACAAGCCGCCGTTGTACAAAGTCTATCCCGACCTGCGCGCCATACCTTTGCCCGACGTGGCCACGACGTCCGGCCTGGAAATGTCCACCCTGCGCGCGATTCGCGGAGCCGGCCGGACCGCTGAGGCGGAAAGCCCGCCGACGCTGCAAACGCTGGCCGAGTTGCTTTACCACGCGGCCGCCGTGATCCGGCGCCGAACGCTGCGGGACGGAGAGGTGCATTATCGCGCGGCGGCGTCCGCCGGCGCCCTGTATCCAACCGAGATCTACGTAGTCTGCGGAGACCTGGACGGCTTGCGGGCCGGGGTGTACCACTTCAACCCGCTGGACTTCACCCTGGCGCGCCTGCGCAACGGCGACCTGCGGCGGTGGGTCGCCGCGGCCGCCCAGGACCATGCCGCCTACCCGGCGACCCTGGTGTTCACCACCGTGTTCTGGAGGAGCGCCTGGAAATACCGGGAGCGGGGCTACCGCTATTGCTACTGGGATCTGGGCACCATTGCCGCCAATCTGACGGCGGCCGGAAACGCTGCCAATACCTCGGTTGGCCTGAAATTTGGATTCGTGGACCGCTCGCTCACCGGGTTCATCGGGATTGACGGGATCGAGGAAGCGCCGTCCCTGCTGGCAACTGTCGGCAAGCCGGACGGCGTGTTGAACCCCGGTTCGGGGGACGTACCGGGAATGTTGCCCCAGGAAAGCAACGAGCTCACGGCCGGCGCCTTGGAATATCCGTTGTCGCGCGAAATTCACCTGGCTTCCTGGCTCCGCGCCGGAGAGGACGTAGCAGCCTGGAACGAACCCGGCGACGAAGGCCGCGGCAGCGACCGGGAAGAGCTCGACGGCACCGGAGGGAGTTTCCGGCCGTTGCGTTCCGGGGCCGACGGCAGCTTCGACGGTGACCTGGATCTCGCCTCGCGCCCCGCGCAACCTCTGGGCGATTGCATCCGTTCCCGGGGTTCCACGCGGCGCTTTGCCACCGAACCGATCTCGTGGGAGGATTTCCGCTCCATCATTGACGCCGCCGGAAATCCGATTCACGCTCCGCATCTGTCCGATGGGTTCTCGCCATACCTGAGCGTTTATCTGATCGTCAACGCGGTCACCGGCCTCGCCTCCGGAGCCTACTATTACAACCGTTTCTACAACGGTCTCCGGCTGCTCAAGGAAGGCGATTTCCGGGAAACGGCCGGGCACCTGGGTTTCGAGCAGGCGCTTCCGGCCGACGCCGCGGCCGTAGCGTTCATCACCGCCGACCTGTCGTTGATCGAACGGGAATTCGGGCCGCGAGGATACCGGATGGCACAGACGGTGGCCGGGATCATTGGCGGCCGCATCTATCTCGCATCCCACGCCCTGGGGCTGGGAGCCACCGGCCTCACCTTCTTCGACGATGCCGTCGTTGAATTTTTCGGGCCGCATTCCGCCGGCCAGGAAGCGGTGTTCGTGGTGCCCATGGGCGTTCCCCACCAGGACAACCGTGTGCGTCCCTTCCGGTCAAGGTTGGCGGTGAGCCTGGATGCCCGCGCGCGCGGAGCCGGGCAATCCTGATCTCCCGTAACTGCTCAGGCTTGCCGGGAAATATCATCGCGAGCGCAGCGCGGCAATCTCGTTAGCATAGGGGGAGTCCTTTAGAGCAGACGTTGCCGCCACGGCGTCGAGGTTGCCACGGCGGCGGCGTCTCGCAATGACAACCTCCTGGTTTCTGAACAGTTACGATCTCCCCGCGCGGCTCGCAAATCGCTACTCCCACTCCTCCTCGTCGTCCGCAGGCGGGGCCACCGGCGACCAGGATGCAGTATCGTCGTCGGTGTCCAGCATTGGAACGTCGTCGACTCCTATCGACTCGACCGGTGTCTCGTCAGGCATGTCCATTACCGCGGTTTCAGCCGGGTCTATGGCATCGTCAGGATCCATCGCCTCCACCGGAGCCGGGTCCGTATCTTCATTCGGCGCCGGCGTGAACTCGTCAGGTTCAGCCGCCGGCTCAGACCGATGCGGTTCGATCACCTGGGCCGGAAACGACACCACGTGGCGCAGGGCCGGCGCCTGACCGGTTTCGCGGAGGATCACTGACAGACCGCCCGGTTCGATCCCAACCACCGCCGCATCGTACTGGTTCCCCCCGGCCATCAGCTTGTTCACCCGCCGCCCCAAACGGCGTTGCAGCGCTCCCAGGTATTGCCCGTCCGGGGCATTGACGATTATCCCGTCGTTCTGAGCGTGCAACACGACCACGTCGCCGGCGCTGACGGGCGCATTCTCCGGCGGAACCGCGGGTCGGCACAGGACGGTGGTGCACGACTTGCCGCTTTCCGCGATGAACATGTCGGGAGATTTCCCCGCTACCGCAGGTTGTGAGCGGACTTCCCCGGACCGGCTTTGGAGCTGGTCCAGTCGGGCCAGATTCTTGCGTGCGATGACGTTGGAGGGCGCGCGCAGTCGCAGCTGCTCCAGGGTCTCACGGGCCTCGGGGTAGTTGCCAAGCTCCATCAGGGCTTTCGCCAACCGATTGGACGCTTCGCAGTCAGTGGGACAGATGTCCAGGATCTGGCGGTTTGCCGCGGCGGCCTGTTCCCATTCGCCGTTCAGCGCGCACCGGATCGCTTGTTTGCCCAACTGGGCCTTGGCCCGGCTCCCCGTGGTATCGGTGGCCGGCGCACGATGTTGCGAGTGTGGCACGTTATTCACCATCATTGACCTCCACCACCGACCGACTACCCTGCCAAAACACTAGTGAGGCCGGGTATAGCATTACACCCACCTGCGGCGTATGTTCAATCTATTGACCCTGCCGATTTTGGCGATTTGTCCGTTTCGCCGGATTGGCTCGCGCATACCCGGTTTCGCTAGAATTGTCATTGCGAGCGCAGCGCGGCAATCTCGTCAGGGTGATAGACACCGCCGCGGGCACGAGATCGCCACGTCGTTGCGCTCCTCGCGATGACAAACTTGGGTACTTGTGAGTCCGAATTGGGCCTTGAACGCGCCGTTGCAATGCTCCGATTTCATTGTTCGTAGCGGCCGGCCAATGACCGGAAGCGGATGATGACCAGATCCCGTAAAGTGCGCCATCCATCGCGTATTGGCCGCACCTTGCTCTCGGACCGGTAATGCCAGTCAATCCCGACCTCGGCCACGCTGAATCCACGGCGGCGCGCTAGGAACAGGATTTCCGCGTCGAACGCGAAACCGTCCAGCGTCTGTAGTCCAAACAGCGTTTCGGCGGCGGCGGCCCGGAATACCTTGAACCCGCATTGCGTGTCGGCAATGCCCGGCGTGGCCAGCGCACGAGTCATGGCGTTGAAAACTCGTCCCATCAGCCAACGTCGCCGAGGTTCGCCGATGCGTCGGGCGCCGGGCGCCTCCCGCGAGCCGATAATGATGTCCAATGGCGGGGCGGCGCCGGGCAACAGGCGGTCCAACAAATCTATGGGCATGGAGAGGTCGGCGTCGCACAGGAAGCGATATTCACCACGAGCCGCCAGCATCCCGTTCTTAACCGCCCAGCCCTTGCCGCGATGTGGCAGGGGAAGCAGCTTGACGCGCTCGTCTTTTTGCCCGGCGCGAACCACGATGGCCGCGGTCGCGTCGTCACTCCCGTCGTCGGCTACAACGATCTCCCACGGGTACGCTTTCGTGGCGAGGTAGGCGCAAACGGTGTCCAGCGTCTCGGGAAGTCGACGTTCCTCGTTGTAGGCCGGAATGACGACGGAAAGGTAGCAATCGGACATCACCGCCCGGCCCGGGGCCGCCTAATCGGACTCGTCCAGTTCAAAGCCCTGGTGCAGCAGGCGGACGGCTTCCTGCGCCTGGTCGCGACTGATGATGCACGAAATCCGGATTTCCGACGTGGTGATCATGTCGATGTTGATGCCGCCATCGGCCAGGATGCGGAACATCCGCGAGGCGTAACCCGGGGTGTTCTGCATCCCCGATCCGACTACGCTTACCGACGCCAGCGTCGGGTCGCTGATCACCTGTGCAGTTCCCAGGATCGATTCCAGCGGCGCCATGACGCGGAGCGCCCGGGCCAGGTCGTCGGTAGTCACGGTGAAGCTGATGTCGGTGGTGGTGCGGTCCGCGCTGGTATTCTGGACAATGGTATCCACGTTGATCCCGGCAGCGGACAACGGCTCGAACAGCGCCGCCGCCACGCCGGGCTTGTCGGCCACCCCGCAAACGGTCACCTTGGCGACGTTGGTCTGGTACGCGATACCAGTTACCTTGATCCGGTCTTCCATCTGCCTCTCGTCCGATGCTTGATGAATGAGGGTTCCCGGAGCGTCAACGAAGCTCGACGCCACGTAGATGGGAACATTATAGACTGCGCCCAGCTCGATTGACCGGGGGTGCATCTTCGCCCCCGCGGCGGCCAGTTCCAGCATCTCTTCGTAGCCCACTTCGGGCATTTTGGCCGCCTTGCTCACTATCCTGGGATCCGCGGTGTAGATGCCCTCTACGTCGGTGTAGATGTCGCAGCGGTCGGCCTGCAACGCGGCCGCCAGCGCAACCGCAGTGGTGTCGGAACCGCCCCGTCCCAGAGTGGTAATGTCGTCGTCGGGGGTGAGGCCCTGGAAACCGGCAACTATGACCAATCGCCCCGCATCCAGCTCCCGTCGGACGCGATCCGGGTCCACCTGGCTGATCCGTGCCCGGCCGTAGGAGTTGTCGGTGCGGATGCCCGCCTGCGGCCCGCTCAGGCTGATGGCGTCGTACCCCAAATTCCGCAGCGCCATTGAAAGCAACGTGATCGACACCAGTTCCCCCGTGGACAGCAGGGAATCCAGCTCCCGCGGATCCGGTTCGCTGGAGACGGTGCGCGCCAGGTCAATCAGCTCGTCCGTGGTGTCGCCCATCGCGGAAACCACCGTGACAATCTGGTGGCCTTGGTCATGCACCGTGGCGATGCGCCGCGCCACGTTCACGATCTTCTCGGCGTCGGCGACGGAACTGCCGCCGTATTTGTGGACGTACAGGGACATCGGAACCTTTCAGTGGATTTGGACTTTTCAGCGGATCAGCGAGCAAAGATTCGGCGGGATGCGCGCGCGAGGATGATGTGTTACGCCGGCCTCTGTTATGCCTGCTCGCTCACAGATACGACGTGCGCCCCCAGCGCGGTCGGCTGGGTGACTTCAACCCGGCCGTCAACTCCGGCCAGGCGGGCGGCGTCGAACATCTCGTAAGCAACCGTCATCGCGCGGTCACGGGCAAAGGCCAATATGGTGCTCCCGCTCCCGGACAGGAAAACGCCGAACGCGCCGGCCGCCTGAGCCGCGGCAAAAATCACCTTCATCTGCGGAAAAATGGTTTGCCGGTAGGGCTGGTGCAGCCGGTCCTGGGTAGCAATATTGAGGTATTCGGGGTGTTCCGATTCCATGCTCGCCACCAGCAGGGCGGCGCGGCTCATATTGTACACCGCGTCGGCAACGGGAATTTCCGACGGCAGCACGCGCCGAGCGTCCGCGGTGGCGATGCGCCGGTCCGGGATGAACAAAACCGCCTGCAGATCCGCCGGCACGCTGATGGGAGCCGTGTACATTCGATTGTCGTCCATGACCACCAACCGCATACCCCCGTGGATGGCGGCGGCGACGTTGTCCGGGTGCCCTTCGATGGTCGCGGCCATTTCCAGCAGATCGTCCTGACTGAACACGTCGTCCAGCAGCCGGTTGGCCGCCACCAGTCCCCCGGCAATCGCTGCCGCGCTGCTGCCCATTCCCCGGCTCAGCGGTATCGTGTTTTCGCAATGCAGCGACAAAGGCGGCACCGGAGCATCAGCTTCGTTGAAGAGAAACTCGATGGCGCGGTAGGTCAGGTTTTGCGTGTCGGCGTCCAGTTCCCCGGCGCCTTCTCCTGAAACGATCACCTGCGGTTCGGAACCCTCCGGGAGAACCTCCACCGACAGCGTGTTCCACAGGTCCAGGGCCATGCCCAGGCAGTCGTAGCCGGGGCCGAGGTTGGCGGTCGTGGCCGGGGCCCGCACTTCTACCGTAGTCAAAGGTTCCTCCGCGCAGGTACAGGGGCTTTGCAAAGTTAATCCGTCATTCCCGCGAAAGCGGGAATCCAAAAATCCCTCGCATCTGGCAATCTTGTTTATCCTGTCCATCCATGCAATGCAACCACCTAAAAGGAACGTACCTCCGCGCAATGTCCGCTCTCACCAACCAAGGACACGTTCCGATACGTAGCGGCCCAAGTCCCGGTTCTCGCGGAACTCGAACCCGCCAAAATCCCCGCCGTAACCGATTATCGGCACCTGGCGCTCGTGGGCGGACCCGTGCGAACGCAAGCCCGCCGGCAGGGTCACCTCGGCCGGGTCGCCGAATACAACGTCCGCGGCCCCGGTGACAACGATGTCCCCAATGCGCTCCGCCATCAGGGAGAACCGCTCCGCCGCTGCGTTCCGGGGAAGCGCCTCCTCGATGCCGTCGGTTTCCCGCAGGACGCCCAGCGCGTCCTCCAGGGCGGTCGGATCTTCCAGATGCAGGTAGATGCAGCCCCCGAGATTGGAATGGTGCACCACGTAGAGATCCTTGATGATCGGGACCGCCCGAGCGCCGATCCCGCGACTTCTGAGCACGGCCGGCAGGTTCAACATACGTCGCTTGTCGGACATTCCGTGATCGGCGGTGATCAGCAATTGCACGTCGGGGATGTCGTCAACCAGTTGCCCCAGCGCTGCATCGAGCACTGCGAGGTGCCGGCGCGATTCCGGGTGCTCCGGCCCGTGCATGTGCATCGCGTAGTCAGTGGTGGCGATGAACGCCAGATCGTAATGCTGCGCTTTCAAGGCCGCCCGGGCTGCGTTGATCGTCCAGCCGTTGACCTCCAGGGAATAGATGTCGGGCGGGTCACCGGCGGCATTCACGGCGTCGGCGGTAGGAAGTTCGGACGAGAAGGCCAGATCAGTGTCGTCGCCCAGAAGTCGCCGCAGCTTGTCCTTGGAAGCGGCCAGCAGTGACCTGCCCCCGCGTCGGCGACATTGGGCGAATATGGTGTCGGCGCAGATGAACTCGCCGGACTCGACGTACTCTTCAATGCCGGCCTGGCGGTCCAACCAATAGTTGGAAACTATCCCGTGCTGCGCCGGGTAATGGCCGGTGACCATGGTCGTGTTGTTGACGTTGGTGACGCTGGGCATCATGCCGCCGCCGGTGACCTGAAACCCGTCGCGGGCAAACCGCCGCAGGTTGGGCGTCGGGCAAGCCGCCAGATATTCCGGGTCCAGCCCGTCGATCATCACGAGAACGGTGGTGCGCGCCATTCCAATAGGCTCCTATTCAAGCGCCGAAGATCCCAGAAGATCACGCCCGGCGTTGGCCTGACGCCCAACCAGCGTGACCTGGAACCGTATCATGATACAGCAGACGGTCGGAAACACGCGCCGTGGGCTGACGCCTTTTGGCGTAGCTGGCCGGTCAGACGGCCGCCTGGGGGTCATTCGACGGTGACGGATTTCGCCAAGTTGCGGGGTTGGTCAACGTCGCAGCCGCGCCGGACGGCAATGTGGTAGGCGAACAGTTGCAGCGGCACCGTGGCGAGCAACGGCGTCAGGTTTGGCGGGGTTTCCGGAATGAACATCGCATGATCCACCAAACCGGAGAGCCGGTCGTCGCCGTGGGTCAGGACCGCCAGGACCTCTCCGTCTCGGGCTTTGACTTCCTGGATGTTGTTCGCCATCTTGTCGTACAGATCATCACGCGGAGCCAGGGCCAGGGTGGGCATCTTGTGATCGATCAGGGCGATCGGGCCGTGCTTCATCTCTCCGGCGGCGTAGGCCTCGGCGTGAATGTAACTGATCTCTTTGAGTTTCAGCGCTCCCTCGGTGGCTACGGGCGAGTTGACGCCCCGGCCCAGGTACAGGAAATGGTCCCGACCGTAGTAGAGCCGAGACAGTCGCTCGATTTCCTCGCCGGCTTCCAGCGCCTCGGCCACGTGTCCCGGCAGCCTGGCCAGTCCCTCAACCAATTCCCGGGACTTCGAGGAACCGAGATGACTGCGGGCCGTTCCCAACCGCATCGCCAACAGATTCAGCAGGGTCAGCGAGGACAGGAAAGTCTTGGTGCTGGCGACGCCCACCTCGACGCCGCAGCCCATCAGCAGCGCATGGTCGGCCAAACGGGCAGCCTGGCTGTTGGCGGCATTGCAGATCGTGACCAGTCGCGCGCCGGTGTTCCGGACTGCCTCCATCGCCGCCACCGTGTCGGCGGTTTCCCCGGATTGTCCGATGGCTACCACCAGCGTGGACGCATCCAGGAACGGTTCGCGGTAGCGAAACTCGGACGCGGATTCCGCCTCGGCCGGAACGCCGGCCAGTCGCTCGATCAAGTGCCGGCCCACCTGGGCCGCGTTCAAACTGGTGCCGCACCCGATGAGGACGACGCGCCTCACCTCGGAAAGCTCTCTATCGGTGACGGCGAGGTCGGGCAGCGTCACCAACCCCCGCCCGAAGTCCACGCGATCCCGCAGCGCGGCGGTCACGGCCTGCGGTTGCTCCATGATTTCCTTGAGCATGAAATGGCGATAACCGCCGCGCTCCACCAGCACGTCGTCCAGATCGACGTGCAGCATCGGTTTGTCGATGGAGCGGCCATCCCGGTCCAGGAAAGCGATGCCCTGCCGCGTCACCACCGCCACTTCGCCATCGTCCAAAAACCCCACCGGCAGGTGTCCCTGCCGCCCTACTATGGGCAGCAGTGCCGGCAAATCGCTGGACACGATGCCCTGCCCGTCATGGTGAGCGACGGCGACCCCGCCGGCGTTTCCGAGTTTCAGGGCGCACAGGCTGTCGCTGTCGCCGTCGTGGACCGCCACAATCGCCTGCGGTCCCTGCACGTGTTCGCTCATGTGCAGCATCGCTGCCGGCAAACCGAGGCCATCGTTCATGGCATCCTCGATCAGGTGCGAAATAACCTCGGTGTCCGTCTCCGACTTGAAACTGTGGCCCTTGCGCCGGAGGTCCGCCCTGAGTTCAACGTGATTTTCGACGATGCCGTTGTGAGCGATGGCAATCTGCCCGGTGCAATCGGTGTGCGGATGGGCATTGGCTTCCGAGGGCCGGCCATGGGTGGCCCATCGGGTGTGACCCAGGCCCGCGGAACCGTTCGGCGCCGGGCAATCCGCGTCGTGGAGCAACCCCAGGACCCGCCCGACGGTTTTCCGCAATTGCAGGCCGGCCTCGGAGCCCAACACGGCTACGCCGGCGCTGTCGTATCCCCGGTACTCCAGGCGGCGCAGTCCCTCGACAACGATGGGCCACGCGGGTCGGTCGCCGACGTATCCGACGATGCCGCACATACTTACGATCCGGGGGTCAGTCGCCGTCGGCGTTGGCGCGCGCGACGGTCATGGTTTCTTCGGGCGCCAGCACGTCGCCCATGTCGTCGCAGTCGAACACCAGCGGCGCCGACGTTGTATAACGACGTGCTTTGTCCGCGGAGTCCACCAGGTCCATGATCGCCTCCGCCAGGTCGGTTGGACTGTGGCGAATGAACACTCCGGGAGCCAGCAGCGGCCTCTCAACTACTCGCCCGACCATGGTCAGGGACGCCGACGCGTCCACGGCGACCGGGTGCTGCCCTTCCGCGGCGTAGCGTTCCAGCAGCCGCGGGGGTATGGGCGTGTTGTTGACCAACAGGAAGTCCAGCGGCTGGCTCGTGCCCAGGTATTCCATGATGAGCGCCAGGAAATCGGAAGTGCGGAACCCGGCGCTCTCGTTGGGCTTGGTCATCAGGTTGCAAACGTGGATCTTGATGGCATCGGAGTCGTTGATCGCCTGCGCCACGTCCTCAACCAACAGGTTTGGCAGCACGCTGGTGTAGATGTCGCCCGGGCCCAGTATGATGGCGTCCGCCTCCGCTATGGCGTCCAGGACCGGCGGATACACATAGGCCTTTGGATCCACGTATATGTAGTCAATGGCGACGTCCAGGTTGTCGCTGCGCAGGTCGATGGCCGACTCGCCGATCAACTCGGAGCCGTCCACCAGCCGGGCGCACAGAGTGGACCGCGTCAGGGTAACCGGCAGCACCGTGCCGCGAATGCCGAGGATGCGCGCAGCTTCGTCGATGGCGGTGATGGTGTCTCCGGTGACTTCCGTGAGGGCGGCCAACAGGAGGTTGCCGAAGCTGTGCCCGTTCAACCCGTCGCCGGTGGAGAACCGATAGTCGAACAGCCGCCGCATCAGGTTGGATTCGGTGGAGTCGGAGGCGAGGGCCATCAGGCAGCGACGCAGGTCCCCGGGCGGCAGGTGCCCCATTTCCTCCCGCAGGCGGCCGCTGCTGCCGCCGCTATCGGTCATTGCGACGATCGCCGTGACGTCACATTCACGGGATCGCAGGCCGGTCAGGGTGGTATGGTTGCCAGTACCGCCGCCGACTACCACGATTTTCTTATTGCTCATCGGCTCACGGCCGGCACCCGCCGAGATTGCAGGCATGTCGCCTTTTCGCCGGGTGTGGGCCCGTAGCAGTATATGGACGGTCAGTTGGCGCAGTCAACCGCAGGAGTCAGTTCTCGGCTCCGTACCGGCTTTCGAAATACGGAATCACGCTGTCGCCCATCTGCTCCACCACGCGCATCGCCATCCGGGCGTCCATTCCCGGATACCAGATCCGGAACATGAAGTGATTCGCTCCGACGCGCTGGTGGTGGTCTTCGATCTGTTGGATCACTTCTTCTCCGCTGCCGAGGATGAACCGGTCGCGAGCCAATTCTTCAAAGGGGATGCGGAAATCCTCCTCGCCGGGCAGCGCTTTGTCCTGGCCCCAGTCGGCGTAAGCCTGATATTTGGCTTCCATGTAGGGCTGGGCATTCCGAACCGCTTCCTCGTGGGTCGGCGCGATGTGCATCTCCTTGATGATGGGCATCTCGGCCGGCATCTCCTGCCCGCCGGCCTCCAGGCCCTCTTTGTAGAGGGCCGTTTGCCGCTCCAGCGTCTCCAGCGTGGCGTGCGGGTTGACGAACCAGGGCAATCCTAGTTCGCCGGCCCGGCGAACCACGGTGTCGAAGTTCGCGGCCACCCAGATCGGCGGGTGGGGCTGCTGCACCGGCCGAATGGCGCAGGTCGCGTTGTCCAGGTTGAAGTGTCGGCCGTGGAAGGTGACCTCGTCTTCGGTCCACAGCCTGCGGACCAGCTCCAGGCTTTCCAGGAAGCGCCCGACCCGATGCCGCCGCTCCACGTTGAATGCCTGGTATTCGATGTCACGATAGCCCAGTCCCACGCCCAGCACGACACGGCCCTCGCTGATCACGTCCAGCGTCGCCACGGTTTCCGCCACGTCGGCCGGCGAATACAAAGGCAGCAGCAGGATGGAAAGCACCAACTGCATGTCGCCGGAGTCTGCGGCCAACCGGGCCAACAGTGGGATGCTCTGGAGGTTCTGGTACGGCGGGGAAAGGAAGTGCTGCCCGCACGCAATCGAACTGAACCCCGCGTCCCGGGCCAGCCGCGTCAACTCCACCGTTTCGTGGAATCTCTGGGTGGCAGAGTCGGTCGACGGATGCTGGGGCATTGCCATAATGCCGAATTTCATTGGTTTCACTCCGGTGCGTGGGTGTTGGTCGCGTTGATCCGGTCAATGCAGCGGTCTGGACCGTGCTCCATTCAAACGGGGCGGCGGCCGAGAAATTTGACGCCCTTTGTGGCCCCCTAGCCCCGGTCGAACCGGGCCATTTGGTCGACGATGTCCAACCCGACGACCTCACTCCATGCGGACAGGAGTTGCTGGACTATCGGCCCGGGCCGTCCGTCTCCGATATCCCTCTTATCCACGACGGTCACCGGCAACACGCATGGGGTGGTGCTGGAGAAGAAGGCTTCATCGGCGGTGTACATGTCATATGGTTGGAGATCTTCCTCCACCAGGGGAATCTCAAGTTGCTCTGCCAGGTCGAACACCATTCCCCTGGAGATTCCCTGGAGGATGTTGCGGTCCCCCGGCGTGCGGATCACTCCGTCAGTGACCAGGAAAACGTTGTAGCCTGTCCCTTCGGTCAGGTTTCCCTCGGAGTCCGTAAGGATGGGCCAGCCCTCAGGGTCCACGTCCGCCGCTTCCAGGTCGGCCAGGTTGAAGTTCATGCGGCTGTAGTGTTTGACCTTCGGGTCGAGCGCATCGACCGGATAACTCCGGGTACGAGTAATTACGCCGTGGGCCCCGTCTTGGTACAGCTTTGCGTAGCGCCCGAAGGCCGCCGCCGAAATCTTCACGCAAACTGTGGGAGGCCCGGCGTCGCGGGACCAGTTTCCCGGACCACGGGTAATGAACTGAGTTATGGTGAAATCCCCCGCCTCTTCTCGAAAATGTTCGTTGCGGGCAATCGCCTCCTCGCTGATGTCGTACATCTCTCGCGGGGAGAGTCCGGGGTCAATGCGGACGTACTTGAGTGAGCGGTAGAGCCGGTCGATGTGCTGCTCCATACGGAAGCTCTTGCCGTTGAAGGTGCGGGCCACGTCGAAGATTACGTCGCCCACAATGAAGCCCCGGTCCATGGGGTCGATCTTAACCTGGCTGAAGGGCACCCACTCGCCGTTGAAATATGCAGTGTAATCCGCCATGATCCGCCTCCTTTCGCGCCAGTATAGCAAACCCTTTGGCCGGCCCCGTGTGGCCCCATGGCACGCCGCAGAACCCCGATTGTCCGCACCATGACGGTCGCGGAGAACGCGTTTCTGGTCGAAAGCCGGACCATCTGGCACGGAACGCTACCGCTATGGCGTATCATGCTGCTGATCGGGCACAATCGCTGCCAGCATTATCAGGAGGCCGCAGGTGTACAAGATCGGGATAGACGTCGGAGGCACTTTTACGGACTTTGTCGTTTCGGGCGAGGCCGGGCAACCGCGGTTCTTCAAGACGCAAACCACCCCCAACGACCCATCGCTTGGCGTCCTGACGGGACTCCGCGAAGCCGCAGATGCCTACGGTCAGTCGCTGGAGGAGTTCCTGGGAGAGACGGAACTGGTGATCCACGGGTCAACCGTTGCCACCAATACCCTGGTAGAACGGAAGGGCGCCACGGTGGGCCTGGTCACCACCGACGGCTTTCGCGACCTGCTGGAAATGCGGGAGGGACTGAAAGAAGATCGGTACAACCTGCGGATGACCCCCGTGGAACCCCTGGCCGCCCGCTACCTGCGGGTGGGCGTGCCGGAACGGATCCGGGCAAACGGCGTCGTTCAGCTTCCGCTGGACACCGCCGCCCTGGAGGCGCAGCTGGAATACCTGATGCAGGAAGGAGCCGAGGCCCTGGCGGTCTGTTTCCTGTTCTCGTATCTCAATCCGTCCCACGAGCAGCAGGCCGGCGAGATCATACGGCGCCGATTCCCGGATGTGTACGTCTCCCTTTCCCACGAGGTGATTCCCCAGATCAAAGAATTCGACCGCCTCAGCACCACGGTCATCAACTCCTACGTCGGACCGGTATTCAGCCGTTATCTCGCGCGCTTGGGGGAGCGGTTCGCCGCGTACCCGCAGCTCAACGACGTGCTGATCATGCAGTCCAATGGCGGAGTGGCTCCAATAGAAGACTCCAGCCGCATGGCAGTGCGGGCCATCCTGTCTGGCCCGGCGGGAGGCGTCAGCGCCGCTGCCTACCTGGGGCAGTTGCTGGATGAACCGAAAATCATCGCGTTCGACATGGGCGGCACCAGCACCGACATCTCGCTGATCGAGAACGGGGTCCCCCACATCGCCAACGAAAAGTTCGAGGCCGGCTGGAAAATCGCCGCGCCGATGATCGATATCCACACCCTCGGAGCCGGCGGCGGCAGCATCGCCAGAGTGGACGACGGCGGCATCCTCCACGTCGGCCCGGACAGCGCCGGGGCGGATCCCGGCCCGGCCGGCTACGGCAAGGGCGGTGTCGATCCTACCGTAACCGACGCCAGCCTGGCGCTTGGCTACCTGGATGCCAACAATTTCCTCGGCGGCCGGGCCAGCCTCGATACCGGAGCGGGCATGCGCGCCATCACGGACAATGTCGGTTCGCCGCTCGGCCTTTCCGATGCTGAGGCTGCGTTCGGCGTGTACAAGGTGGTGTGCACCACCATCGCCGAGGGCATCAGGCTGATGTCAGTGCAGCGCGGGGTGGATCCCCGGGACTTCACCATGATGGGATTTGGCGGCGCGTCGGGCCTCCATGCCGCGGAGGTGGCCCGGCAGTTGCAGGTGAGCAAGGTGTACATCCCGGCGTCGGCTCCGGTGCTGTCCGCCTACGGGATGTTGAACACCGACGTCAAGTACGATTTCTTCCGTTCCTATCCGGTGAGCCTGGACCGGCTGGATCTGAGCGGGATGCGGGTCATCCTGGACGAACTGGGAACGCAAGGGCAGGAAAAACTTCTGGAACAAGGCGTGGCTCCGGGCGCGGTGGAGATCCAGTACTCGGCCGATATGCGATACCTGGACCAAATCTACGAAGTCACCGTGCCGCTGCCCGATCCTACCCTGCCGGATGCTGAGTTCGTCGGCCTGCTGACCGATAACTTCCACCAACGCTATCAGGAGCTCTTTTCCTACAATCAGCAGGACCAGGAGGTGCGACTGGTCACGCTGCGGGTGACGGCCATCGGCAAGCTGCCGCGGATTGCCCAGGTGGACCAGCCGGAGCACAGGGATGCGGTAGGGGTCGTCGGTTCCCGCCGTGTCTTCATCGGCGAATGGCTGGACGCTCCCACCTACGCCGCCGATCAACTGCCGGCGGGCGCCGAAATACCCGGCCCCGCAATCCTGGAATCGGATTTCACCACGATCCTGGTATCACCTGGCGATCATGCCACGGTGGACGCCATGGGCGGCATCGAGCTGACCGTCAACCTGGAGGCCGACGTACTCGGAGCGGATGGCGCAGCCGATTCCACAGAGGCCGACCCCATCACGCTGGCGGTGGTCGAGCACCGCCTGGAGTCCATTGCCCAGGAGATGACCGAGGCGATGCTGCGCACGGCCATGTCCCAAATCCTCAACTCCAGCCGGGACTTTTCCACCGCCATCCTCGATGGCGACTGCCAATTGGTGGCGCAGGGCGAGGGCATTCCGGTGCACATCAGCGCGCTACCCGTGGCCGGCGCGGCGGTTCGAGACTATTTCGGCGACGACATCCACGAGGGCGACCTGTTCATCCTGAACGACCCCTACTTCGGCGGCAGCCATCTGCCGGACATCACCATCATCCGGCCTGTGTTCCACGAGGGGCGACTGCTGTTTTATGGCGTCAACCGCGCGCATCATAGCGACGTGGGCGGCGGCACCCACGGCGGATACAACCCCGGCGCCAACGAGATCTTCCAGGAGGGTCTCCGCATACCGCCGCTGCGGCTCTACGACCGGGGAGCGCCCCGGAACGACCTGCTCCAGATGATGGCGGCCAACGTCAGGCAATCGGAGAACTTCCTGGGCGACCTGAACGCGCAGATCGGCTCGGTGATGCTGGCGGCCCGGCGTATTGGAGACCTGCTTTCGGAGTACGGCGCCGACCGGCTGATGACCGTGGTTGCCGAGATCCTCAACGCCACCGAGCGGCAGGTGCGGCAGTTCGTCTCCGGCTGGCCCGACGGCGTGTACCACGGCGAATCCTTTGTGGATGACGACGGTTTCGACAGCAAGCTCGTGCCCATTCGGGCAACGGTCACCATCGCCGGCGACTCCATGACCATTGACCTCAGCGAGTCCAGCCCGCAGGTGGAGGGGTTCATCAACAGCGCCTACGCCAACACGCGGTCGCTGGCCCACGCCGCCATCATGTATCTGGCCCCCATGGACATCGCCCGCAACGAGGGCTCCATGCGGCCCGTCCAGATCGTCGCTCCGCGCGGTTTGGTGGTCAATGCCAACCCACCGGCGCCGGTGTGCATGAGCACCAACCATTGCGCTGAGGAGGTGGTGGAAGCGGTATTCAAGGCGCTGGCTCCCGCGATTCCCGGCGCCGTGTCCGCCGGGTTCTCCCGTCGCCTGCGCTACGCCATCACCGGCAAGGACTCGAGGACCGGACGGCAGTTCATCTGGCATTTTTTCCTGGCCCGGGGCGGCGGCGGCGCATCCGAGGGATTCGACGGTTGGTCCAACGTGGGCGAGATCAACGTGGCCGGAGGCATCCGGTCGCCCAGCATCGAGGTGACGGAAGAACGGTTCCCGCTGTTCGTCCAGCGTCATGAACTGCGCCCCGACTCCGGGGGCGTGGGCCGGTGGCGCGGCGGCCTGGGCGCGGTGTGCGACCTGATATACGAAGGCGAAGGCCCGGCTCTGCTCAACACCGCCGGCGACGGCATCGTCGTCCCGCCCTTCGGCCTCTTCGGCGCGACGGACGGCCTGCCCCACCACTACAAGATCGTGTCCAAGGGAGCCGACCGGGTGCTGGGCTCCAAGGAAGTGGGCGTGGTGGTCAACCCCGGCGACCACATCATTTGCCTTTCGTCCGGCGGCGGCGGATACGGGTCGCCGAACGACCGGGGCAAAGACGCTGCGACGTCGGATTTGAAGAACGGGTATGTGACGGGATGATCCTACGAGGTTCGCGCTGAAGGAGACTTCGTAAGCAAGTCTGGCAGCTCGAAGACACCCTCAGGCTGCGACAGCACTGCAATGCCAGCTAGCTCAGTGTTTCACCGCACCTCTAACGAACGCGCTTTTGGCTGACACCAATTGCATGACATAATCAGCGATGAAGATCGAATTCAAGCTACTTTGTACGGTCGGGTAGGTTAGAAGTCCGTGCAAGGCGGCGTGGCGATTGGGGATTCGATGGTCGACAAAGCGGCTTCGGTCAGTTTCGTCTCTGATCTGACTGTATAGGTGGTTCTGGAGGCAAGTGTAGCCCACGAAGCCCATCCGACGATCCGGAAGCATTGATACCGGCAAGCTGTCGCACGCGTCAGCGATCTGTTGCTTTACCGAGAAATGACCTACTGTCCTGGAACTGAAGTTAGTAGTAAAAGCGTGAGGAATGGGGTATTCTCCGGGCGAGCAGCCCAGAGGGAGGATGACCATGGCTATCGGACGACCCATGCCGCCGCTGATTTTGGACGACGTGGAA
>DAOULH010000025.1:0-138177 GCA_034420475.1 Dehalococcoidia bacterium
TCGCCGACCTTGTAGAAATACCGCCCCGCGCCGGCGTCGCCCCTGCCGCCGTCTGCGTTGACGGCCCGCACCTGTACCAGGTAGTTCTCGCCGGGCTTGGCATAGTGTTCCGGTCTCGTGCTCGGTGCCCACGGTTCGCTGGGTCTTGCATGGCCGGGCACGGCGCGCCACTTGTGCAAGTTGCCGGAACGTCCCCACTTCACGCGGTACTCGTAGGAACTCGCGCCGTCGACGCGGGAGTGGGAAACCACCAGATAGGTGCGCGGGTTCGCGGGTTTGCAGTTCGAAGCCGCCGTCAGCGTCACCGTGGGGGCGGCCAGCGTGTCGCCGCTCTGGGCGGCCACTGGTGTCAGTTGGTACATCAGGCCGGTTGCCACCAGCGCCAGCACGGCCAGCGCCAGCAGGAACGGCAGGACTGTTCTTGTTCTCGTCATAATGCTCATCGTCTCGGCATCTCCTTGTTGTTCGACCTGCGAGAGCTTCTCTCAAGCCGGGGTTTGCCGGACTCCGCCAGCACCTCAGCCCCATACCGGTTGATGCCTTCATGTTAGTGAAACGACCCAGACTGCGCTGTCGGTCGGCCACTGATATCAGGCGCCGGTCTCATACTCGGCAGGAACGTTACCTGCCAACGTCGATGCGCCGTTTTGCAGTTAGTCCCAAAAAAACGTCTGGATCTAACCCGGAAAATGTGTAGCCGATGGCGTGAAAATCCGGCCTCGGTTGGACGCCCGCGCTTGAGTTTCGCTAAACTCGACGATGCCGGTGAGCTGCGCTTATGGCGGCGCCTCCCGGCGGTGGGATGCCGCGCTGGACGCATCGGCCAAGCGGTGCAGCAGGGTCCTGCGCGGTTGGAATTACCCGAACCCGATAAAATGCCGAGTACATCGTCGTCCAGGGCGTACCAGCCCTTGAGAGGAGAGCAATGACGCGCTGGCTGCTACTTGGGTTCGTGTTCCTGCTGATGGCCTGTGGGGGCCAGGGGAACCCCTTGGCCAATACGGAGTGGCGGCTGATCGCCCTGGGCGATGCCGACGCTCCCGCTGAAGTGGTGGGGGGGAACCCGACTGCCAAGTTCACCACCGCCACGGATCTGACGGGGTGGACGGGCTGCAATGCCTACGGCGCGGGATACGGGGCGCGGGATTCGGAGCTGCGCCTTGACCACCTGACGTGGACGGAAGCGGGTTGCCCGTCCATGGCGCTGTTCCAACAGGAACAACTCATTCAGGAGTCGTTGTTGATGGTGGAGCGGTTCGAGGTCTCCGATGAGCGACTGACGCTGCACAGCGAAGGCGGGCAGGCGCTGGTCTTCGAACGGGTCGGGAAGTAGCCGCGTTGCCCCATTCTCCGGCTCGGCGTATGCCGGTGGTGTCAAATGCAGCTATGGCCTGATCCTGCCCACCGGCAGGAGGGAACGGGGCTGTCTCAGGGGCGGGACGGCGTTGTACGGGCCGCCTTCCGGGTAAATCCGGTGGTGGTTGGCCCCTGCACTGGAGGGCGCGTGCGGCGGTCAGCGCCGGGTTCCGTCTCGTGGTTCGCTGGCCGGCAGGGCTGTCTGCTGCGGGTCCCATGTATTTGGCGCTTTACCGTGCTTTCCGACGGGAGTAGAATCAGTGCGACTGACGGCCCGCCGCAGCTGCAAATCCGGCGGGCGTGGTGACGGGCTACCGCATATGCCCGCCCGATGGAGAAATGTGACATAACCGGCTGTTTGCCGGGAGATCGGCTTTCTGCTCCGCTCGCGGGAATGACTCGTGGAGAGGGGCAGCTTCCCGTTGGTCATGGCAATCACGCTCGGGGCGCCCGTGTGGCGCCGCGGGCGTTTCTGTTTTTCGTGCTCGATAAGGTCCCGTTTTCCTGATGTCTGCAAGGAGGTTTTGTCTTGGAGTCCATGGTTCCCACCGGTTCATCTCAACGCGTTTCCGCGACCGTGATCAGCGCCGTGATGGAGTGTCATGATGAGGCTTTTCTCCTCCTGGATAGCCTGGTTTGGGGATCGGGCTTCGCCCGGTTCGAGGAAGCCTATGACCGCTGGCGGGATTTATCCGACCGCTGGCGGGCTTACCAGGATTCCAGAGGTCACGCGAAATTCGATGCCGCGCCTGGTTCGGGTCCTGTGGCCGAACGGGCGGGGGATTTCGCCGGCGATGGGGCCGGCGCGGAGTCGGCGGCTGAGGTTGGAGCGGTTCGGCACCTGGTTGAACTGATGAGACTGGGAGACGAAGGGAAAATACGTTATTTGACCAATGCGGGGATGGCGGAGTCGGAGCTGGTCCGTTTGGTCGAGTTGGCGATGGCCTGGAGGCATGATGCAGGGTTAGGGCGGCTGGGCGAACTGTCGAGGTTTGCGGCGGAGTCGGAGCTGGGCGCCGGGTGGGTGCTGCAGACGTGGATAGACGCCGAGCACCGGGTCAGGCTGGCGCTGTTGTTAGAGGGTGAGGCCGTTGGGGAGTTGGGTCTGGCGGTCGCGCACGCGGTGTCCCGTACCGCGGAGGTGGTGTTTGCGTCGTATTGGTTCGATCTGTACCGCGACGATAGCGAGATTGTTCTGGTGCCCGGCGATGAGCTGGAGTAGCACGTCGTCGTGGGTCAGGTTGGGCTGTCGCGATCGTGGATGTCGCGTGACCGGGACAGTTGTTCAGGCGTGATTTCGGCGCCGAGAGCAAGTGTATATCTGCCCAGTGTTCACTTGGGCCATCTGGCTACCTCGTCCTCGTACCCGCTGTCGGCCATTTCCTGGTCTCGCCGGCGCATCTCGTCACTGTAAGGGAGGACGTCTTCTACGGGTGGTAGATCGTCAATGATGGCCAGGTACAGGGCTGCGGCAGCCGTCTGGTATATCTGGCACGCTGCGTAGGCGTTGGCGAGGCTCTTCTGTTCGTTGGTCATTCCGGCAAGCGCCGAGCTCAGCAGTTGGAAGTGGTGCGGTTCGGGCCATGCGCCCAGCAGTCTGTGGATGTCTTTCTTGGCGGTGGCGCACTCGCGCGCCGCCGAGCGCAGGGCGGGTTTGGCGGCTTTGCCGATGGTCTCCGCGACGGATTCGGTTATGAACCTGCTGGTTTGATCGTCGCCACCAACGACTTCCAGGTACTGTATCCGTTTGTCGTTGCCCATTGGGGCCATGAGTTCGCAGTGCGCTTGCGATTTCATGACCCAGTCTGGTTGGTTGTCCTGGTCTTCGTAGTGGCCGTGTCGTTGGACGATGACTGCCGTGGTTTCGAACGTGGCCGGCGGCGGTGAGTCTATTTGGGTGGACATAATGATGTTCCGCTGATGTGGGTGTCCCTGCGTTCAGTCCTTGGCGGTGACCATGCTGATGGTGTAGGGGTGCCAGAGGCTGTTGAACGGGTTGTTGGTCCCGGCTTCGAGAGCATCGGCGAACAGATGCAGGGGGTTGACGGCGGCGGTGCCGACTTTGTCGTTCATGCCGACGGTGGTGTCGGCGCCGGGCAGCGCGATGCCGTATTTGCCGTTGACCTGACGGGCGAACCCCATACCGAGGTCGAGGAGGTCAACGAACTTGGGCTGGCCGGTGAAGGGTTCGACGTCCATGCCGAACCACAGGCGCACTTCCGGCGGCGCTGCGGGGCCGTCCAGTTGGTCATCTTGGTACTGGAGGCCTTCGGGCAGGTCGCGGGCGGTGGCGTAGTCGAAGCTGACGGCTTCGCCGCCATCTTGGAGAATTGTTTCGATGCCGGTTGGCGGGTCGGCGGTTACGGTGCCGACGCCGTTTTCGGCGAGTTCCCGGCGTACGGTGTCGATGTCGAGTTCGCCGGTTTCCTCCGGGGTGATGACGTAGTATCCGGCATCGGACCAATCGCCGGCCAAGACGCCGTTTTCGTGGGCGACTTTGACCATGACGCCGTCGATGCAGTAGTAGTCCTGTCCGGCGATGCTGGCGTGGAGTGCCCCGGAAAGGGGTTGGAGGGTGCGGAGTTCGTCAACCAGCAGATCGATGCGGCGGAGCCACTCGCTCCTGGAGCCGGGCAGGAATTGGAGTTCGTAATCCAGGGTGGCCTGGTTGCCCTAGTAGTCGTAGCGTTGCGCCATTTGGAGAGGGGTGTTCATGACGTTCTCCCAATCTGGGGTGTTGGGGTAGGTGGGTCTATTTTCGTGGGTGTGGGGATTCCCGTAAACCCCTGTACGCAACTGATCTGCAAGATATTTGGCCTATGCCCCCGTTGTGGTGGTGGCGGTCACTCCGGCTGGGATCGCGTCGTCAATCCCATTGGTGGGCTGTTGTGGCCTGCCAAAAAAGCCAGCCGCCCCGTTAGTCGTGGGCGGCCGGCTGGTCGTCGTCGGTCGGCGACGGTGACATTGTGGCAGAGTCGGGCGGTTTCGCGCCACTGGCTGCTGTCATCGTTTTGAGCATTGGACGGTCGTGGGCAGACAGCGCAACGGTAAGGTATTGGACTATCACCAGGCGTTGACCGTGGAGCAGCAGATTTTCGGCTGGACGTAGCAGGTCCACCCGGTAGTCCCGGCGCCAGTCGCGGGACCTGAGACTGTCGAGCGACGTGCTCTCGACGTGCGCCGCCACGCGCTGGGCCGGCGAGCCGTGTGGGATGGCAACGTTGATGCTGGAAGTGGCGGTTGACATTCGCTGTGCGCCCTTGTAGGGTTTCATCACCCCCCCCCAGCGGGTAGTGCCGCTGGCCCGACGCCCCCCTGGCGGGGGCGTTTCTTTTTGTCGTCATCGTCGAGACGGCATGAAATTACCGCATCCCGAACTGCGCCGCAATCGCGCTACGGTTCTGGCGCCCGTGCTGCGCCTGCTTTGTACAGAGTTGACCGTGTTGGCGAAAACAGGCGTCCCCGGGGGTATCTGCGGGCGGTCCGAACTCAGACGGCTTCGATGCTTTGCAAGTGGGAGTGCTTGCGGTCACGCCACTGGGCGATGCAAGCCTTACGGATGTTGCCTTTGGGTTCGGCGGCGTGTAGTTGGTGGCTGTCGCTAAACCAGAGAGTTCTGTTGAATGATGAGCGGCGTTGGCATTTTATTGCGAATTGCTTTGTTGACCGCTGGTGTGATGTCGCCGTGGATGCGTTGCGGGATGCCTGTCACGACCTTGGGGGTCTATCCACTGGCGGGATGCGTTGTCATGGAGCGATGCCCTTTCTGGCGTTTTGCAGCTATTCTGGCAGCGTCGGTCATTCGCTTTCCGGATACGGCCATGTGCGCACGGCGATCTCTGCCATCCACACGGAGCGGTCGGTGATGTCCTGGTCTGTCCATTGGTCCTGATGGTGCTCCAGCAATTGCTTGGTGAGCATTACTTCGCTGCTGTCGCTCAGCGATGCTATTTTCTCTTCCCACGGGGCGTTGTTGTTCCGGTTCGTGGACCTGGTGACCAGCGTGAAGTTGCCGATGTACCGTAGGTGCTGTTGACGCCGCTGGTGTCGTGCCTCTGTCCTGTTGCCCGTCATGGGGTAGTTGGTTTCTCCGGCTTCGCCGCTGGGCATCAGCTGTGTAGTTGTCACGCTCCTTTCCAGTGGTTCCAGCTCGGCGTCCCGCCTCAGTTGGGATTCCAGTGCCTTCAGAATGACATCGCGCCTGGTGGCGTTCATCTCGTGCGGTTGTGCACTCAGCCTGTCCATGATTTCCCGGTCACGGGGCCAGCGCGCCGCTTCTATGGTCAGCTGTTGCAGCGTTCTCCTGATTGCTTTTGCGGGGCTTTCGCCGGCGTCGGCGGCTTCCTTCAGCCGCGGCAACAGCATGTTAGTCATGATGTTGGTCATGATGTCGCCGATGCTCAGGTTGGCGATCACCCGACGTATGGCGTAGTTTTCTATCAGCCGGATGCAGGTCTGCCGCTCAATGCGGCTGACGCTGTTGTCGTCGTCCCAGAGCCACAGGATCACCGGCATAGTGGACGGTAGCCTCATGGCCATCAGCCGTTCGGAAGCTGGCATTGTGGCTGGGAAGTCGTTGTGCTGGACAGCTCGGTACATCTCGGCGGCGCGGTTCATGCGGTCTGTGATGTGTCGGACGTCGCGTCCATTGGATTTGACTTCCTGGGTGTGCGCTCGGAACTCCGGGGCTACCCGTTGGGACCTGATCCGCCGGCGCTTCTGCGCCGTGAGCCAATCGGCTAGGAAGTCGTTCAGCTTCCCGTCTTGCCACCAAGGTTCTTCCAGTGCTGGGCTCCACAGCGCGTCGGCTACTTGGTCATCTTCGGTGACGCCGCCTTCGTACATGATGGTGTTTTTCACCAGCTCAAAGGGATGCAGCGGCTCGCCTCGCCCGTTCAGTGTCTCGAATACGAGATTTGGCTGTTCATTGGCGTCCAGTTTCAGCAACGCTGTCTGCATTTTCTTGTCGAGCGTCGTGAGCAGGTTGACGCACTGTTCGGCGATGTCGTTGCCGTTGCGGATGTACCTTACAGCAGCGGTGTTGAAGTGGTCGTAGCACTGGTACATTCTGTTGTCGGCTATGTCCGTGCTGTTGATGCCTTGCAGCACCTCTCGCAAGTTCAAGCTGTCTTGTTTGCGAGTGTGGCGCACCTTTGGCGTTTTCTGCCCGTAGCCGATATTGTTCCAGATCCTTCCGAGGAATTCTTCGGCAAGTTCCGGTTGGCCGCATTCGCAGGCTGCGTCGCCGATGGCTTTCAGGATGATGAGCAGCGTGGTGATTCGCTGTTGCCCGTCTACTACGATGTAGCCCGGCGGTCTCCCGTCAGGATGGTGTGATCTTTCCTGGATGACGATAGGCCCCATGAAGTGGGGTGGCACATCGTTTGGATCATCGGCGTTGCCGATGGCGTCGGCGACGTTGACGATGTCGTCCCATAGTGGGGACCACTGGTTTTCTTCGTTCCAAGCGTAGCGACGCTGGAAGTACGGTATGACGTACTCCTCGTCGGTTTTCATCATTTCGGCCATTGTGGTGACGTCTGCTTGCATAGGGGTGGTGTCTCCTGCTCGCTTGGTCCTGGGGTGGTTTGGTTGGGCGTGACCGTCATGGTCACTCAGGTTGGGCGGCGGATATCGTTGTTGCGGCTTGTGCTAACCGGCGTACTGCCCGTAGCCGAGGCCGCGCACGTGCGGCTCCTGGTGTAGCAACAAGCGCAGGCGGGTGAGCTCGCTGGCGTCCCAGCCCATGGCGTCAGCGACGGCTTCGTCCCAGAGGCGTCGTACCTCGCACTCGCCTTCCCGGTACTGTGGGACGGTCATCCCTTTGGTGTGCTCCCAGCAGTCGGCGAGGATGCCGCGGATGCGGTCGACTTTGACGTTGGGGATTCGGATGTTTTCCAGCGGCTCGGGGTTGTACTGTGGAAATTCCAATGTGCGCCCGGCGTACCGTAGCAGTTGTAGCCTGCCCGCGGTTGAGTTGACGAACACGGCGATGGCTTTGGCTTCTTGGGCGTCTAGGCCGTTGATGGGTAGGCACCCACGGCCTACGTACTTTTTGTCGTCGGCGATGGCAGTCAGGCGCGCCGTGTTAGTACGTTGTCCCGATGTGATTAGCAGGTAGCCGGCTTTTTGTAGCAGTTTGTCAGCCTGCGGGTAGGTTCCGCTGTTGAGGATGCGCTGCTCTTCGTCGGCGTTGTTTGGCGTCCAGTAGGCGTCAGGCGTGCTCTGGATGCTTTGCTGACCGTCGGCACCTTTGGAGCTGATGATAGGGAACTTGCCAGGGTCATCAGTGTCAGCAGGCACGAAATTGCTTTTCTTCAGGCTTTCCCTGGTGGTTTCGCATTCGCCGCCGTGTTCTCGGATGGTGAGCATTCTTGGGGATGTGTCGAGCTCGTACGCAGCATATGCGAGCTCTTGGCTGCGCAGGATCGCGGCTGACCAGTCGCCTGCTGTGATGCATTCCGCTGGCCAGTACGACACTGCTCCCCATCCGTTGGGGATTTTCCCTTCTTCGCACTGGCGCAGGGAGTATTCCAGTTCGTCTACTTCCGCTTCGTCTCTTGGCATCCAGTCAAGGTTGATAAATCTTGTAGGTGGTTTGTCACCCCTGTGCCTGCGCATGACGACGATGCTTTCATTGATGCCGGTCTCTTGGCTCAAGTTGACGTTCTTCGGCTGGTGGCAGGTGAGGATCGTGTGGACGTGAAATTCTTGCGCCAGTGCTTGTCGTTCACTGAGACCCGATGGCGCGGACAGCGCGATTGTCGGGTTGATCATCGTTAGGATGCCGGTATCCCGGTTAACTATTCGCGCGGCTAGCATCACGAACAACGGTCGGACCGTTGTTCGTGATGCCATGAGTTTCAGGCTGATGTCGGCTTCAGTGGCTGTTTCTTCGAGCCAATCGACGCGCTTCCGTAGTCCTTGTTGGATGTCCTTGGGGAATTTCTCTCCCATCTTGTTCCGACTGGTGAACGGCGGGTTCATGATGACGATCTTGGCGCCCAATGCTTCGGATACCGTTTTGTCGGTTTTCGCGTCTGCGGTGTTGGACATCTGCAAATGGGCAGAGTTGACGGCTTCGTCGTCGATGTTCAGCTCGTTGCGCCGCGGCACGATTGCTTTCTGGCCCAGCAACTCCAGCGTGCCGGCGGCTACGCGCTTGTTCTCCTGCGGGCCGTAGGACATCTGGTGCAGTCCCATCTGTTGGTAGCGGACTTCCGCGTTTCCAGCCGTCAGTTGTGCGGCTGCCAGTTGCAGTGAGACTGGGTTGATGTCAAGTCCTTTGATGGTGTCTTCCACGGCCAGCCGTTGCAGTCCGGCGATTTCCTCGTCGGTGGCTCCGGCTTCTCGGGCTCGGCGTTTCATGTCGGTGAGCATCGCCGCCAACAGGGTGCCGCTACCGCAGGCCAAGTCTACGGTCTTGTGCTCACCCCATACTTCAGGGTCTCGCCAGTCCATGTCTCCGCAGACGTCCAGCGTAAGGCGCGCAGCTATTGATGCAGCCACGGGGCGGGTGAAGTAGGCGCCGTCTGACGCCTGGTTGCCCATTACCTTGTTGAACAACGGACCCGCGTGGTCGGCGCCCATGTCCGCGTAGGCATGGGCGATGCGTTCTGCTTCCGCGCAGATGACGTGCAGCGCTTGGGTGAGTCCGTCCATCTTGCCGGTGGTTTCCACGGCGTAGATGGCTTCCAGTGCCGGCTCCAGCACGGGGTGGAAGTCGTGGCGCATGATGCGTTCCCATTCTCTGGACAGGTTTCTGACCACGTTCTCGTCGTTCTTCAGTTGGGACAGGTCGCTGATGCCGGTGAGCCATTGGCCGGCGGCGATGCGCTGGTGCAGCATGGCAGCGTTCATCATCAGTAGTGCGCCGATGGTGCAGCCGTCGGCCTGCTTCTTGCGGCTTTCGCTGTCCAGATTGTCCAGGCTGAAGTGCGCGTCCAGCGTTGCCTTGAGGTGGTCCTCCCGCAGGCATCGGCCGGCTTCTCCCACGCCGTATTCCAGAAGGTTCAGGTCGCGGTCCACGCGGTTGCTGGTGAGCCCGGACTTGCTGAGCAGGTTCGCCGTGATGGCGTTGCGGTTCTGGTCGTCCAGGCCAATCATGTTCAGCATGAGCTGCGCGTGCTTGTCGCCGGGGTTGCGGCGGCGTTCCTGCTGTTTCCGGCGTTGCTCGGCGTTGGGAACTTTCACCCCAGTGCTGTTGTTGATCATGCCAGCCGCCTTTTTCTTGGTCGCCTGATAGTCAATCGGCGGCAGGCTTTCGCCGTTGGCGCTGTTGCGCTTCTGCCTGGCCGGGCTGTCACGACGCAGCTCCTTGCTGCCGTCGGCGTGCCTCTTGCCGGTGACCAGTGAGCTGGGCTCCGGCGGTGCCACTGCCGGTGCTTTGGGTTCTGCATTGGTGACCGCTGCGGTGGTTACCATGACTGGCGTCGGGGGCGGCGGTAGCAGTGTGCCCTGGTTGGGGTCGGCTGGCTTGGGCTGCGGCAGTCGCGGCTGGGCGTACTGTTCTGCCCAGCGCATGGGCTTGAGCCTGTCCAGCGGCCTCTGCCTGCCGTCCAGCACGGCTTCGATGATGTCCGGGACTTCCCTGGGATCGCCCACGTGGGCGTAGTATTGGATGTTCTTCTTGGCATCGTCGGCGATGGCGATTGCCGTCGTCTCCTCTTCCGGCACCGGCGGGACGTAGATTTTCAGCAGATCGGCCAGGTTGTCCTCGATGCGGCTGTCGTGGGCGCGCAGTGCCAGCAGTATCTGCCCCAGCTCTTCCCAACCTTCCTCTTTGGACGAAGTCGCCAGCCAGGTTTCGGCATAGGCGTCGGCCGGAATCACGATTGGGCAGACGATGTAGCCCATCTCTTTGCCTGGGGATGTGCGCATGGCGCGTCCTACGGCCTGGATTACGTCCACCGGGCTTTTGCGGGGTTCCAGGAAGGCGACGGCGCTGAGCGACGGCGCATCGGTGCCTTCGCCGAAGATGCCGACGTTCAGGATGCCGTGGGGGTGCAGCTCGCTGGCCTGTGCTAGGCGCCGCTTGGCGTCCTCGCGCTTGAGCGCGTTGCTGGAAGCGTCCAGGTGTTCCAGCCGGAATTCGGCTGGCTGCTGTCCGTTGCGATTTTCCGCCATCCAGCGGTTGAGCCAGCGGCGCACGGTGTCCGACTGCAGTTGCTTGGCCATCTCCTTGGACTTCGCTACGGTGTTCATGAACCCGATGCAGGATTGCACCGGCGCGGGTTCTTCGGCGTCGGGGGAGTTGGTGGCGCCGGCCATGACCAGCGCTAGGGTCATGCCCTTCAGGAAATGGTCGGTGTGCAGCTGGTTGCGACCTCTGCCGCCGTACAGCTTGACGAGCTCATTGGCGGCCTGGTAGGTGTCCGGGTCGTTCACGCCCAATGCGATGATGCGGTAGTCGGAGAGCCAGCCGTTTTCAACGGCGTCACGGTACTCCCGGCGGTACAGTTCCACGCCGAAGGTGTTTTCGTCATCCATGTTGCGGACAATCCAGTTGGGATTGCGATGGCTGGGCTGGTTGGTGGTGTCGTACACCCGGGGGGTGGCGGTCTGGTAGATACGGAACCTGGCGGGGAACCGCTGGTTGTCGTGGCAGACGGTGAAGTCGCGGACCTTGTCGTTGGACTCGTCCTTATTTACGCGGCGCAGGCCGGCGGTGCGGTGGGCCTCATCGGCGATCATCACGGCGGCTTCGGTGTTGCTGGCGATCAGAGCATCGGCAATGCGGTGGCTGCTCTGGTAAGTACCGAAGATCACGTTCAAGCGGTCTTTGCCGCGTCCGTCCTTGATCCACTGGGCGATTTCACCGGCGTCGGTGGTTACTTGTCCTTTGACGATGTCCGCGCTGGCGTTGCTGGTGTCCAGGGTAGGGTCGTTGGCCAAGTTCTGCCGGTCTTCGGATACGGGGTTTCCCACGGTTTCGTCGGAGCAGACGGCCAGTGCCCGGATGTCCCGGGTGGCGTGTTGCAGGAACTCGCGCCGTATCTGGGCAACCAGGGCGATGGATGGGCACAGGACGATGGAAGTATCGCCGGCGGGGGTTAGTTCCTGGACGAGCCGGAGTGCGATCCTGGTCTTGCCGGTGCCGCAGGGCAGGATGATTTTGCCGCGGGCTTGGCCCTTGGGGATGCCGCCGCTTCCGTTTTGCTCGTGGCGAAGCAGCAACGATTTAGCAGTGGCTACGGCTTTATCCTGCATACAGGAGCGGGTCTGTAGCTGGGTTTCATCGTCGGGATAAAGGCAATGCGGACACTGATCGTCGGCGGGCGGCGGTTTGGCGGCGATGAGGTCGGCGTGGATGTTGACGTGCTTTACCGGCTTGCCGGTGACGTGGATCATCTGCATCGCCGGCCCTGCGATGGGAACGTCGCCGTTGGTGACCAGCCAGCGTTCGGCCCAGAGGTTGCCTGACGTGGCGGCGACGAACTTGTCGAGCTCGCCTTTGTTTACGGCGGCGCCGGCGCCGTATTCATCCAGCTGTCGGGATTTGCACTGGATAGCGATGTATCGTTGGTCGGATCGTCGGACGGCGATGCAGTCGATGCCGATGTCCTGGCCGGTGGTGTCTGGGAACTCGGCTTCACGTTGCGGCCATTCGGGCCAGGTCCAGCACTCGCTGATGTCCCAATCGGGTATGTATGGGGCTATGGCTGCGGTCTGTCGTTCCAGCCATGATCCATCGGTGGCCTGCGGGTTCATCGTCTCCGTCTGGTTGATTGCGACGGAGATCATGGCTTCTGTATCGTTCAGTGCATGGAAATTGCGGTTGGGGTTTATCTGGTGCGATGTGGTGGGCATGTGTGACGTCGTCCCTGGCGAAAGTAAGTTGAACCCACTTTCGCCAGGGACTGCGTTGCCCCGTTTTGCGCGGCCGTTACCGTGGTCTTCGGCTTTTGTGGAGGGCGGTTTGCGCGGCGGTAAACGGCGCGTGTGGGCCACGGTGGTGCTGGAACGTCGGGCAGAGCCGCTGGTCGGGGATGAACACCGTGGGCAGGTGGCGAGGGTAGAAGTCGGTTGGAGTTGCCATCGCGTGACGCGGACAGTGGCGGTGTGTGCCTTGGAAGCGGCGGGAATTGTCGCACTGGAACCACCCTGGTGATGTGAGGATAGCGAGGTCTCCCTGTTCGCCGGTTTCGGCGGTGAGGGTGGGGCTTGTTCCTCTCACCGGGGGATGTTCAGTGTGTCCCGGTCACACGGTCGGGAGCAGGCTACCCGCCGTCTTGGTCAACGTGACCGGAGGCGTCGAAGTGCCCGAGGGTGTTTTGCTGACGGTGGAGCCGCGACTGGCCGTGCGCTTCTGGTTTATTCTCAGTGGCGCGTGGTGCAGACGGTGAAATCGGACGGTTTGAAACCCAGTGGCGCAACTCGTCAAGGCGAGGACGCTCTGTGTCGTTCCGACGGGGATTTGAGGCCAATGCTGGAGCGCAACGTCAGGCACAAGATGGACGGTCTGGACCTGCTGGGAACCCTGGCGGATGATTCCGTGCCGGCGGCGTTCTTCGACCCCCAATACCGGGGCGTCCTCGATAAGTTGGCGTACGGTAATGAGGGGAAGGCGCGGGGTCAGGCCAGGGCATCGTTGGTTCAGATGACGGAACCGGTCATTCTCCGGTTCTTGGGCGAGATAGCGAGGGTGTTGCGCCCGAGCGGCCACGTTTTCCTGTGGACGGACAAATACCACCTCTGCTCGGGTGCCATCGGCTGGTTTGAGGAGTTCCCGCTGGAGGTGGTCGATCTGATCACCTGGGACAAGATGAGGATGGGGATGGGTTACCGGACGCGTCGTTATGGGGAGTACCTGCTGGTGGTGCAGAAGCCGCCCCTGGTGGTGTATGGGGGTTGGAAGGGTAGTGACGTTCCCGATTTTTGGTCGGAGAAGCTGTCCGGCCGTAGGGGACATACTCACCGGAAGCCGGTTGGGCTGCAGTCTGCGCTGATAGAAGCGGTGACGGAGCCGGGGGATGTGGTGGTGGATCCGGCGGCGGGGAGTTTCTCCGTGATGGAGAGCGCGCTTGCGGTGGGGAGGAATTTCCTGGGCGGGGACCTGAACGGGTAATGCCGGTTGGCGGATGGTGGCAACGGCGCAGGAGTCGGTGTTGGTTGGAGTAGCCCGCTTCGACGTGCCCGGTGCGAGCTAGGCGTTGCATCGGTTTTCCCGGGGTCCACCGGTCGCGCAGGTGGGTGTTTGGTTTGCCGCAGTATGGGAATGCCCGCGGTGCCTTGCAGTGCTGTCACCGTGGCTGTACGGCCGTAACTTGGGCGGCGGTGGTGATTAAACCTTCCGCCCCGTCAGTCGGGGCGGCCGGCGTCGCCGTGGGTCGGCGACGGTTCCATTGTGCCAGTGAGCGGCGCTTGTACGCCACTGGCTGGTGTCAACAATTCAGAAGTTGGCGGTGGCGATTTCGGTCGACTGGTAGGGTTCCGTGATGATGTTGGAAGTGCAAGGTCTGATGTCTGGCCGCGGCACTGGAGGGCGTGTGCGGCGGCCAGAAAGGCCAGCCACCCCGTTAGTCGCGGGCGGCTGGCTTGTCGCCGTCGGTCGGCGACTTGTTGATGATGCCACGCGGGAACTGGCCGGCGCGACCGGTTGGTGTCATCAATTTTGAGTTGGTGACGGCTCGCTGTTCGGGGGCTGTTGAATGGCGAGCTGCCGGTCTCGTTCGGCTTCGGCATGGTTGCCGAGGTTGTCGTGGATCCAGGCGCGCATCCTGTAAGCCTCAGCGTCGTGCTGGGGATGCAAGGGAATCGACCTGTCCATGTCTTCCAGGGCAGCCTGCCAATCCGGCGTAGGGAGGAGGGTGTAACCGACGGCGCGGTGCCCGTAGCCCATGTGGTGGGCCGGGTCAAGCTCTATGGCCCGGGTGGCGTCGTCGATGGCCGATTGCGGGTCCGCTGGCTATTCGACGATGCTCTGTCGGTATGGTGGTGAGGAAAACCTCTTGGGGCTTCTGATGTGCCTCTTGATGGTCGGGCTTGGTGACGTGTTCAACGTAATCTCCAATGTTAGGTGGCAATCTGGTGCGTCGGGGTGCAAGAATATCGCGATCGCTGCCTGCTGGGTTTCGTATGTGATATGTCGTTGCCAGCGGCCTGTACGCTGGGTTATTGGAATGATTTCTCCAGTCTCAATCTGGTCATGATCTATCACTTCTCCATGGTCCAGATGATGCCGACGGCGCCAGTTGCTCCGCGTTCGCTTGATTGTGGCTTTTGTGAACACCCAATCCGGGCGGTTGGATTCCGGCTCGAAAGTGATGTACAGGTCACGTTCTCCTGTGTCGGACCATCCGTGTGATATGGAGAGCCTGGGCCGGGCCTGAATTGCTGAAATCTGCTGAGTTCTGAGGCTGACCCACAGGGAGCCGGCAGCAAAAAATGCTGCGATTGCGGCGAAAGCGATCGAAAGGATTTCCAAGGAAAGCATAATCGTGGTCTGACGCCAAAAGTTGTTGGTTGGCGTGGGATCTGCGGATTGATCGTCGTGAGCCGGTTAAACCGCCATGCCCATGTCTTTTAGTCGGGCTATGAAGAACTATTGCGTTCTTCCGCCGTCGACGCGGTTGTAGTGAGCGCAAAGCAGCGTGGTTCGCGATTAGCCTTGGGGGGTTGAAGGTTGGGCGGGATGATAGCACGATGAGGAACGGCGATAGCGGCGCTGATGTCGTTGACAGTGCAGTAGGCGCGTCGGGCTATGGTGGCCAGGGTCTGAAGGAGCGCTCGTTCGTTGAAATCCGGCGTGCCGGCAGCTTAGGAGGGCATATCGGTCATTTGTTGGATGCTGGTGCGGTTGTAGGCCGCGGGAATCGGAATGCTGGCGCCAGAGGAAACCGGCCTTTTGACCGGTGAGATACTGAAGTTAGGGAGTTGTGGGCCGCTTCATGAAAACTGCCGCTGTCCCGTATTGGTCGCCCTCGATGCACTCCAAATTGTCGTGTTCAATGTCAACACCGTCAAATCCCATCTTGCTGGTCCATTTTTGAGAAGGGAGTTGCCGGCACGCATGAGTCGGGTAATCGTCCTTCACGAAGATGGCCACTTTCAGGTAGCCATCTTCGGATTCCGGGTTGTCGCACGGCACGTACCCGGTGCTTGTAAAATACTCGACGATGGCTTCGACTGATTCGTCGTTGCGGATGCCGTCGGGCCAGGTAACCTCTGGTTCCGTCATTACACCCTCTGCACCACTGGGCCAAAGGTGCTGATTTTCGATCCCGGCAGCCCACGCCACGCAGTTGTACGCGCGTGACGCAGGGCTGGTGACCCTGTGATTGTCGGGCCCTAAACGCGGAAAGTATTGCAACGGGTGTCTGGAGGATTCCGGTCTAGGCGTAGCCATTGTCCCGCCCCCATTGCAGCCATGCTTCGTCGTTGAGCGGCGGACTGCCTTTGGCGGATTCGGGAACGGGATTAGCTCCGGTAAGGGTGCGTAGCGCTGGGTACCACCATCCGCCGTTGTCTTTCATATCCTGCAGGATGAAAGGAATGACGGGTTTCCCCATGGCGATGATTTGCTGATATGCGTGGTGTCCGGCGATGGCTCGGGGCGACGACAGGCCGGCTGTTTCTGCTCGCCATTCGGTTACGAGTTTTGAGAATTGTCCGCGCAGCGACGCCGTATGTCCGTTGGTCTCGGCAATTGGGATGAACACGTGCGGGTACTCCCTGAGTTGTTCGATGATTGGTCGGTCATACCTGATGGCGATGACCCCAAAGCCAAAATCCTGCAACTCTTCACGGGTGTGACTGTCGGCTCTTTGCCGGTCAGGGTCGTCGTGGTGCGGGCCGTCGATGAAAATGCATATGCCCGGACGATTTTCCCGCTCGTAGTAGAAGTCGGGTTGGACCAGGACTTTCGATGAAGGGCGGTTCTGCGCGCTGTCGGGCAGACGCATTCCGTTGTCCCGCAGCGCTTGGAGGAATTCCCTTTCCAGCGTCGAGTTTGGGTCAGTGAGATTCATCAGCCGTTGGTATTGTTCGTCGTAGTCTGGCTCTTGTTCCAGCTTGGTTGTTGATGTCGCCAACAACCGCAGGTAGTCCAGAATTTTGCGGCGGTCGATCAGCCGGTGTTCCAGTTGGTTGGAGTAGGTGAGCAAGCACTCATAGCAGGCTGAGACGCAGGCGGTTATCTGAGCGTCATCGCCGTTGCCTGATGGGTCCTCGTGGCAAAGTCTGATGGCCATGCGGGCTACTGCGGAGAAGGCGTTGGGTTGAGTGACCAGGTGTTCCCAGACTCCGATGCCGCCTTCGGCGGCTTCCCAAAATATCATGCGGCGATGCTCGTTCTCGCCTATGAGCTCGGCGGAGATTTCCTGATCTTCAACTTGGTAAACGAACTGTATCGCGCGCTTGATGGCGTGGAGCAGGGTAACCTCGAATTCCGCCGAGGAATTCTCACTGTGGTGTTTCAGGAAAAGAACGTTTCTGGAGTCCTGTACGTAGGGCCTTACGCCCGATATCGTTGCTGGAACGCCAAGGTCGGAAATCGTTTCGTCCTCGCCGTTTCGAGCCTGCCAACGGCCGGTCGTTGGGTCAACTCTGAACCCGGGTTCCTCTTCGTTGCTCTGACGGAAGCCGTTGTTGATGCGCCAAAGGCGGGTTCCAGGAGCGTACTGGGCGGTGAGGATAATTTCTTCGTCCGCGGACAGCACTTCAGCTGACAGACTTCGGCCTAGACCGAAGTTGAAGTGGGTGGTGACACGGTATCCGTTCCGAACTCGCTCCTCTTCCTCGGAAGAGATCCGTTCGCGCCTTCTGGCACGCATGGTGGGCTGTTCCAGTAGCTTCTGGATGTAGTCCGAGGATCCATCCAGCCTGGTCCCGCAATTCAGGCAGAGTTCCAGGTCGGCGTCAGCCCCGTCGTGGGCGTAACCGCAGTTTTGGCAGAGGCGTGCACGCCTGAAGGCTGCTTCGAAGCCTGATGGCGGCACGATGGCGGCGTCGATCCGGTACTTCCGCCCCTCGTGATAAACCTGATTGCCGGGAGCGAATTCAGTGAGCCCGAGGAAACGTGGGCGGTCGATCATTTGGGTGGATTCTCTCATCGGCACGGATACGCGCACGGGTAGCCTGGGGAAGTTGTACCCGGGCAGGAATCCTTCGCTGGCGAGGTAGCGGTACGGGTAAAAATCGGATTCTTCCTGTCGGTTGGTCCGGTTTAGCAGCAGGTCGATTTCTCGACGAGCTCCCCGTTCTCGGTGTTCAGCCTGCTGTTTGGCCGATCGGGTAGCATTGGGATCATCCATCTCTCTTCTGGCGTCGTCGCGTTCGTCGCAGGCTGCTTGATACAGCTCGCGCCACCGTAGGAAAGCCGCGTCGAACTCATCGGGCGCGGCGCGGAGCGTGTCATTGACCCAGTTGTGGGAGAACCAGGGAGCGTACTGGACTTCCGGTGTACGGTCGATGATGTTCTGTGCTCGTTGGACTGCCTGCTGGAAATAACGTTCTCTGCGGATTCCTTCGAACTCGGCGGCGAGGTCCTCCTTGATGGGGAAGCTGGGGTCATTCAGGTCGAGGATTTCCTGCATTCCGCGGCCCAAAGCGATGCCCGTGGTGGCGAGCCAGGTTGAATAGAGGTGGGCCTTCAGGAGTTCCTGATTACGCAGATCCATCCGAGCCGGTTTAACCGCGCCGGAGATCATTTCATGGCGCCGTCCGAAGTAATACTGATCGTGGGCATTACCCTGGGCCGCGAACGCAACGATAAGTGCTGGCCTGCCCCCGCGACCTGCGCGACCGCTGCGTTGGGCATAGTTGGCCGGCGTTGGCGGTATGTTTCGCAGGTGTACTGCGTCCAAGTCACTGATGTCCACGCCCAGTTCCATGGTGGGTGAGCAAAAGAGGGCGGGAAGTGTTCCTTCTCTGAACTCCCTCTCGCGGTCTTCGCGGTCCTTAGCGCTGACCTGGCCAGAGTGAGGTTGGGCTAGGATGCCGCGCAATTGGAGCGATCCTCGGTCGTAGAGGTTGGTGAAGTAACTGTTTGGTTGTTGCGTTGCACGGGTCTGACGTCGGAGGTGCAGAGATCGACTCCGCACCGGGTCGGGACTTGCGGGCGTGGCGTTGCCGGCGACCCATTGCATTCCGGCTGCCAGTAGTCGCACTCCGCGCGCTGCGCCGTTGTTATCGTTTACTACGGACAGGAACTGCCCACGGAGTTGTTCGACGATACCGTTGACCAAGGCCTCGCCTTCTGCAACCGATAGGTTTTGGTCAATGCCCCAGGTGTGTTGGGACCGCAAGTATCGAAGGATCGCGGAACGAGCTCCCAGGCTCATAACGGCCCGCCCATTGCCTTCGTAACGGGTGCGCTGCTTGCCTGGCAGAAGAGCGAGACCCGGCCTAGCCAGGATGTCGTTCTCCTCTAGTCGCCAAGGGTCTTTCAGCCACTGATCCGCTCGGTGCGTCAGACTACGTTGAGCGTCTGTGGTCAACGGATTGGCGTCGATGACGAGGTTCATCCGCAGGTGGTCCAGAAAAGCTTTCAGGACATTCTCGCGCCGGTTAGCATCAGCGTCGGCGATTACCGGTAAGGGCTGCCATCGGTGATGCTCCAAGGCTAGTTGATCCAGTCCGGGGTACGCGATGCGCAAAAGGCCAGTCTGTTCAAGATTGGGTTGCGTTATCCGCCACCCGCGGCTCAGGTCTTCGAGCAGCAGGTACTCCAATAGATCGACCATGGCCCGCTTGCTCTGGTCATATCCAGGCCCGCTGTCGACGGGTTGTAGCAGAAAGTCGTTGGGTCGGAGTTCCAGGGCGTCAAATACTTTCGGACCCACTTGGTCGAAGGTAAGTTGACCGTTGCGGCGTAGTGCCGAGACTACGCCGGCTCGCAACATGGCCACTTGGACAAAGTCGTTGAGGTGTCCCGCTTGCAAGGATGCGTCCTGTCGGTTGTCGGTGAAGCTCAGGGCCTTGGCTTCACCGGTTGGCAGGCCTTGACCTGCCATGCCGGATACGGCGGCGTTTACGGAAATGGTCGTTGCTGTGGAACGGCCGGTCTGGCTCAGTGAGGAGAGTTTGCGGTATTCGCCTTGCCGGCGGTCATAGACCGCGCGGCAGCGGAGGCATATCAGGAAGGGTTGGGGCTGATACCAACCGAAGACGGCGCCATTTGCGCCTGGTGATTCCTCTTCCTTGAGCGTTGACCCACTCGTGGTGGGATCCGTCAGCGCACCGTTGGCGGTGGCGGCGTATTTATGTGGAATGAATTGTGCGTAATCGGATTTGACAGCCCGGCCTGATCGACGTTCGTTGAACCACTCCTCGGGGAGTTCGTCGGGGTCGCCTGCCCAGATGCCATCGGTGTCCAGGGCGAAGAATCCTCCCTCGCCTTGGATGCTCTCATCTGCGGCGCCGACGGTTGGAGAGCGCGGCAGGAGCAGTTGCTGCCCCTCAACTTGAGTGAGGATGACCAAGTAATATTCTTGACCGCATTCGCGGCAGAAGGCGAGGGGGAATAGCAAGCGCTCGTCGTCGAGCCGGTACTGGCCGTCCATGGTGAACTGCCGGGTTTCAGCGTGTTCGAGGGTGGCGGAAACGCTGCCACCCGAGGAAAGCCATTGGTGCAGTCTGAAGGCTAGGACGGGTTCTTGTCCTTCAGAAAACGATTGGCTTCCGACGTCCAGTATCCCTTGCAACTGCTTTCCACATTGTTCGAGTGGAAGGCGGGTTTGTTCGCTGAGGCGGCGTGTGGCATCAGCGAATGTCTCCGGCCGGCGGCGCACTAGGCGGTCGCCGTGGCTGGTAATGCCGAAGGCTTCTTCCACCCATGCGGTGAGAGGATGGGTTTTCACGGCTTGGGGGGTTGGGACCGGTAGTGGCAGCTCTACCGCCGCTCGTAGTTCCGCTTCACCTTGCGGTGTCGGAACTTCGGCGACGTGGCGCAGGGTTTCGTCCACGACGTTGGTTGAAGGTATTTCTTGGCCAAAGAAGTTGGAGGCGAATCGTGCGACCGTTGCTTTCTGCTCTTCGCGCGTGATGTTTTGGTTCCCGTTGGAAGCTATGGTTGCGCTGGTCGCGATGGTTTGCAGTTCTCTGCCTGCCGCTTCCTGGAGCCGTCGCGTGAGCATGGCGACGTCGGCGCCTTGCCGGCCCCGGTAGAAATGAAGTTCGTCCATTACCAGGGTTTGCAAATTGCGGGTTGCAGTTTGAAGCATCGGGCGTTCGCTGGGTCGAAGCAGGAGGTATTCGGCCATCATGTAGTTGGTCAGCAGGATGTGTGGTGGTTCCTGCTGGATGCGATTTCGTTCGTCCTCACTGGTTTGCCCGGTGTAACTGGCGAAACGCACTGGCGAGTCGGGCCAGTTGCGAGCTTTGAAGCGTTCCAGTGCCTCAAGCTGGCTGTTGATGAGGGCGTTCATCGGGTAGATCAGTAGAGCCCTCACGGAGTGATGCGACGGTTCGTTGCGGATGATGGCGTCGAAGATGGGCAGGAGGTAGGTCAGGCTTTTGCCGGATCCGGTGCTGGTGGTGACGACATAGGACTCCCCCTTCAAGCCGAGATCCAAAGCTTCGCGCTGATGCTGGTAGAGCTGGAGTTCAGGCCCAAAGAACTTGGCGGTTTGCCCGGTCAACAGGCCTTGCTCGGCCAATTGGCGCAGGTTCAGTTCCATTTCGAAGGCCGGGTTTAGCTGGAGCACTGCGTCTGGCCACAGTGCGCCTTTGCCGAGCATCTCCGCCACGTAATCGTCGATTCGCGGGTCCAGCACTTGGACGAAACTCTGCAAGTAGTCTTGGTATTCGGAGACTACGGAGTCTTTCAGTTGGAATACGTCCAGCGGCATGATGCTCACCTTAGTGGTTCAGGTTGGGTGGGTGGCCTTGGGCCAGCAGATCGTAGGCTTGCAGGACATAGCGCTGGGTGCGGTATTCACCGAACTGTCGCTCTTCGTTGCGTTTCAGTCCGGGAAAAGACTGTGACGGCTCTGGGGCGTCAAGGATCCACTCTAAATCTTCGCGTTCCAGCTGGTAAAGATGGGCGTAAATGGCGTCCAGTTCGCACTTGAGCCGGTGTCGGCGGTCTTCGTCCCAGGCGAAGGGCGGGCCGTCGTAGCCCAGGTCTTGGGCGAATGACTGCAAGTCCCATGCAGTGTAGGTTAGTTCCAATGCTCTGGGCACAACGAGTTCGATCCAGGTATGGCCTGGCGGTGCGGTTTCGATGTAGACATCGGGCGGTAGCACGGGCAGTTGCTTGACGATGAAGAAGCTCATGTGGGTGCCGCCCACGGAAAGGCGGGCAGCCCAGTCAAATGGCAGGCTGTTCATGTTGGCAAGCACGAGTACCGAGGCAACAGCGCGCTCGTTCTGGTAGTCGAGGACTGGAGCATTGTTTCCAACGCCATGGCCGGGTACGTTGGCAGGGACCATGGTGCTGGCGTTGGTGCTGTTCGTGATGTCCCGAAAGACTTGATGCCAACCTGCGTAATTCATGCGCGCAATGGGAGCTCCTCCGTCAACGGCGGTTGTTCGTAACAGGGTCGAGATCGAAGTTCGTTGGTCGGTGGCACGGGCGACGTTTCTGAAACCTATGAACCAATCGTAACTATGGTTGCGGTGTGGCCTACCCCGAACGAGGGAATGACCGACAACATCATGGTGCGTTCGTTGGTTGCGTTGGTGATGTCCCGGAGAACGAGTTGCGAGCCAGCTCGGCAAGTTTGTAGAACGTCTGATCGGGGGGGGGGGGGTAGAAGTTAAATCGGATTCCGATGCACCAAGCCGCTGAGAGACTTCCTCTGCGGGAACCCAGTATCTGGGGATCACGACTGCACTAGGGTCAGCTTTTTCGTGGCTTGCCATTTCCCTGGCGTTGCCGGCGGAACGCGCGCGTTCATCTACGTCTTCGAATGTGGCGAAGCGGTGGTCGTACTGGTGGAACAGCTTGGCCTCGTAAAGCGGAAGGTAGCGTTCGTCGCCCTTGACGAATTCGTTGCCGTCCAAGTGCCAACCGTTTAGTTCCAGCTGTTCCCGGGTTTGGAACAGGCCCGAGTCGTTGGACATATGGAACATAGCGGAGAATCTAACACCCCACGGGTTGCGCTCTGGCTCGCCGGCTTGGGCTTCTTTCCAGAATACCCCGGCTCGTCGGTATAGTTTGGCGGCGATGTCCGCATCCCGCCGGGTGCGAAAGACGGGGCAGGTGCGCGTGTTGGGGTTGAACAATGCAAAGTCTGCTGGCTGAAGGATGAAGCGGCGGCCATCGTCTTGGAGTTGCTCAGTGCGGTATAGGAAGAAGGCAAATTCTGCCTGATGCGATGGGCGATCTGTTCCAGTCATGGTCAACAGGCAGAACTTAATTCGGCTGTCTATACCTGGGAAAACACGCTCGCGGTTTTCGAAGTCGTACAGGCTCACCAGTGATTGGTGGTTCACGAGGTCGGCGAAAAACACCTTCGTCGTATCGTCGGTGGCTATCCCAGAAGGGACGATCATGCCTGCTTTGCCGGAGGGATTGCAGATGCCTCGCGCGGTTTCGGCGAAGATGGAGTAGGTGTTGACATCACCTCGTCCGGTCATCGGAAAACGCTCGCTGCCACGGACGAAGCGGCTGATTGATTCTGCCTGGTGTAGGGCGTCAGAAAATTCCTGCGCTAAGTGTGGGTTCTCTTGAGGTAACGCCTGGATGAGTCTGTCCCTGGCAGCTTTGTTGGGGGCGTCGGCAATTTCTTGGTCCCTGGTTTCGAAGAATTCCTTCTCCTGCAGCTTGATCCGCTCCCACGGTGGATTTCCCAACACGACGTCGAATCCGCCGGTGTGGAACACATCGGGAAATTCGAGGGGCCAGTGAAAGAATGTGTTGGCTTGTGAAGCAGCGATCGCTGCGGCTTCGAGTTGGGGTTGCGTGGCCCGATTCGCCAGGGCCTGACGGATGTTATCCGTGGTGGGAACACGGGCCGGGCTACCCGATGCCTGCGGTTGTAGCGGGGCAAAGAAAGCGTAGGTCCAAAGGTCGCAGGCAACCTTTTGTTGCCACCAATGGGTATCTGGGCCCCGCAGCTCTTCGTAGAGGTTCTCTTTGGCCTGCACTTCGGCAGGGCTGTGTTCTTCCAATTCAGTGAAAGCCGTCCATTCGGCTGCGATGGCATCGACGTCTGGTTGATCAGCGAACATCGCGGCCTGCCCTGGTCGCTCCCGTCTGTTGCGCCTACGGAAGTATGTGGCTTCGGTTCTATCGTCACCGGTGACGGCCTTGTAGGCGTCGTCGGGAATGCCGGTGTGTAGGACGTCCAAGTCCTTGACGCCCACCAGGCTGTCGCCGCATTTGATGTGGTGGTCGAGGAACCCAAGTGGGAAGCCTGCGGCGTGACTTTCGATCCACAGAGCGACTTTGCACAGGTCCACCGCCAGGGGGTTCTTGTCGACGGCGTAGATGCAGTTGCGCACGACGTCGCGGAGGGCGGTGCGGTACTCGGTAGGTGGTGGTTCTTCCTCGCTGGAGCGTGCGCGCGCGAGCTCTCGGGCGATGCGCCGGGCGGCGGCCAGTAGGAAGTGGCCGGACCCGGCGGCGGGGTCGCATACTTTGAGTGAAAGGAGGGCCTGTTCCTTGGCTTCCGCAGTTCGGCTGTCATGCAGTCTTTCGTTGATGACTGGAACGAGGGCACTGTCCACAAGTTCGCGGACCAGTTCTGGCGGCGTGTAATAGGATCCTGTCTGTTTGCGCTCGGTGCCGGGCGCCAACTGGAAGTTGGGTCTTCGACCAGTTACTTCGTTTTCGGCGAGTACCAGCGGGCGGTAGTCCAATAGGCTTTCGTAAACGGAGCCGAATTCCTCGACGTCTAGGTGGGCGTAGTTGACGCGGCGTACGACATCACCATCGCGGAAGGTGGACAGGTTGCGCAACGCATTGAGGAAGTCTTCGTTGGGGCAAACGGCGTTTTCGAGGTCCCGACAGGTGGACTCCTTGAACAATTCACCATTCATGGGGAACAGGTTCAGGGCGTCGGCCGCGGCGGGATTGCGGAATAAACGGAACGTTTGGGCGAGGCCTTGCCAGAGGTCGGTGTGGGTGTCGCCGGCATACCGGCGTTCTGCGCGCTCTCGCAAGCTGGCGACGCTGTAATAGCGGTGGTAGATGTTGTGGCGCTCGGTGTCGTCGCCGGTGGTGAAGAGTATCTTCCTCTCCTCGCTCACCATCAGGAAAAGCAGGCGGTACACGAAGCTGAGCAGTTGGCGATAGTAGGCGTTCTCCGTCAATCTCCCGTTGCGGAAGGATTCACGGAGCGCGGCGTTTTCTGGGTGGCGCAGAAGAGCGGCGCCCAGGATTTCGAGGGCGTTTTTGACGCCATCCCGGAGTTTCTCACGGACCCTGCCGCCCTCTTCGACTCCTTGATTGTAGTAGCTTTCCAGGAGGCAGTCGTGGGGTTCTGCACCTGGTTGTGGAAAACGTGTGGAGTGGACCAGCCGGTAAAGCGCGGTGAACTCTGCGTAGGCGTTACCTTCCAGCATCGCCTGGAGGTCGAATTCAAGGTAGGTCGGCTTCGATAGTCGAGCGCTGTCCCGTAGCAGGCGCAGCTTGGCACCGTTGGTGACGACGCCCCAAAGGGTCTCGGAGCGGTTCAGGTATTCCTGTACCAGCGCGTGGGGGGAACGGCGGGTGGTGCGGCCGCGTTGATCCAAGGTCTGGTCCGGAGAGACGACGTGGACCGGCGGCGCGTGTTCGTCGCTGTAAGCGAAATGGGAAATCGGGAAGGTCGTCCCGCCGAGGTCTATGCCGGTTCGTTGAAGCTCCAGAGGCGGAAATCCGAGGATCTCAAAGAAGGGAATCGCCCAGTCTTGGCGAGTGAGCGTGGTGAGGTTTTGCCGGGACCGGTCTCTGCGCCGGTTGAAAGCGTCCCAGCGCAGAGCGGCGTCGCTGAAGCCGCTCTGGATTTCGTCCAGGAGAGTGCGGTTGGGGCGCAGCCCGAAGTCTCTGGCTGTCTGGCCTGCGACGTTGCTGTTGGGTTGGGAAATTCGTTCCAGCAGGTCAGGATTGAACAGTCCGCCTTCAAGGCTGATGGTTGAGTAATTCAATTTACACCCCCGATGGCGTCAATACGTAGCAGCCGATGATGTCTGGAGGACGGTGGGGTGTCACGGTGGCGTGTCGTCCGGGGACGGCTTGACGGAGCCGGGTGTGAGCTGCTTCCAAAGTTGCTGCCCGGTGGGTGACGATTTCGGTGTCCCATCCATCACTTAAGCGGTCTAGCGCCCAACTTACGTGTTCGGCACGCTCCTCCGGCGATAGGTTGGCCACCGGTTGTGCATCGGCGACGAGGCGTAGTATGCGATTTTGGCTGTCGTCGGTGTGGTCACCAGTCCAGTTTAGGCCGTCTGCCCGGCTGGAGAAAGCGGCGACGACGACTTCCTCGGCGAATTGTTGGCTTTCGGCACTCTGATCTGAGGTCTGTATCAGAAAACGGAGCCGTAGGAGAAATACTGCGGTCCTGCGTTCGACCGCTGGGGTAACGATGGCGCCTGCCCTGGCGAAAAGGGGTTCTTGTGCCTGCAGTGCCTTGGCCAGGACGGCGTCGGCGGCGGTGCTGACCACTGGGTGGTTGCGCCCGATGAGGGCTACGCCGTTCTGTGGTACGCCTTCGAAAGCTACGGTCATTGGGAAATTGAGGCGGTTATCGCGATCTGCGATGTGGTCTTTAAGGTCGCCTGGGGTTAGCCTGAATACGCCCGCTCGGTTGGTGGGGTTGAGTTCGCCGTTGAATCTTTGCAGAGCATTGGTGAGGAATCTTTTTACGTCGGCGGCACTGCCGAGGACTGGTTCCATTTCCTGGAGTTCGTTGGATATCGCGTCTGGGTGGATGCCATGTTGGGCGAAGTATGTGCGGGTTCGGTCTTCCCGATCGGCGACCTCATCCCACGCTTGGTGCAATCGGCTGACTTCAGCGGTTTGTAGCGGAAGGGTTGCTTGTCTGCCTTGGGTTCGTCCGCGGAGTAGAACGCTGTCGACCAGGGTGTTGACCACCTGTTCAGGCTGCACTGGAACCGGGACCGTGATGCCCAAACGTTGGCGGATGGTTTGTGCCTTTCGCAGGAGAACGTCGAGCACCACGAGGTCCACTTCATTGTCCGCACCGTAAAGGAGGACGGTTTTGATTGTTGGTTTGGGTTGACCATAGCGGTCAACTCGGCCCTCTCGCTGCTCCAAGCGGTTGGGGTTCCAGGGCAAGTCGTAGTGGACGACCGCGTCGTAATGGTCCTGGAGGTTGACGCCTTCGCTGAGGCAATCGGTTGCCACCAGCACTCGTGCGGGGTGTTGGGCCAGGTCGAGGACAATCTCCTTGCGCTGTTCGCTGTCGCCGTCGTTGCCGGTGACCGCGCTGACGCGGAGACCTGGATGGCGCGATGTCAGCTCGTTCCTGATCTGTTCTGCGACGTAATAGGCGGTTTGGATGAATCGGCAGTAAACGATGGGGCGGTATCCGTCATCGAGGAGTTCGGATACCGCGGAAATAGCCTCGCGGACTTTCGCATCATGCTCTGGTCCGGCGAGCGTGTTGGCGCGCCGTAAGAAAGCGCTGAGGCGCCGATCTTCGCTGGAGGACGTTGTGTCGTCGTCTTCCAGCGTGATTGCGGGTACGTAGTCGGCGGCCTGGTCTTCCTCGGCAGAGTCAACTATCTGGGTGCCGAGGAGATCGTCGGGGATCTGCCCTCCATTTGCGGGATCGTCCTCGTGCGTCCCGTTGTGGGCCGGGCGCCTGTTTTCAAGGGCCGCTCGTGCTGCCGAGGGGCTGGATAGCACGCATCGCAAGATGGACAGCGCTGCCCAGTAGCGGACTCGCTGGCGTTGTTCAGCCATGCCGCTGGTGTCAACGTACTCTCGGCAATAGGCCAGGATGTCTTGATAAAGGCGGTGGTAATCAGCCGACATACGGTAGCTGCGTTCCACGGCCACGCGGTCTGGGAAGGGCGTCTCTACGTCGAGCCATCGTTTCAGGTCGGCGCGTTTGCGCTGGATGATGTGGGGCGTCAACTCCGCGCGGGGCAGGTCGTCGTCGTTAGCGGAATCGAACTCGGGGTTCAGCAAGCCGAGTAGTGACTGGAAACTCTGCTCTATCCCACTGTGTGGGGTTGCGGTGGCCAGGATGACGTGGCGGCGCGGATCGATGGCGAGGTCTTTGGCAAGGGCATAACGCTGTTGCTGAGCAGCGCCGCGGTCGCTTCTGGGGCGCGCGGCGGTGTGGGCTTCGTCCACGATGACCAAATCGGGTGCGTTGGCTAGAAAAAGGTGCCTGTTGCGGTCGGATTTCGCGAAGTCGATGCTGACTACCATGTGGCGGTAATGCTGGTATAGCGAGACATCGTTTCGCGGCAAAGCGCGCTCCAGCTTGCTGATGGTGGAGGACTGGATGACCGCGGCGTCGATATTGAATTTGGTTCGGAGCTCTTCGTCCCATTGCTCGCACAGATGTGGAGGGCATAGAACGCATAAGCGGCGGGCGGTGCCCCGGTCCAATAATTCTCGGGCGATCATGCCGGCCTCGATGGTTTTTCCCACGCCCACGTCATCGGCGATCAAGAGGCGGACCGGGTCCAGGCGCAGAGCCATGATCAGAGGGACGAACTGGTATGGCCGTGGCGTTACGGATATACGACCCATCGACCGGAAAGGGCCGGCTCCGCTGCGTAGGTTGAGACGTACGGCGTCCCTGAGCAAACTGGCTCCAGAAGAGTCTCCGGCTTTATCCGGGTCGGGTGGCAGGTACTGCGTCGGCTTGAGGGCGTCTGGCTCTAATGGCAGGTAGATGCCGATGGTATCGGTCTCGGTGCCGTCAATGGGTCGGAGACGAACGATTTCGGGTTCGTCTTGAGGCAATACGACCCAGTCCCGGTTGCGGGCTCGAGCCAGTTGTCCTGGCGCCCATTCGTATGCAGCTGTCGCTGTCACTAGATCACCTTCAGGTGGCGGCGCGGGCGGCTCGTTGTCGTCGCGGACCGCCAGGCAGTTACGATGTGCTGAGCCGTGGGATGCGATGGGGTGAGGGGAGGAGGCCGGAATCCGCTCGCGCGTTGCTCGTATGTCGGGCGGATTGTAGCACCAGCCGCTTGTCACATACAGTGCCGCCGGCGGGTATGGAGGGTGGAAGTTGTGGTGGAGCTTACCGGTTGGTGTTCACCGTGATTGACCTGGAGGTCGATGTGCTGGGGAACTTATCCCTCGCGTACCCTGCCGTCGTCGCCTTCTGTGGCGCTAGGCACGGTCCACTTTGGGAAGTCTGTGCCGCCGCCCTTGCTGCCTTGGATGCGCCGTTCGCCGGCCGTCTGGGCGGGGTCACAGGACATATATGTCCTGGTCTCTCGCGTCGGGTGTGCTGATCGTTTGGTGAGTGCGGGCGCTTGTCCAGATTGGGCGAGTTAGCGAACCGCCGCGTGGATATCGGTCGTGTCGCGAGCCGGGCTAACGGCGGCGACAAGATACCTGGCCCCGGTTGCTTCGCAACTGGTCTGCTGTGACCGCATCGGTCTCGTCGATGCGCTGGCCGGCTACTTAGCAGCGATCCATTCTCGGACTGTTTTCGTGACTGCGTGGGGTATTCGGTGCGTTTCGGGTTCAGCTTGAGCAACAAGCCCAGAGGGTTACGGTGCGCGAAGAAAGCTGGGCCATTAGGTGGTGCTCGGGCTCAGCATGGGCCGATGGTGCCTACGGGTCCGAGGCGGAAAAGACCATGAAACGGATCAGATGAACTGGCCGCCACGGTTTAGAACCACCATTGGTGTTCGCGTTGCCGTCTCGCTCTGGATTGCCTAGCTTTCTTGCTCGCTGTGGTTTTCGCCACGGCGTCGAATTTGCTCTGTGGAATGGCCTTGGATGGCGGGGCCTGTGTCTGAGGTACGCCGATGGACTTGAACTTGGTTCGGAACTGGCGGTCCGTGGTGGCGCCTTTACGCGTGTTACATGAGCGGCAGAGCAGTTGGAGGTTGCGTTTCTGGTCGGAACCGCCTTTGGCCACCGGGTTCTTGTGGTCGATGTCCATCAAGTCGATGCCGGGTTTGCGGCCGCAGTACATACACTTGCCCGCTTGCTTTTTGTGCAACTCGCGCTTCAACGAAGCTGGGAATGTCTTTCGGCTGCGCCGCGGCTCTTCATCGTAGAAAAGCATTTGCTTGCTCCTGCTTGGCGTCATCGCGTGTCAGTTGATCTTCGGCGCCGATGTTTGTGCTTGCCGATTTGGCTTTGATTCACTTGCCAAACATAATCTTTGGATTTGCAGGTGCTCCACGCAGCGTGGGCGTGACTGCCACTAAACGGAAGAGCCAGCTTGCGCTGGAAGTGAGCCCCAGTGGCCCGCGTCAACCATTCTTGCCGATTTATCGTCGATTAGTTTTGCCGGTTCACTTCCTCGGCCGCAGCAGTCTCACCGCGTTGCTGCGCTGCGTGAGTCTGGTAGCTGGGGACGTCGAATTCCAGGATGACGACGTGGTGGACGACCCGGTCGATGGCAGCGGCGGTGGCCATGTGGTTGGCGGTTATGCGCTCCCCCTCGGAGAGGGCCAGGTTGGACGTGATCCCCAGAGACCTGCGTTCGGCGACGAGGGTTAAGAGGACCTCGTACTCCTCGTTGCCTTGGGGCAGGTAGCCCAGGTCGTCTAGTAGGCAGACTGCTCACGCGCTGGTCGTATGTGGCGCGGATTGTAGCACCAGCCGTTGGTCCAATACAGTAGCACCGGAGGGTAATGTGGGTGGAATTCGTGCCAAGGCGTTGGGACGGTGCGATAGGTCGTGGAATGAAGAGAATGGCAATGACGGATTGGTGTTAGATCATTACAGGCAACCTCTCGTGGGGACCGACTGTGCCGCGGTAATTGCGTAAGGAAGTTTGGTTGTGGCTGGGGCGGCGTGTACCGTCATGTATGTGATAACTGAGATATGCCGGTACTATTGGTGTCGGTGGCGGGTTATGACTATGTAGGCGCGCTTCCGGGCGCCAGGTGTACGAAAATATCCTGCGCATCATCTTGATCGGCATCGCGGGCTCGAAAAAAGCCGCGGGCAAGCACCTTGCACGGCCGTTGTTGGTTCGAACTGCTAGCTGGACGAGTTCGACCCAAAAGGCAGTTTTTGCGTGGTGGTTACCCAAGGTGATCCGACTTTTGCGCTTGGGGTCTCGATCGACTGTGAAGTCGTTGATTTGCTGGGCGAGAAGAGCGCTTAGGTTTGCTGCGCTGGCATTCTTCGGCACAGCCTATGCACGATCCAGTTGCTTTGGGCTGCTGGATTGGGTTTCGTTGCCATGGTTCGACGGGTTGGTCTTTACGAACATTAATTGGCGTCGGCCCTCGGTGGCGACCAATTCTGCCTTGGCTGGAAACGGCGGTGGGTTTTTACCGTTCGATTGGGTCGGCTATGATGCGGGCAGCGGTTCGAGGAGTAAAATGCGTGTATGTCGTGGCACTCGCCATGCCATTGATGCGTTTGGTCCGCTGTCGTCGCTATACTATGTTTTTGCTCTGTCGCTCAACTTTGCTGCGTCTTCGCCAGGTGCTGTGGCGTATGATGGGATCGCTCACAGAAACCGATCTTCCATCCAGTCGGGATGCTCTGTCGGCGTTGTCTTTAGCGGCGGCGGTCGTGATCGCTGGGATTGTTCCAATATGGCTGGTCCAGATGGAGCCCATCGGTGGATTAGATAGGTCGGGTGGGTCTGCCGCATTACTCGGTGGTGTGCTGGGTGCCCAGGCTGCCATAGCGGCGCTGACGCTTGCCGTCACGCTTTTTGTGATGCAGGGAGTCAGCAATAGGAGAGATGCCGACGACAGGGTTTACGCTGAGTACGTTCGCCGGTCGTGGGTGCGTCCCATCTTCTGGGTCAGCATAGGTGCCGTTGCCACTACCGGTGCCGTGTTGACCGCGGTGGAGTTGGTCAGTGTATCTGAAACCACAGCTGCGATTGCACCTGGGATGCCCAATCTTGCCTTGATAGCTGTGGTTTGTTTAGCGGTGAATCTGGTTGCTGCCCTTTCGCTCTTCGAGCGGGCGATTAGGCTCGCGGAGCCGGAGCATTGGCGACGGCTACGACTGGATGTGAACAAGCGTGATGTTCGTGAGGCGGTGCGCGTGTTTCTGGGTCGGGCCGAACGTGCAGCCACGTCGCAGGCGAACAGTGAGGCTGACTTGAGCACCTGGTTTCCCGATCTGGGTGAGGGATCTGCGGATGAGGCGGTCCGAGCGTTGTTGGATGACGCTCGGAGGGCAATGGATGAACGTAGGCACGGAGAGGTTCAGCGAACGTTGAGTTCAATTCAAGAACTTGTCTCGTACGCGGTTGACGAAATGGACAAAACCGGTGTGGTATGGGGCGTTCATGGGTCTCGAGCTGAGTGGCCACCGCTGCGGGAATTGGGTAGGAATCTGTTCTCATTCAGAGAGGAGGTGATCCGCACGGACAACCGGGAGTTCTTGGACGAGTTGCTGAAGCTGGATCTGTGGCTGGTACGTACGGGGTTCAGGCGATCTATCGGGGAATTGGTCACGGCTGGTCTCGATGGTTACAGGTGGAACTACCGGATAGGGACTCGGATCGGTAGTCCAGATACCCAGAGGGTCCTTCGCGATGGCGTGTTACCTCATTTACTCATACTAACTCTCGTTGGCGAAACCGAGGAGTTGTTGTCGTTCTTAGTCGCGGTGGTACGACACGTAAGCAACGTGTTGTCTGATGCGTTGCATTCTGATCGCGGCGATGACTTTCGATGGGTGCAACGGGAGTTCGGAAGGATATTGTCCGACATCCTCGAATATAATGGCAGATATGATTCACCTTTTGGGAGAGAATCGGAAATGTCCGAGGGCGTAGCCCAGGAATACCGCATCGCGTTGATGGGGTTGGGCGGACGCGCAGTGCTTCTTGCAGAGTCGGGTGAACTATCTGACGCCGAACCATATTTGGACGCTGCGCGTGCTGTGTATGGAGACTCTGAATGTCTCGCTGGCGACATTTCGGCCGCTCTCGCTATGGAGCGATCTGATGCACACTCTCAGTGGCAGGATTGGGAAGTTCCAGAGCATATTGGCTCTTGGTCTGGCATGGTGTCGGCGGATCGCTACCCGCTGACGTGTTTTGCTGTGCTGCTGATGGAGCGTACCTACGACGCGTCTCTGGCCCTAAATTTGCGTGGAGATGCAAGGCACACCTTGGATTGGTTCAACGCGAACTCTGAGCGGCTGGAACGGTTTGTCGTCGAAACTCCATCGGCCAGTGCTGAGCAGCGACGTCAATTCTCGACCGAAGTCCTGGAGAAGGCAGCCCGCCGCGATGAAGTGGAAGAGGACCTCGAAATTATCGGTCGGCCGCTCAGCACTGAGAAACTAAACAATTTGCGGTCTGGGGTTCAGGCTGGTTGGATTAGATCTGGTGTCGTGGAGAGGTTGTTTGATGAGGCGAAAGCGGTTCTGCGCGTTGATGGTGATGGGGTCCTGGCGCCCAACGAGCGAAGCATTCAGGATTGGTTTGGCAAAGGTCATTTTGTCGACGCGAAAGACTATGACCGCATCGGTTACTCGGCTGTCGGCGGGGAATTATGGGGCCAAGGGTTGTCTCGGGACGCTGTGCCACTTTTGTGGGAAGCGCTGGCGGGCGCTCCACGTATGTTGGCACCTTTGGATTCCGCTGAATCGCTTTTCCAAGCGATTGAAAGTGCTGCAAGCGACCTCGGTGTAGACAGCAATTTAGCTGTTGTGTTGGGAGGAAACATGGCCGGTCTCTTACACCACGCCCGAGTGGGTCTGGTGGAGGGATATGAGCCATTGAGGCGGTCGCCGGACTCGGATCCGTCAGTGGAGTTAGCCCGTTATCACGGTTACCCAATTCTGCGAGGACCGGAGAGTGGCAAACCTGAGGCTTGCGTCGTCGACGTGGGCACATGGGGAAACTACGTTCGCGCGCCGTTCGACGATGGAGAGGAATTACGCGTCGACGTCGAAGTAATCTCCCAGGAGCAGGCGCGCGAAATTTTGGATGGAAACCCCGACTATGGGGCCGACCAACTGGACGATGAGTCCCGGGTGCGGAAGATTCAGACTATGGTGTTGGTGAAAGTCGGCGTCCGACATGGTTTCCGGGTTGTTGATCCCACGCGAGCGCGAACCATCGTGTCCGAATAAATGGTTCCCGATTTGCAGGCGTCAATTCGGCATTCGTCGCCGATTCTGGGGGCGTGCCGCTGGAGGCCAGTCGTTGGTCGTTATGCTGGTGGGTGATTACGCGAATGCTATCAGAACTCGTGGGTGTTTCTGTCTTGGGAGCGTGGTCCTCGTTGACCCGATCCGGGCAGTCTGCGGTGCTGATTTCGCAGAAACGGCACTCTTGCGAGCTGGGAGCGTGGCTCGGGGGCCTGTCCGCAGCCGGGTGTCGGATCAGGGATGAGAGGTGCTCGACGAACGTGGTGGGTTATACGATCTCGCCGGATATCTAGGCGTCGCGGTACTGGTGCTAGCAGCAATCGTCAGGCATTTTGCTGCTCTGACTCGAGGTCGTTTCCGAGGGAAATGTCCACAGCCTTCCGGGATGCGTCCTGGTAGATTGTTCGGAGCGCCGGAATGGGTTCGAGCTCGCTCTGCCAGAATGGGAAACGGCCCAATTGCTGGGGCAGGGCAGTATGCAATCCGGGTGCCGGGATGGCGCCGTTCAGAAATCGCTGGTCCGTTCTTGGGAAACCTCGTTGGGTTGGTCGACGCGTTCGGGACAATCGGCCGCCGTGATGTCGCAGAAGCGACACTCCTGGAAGCTGGGCGTCGGCTTCGGCGGGTCAGGGGCGGCGAGGCGGCGGATGGTCGAGCCGAGTTGGTTGATGAACTGACCGGTCAGGGCGCCCCTGGGCACGCGGGCGATGCGGGAGGGATAGACGACCTCGCCGGACAGCCTGGCGTGACGGAAGTGCTCTGGAATGGCCTTTGGGAGGGCGTACTGGTAGATCTGGAGTTGGACTGTGTGCCAGGGCTGTTCCTGGCCGGTTTTGACGTCGATGATGAGGGCGTCGTTGCCGCGGTCGACGATGAGGTCGGGCCGGCCGGCGAGAGTGGCGGTGCGGCCACGGAGCTGGAAGCTGTTCTGGGCTTCGACGTAAACGTCGCAGCCGCGTTCTTGCCACTCGGCTTTGGTCTGATTCAACAGTGCGGTGTGGTCCAGCAGCCACTGGGATTGGTCAAAGTCGCGGGGCGGCCTGTTCCAGTGCTGGTAGTGGGCTTTGAACCAGATGGCCCACTCACAGGACCGTTCGCCGGTGAGGAGGCGGGGCAGCCAGGTGGCCCAGATGTAGGGGTGTTCGCGTTGTTGGGGCACTGCACGGCTCCGGTAGGGGGAGTAGCCGTGGTCGGCTCCATTGGATGATATGTGCTGAAGATTCAGGCGGGCAATGGCCGGCTGTCATCAAATTCAAATTGAGTGAGAGTCGGCGTCCTGCGGGCTCAGGCTGACGGTGCGGTCTGGGTTGATGACCAGGGTGTCTCGGTCTGCTTCCTTATAGAGTGCGGTAATCAGGGCGCCGTCGGTGACCTCGAACCGTTTGCGGATATGCTCTTGCAATTCGGTGATTGGAAGGGGGTGCGGTGATTGTTCAAGGAGGTGGAAAACCTCGTCTGAGAGGGTGAGGCGTAGGCCACGTTGATTGCCGGGATCGGAGTGGCCTACTGGCCATGATGAAAGGCCGTACTTGCTGGGGCCGACCCATTTGAAGTCTGGTTTGTTCTGGAGGGTACCCAGGACTTGCCACCAGGTGATTGGTCGTTCGAAGCCGTCGTCTCTGGCGATTTGGTTGGCGATCTGTAACGTCTCTTTGACGGTGAGACAACGGTTGGCGTGTTCCAGGGCCTTGGCGGTGTAATGAACGGTGAAGTGAGGGTCTGAGGCGAGGCGGATATCCCAGCCCATTACCGGGTGATACCGGCCGGTTGCCTGTAGGGGAACGATTGTGGTCATGGCCTGGATGTGCAGGGCGAGGTTGAGTTTGGGCCACTGGGTGAATGCATCGTGCCAGTGGGTCAAGTGTCGGCGGATGTGATGGGGAGTAGCGCCGTTGCGGTGTTGGCCGGCGATCTGGCGCGCGTCGCGGGCCAGACGACGTAGGGATGGCCGTGGTTGCGCTGGTTTGGGCATGGCGTCGAGAATCGCCAGGCCCCAGGATTCTTCATTGGAGTGGATGGCGCCGATATTGGTGAGTTGCCGGATTACGGCGGACTGTTGTTTGGGGCTAAGCCTGATCCGCTGTAGCGCGAGCTCAAGGCCGGCCATGTTGGTTATTTCATCCGCGTTGACGATGGCTGCGCAAACGGGATTCCGTGTGTCCCGGCGGGCCTGGTCGAGTAGTCGTGTCAACCCTTGGTTAGCAACCTGGCGGGCGCGTTCCCGGGTGATGCCGTGATGTTGGGCGATTTCGACAAGGGACTGGCGGTCGTGGAGTGATGCGTGCACGATGTCTCTTTGGTTCTGAGTCAGATTGGTCTGCGCGTCGTACCAGGCGGTAACGAACTGGTCGAGGTCGGCAAAGATTCTGTGGTCCATGGTTCGACGGTATCCGTGATTTGGGAATCCGGTTGGCGGAAATAGAGTGGTTTGGGGTTTGGGCAACAAAAAAGCCGCCTGTGGGCGGCTCCGTTGGATGATATGCGCTGAAGACTCAGCCGGGCAATGGCCGGCTGTCATCAAATGGAGTGAGGGTCGGCGTCCTGCGGCTTCAGGCTGACCGTGCGGTCCGGGTGGATGGTGAACCGCTGTCCGCCGCGCTTTCCTGCCAAAGCGTAGTAAACCGCACCGGGGGTGACGTTGAATCGTCCGAGGATATGTTGCTGGATGTCGTCGTACGCAACCGGTTCAGTTGACTTGAGGAGCAGGTAAACGATCTCCTGGGTGATCTGGGTTCGCTCGGAGGTGGGTTGGCTGTCGGAGGAATGGCCGACGTCCCATGATTTGAGCCCGTAGGTGCTGGGCCCGGCCCATTTGTAGCCCTGGTGGGTGTGGATGGTCCCGGCGACCTGCACGTTGGTGTAGGTGCGGTCGATGCCGTCGAGTCGGGCTAAGCGGTTGGCGGATTGAACGATTTCCGGGATGGTGAGAGGTTGGCCGGCTTTGTCCAGGGCCCGGCTGATGTAGTGTTTGGTGAAGATCGGGTCGTTCTTGATGGGTATGGTCCAACCTTTTATGGGGTGGAAGGCGCCGGTCTTTGGATCGGTAGCGGTGCCGGTCATGGCCTTGATGTGGAGAGCGATGTTGAATCTGGGCCACTGGGCGATGGTGTCGTGCCATTGGGTGAGGTGAGCACGGAGGTGACGGGGGGTAATGCCGCGGTGGTGGGTTCCGGCTACTTGGCGTGCATCATGGGCGAGGCGACGGAGGGATGGGCGCGGGCGTCTGGGTTTGTGCATGGTGTCCAGGATCACCAGGGCCCAGGAAGTTTGGTCGGGCGAGATGGCTCCGATGTTGGTGAGCTGCTGGATGACGGTTTCTGATGCCTTGCCGGAAAGGCTGCGTGGCCGTAGTGCGATCTCTAGTCCTGCCCTATCGGCTATCTTTTCGGCTTTGGCAACAGCGATGCGTACGGGATTGCGGGGGTCCTTGCGAGCCTCGCGGAGCAGGCGTCTGGCTCCTTTCTCGGCGATCTGTCGCACGTATTCGCGGGTGATGCCGTATCGTTGAGCGATTTCGGCCAACGTCTGTCGGTCGTGCAGTGATGCGTGGACGATGTCCCTTTGCATCTGAGTGAGATTGGCCTGTGCCTCGTACCAGGCGGTGACGAACTGGTCGAGGTCGGGAAAGATTCTGGAGTCCATGGTTCGATGGTATCCGGGTTGTGGAAATGGGGTTGCGAATGAATCGTTGTCAAGGAAGTGGTTGTCGGTGGAGGCGCCGGGAGGGGTCGATGCGGTATGGGTTCCGGTGTCGGGATGACACGAGAAGAGGCCGACGGTTGGAGGCATCAAAAAAAGCCGCACTTGGCGGCTTGGATGTGGTTCCCGGTAGCGGGAGTCGATTTCAGGGTTTCCCTGAATCGGAGACTGTGAGCGTGGCGGAGGTCGAGGAACCCGGTGTTGGGGTTAGGTTGGAAACCTGAGAGGTGGTGGTGAACGCGGTTTCGCGTTTGGGTTTAGGCGGTGTAAAACGTGTCAAAAATTGCCACGTATTCAGAAGGAAATACGTCATTATTGGCGTTGACAAGGCGTCAAGGCTCCAGTAGGATACGCGCAGTAGAAAAGCCCGGGGGTAGCCGGAAAGTCGGGCCCTGGGCTTCCAGAACGACGGAGGCTACTCGGAGAGATGGAAAATTCTGGGGATGAAAGCGGTCTCTCGACAGACGAAGAAAGGCTGCGTGAGCACGAACTGATTATGCGGGACATGGCATGGACGGCGCTCGCGCGGATTAACGAGCATCTGCGGGATCTGGAGATGTGGGTGAATCTGTACGAGATGTATGACGGGATTCTGGGTGGCCTCACGCATCTCACATCCGCTGATGCTGAGAGGAAAAACCTGGCGGAGGAAATAGCAAAATGCAGGAATCAGCGTGAGGGAGTAAGGCGTGTCGCCGAATTGCAGGGTGGGACGGTGCGCGTGCGGGATGTGGCTCGACTGATCCATGAGTCTGCTCTGAGCAGAGGAAGTCTGTCGAGCGTAAGATCTGCGTTGCTGAGGTACGTTAAAGGCAGCGACGAATGGGAGGAGATGGGAGACGGGTACTTCCGTCTGGTGGGTAGGGGGCGGGTGGACGGTCCCAGACAAGGAGGATTGCCGTCGTTGCCGCCGAGATTGTCGCCAGTGATGGCAAAAGCCAGGGCTTTACGGCAGGAGGCGGAAGTCACGGTCGGTGGGGACGATGCGGCCGACGATGTCTAGGGGACCAGGGTTGGAATTGAGGTCTTTGCACATGATGGAGGGACGAAAGCGGCTTCGGGTGACGCATTTGATGACACGCTACGGGTTAGGTTGGGTGGCGTGAAATGGTATAGTGTGACCGACATGCCAACGGTGTGTACGTGTCTGGAAAGCACGCTTTGGAAGCGCATTCGGCGGCGTTTTGACCGCATTGAGGAGGTGCCTGTGATCTGAAATGTCGGAATCACCCTGGTGGATTGGTCCGCTGGATCAGCGGAATGTACCGGGGAGATCGAGCACGATGACACGATATCGGAGGTGATCCGTGAGGGATCAAAAAAATCCGGGCCGTGAGTGGCCCGGGAAATCCGAGCCGCGGGAGATTGCGACGCCGCCCGCAGCTCGTGACCAAACCAAGGCGTCTCCCCAGCCGGTCCGTTTTAATGATACCGCACCCAATTCTGTGGTGCAAATCGCCGGCGGTGACCGGTTTGGGCAATCTGAGAGTGACGGCGGTTCTGGAGATTCGGTTGGTAACCCGGTGATGGTGCGCGCGGCGGTTTACGCGCGCACCGCGACCCCGAAGGGATCCGGTGAGGCCGGCCTGGATATGCAGGTGGCACGATGCCTGCGGTACGCGGCGGAACACCAATACGACGTGTCGCCAGAGCATATCTGGAGGGTAGTGGGATCCGGCGTGGATCCGCGCCTTGATGGTCTGACCGAGTTGATGGAGGTGATAGACGCTGGCGAGCTGGACGTGGTGATGGTGTGTGGAGTCGGCAGGCTGTCACGGTCCATGGTCCGGTTGGTGTTCGTGGCCCAGTTGATGAGGGCCAAAGGCGTGCACGTAGTGGACGTGGGGGAGAGTGGTGGGAGACATCTGACGTCTCCTGTGGAAGTTGCAAACGCTGGACGATCGGGATCCGACGATCGGTGGTCTTTTGAAAATGTCACGACAGTCTTGGACCGGTAAGTGGCCCGTTTCAAGCACAAGGATACGGGTCCGCCGGCTGAAACGGTGATCGTTTCGAGGAGTGACAATCATGGAAGAGACGCGAGATAACACGGATCGAGCCATGCGCGCGAAGAGGAAGCGTGTGTCGGAAGAGATGAAGCCGGTGGTGGTTGGCGGTCCCGGTATCTACGGGTACGACTGCGACCCGGTGACCGGGGAGCGCACGATAAATGATGAGGAAGCGCTTGTCGTGCGGCGAATCTTCGAGTGGGACGCAGCGGGGTGGACCTGCAAAGCGATTGCTCAGGAGCTCAACGAACGGGGTGTGCCGACGCGGAGCGGGGCTCCGTGGAGCGCACGAATGGTGAGGTGCGCCTTGAGGCACAGGCCATACACCGGCAGATGGCGGTACGGCAAGTACCGTTGCTCGGGCGTGTCCCCCAGGTCGAAGAATGCACAAGGAGGGTGGATAGATATTGAGGTGGGCGGTCTGAGGATCGTCAGTGACGAGGCATTCGAGAACGCTGCGAGGCGTGGCGTATCCCGCGCGATACGGCGGGGGCGCCATGACGTTCAGTGAACAAGACGCCTACGACCCCTGCTGTGGCTCTGCAGCGACGGCAAAAAAAGCATCCTTGGTGGAAAGGAGGTGATGGTGAACTGAAACTTTCGGCATCGTGGCGGCGTGGTATTCGGAATGCATGGTCGCGGCGATGCGATATGGAGAGAACGCAAAGTTGGAGGTGATCCGATATGGATCGAATGACGTCGTTGGACCGCAAGCGGTCCGCAGATAAAGCGGCACCGCGGGAGATCGAAGAGTCCACCGCGGCGCCAGACCCGGACGAGGCTCAACTCGGACCGGCTACAGATGATGTTAACAGCACTGGAGGGGAATTGTCCACCGGGGTTGAGGACGTCGATGGATGGAATGAGGAGGGGCGCGATGTGGTGGTGGATAGCGGTCGGTACCGAGACCAGGGAATGACGGTTCGCGTGGTCGTGTTGGGTGGTGTCCCTGATCGACGGCGATGGTCCTGGCTGCAAAGGAGTGTGCAGCGCGGGTAGAAGGAAATCGGGCGGTGATGCCGGTTGCGCTGGAAGTTCAGTGTTGCGGTTTTCACCGCCCGGTCGAAAAGGTGCGACAGCCTCGCAATGTTCGGGGGCAAATGGCTTTAGGAGGAATCCGATGCCTGGAAAGAACGAATTCAACGATGACGTGACGACTGGGGCGGGATCGCCGGCTGACCCTGACGAAGGGCCGGTGGTGAAGTACGCAGAGTTGGTCTTGCCGGTAGAGGAAGGGGGGCGGCAACCGTTTCTGGGGAACATGGCAGGGTATAGGCGCGTGAGCGACCCGAATCAAGCGAGGGACGGGACATCCTTGGATACCCAGGGAGAAGAGCTGATGCGGTATGCGGCCGATCAGGGCTACCAGATGCGCCCTGAGTGGCTCTTCACGGATGTGGTGACTGGGGCTTCTACCGTGAGACGTGGATTCACGGAATTGCTGGAGTTCTTGGATACGGGCGTGATCGACGCGGTGAGCGTCTATGACCCGGACAGATTGGCGAGGGACCCGCTGGTGCTGCTCACGCTGAGCAACGAGATTTTGGAAAGGGGGGTGTCCCTGGAATTTCTGCGAGGTCCGTCGGGCGATAGCGACGAGGCCCAGATGATGAGGGTAATCATGGCCTATGCGGCCAAGAGAGAGCGTGCGCAGATCGCGGAGCGTACGATGCGTGCGAAGAGGCGGGTTGCCCGAAACGGGCGGATGCCGGTCGGTGTTGGCGGGAACGGGATTTACGGGTACGACTACGACACGGTGACGCAGATACGCACGGTGAACGAGGTGGAAGCTGCGGTGGTGGTGATGATGTTCGAGTGGTACGTGGGGGGTTGGTCAACCTACGCGATTTCGGAGGAATTGAACCGACGCGGACTGGTGACGAAGCGGGGAAAACTATGGCATCCCCGAACGGTGCGGAACATTCTGACGCATACCTCGTATGTGGAATGGGACGTGTACGGGAAATACCGTTGCCAGGTCTGGTTTGAGAACCAGGGCAAGCCCAATGAGAAGAAGCGCATCAAGCGTACGCTGAGGCCGGAAAGCGAGTGGGAGTGGATCTACGGATTCTCTCCGAGGATCACGGAAGATGATTTGTGGGGAGCTGCGCAAGCTCGTTTGGCGATGCCGAGTGTGCGGACGGGTAACCAGGATCTGTACCTGTTGACCGGGTACACGCGGTGCAGTGTGTGTGGTCAGCCGGTGAACGGCGGCAGCAAGTACAACGGAAGGCGGAGGTATCGTTGCCAGGGTACTCAGAAGCGGGGTAAATTGATTCCGAAGACGTGCAGCGCGTCATACATTCCTGCGGACGAGTTGGAGGCAGCGGTGTGGGGCGGCCTGGTGAACGCTCTGAAGAATCCCGTGGTGCTGATGGCGGATTTGGAAGAACACTTTGATACTGGTGGGGGCGATGTGGGCCCGGAGATCCGAGACTTGAAGAAGGCTGTTGGTGAGTGTGAGAAGCAGGAGTCCAGGCTGAGGGAGGTGTTTTCGAGGGATCATGAATATGAGCTGGATCAGCTGATGAGGGATCTGGCGCCGATCAGGGTAATGCGGTCGGAGCACCAGCGTGAGCTGGAGAGGTTGGAGAGGCAACGGGAAGTTGCAGGCTCTGCCGACGAGTGCAAGGCGCTGGTGCAAGCCAAACTGGAGGAACTGTCGGTGGGTCTGGAAGAGCTGGACTTCGATGGTAAGCGTCAGGTGATGGGTGCGCTGGACATGAAGGTGAAAGCAGTGCTGGGTGACGTGTCGATGTCGATCGTGGTGGGATTTAATCCCACTACCATTGGACGTACATCGGCATGACCACATGTACGTACCGGTCGGAGTCGGCGGGCCGGAACACGCCGGGGCTGGAGGAGTTGGTCACCTCGATGGCGACCTTGCCCCGTCCCAGCACGTTCACGATGTCCTGGAGGTAGCGGACGTTGAAGGCGATCTTGGCGTCCGCGCCGTCCAACTGATCGATGTCCAGCTCGTCCAGGCTGTCGCCCACCTCCTCGGAACGCGCCGAAACCTTGAGCTGGCCGCCGTCGCTGGCTTCCTGGGGCATCATCTCCAGCCGGACGATGTTGCTGCCGTCACGGGCGAAGACCGACGCCGACTGCGTGGCGCGCTTCAGGTCGTCCAGTTCCATCACGGCTCGGGTCTCGTATCGCTCGGGGATGAGTTGCTCGTAGTTGGGGAAACTGCCCTGGAGCAGTTGGGAAACGATCTCAACGTGTTCCAGCTTGAACATGGCCTGCCCGCGGTCGGGGGACAGGGTCATGTGAACGGGACTGCTCTGTTCCGAAGCCAGACGCTGCACTTCCTGCATAGTTCGCGCCGGAACGATTACCTTGATTTCCTCTTCCACCGACTGCGAAATCTGGCCGGAATAGACTGCCAGACGGAAGCCGTCGGCGGCGGCCATCACCACGCTGGATTCGCTGAGCTTGAGTTCCACCCCGGTCAGCACCGGGCGCGATTCGTCGGTCGCGGCCGAGAATGCCACCAGGCTGATCCCGGAGCGCAGGACGCTGGGGTCGATGTCAATGGCGGTGCCGGTATCGACCTGGGGAACGGGCGGGAAGTCTGCGGCGTCGGCTCCGTTGATATGGGTCACGGCGCGACCGCAGGCCAGGTGCAAAACGCTGCCCCCGCTGGCCGGCCCGTCAGCGTCGGGTCCGCCCAGATCGAGGTCAATCCGGTCACTGGGACGGGTGTTGACCCAGTCGGCCAGGAGGCGGTGCGGAACCGTTATCGCTCCTTCTTCCTCGATCATCGCGCCGATCCACGTGGTGATGGCGATTTCGAGGTTGGTGGCGGACAGCATCAGCATGCCCTGGTCGGTCCGGAGCAGGACGTTTTGGGTTATGGGCAGCGTCGATCTGCTGGCCACCGCCCGGCTGACTACGCTGAGGCCACGGGCCAGATTCTCCTGAAGGCACGACAGTTTCATCTCTAATCAACCCGACGTTCAAATTGGGCGAAATTATAGCATGGGGACGCTTGTTATAATGTTCGACATCCCGGGAAAAGTCGCACTGCGACCCACGATGAGGCTACCATGACCGAGTTGCTGTTCCTGACCGACGCCTACGTGTCCGAGTTCGACGCCACCGTAACGGAGATTACGGACGACGGAGGCGTGGCGCTGGACCGTACCGCCTTCTACATCGGAGGGGGCGGGCAGCCCTGCGACGTGGGCACGCTGACCGATGCGTCGGGAGCCGAGTTTCGCGTTACCAAGGCGTCCCGCGCCGGCGGTTCCATCGTGCACGCCATTGACGGCCCCGACCGTCCGGCCGTCGGAACTGCCGTACACGGCGTCATCGACTGGGAACGTCGTTATCTTCTGATGCGAACTCACACGGCCCTGCACATCCTGTGCGGCGTCGTGTGGCGCGACTACGGGGCGCTGGTGACCGGGGGCGACATGCAGCCCGGCCGCGCGCGCATGGATTTCGAGCTGGAGAATATGTCCGCCGAGTTCGCCGACGAGGTCGAGGCGCGCATCAACGCCGAGGTGTCGGAAGGGAGGGACATCGGAGTGGGCTTCCTGAGCCGGCACGAGGCCGACGCCCACCCGGACCTGATTCGCACCAAGATCAACCTGCTGCCGGCGGCGGTCACCGAAGTCCGCACCATTGACATCCAGGGTCTGGATCTGCAGGCCGACGGCGGCACACACGTGCGCAACACCGCCGAGGTTGGCCGCATCCAGGTCGTAGGCCACGAGAGCAAGGGACGGATCAACAAGCGGCTGCGCATCGCCCTGGCCGAATGATTTGGGGGTCTGGATGAACCCACGGCGGCGATTGTATATACTGGCTTTCGCCGCGTACACAACCACACTGGCATTGATGACGGCGCTGGCGTGGCTGGCGTTCCAGCATAGTACGGCTGCCGGCATCGCCCAATTGACTGTTTCCCTCAGCGGAAATGCCCTGGGAGGTTTCGCTTTGGTACTGGGGATCTTGCGAGACGACCGCGCCGAACGTGAACGGCAACGCGCCGACGAAGCCGTGGAGTCGGCCCGGAAATCCGAACAGAAAGCCAATGAGGCCCGTCAACTGGCCGATCAGTTGCAAAAACAGGTCGAGCAATCAAAGAAGGAAGCCGAGCAGTTGCATGCCCAGGCCGAGCAGGAACGTCGGCAAACCGAGTTGGAACGTCAGCGGGCCGACCGGGCCGAGGCGGAGCTGCGTCGTGTGCGCGATGAGCAGCAACTGGAGGCCAGGTTCCGACGCCTCGAGGAGGCGCTGGGCCTCATACCGGAAACCGGGACGTCCGACGATCAAGTCGAAGAGAGCTGATAGCGAATGGCAACCACCGTAGTCGGCATTGATGTCGGCGGCACTTTCACCGATATAGCCGTCCTCCGGGACGGCGTTCTTTCCGTCCACAAGCTCCCTTCGACGCCGGCCGACCCGTCGGTTGGCATCACTGCGGGGGTGCGCGACACCGGCGTCGACATTGCCGGCGCCGACTTTATCCACGGGAGCACCGTGGCGACCAACGCCCTGCTGGAGGGCAAGGGAGGGCGTACTGCCCTGGTCACCACCATGGGCTTCGAGGATGTCCTCGAAATCGGCCGGCAGAACCGCGCCGACCTGTATGACCTGTCCATGGAGAGGCCCGAGCCCCTGGCCCCCTGGCAGTTGCGCTTCGGGTTGCCGGAACGGGTCGATTACACGGGAACCATACTGGATGATCTGACGCCGGAATCGATTGACGCCCTGGTGGATCTGCTGGACGAGGCCGAGGTGGACGGGATAGCGGTGTCGTTCCTGTTCTCGTTCCTGAACCCGGCGCACGAGGAGATACTGGCCGAGCGGTTGGCCCGGCTGCCCAGCCGGCCGTTCATCTCGATATCATCCCGGATCCTGCCGGAATTCCGGGAGTACGAGCGCACCAGCACGGTGGTGGTCAACTCCTACGTGGGTCCGGTGATGGCGCGTTACCTGACACAGCTGGAATCGGCGTTGGGCCACGGGTTGCGCATCATGCAGTCGTCGGGCGGCAGCATCACCGCCAGCCTGGCGGCGGACCAGCCGGTGCGCACGATCCTCAGCGGGCCGGCCGGCGGCGTGGTCGGCGCGTTTTACACCGGCGTTCAGGCGGGGTACCCCGACATCATCACGCTGGACATGGGCGGCACCTCCACCGACGTGTCGCTGTGTCCGGGGCGCATCAAGGAGACCACCTCGGCCAACCTGGGCGGCTATCCGGTCAGCGTGCCGATGATCGAGATCCACACCGTGGGAGCCGGGGGCGGCTCCATCGCCCGGGTGGACGCCGGCGGCGCTCTGGTAGTCGGCCCGCAGTCGGCCGGCGCGGACCCGGGACCGGCGTGCTACGGTCGGGGCGACCGGATCACCGTCACCGACGCCAACCTGACGCTGGGACGCCTGCGGTCGGATGGGTTCCTGGGCGGACGCATGACGCTGGACCAGGAACGCTCGCAGTCGTTGATGACCGACCTGGCATCCGGCGTGGGAGCGTCGGCTACGGATACGGCGTTGGGCATCATTCGCGTGGTCAACTCCAACATGGAGCGCGCCATCCGCGCCATCTCGCTGGAGCGGGGTTATGACCCACGGGAGTTCACGCTGGTTCCCTTCGGGGGCGCGGGTCCCATGCACGCCTGCGAGTTGGCGGCGGAGCTGGGCATCCCGCGCGTGCTGGTGCCCGGGCATCCCGGCATCCTGTCGGCGCTGGGGGTCGCCATCGCGGACGTGGTCAAGGATTACTCGCGCACCGTGATGCTGCGGGGCGATGACCTGGACAAAGCGCGTCTGGAGGAAGAGTTCCACGGCATGGAACAGCTGGCCCGGGCCGAGTTGGTGGAGGAGAGTCTGCCCGCGGATGCCATGGCGGCGCGCCGGTTCCTGGACGTCCGTTACGTGGGACAGTCCTTCGAGCTGACCGTGGACTGCCCGTCACTGACCGGGCGCGGTGACCTGACCCGGAGCATTGCCGCGGAGTTCTACGCGGCCCACCTGCAACGGTTCGGGTACGCCGACCGCGCGCTGCCCGTGGAAGTGGTCAACCTGCGGCTCAAGCTGGAGCTGGCGGTGGACAAACCGCACCTGGAGCCGGCTCCCGACGGCGGCAGCGACGCGGCGCACGCGGCCGTCGGCAACGTCGAGGTGGTGTTCGCGGAAGGCTCGATGGACACGACGCTGTACGACCGGGACCGGCTGCAAACCGGCAACCGGATTGCCGGGCCGGCGTTGCTCTTGCAGTTGGACACCACCATCGTGGTTCCGCCGGGCTGGGCGGGCGAGGTTGACCCTTACGGCAACTTGCTGCTGGAACCGAGCTAAAGGCTTTCCAGCAAGCGTATGAAGTCGGCTATCTCGCCTTTCCCATGGTGAATTATTCTTTCGTCGGGTGGGCCGTCGTAAAATCGCGAGTGGAACCAGTTTGCCAGGGCATAGTAGGTGTACAGAACTGCCGGAGCGCCTTCGTCATCAACCAAGCGCATCACCACTTCTTCCAAGTCCCGGTGTGCGCCGTGGGGCCAATTGCGCTTCATCGCAACCCATTTGATGGCATGAGCAGCCGCACCCCACAACTTGTTGCCGGCTTCTTCCAACTCGCCACGTTCTACCTCATCATCCACCAATCCCAGGAAGTGCCAGCTACGCTCCAAGTGGTAGTCAACAGTTGTGGTCATTGAGATGATCCTCGCGCTGATAGCAGTATCTTACTGTAACATTGAACGCGTTCGACTGTAAAATTTGTTTGTCACCAGTTACCGGTTGCCCCGAATGTGATGCCATGACTTTTCCTGATATTTCGCGCCTGTCGGTGCTGGCGTGCTATGCCCATCCGGACGACGAGGGGTTCGCCTCGGGCGGGCTGTTGGCGCTGCTGGCGGCCGGCGGCGCGCGGGTCACGCTGGTGTGCGCCACCAACGGCGACATCGGAGAGATCAGCGACCCCGCGCTGGCCACACCGGAAAACCTGTGGCAGGTCCGCAAGCAGGAACTCCGCAACGCCATGGACATCACCGGCATCAGCGACGTGCGGTTCCTGGACTACCGGGACAGCGGCATGGAAGGTTGGGATGACAACCGCCATCCTAACGCCTACTGCAACGCCAGTACCGAAACGGTGGTGGAGCGGTTGCGCGGCATCATCGCCGAGGTCAACGCGCACGTCGTCATAACCCACGACCCCACCGGCGGCTACGGCCACCCCGACCACAAGACCATGTGCGCCCACGCCACCGCTGCCGCCGAGCGCGCCTCGGATCCTGACGCGGCCACGCCCCTGCTGTATTACGTCTGCTTCCCCCGGAGCGTGTTCCAGCGCATGTGGCAGGAGATGACCGACCGGAACATCACCCCGCCCTTTGCCGTTGACGCGGTGGACACCCTGGGCACGCCCGACGACGAGGTGGCCACCACGCTGGACATCTCGCCGTGGGTGGAGACCAAGATCGCGTCCCTCTCGTGCCATCGCACCCAGATCAGCAGCGACGGCCCCTTCGAGCAACTGCCGCCGGAGGTGATGCGCCGGCTGATGGGAACGGAGTACTACCAACTGGCTGCGCCGGCGGGGGCGGTGGATTTGCTGGCGGCGCTGTGACGACTGTGGAGTTTCGTGATGACGACTGAGCAGAGTTTCTCCCAGGACATGGGCAAGTTTATCGAGGCGGCGCTGTACATTGGCGAGCGGTCGGAAGACGACCCGCACTTTGGGGTGAGCAAGCTGGTGAGGCTGCTTTACTACTCCGACTGCGGGGCCTACGCCGCGTGGGGTAAGCCCATCACCGGCACTACCTACCTGCATTTTCCCCACGGCCCCTACCCGGAGAACTGGTATCAAGCTCGGATGAAAATGGAACAGTCCGGCTCCATAACCGTGCTCCGCGACCAGCACGCCCAAGGCTACCACCGCTACGGCCTGCTCACCAACCGCCCGGCCAATCGGGAGGCGCTGGCCCCGGAGGACCTGGAGGAAATGGATTTACAGATGGAGCGGTTCGCCGATTACAGCGCGGCAGCCATTGAGAACCATTCCCAGTACGAAGCTGCCTGGCTGACCACCGAGGATGGGCAGCCCATGCCCTACGAGATGGCCGGCTTTACCGCCCCGCCGCTGAGCCAGAACTCCATCCGCCACGGATTGAAAGTCGCCGATGAATTCGTTGCCCGGACAAGGTGAGCCTTACCGCATCGTGCGGAGCGTCGCTTTTCATACCGATTGGGACGCCGGTGTGGCCGCCGGCTGGCTCAACGCAATGGTCCATCCCGCCCAGGTGGAATACTTCACTCGCTCCGTGCTGCCCACTAATCCCTTTTTCGGACAGACTGTGCCAGGTGCGGCGGCGAACGTCAGAAAGATCAGCTTCCCGCATTCTCCGAACAGTAGAAACGTCATTGAAGTGACTTATGCGGTAATCGAGGATGACCGCGTCATAGCTTTGCAAGCAATCCGTTTGTTGGCCTGAAACAGCCAGGAGTTATACTCACCATGCCCGTTGACGCCATCAGCCTGGAAGTTTTCAAGAACATGTTCATCTCCGTTTCCGAGGAGATGGGCGTGGCCCTGCAACGCACCAGCTACTCCACCAACATGAAGGAGCGGCAGGACTTTTCCTGCGCGCTGTTCAATCCCGCCGCCGAAATGGTGGCCCAGGCCGCCCACCAGCCGGTGCATCTCGGAGCCATGCCGGCCTCGGTGCAGGCGGCGCTGCAAACCTTTCCGCGCGGTTTGCGCCCCGGGGACATCATCATCCTCAACGACCCCTACCTGGGCGGCTCGCACCTGCCGGACATCACGCTGGTAGCGCCGGCGTACATTGATACTGAAGACGGCAAGCAGCTCATCGGCTACGTCAGCAACCGGGGCCATCATTCCGACGTGGGCGGCATGGCGCCCGGCTCCATGCCCCTGTCCACCGAGCTTTACCAGGAAGGGATGATCATCCCGCCCCTGAAGCTGGCCCGGGGCGGGCGCATCAACCACGAGGTCATCGCGCTGATCTGCCGCAACTCCCGCACGCCGGACGACCGGCAGGGCGACCTGGCCGCGCAGATCGCGTCCATCCGGGTGGGAGACAAGCGTCTGACCGAAATCGCGGAACGGTACGGCCTCGATGAAACGCTGGAGCACATGGACGCCCTGCTGGACTACTCGGAGCGGCTGACCCGCCGCCGCATCACTGAAATACCCGACGGCACCTACAACGTGACCGACTACATGGACGATGACGGCCTGACCGAGGAGCCAGTGCGCATCTCGGTGGCGGTGACCGTGGACGGCGACCGGATGAAGATCGACTTCACTGGAACCGCCGAGCAGCGGCCCGGCTGCATCAACGCGCCCCGCGCCGTCACGGTGTCCGCCAGCCTGTACGTCGTCCGCTGCGTCGTCGGCGACGAGGCGCCGGCCAACCAGGGTTGCCTGCGGCCGGTGGAGGTCATCACGCCCCGGGGCAGCCTGGTGGACCCGCTGCCCCAGCGCGGAGTGGCCGGCGGCAACGTGGAGACGTCCCAGCGCATCACCGACGTGCTGCTGGCGGCCATGAGCCAGGCCATGCCGGATCGTATCCCGGCATCGTCTCAGGGCACGATGAACAACATGATCATCGGCGGGCACGACATCTCCCGGGACAAGCCCTACGTCTATTACGAGACCATCGGCGGCGGCATGGGCGCCCGCCCCGATAAGGACGGCGTGTCCGGCATCCACACCCACATGACCAACACCATGAACACACCCGTGGAGGCGCTGGAGTTCGCCTTCCCGCTGCGTTTGCGCCGCTACGCCCTGCGCCGGGGCTCCGGGGGCGACGGTCTGCACAAGGGCGGCGACGGCCTGATCCGGGACGTGGAGTTTCTGAGCCCGGCTCGCGTCACCGTGTTGTCCGAGCGTCGGCGGTACGCTCCGCCCGGCTATCATGGTGGACACCACGGCGAGCACGGCGAGAACGTCCTGCTGAAGGGCGGTTACGAAGAGGTCCACCTGGCCGGCAAAGAGACCCTGGACGTCGAGGCCGGCGACGTGCTGAGCATCCGCACGCCCGGCGGCGGCGGCTGGGGCGCGCCCGCGTAAGTCATCTCACATCGATGGACAGGATAGACATGATATTGATTTGGTTATCCTGTTCATCCTGTATATCGATGTAAAAATAATATGCTGGATACAATTGCCGACGTTCAGGAGCGGGTGGTAGCCTGCCGGGCCTGCCCTCGCCTGGTGGAATGGCGGGAGGAAACCGCGCGGGTCAAGCGGCGGATGTACCGCGAGGAGGACTACTGGGGTCGCCCGCTGGCGGCCTTCGGCGACCCCAACGCCCGCCTGCTCATCGTCGGCCTGGCGCCCGCCGCCCACGGCGGCAACCGCACGGGCCGGATGTTCACCGGCGACCGCAGCGGCGACTGGCTGTTCGGCGCGTTGCACCGGGCCGGTTTCGCCAACCAGCCGGAGTCGGTTCGACCGGGTGACGGTCTGGAGCTTCGAGGCGCGCTGATCACGGCTGCGGCCCGCTGCGCTCCGCCGCAGAACAAGCTGCGGCCCGATGAACTGACCGCCTGTCGTCCCTACATCACCCGCGAGATCGAGTTGCTCACCGACCTGCGCGCGGTGGTAGCCCTGGGGCGCATTGCCTTCGATGCCTTCCTGCGGGCCTATGCTGCGGCCGGACGCAAGCCGCCGGAGCGCAAGCCTCCCTTCGGCCACGACGTGGCGACCCTGTTACCGGACGGCGGGCCGATGCTCATCGCCTGCTACCACCCCAGCCAGCAGAACACCCAAACCGGCCGGCTCACCGAGCCGATGCTTGACGCGGTGTTTGCCCGGGCGCGCGATGCCTGCGGGTTCTGAGTTCGTTTCGTGCCCCGCTCATGGTGAGCCGGTCGAACCACGAGCGGGTCCTTCGACAGGCTCAGGACGAGCGGAATGTTGAGTGATGTGGAACTTTGGAGGTGCCTGTCTGCCGGGGGTCTCGGCGGTTTTACACCCCGACGCCTAGCGGGTATCATGCCTGCACCATCCAGAAATCCCGCCGGCCTCGTTGACGCCGGCGTTTTCCGCGACCCAAGGAGGCCGTCATGAGAGGAGTAGCCATAGTTTCCCCGGTCCGCACCGCCGTCGGCAATTTCGGCGGAGCGCTGCGTGACGTGCCCGCCGCCGAGCTGGCCTCCACCGTCATCCAGGCCGCGTTGGAACGCAGCGGCGTGGACCCCGCCCAGGTTGATGACGTGATCCTAGGCCACGGGTACCCCTCGGGCGAGAACCCCGCGATTGGCCGCTTGGCCAGTCTGAAGGCGGGACTGCCCATCGAGGTGCCCGGCTACCAGTTGGACCGCCGCTGCTCCTCGGGTCTCCAGGCCATCCTCAACGCCTCCATGCTGATCCAGACCGAGAACGCCGACGTGGTCATCGCCGGCGGCGCCGAGAGCATGAGCAGCGCCGAGTTCTACAGCAACGAGTCCCGCTGGGGCGCGCGGTTCGGCTCGGTGACCTTCCATGACCGCCTGGCCCGGGCGCGTGTCACCATCGCGCCGGACGAGCGCTTCGGGCCCATTCCCGGCGGCATGGTCGAGACCGCCGAGAACCTGGCCCGCGAGTACGAAATTCCCCGCGAGGAACAGGACGAGTACGCCCTGCGCAGCCACCAGCGCGCCGTGGCCGCCCGCGACTCGGGCAAGTTCGCTGATGAGATCGTGCCGGTGAGCATCCCCCAGCGTCGCGGCGACCCCAAGATCTTCGACGCGGACGAAGGCCCCCGCGCCGACACCACCATGGAGGTCCTGGGTCGGCTGCGCCCGGTGATGCGCGACGGCGTGGTCACCGCGGGCAACGCCAGCAGCCAGAACGATGCGGCGTCGGTTTGCCTGGTGGTGGCCGAGGACAAGCTGGAGGAGCTGGGCCTGGAACCCATGGCATTCCTGCGCGGTTGGGCCGTCACCGGTTGCCATCCGGCGACCATGGGCATCGGCCCGGTGCCGGCGGTGAACAAGGTCATGGACAAGATCGGCATGACCCTGGGCGACATGGACATCATCGAGCTGAACGAGGCCTTCGCGGCCCAAGTGCTTGCCGTGCTGCGCGAGTGGCAGTTGCCCCACGAGGACAACCTGAACGTCAACGGCTCCGGCATCTCCCTGGGCCATCCTATCGCGGCCACCGGCGCCCGCATCCTCACCACCATGCTCCACGAGATGCAGCGTCAGGACGCCCAGTGGGGCCTGGAGACCATGTGCGTCGGCGGCGGCCAGGGCGTGGCGGCAGTGTTCGAGCGTAAGTAGAATTCCGGTTGCTGCATCAGCGTGTAAGGGCGAGCCTGTTGACTACAAGTTCGCCCTGTTTCATTAGGTACTGCAAGTGCCGGCACGCGCCCATGATGGAATTCAATCAGGAATACACCGCTATGACCCCCTCCGATTTTCGCGCTTACATTCAAACCCTGCGGGTCAACATCTCCCAGGGCAATGCTACCGAGCATACCCACCGCTCGGCCCTGCAAGCGTTGGTGGAGGCGAACGCCGGCATCAGCGCTATCAACGAGCCCAGGCGCATCGACTGCGGCGCGCCCGATTTCGCCATCGTCAAATCCGGTGATAACCCGTTGTCCATTGGCTATATCGAAACCAAAGACGTTGACGCCAATTTGGACAACGTCGAAAACGATGAACAACTGAAACGCTACCGTGCCGGCCTCTCTAACCTGATACTGACCAACTATACCGAATTCCGCTGGTACGTGGACGGCGAGTTGCGAGGATCAGCGGTCCTGGCCAATATTGACGGTAACGGTCGCCCATCCATCACCGCCGATGGTATCAGCGATACCGGCGTGCTGCTGGGAAACTTTCTCAGCCGCAGCCCTGAATCCGTCGGCGACTCCGTGGAACTGGCCCGACGCATGGCGCGCCTTACTCACATTGTCCGCGACGCGGTGCGCGCCGGTTTTGAGCAGGGCCTGGTATCGTCGGACGTACAGGACCTCTACCTGGCCTCGCAGGAATGCCTGGTGCCCGACCTTTCTGCCGACGCCTTCGCCGATATGTTCGCCCAGACTCTGGCCTACGGCCTGTTTGCAGCCCGAGTCAATCATCCGGCCCGCGACTTCAGCCGTCACACCGCCGCTCACTTCATTCCCCCCACCAATCCCTTTATACGCCGGATTTTCGGTATGGTGGCCGGCCCCAGCCTTGATGATGAGCCCTTCGTGAGCTTCGTGGACGACCTGACGCAACTGCTGGGCAACGCCGATATGTCGGCGATACTGGCCGACTTCGGCAAGCGGACCATCCGCCAAGATCCGATAATGAACTTCTATGAGACCTTCCTCGCCGCCTATGACCCGGCCCTGCGGGAACGTCGGGGCGTCTATTACACGCCGGAGCCGGTAATTGGCTACATCGTCCGTTCCGTAGATCACCTGCTGCGGGAAAGTTTCGGCTGCGCCGAGGGACTGGCGGACTACGCCATGACCAATTATCGCTGCGATGACGGCGCCGGAAACGTGAAAACGGGCGAGGCGCACCGTGTCCTTGTGCTGGACCCGGCCTGTGGCACCGGTTCCTTTCTGTACGCCGTGATTGACCACATCCGAGAGCGCTATCACGACGCGGGTCTCGGTGGCATGTGGAGCGGCTACGTCAAGGAACATCTGCTGCCCCGCCTGTTCGGGTTCGAGTTGCTGATGGCCCCCTACGCCATGGGACACCTCAAGCTCGGTATGCAGTTGGCGGCACGGGACTTGCCTGACGAGCAGCAGGCCGGTTGGGCCTATGAGTTTGACAGCAACGAGCGACTGCGGGTGTACCTTACCAACTCTTTGGAGCAGACCGACCGACAGACGCCGGTCATGTTCGGCCCGTTGCGCGTTATCACCGAAGAAGCCAACGCGGCCGCCGAAGTCAAGCGTGACTTGCCCATTATGGTGGTGCTGGGCAACCCGCCCTATTCCGGCCATTCCTCCAACAAGGGCGAATGGATCAGCGGGCTGATTGACGACTACAAGCGGGTTGACGGCCAGCCCCTGGGTGAAAGAAACACCAAGTGGCTGCAAGATGACTACGTGAAGTTCATACGGTTCGGGCAGTGGCGCATCAAGCAGTCCGGCAGCGGCATACTGGCGTTCATCACCAACCATGCCTACCTGAACAACCCCACCTTCCGGGGGATGCGCCAGCAACTGCTGGACACCTTCACGGACATTTACCTGCTGGACCTGCACGGCAATTCCCGCACCAGAGAACGCGCTCCGGACGGCGGCGTTGACGAGAACGTTTTTGACATCCAACAGGGCGTGGCCATCGCAATATTCGTGAAAGCGCCGGACAGGCCGGGGCCGGCCGCGGTTCATCACGCTGACTTGTGGGGTACGCGCGACGCCAAGTACGCGGCCCTGTCCGAACTGGAAATATCAAACACCGATTGGGAAGAGCTCCGTCCGGCGTCTCCTGATTATCGGTTCAAGCCCTGGGACAATGAACTTGAGGCTCAATACCTGCAATGGCCCAAGATTTCAGACGTTATACCGATTCATTCCGCAGGTATCGTAACTGCACGAGATAGTTTGACTATTCGCTGGTCGCGTGATGAGGTAATGACGGTAGTACGCGATTTCGCTGGGATTCCGTCCGAAACGGCCAGAGGCAAGTACAACCTGGGTGGAGATGTCCGGGACTGGAAGGTTCAGTTGGCGCAGGATGACCTGAATGCCGCCGGCGTAAATGACGAACTGGCTGTGCCAATCCTGTACCGGCCATACGATACCCGCTATACCTACTACACCGGCAAAACTCGCGGTTTTATCTGTATGCCGCGCCCGGAAGTAATGCGGCATTTGCTCGCAGATGGAAACCTAGCGCTCATAACGACCCGTCAGACTACCGATCAATGGGGAGCGTTAGTCACCCAATACATTTGCGGACATAAAACGTGCGCTGCACAAGATATCAACACTGCATTCCCTCTTTACACCTACCCCGCCGAACAGGAAATCGCCGCTGGCCTGTACGACACTGGCTACCGGGAACCTAATCTTGCTCCCGACTTCACTGCCGCTATGGAGAGTGGCCTCGGCCTGCGCTTTATCGCCGACGGACCCGGCGACTTGCAGGCTACGTTCGGGCCGGAGGACGTGTTCCACTACATCTACGCCGTGTTCCACTCGCCCGCCTACCGGGAGCGTTACGACCAGTTCCTGCGGGCCGATTTTCCCCGCGTGCCATTTCCCCGCGACGCGGCGCAGTTCCGCGCCCTGGCCGGCTTGGGGCAGCGGCTGACCGATACCCATCTGCTGCGTTCGCCGGAATTGGCGGCATCGACGGTAGCCTTTCCCATCGCCGGTGACAGCGCCATCGCCAGGGGTTACCCCAAATACACGGAACCCAACCCCGCCGGCGGCGTTGTGCAGGGCCGCGTCAATATCAACCGCCGCCAGTATTTTGAGGGCATCGCGCCGGAAGTCTGGCAGTTCCGCATCGGCGGCTACCAACCCATGGATAAATGGCTGAAAGACCGCCGAGGTAGAACGCTGTCTTTTGACGATATCGACCACTATCGCCGTATGGCGGCGGCGATTGGCGAAACCATCAACCTGATGGAGCGGGTTGACCGGGCAATTGAGGAAACGGGCGGGTTGTTCGGGACGAAAACCGAACAGACGCCAACCAATGAGAGCATCCCCTACCCTGAAAAGCAGCGTGAGGCGCACGCGATTTATGATGCACAGATCCGCCCTTTGCTGGCGCCGGGCGACGAGGACAAGTACGTGATGATTGACATTGTCTCCGGAGACTACGAAATAGGCGAAAATCGAGCCACCCTGGTTCGCATATTGCGGGAGCGTCGCCCTGACGCGATTATGCACACCATACACCGCCACCAATCTTACCAGGGACGTATCCGCAGCCCGCGCCGCGTCGTCCGTTAGCAAGGAGGAAATGCCCTGATGCATCGCGGCACGGTCAACGAATCCCTCGAACCGTGCGTTCGCCTCACATTGTCAGACTTCGGCAACACAACGCGCGCCGTCGATTTCGTTATCGACACCGGAAGCAACGAGGAGATAGTGCTTCCCCGAACCATCATCGACCAATTCAATCTGATACCGGGGGATAAAACGTCCGTTATCATGGGCGACGGGAGAACCACCATCTGCGCTACGTACAGCGCTCAGGTTGAATGGCATGGACAGCCTAGAGACGTGATGGTCACAGAGGGGTTTGAGCCGCTAATCGGGATGCTGCTGCTCGAGGGGAGCAATCTCAGCGTTGACGCAACTCCGGGAGGCGCGGTAACCATCTCCGAACTGCCCTGGCGTGCCGTCAATTTACCCCAACCGCCCCCGCCGCCGTTATAATGTGCCGCAACCTCCATACGCAGGAGCAAACACTTATGGGCAGCAAGCACAATATCGCCGACGTCCTGGTCATCGGGGCCGGGGCTTCCGGCGGGGCTTTCACCTGGAGCCTGACCCAGGCCGGCGTCAAGGTGGTGTGCCTGGAGCAGGGCGGCTGGGTGCCGCTCAACGCCTTTCCGGTAAACGAGCCACAGGCGCAACTGCACTGGCAGACTGACTTCCATCCCAACCCCAACTTCCGCGGGTTGCCGGAGGACTATCCGGTCAACGAGGATGACACCCCCATCGCGCCGTACATGTACAACGCGGTGGGCGGCAGCACCATCCACTGGGGTTCCCACTTCCCCCGGTTCCATCCGTCGGACTTCCGCCTGAAATCGCTGGACGGCGTGGCCGACGACTGGCCCATGGACTACTTCGAGCTGGAACCGTACTACGACCAGAACGACCGCGCCCACGGCGTCAGCGGATTGCAGGGCGACCCGGCCTACCCGCCGAAGCCGGCCCGGCCCACGCCGCCGCTGCCCATCGGCCCGGGCGGCGAGAAACTGGCGCGAGCCTTCAACCAGCTGGGTTGGCACTGGTGGTCATCGGACAATGCCGTTGCCTCCACTGCCTACGACGGTCGGCCGGCGGACGTGGGTGAGTACCTGCGCTCTCCGTCCAGCAGCGACATCATCTTCTGGCCCGCCGCTCTCAAGCAGGGCGCGCGCCTCATCACCCACGCCCGCGTGCGGGAGATCCTGGTGGATGCCGCTGGTCGAGCCACCGGGGCCGCCTACTATGACCGCAACGGCAATCTCCAGGCGCAGCACGCGAAAGTCGTGGTGCTGGCCGGCAACGGCATCGGCACCTCGCGGCTGCTGCTCAACTCCAAGAGCGCGCTGTTCCCCGATGGGCTGGCCAACAGCAGCGGGCAGGTGGGACGCAACCTGATGCACCATCCCTGCGGCTATGCGCTGGGCCTGTTCGACGAGGACCTGGGCCCCGACGACGGGCCACGCGGTTCCTCCATGCTGAGCCAGGAATTCTACGAGACCGACCCGCGGCGGGGATTCGTGCGCGGGTACGACATGCAGATTTCCAACGTGGGCGGCGCTCCGTTGCAGATCGCGTTAGGCGGATTGGTCGGCCAGCAAGTGGAATGGGGCGAAGGACACCACCGTGACTTCGCGGAACGTTTCCGGCACCAGATGGGCATCGTCATCATGACCGAGGACCTGCCGGAAGAGCACAACACGGTGACGCTGGACCCCACGCTCACGGACAGCCACGGCATCCCCGCGCCCAAGATCGACTACACGGTGAGCGACAATACCTGGGCCATGCTGGACCATGGCATCGCCCGCGCCACCGAGGTTCTGGAAGCGGCCGGCGCCAAAAAGGTCGTCTCCTCCCGGCTGCGTCGCAACGCGGGCTGGCACCTGCTGGGCACCGCGCGCATGGGTTCCGACCCCGACCGCTCGGTGGTTGACCGCTGGGGCCGCGCCCACGACGTGCCCAACCTGTTCATCATCGACGGCAGCATCTTCACCACCGGGGCCTGCATCAACCCGACTACCACGATCCAGGCGCTGGCGCTGCGCACCGCCGACTACCTGAAGGGAGAGGGTTCTTCCGCAATCTCCTAGCCCCACGCACATGCGCATCACTACCGAGCGACTGTTCCTGCGGGAGTTCGGGGAAGACGACTGGCGGGTCGTGCTGGATTACCAGCGCGACCCGCTTTATCTTCGCTACTACCCGTGGGAAGACCGCAGCGAAGCCGACGCACGGGCATTCGTCGATATGTTCCGGCTCTGGCAGACGGAACAACCAAGGCGCCGGTTCCAGCTGGCCATCATCCATCGGGAGAACGGCGAGTTGATCGGCAACTGTGGTCTCCGCCGCAAGCCGGACAACGAGTGGGAGGCCGATGTCGGTTACGAACTGTCTCCGCGCTACTGGGGATGCGGCTATGCTACGGAGGCAGCCTGGGCCATGGTGGATTTCGGGTTCCGTGAACTGGGTCTGCGGCGGATCTCATCCTGGTGCATCGCCGACAACGTGGCCTCTGCCCGGGTGCTGGAACGGCTGGGGTTCCGGCAGGAAGGAAGGTTGCGCAGCAACGAATTCTTCAAGGGCCGATGGTGGGATACACTATTGTATGCGCTGCTGGCGGAGGAGTGGCAATGTACTCCGGAATCTGCCGGCAGCTGAACCTGACCATCAGCCTACGGAGGAACCATGCCCAAGATCGTGCACTTTGAACTGCCCTTTGACGACGCCGAGCGTGCCAACAAGTTCTACGCCGACGTGTTCGGCTGGCAGTCCAGCAAGTGGGACGGGCCGGAAGAGTACTACCTGCAACAGACGGGCGGGGACGACGAGCCCTACGGCATCGGCGGCGCGCTCATCGCCCGCGCTTCCGCATGGAACGGAGGCGGCGCCCTCGTTATCATCGGCGTGGATGACCTGGATGCCTACACGGAAAAGGTGAGCGCAGCCGGATGTGAAATCGTCACGCCCCGGACCGCAGTCCCCGGTGTCGGCTGGTTCGTCAACTTCCGCGATACCGAGGGCAACGTAGTGGGGATGTTCATGGACGACAACAGCGCGGCGTAGGTTAGTCATCCGCGGGAGTGGCTTCCGGCTCCCGCGTTGTCGGGTCGGGCTGGCTTGCTGGAGGCGGTGCAACGAACACGGGAGGGCCGCCGGGCTCGGGATGGGAATGATTCACCAGCGCGTTGATGATGTCACCTTTCATCTGCGCCATCTGTTGCATCAGCTCCCGGTGCGACTGGTCGATCTTATCGCTCAGATCCCGGTGCGAGTGGTCGATTTTGTCGCTCAGTTCACTGCGGGTTTGATCGATCTTCTCGTTCAGATCATTGCGGGTCCGAACGATTTTATCGCTAAGGTCACTGCGGGTCTGATCGATCTTCTCGTTCAGATCATTGCGGGTGTGATCAATTTTACCGCTAAGTTCACTGCGGGTCTCGCCGATCCTTTCGTTGGTTTCCCCCAGCTTGTCGGCAAGCTGGTCAACCCGGTTGAACAGCCGGAAAACGAATATCGCCCCAATAGTGATGAACGCCACGATGATCGCAATCAAGCCGCCGATGATGGCGATTTCGAGCGCGTTGCCGGCTAAAGCGCTTTCCATATCAATCTCTCTTGCTATCGGGATTATCGGGCGGTACTGTAAACGCTGTCAACCGCAACTTTCCCAATATTTCAAGCGCGTAAGCCTTATGACAATTTTGCACGATCTGGGATGAACTGGGTCGGACATTCTACGAACACCTGCCGCCGCTGGTTGAGCAGTTGCAGGCGATCATCGACGAAAACCTGCCGGCGAAATTGACCCGCCGGCTTTTCACGGGAGGTAAATCATGGGCCGAATGGATGGCAAGGTAGCGATCATCAGCGGCGGCGCACGCGGCATGGGCGCCGAGGAAGTGCGCCTGTTCGCCCGAGAGGGAGCGGAGGTTGTCTTCGGCGACATCCTGGACGATCTGGGGCAGCAGGTAGAGGCGGATTGCCGTGCCGAGGGCCTCGACGTGGCCTATGCCCACCTGGACGTTACCAGCGAAACGGACTGGCAGGCCATCGTCGCATTAGCCGAAGAACGCTACGGCAAGCTGGACACGCTGGTGAACAACGCCGGCATCAGCATCTCCGTGGAGGGCGGCGCGCGGAATATCTCGCTGGAAGACACCAGCGTTGAGCAATGGGATCGAGTGATGGACATCAACTCCAAGGGCGTGTTCCTGGGAACCCGGGCGGCTATCCCGGCCATGCGGCGGGCCGGCGGCGGGTCGATCATCAACATCTCTTCCATCGCGGGGATGACCGGAGCGTGGTCCCGGTCGCATCCGTACAACGCATCCAAGGGCGCGGTGCGCTTGTTCACCAAGGCTACCGCCGTGCAGCACGCCCACGAGGGCATCCGCGCCAACTCGGTGCACCCCGGGCCGATAATGACGCCCATGAGCGAATCGACCTACGCCGACCCGGAGGTCGCGGCGCAGCGGCTGGCGCTGGTGCCCCTGGGACGGCGCGCGCATCCCATCGAGGTGGCGTATGGCGTGCTGTACCTGGCGTCGGATGAAGCGTCCTTCGTGACGGGCGCGGAACTGGTCATCGACGGCGGGTGTATTGCCCAGTAGTGCGGCGGCAAGTAAGATAGCCCCGACGAGCCGGGTCGGTTGACTGTCATGGCGAGGAGCGCAGCGACGTGGCAATCTCGCAACCAATCAGTGACCGCTACCGTTCCCGTTGCGTCGACGAGATTGCCGCGCTGCGCTCGCAATGACAGTCGGGTTTGGCCGCGCACAACTTACAACACGCATCTGCAAGGGAGAAGATTATGCCTGAAACTTATGGCCAGGGAGATTTTCAGTACACCTTCGTCGAGGACTGGCTGAAGCTGCCGGACGGCATGCGCCTGCTGGAGTGCCCCGGCGTGGCCGTGGACGGCGACGACCGCGTGTTCATCCTGACCCGCGGCGAACATCCCATCATGGTCTTCGACAAGGACGGCAACTTCGAGCGGTCCTTCGGCCAGGGCCACTTCAGCGAGAACCGCACCCACGGGCTGTACTACAGCGCTGCGGACGACACCCTGCTGGCCGCCGACGATGGCATCCACACTATCCAGAAGTTCAGCGTCACCGGCGAGAAGCTGATGGAGATCGGCGAGAAGAACCATCCGGCGCCCCGCTGGAGCGGCCAGCCCTTCAACCGGCCCACCTCCGCGGCCATCCGGCCCAGCAACGGCGACATCTACGTCTCCGACGGGTACGGGAACTCGCGCATCCACGTGTACACCGCCGAGGGGCAGTACAAGTTCTCCTGGGGCGAGCCGGGCATCGACGCCGGCCAGTTCATCCGCCCGCACAACATCGCCTTCGACGAGGACGAGCGCGTGTACGTGGTGGACCGGGAGTGCCACCGCATCCAGCTGTTCGACACCGACGGCAACTTCACGGAGATGTGGAGCAACATCCACCGTCCGGACGCCATGGTGTACTGGGGCGGCCATATCTATGTAGGTGAGCTCAACGGCATGGGCGGTGTGGACGACGCGCCGGGACTGGGCCACCGGGTCACGATCTATGACCGGGACGGCAACCGCGTCTGCGTATTCGGCGCTCCCGAAGAAGGCGAAGGAGCTGGCCAGTTCATCGCGCCGCACGGGATTGCCGTGGACAGCACCGGCGCCGTGTACGTGTCCGAGGTGTCCTACACCATCCGCGGCAGCCACATGGACCCGCCGCGCGAACTGCGCAGCTTCTCCAAGTACGCCAAGGCATAGACTTTGCGCCCGCAGTACCGCAGTATAGGGGCGAAAGATCTTTCGCCCCTCGTCTGTGTCGGGTGATAACATGGGAAATCCGATGGAAAACCGTGATGCTTCCAGAGCAATCGTGATGGCTACCACCGAGACCGACGTCAACGAGACCGTGACAATCAACCGCCAGGTAAAGGCGCATCTGGATGCTGCCGACCGGGAGTTGATGGTTCCCGACACTGTGAAAAGCTCCGCTGAACTGTGGTCTGCCGTCCGCTTGGCCGCAGTTCTGACGCTCAAACAGCGCGGGTTGCCCCACGGGACCGACGACGATATTCTGGCATCCATCGACATCCTGGATGATCAGGAAAAGGCTGCCGGGAAGATCAAGCTGAAATACGGCGCCGCGGGCATATTCCGCGATAACGCCAGCCACGACTTTATGGAATTGCACGAGTTCTTGTTCTGCCGTCCTTCTGCCACCGAATTCGCGGACTGGATGCAGGCCCTGCTGGAAAAGAAAATGCCATGCTGACCGGAGCGGAGCACGCCAGAGAAGCGTTGGACTGCATCCAGATCAGCCATCAACTAATGGCGCGCGGACGCCGTCGGCCTGCCTCCGATGTCCTCTGGTTGGCCGTAAAGCACGCCATCAGCGTGATCGGCATCGCAAACGGACAAGATTATGGCAAATATCAGCACAAGCGGGCTGTAATTCGCAGACTGGCTGACGAGACCAACAATGCTGAACTTAATGACTCCCTAAAAGTGGCGATGCGCATTCACGCCGATGCGGACCAAGGGTTTCTGTCTGTTTTGGAATTGATTGTACGGCAGCAGCAAACTTTGGACTTTGCTGAACAGCTGCTTGCCATAGCCAATGTAACCAGCGACCACTAGAGGCAACCAAATTGACCACTAATTTCACCGACATAACCACCACCACCTGGGACGACGCCCTGTCCGCCATCGAGAAGGGCTACGAGCTGGGCTGGAGCGACGGCCTGCCCGTGGTGCCTCCCACGACCGCTCGCGTGGCCGAGTTCATCGGTTACTCCGGCCGAAATCTCGACGACGTGATTGGTGAACTGCCGGAACGTCGCCGGGTGATAACGGTGGAAAAGGCGGCGGCCAACTCCGTGATGGCCGGCTGCCTGCCCGAGTATTTCCCCGTGGTGCTGGCCGCCACCGAGGCCATGCTGGACCCCGTGTTCAACCTGGTGGGGCCGTCGTCCAGCATGGGCGGCGCGGCGGTGCTGTGCATCGTCAACGGCCCGATCCGGGAGCAGATCGGGCTGAACAGCCGCAACAACCTGTTCGGACCGGGCAACCGCGCCAACGGCACCATCGGCCGCGCCATTCGGCTCATCCTGATGAATGCCTGCGCCGCCATCCCCGGCCTGTTCGACCGGAGCGTCATCGGACACCCCGGCAAGTACACCTACTGCATCGCCGAGGCGGAGGGCGAAACCCATTGGACTCCCCTGCACGTTGACCGCGGCTTCGACGCCGGGGACAGCACGGTTACGGTGTTCGCCAGTGAAGCTCCGCGCCAAGTGAGGTCGGTGGGGCGGCCTGAGGCCATCCTGTACGCTATTGCGGACGTGGCGTCGTCGTTGGGAACGTCGATGTCCACCTCCGGATCGGTGGGCGACGTTTCCGTGGGCATCCGCCAGGGGCAGGTGGGGATCACCATCGCCGGCAACAGCAACCTGTGGCGGGACTGGACGAAGCAACAGGTCAGGGAGTACCTGCACGCCAACATCCAGCGCTCCGTGGCCGACCTGAAACGCGGGCTGGTTCTGCGCGGCGACGTGGAGCCGGGCGATGAGGCGGAGATGGTTCCCCTGATTCCCGAACCGGACGATATTCTGGTAGTATTCGCCGGCGGTGAGGAGTCCAACTCCTCGTCGGTGATACCCAGCTGGGGACCGAAGGTGGGCTCAACCGCCGTCACCAAGGCAGTCCGTCCCGTCTGATCATAAACGCCCGGGAACAGGTGAACGCATGACCTCCCTCAGCCACCGAGCCGACGCCATTTTTGCCGACGCTCGCACGCTCCAAGAAGACGCCTTGGAAATGCTGGAGCTGGGCACAATACGGAACGCTGCCGAAAAGGCCTGGGGAGCGACCAAGCGAGCCACTGACGCCCTCATCCTGGCGCGTACCGGCAATGAACCTGAAAGGACGCCGGAAACCTCTGCTGAATTGCGGGCCCTGGCGGGTCGAAACCCCGAAGTGCAGAGCCTGGTTGGGCGCTATTATTCGAGGCAGGGCGTATTGCATGGCGATTGTTTCTATCTGGGCCTTTGCGAACCTCTGGAGGATACGGAACGTCGCATCCGGGAAACAGCCACTTACATCAACGACGCTGAACGATTGGCTGCATAAAGGAGAACTGAACATGGCAACCCAACAATACACGCTGGTCAACCCGACCACCGAGCCGATCATTGCGCCTTTCGACGGCGCGCCGCGCCTGCCCACCCTGGCCGGCACTCGGGTGGGCCTCATCGACGACAGCAAGCGCAACGCGGACGTGCTGCTCGAAGAGTTGGCCGAAGTCCTGCGCAACCGCTACGAGATTCGCGAGGTGCGTTGGCTCCGCAAGCCCAGCGCGTCGCGACCCGCCGACCCGCAGGAACTGGAGGAATTGGTGGCCAACGTCGACTCGGTGGTGGTCGCCATCGGCGATTGAGGGAGCTGCAGCGCGTGCAGTGTGCACGACGGAATCCACGTTGAGAAGGCCGGCCTCCCCTCCGCCACCATCTGCACCGACCGGTTCATCCCCACGGCCAACGCCATGGCCAAAATGTGGGGGGCGGAAGACTATCCGACGATCTTCACCCAGCATCCCATCGAGAACCTGGACCGTCCCGCCCTGCGGGAACGCGCCGAGGGTCTGGCGACCGAGGTGGCGGCGATCCTGACGAGCGGCTAACCCCGCACGTATCGATTTCTCGGCAGGGGCGAATGATCATTCGCCCTTGTTTTTTGCAATGGGTTTGGCTGTCAGTAGGCGACCAATTCTATCCGGTCGCCAAACCGGCGAGAGTCGGCGGTGTTGAACGTGAGAAGACGACGCTCTCCGTGGGCCAGCATGGTTGCGACAATGTTGGCGTCGTGGATCTGCCTCCCGCCAATGGGGATTTCTCGAAGCAGCGTGAGTAGCCACCCAGTTGCCGCTATCCCGTCTTCGAGTATCTCGAAGTCGTTGAGTAGCCAGTTCACGTCATGGAGGGCCTCATTGGAAGTTAATGGCCCTGACCAAATTTGCGGGCGGGTGACCACCGCCAGATACTCACGTACAACTTGGCGGCTGATCCTCAACGGTTCCGCTCCCTGACGTGCAGTGGTCAACAGTTCCCTGGCGATTTCGTGATGCGGTGCTCCGGCAGCACGAGAATTTACCAGCACGTTGGTGTCAACAAACATCGGGGAGCTAAAGCCTCTCGTCGTAGAGGTCTTCACGTCGCAGGCTCAAGTCTTCTGGCCATGGGCCCAAGGAACGGGCTGGCCACACTTCATCGAGACCGCGATTCCGGAAGGCCGGCGAATCCTTCCGCCAGAACAACACTGTCTCAGCCTCTATGTCAACTTTCGCCACCTTCCATCCGGCGGCTAGGCAGGCCCTGACTTGATCAAACCCGCTGTCGTACCACCAGGGGCTGTATTCACGCGCCCACGGGGGTAATTTGAACCCGACAATGGCCTCGACTTGGCTGAAAGTGGCGCACCACTCGGATTCCGTAATCTTGCAGAGATGCTCGTACAGCTTGCGGTATTCGCCTTTTAGCGCGTGTTCCAGGTACAGCTTGTCCAAGTCGATCATCATCGTACACCTCACGGAATCGAGGCTATGGCAGCACGTCATCCTCGTATTCCTTCCGCCTCCCGCAGGTCGGGCGGGAGCAGGTTGGGTATGCCGTCGCTGATGGGATAGACCTCGCCGCAGGCGGCACAGGTCAACGTCCCGGTGAGCACCTCTCCGGCGTCCGGCGCGTCGTCCGGCGCGATGGTCTCCGCTTCGAGGGTTAGGGCACCCCTGCAGACGGGGCAGGCCAGTATGTCCAGCAGGTCGGTTCTCAATTCGTTCACCCCCGGTCAGGTTATCCCGCCAGCCCTTTCTCGAATAACCAGGTGAGGATGTCGGCCAGACCAATGACCAGCACGCCGGCTATGGTCAGCGCCACCGGCCCGGTCATCGCGCCCCCGATGCCGCCGGACGGCCGATCCCGGCGTCGCGGCTGCAACCAGGCCACGATGAAAGCGTACACCGCCAGCAGGATTTTGGCGACCAGGACCATCGTATAGGCCATGCCGGCAGCGTCGGATGTCAAGCGATCCACCGTCAGGATCACGCCGGACACAATGAGCACGGCTATAGCGGTGACGACGATGGGCCGGAACTCGGTAGCCAGTGCCCTTCCCACCAGTCCGCTTGCGTCGGCGGTGCGCAGCGCGGGGAGGCCGGCCAGCAGCATGAACAGGCTGCCGCCGATCCACACCACCGCGGCCAGCGCGTGCGCCCAGCGGATGATGAGCAGGATGATGCCCAGCACATCGACCATCAGAGCAGGTCGTCCAGTATTTCGGTCAGCGTGTCGACATCCATTCGGCTGATCTCGATCTTGTGTATCCGGCCGGCTTGGTCGATGAAGTAGGTGGTGGGAAAAAACTGCACCGCGTATTCCTGGGCCACCATCGCGCGGACGTCGGTGGCGAAGTCGAAGGTCAGGCCGAACTCATCGACGAACTGCCGAGCCTCGACCTCGGTGTCGAAGCCCTGGGGCACGAACAGCCCGATGAAGCGCACGTCGCGGCCCTGGTGCTCCTCCCAAACCTCTTGGAAGGCGGGCATCTCGTCGCGGCAGGGCGGGCAGGACGGGTACCAGAAGTTGATGACCACGGCCTTGCCTCGTTGTTCGGACAGGCGGAACTCCTCGCCTTTGAAGGTTTTCAGGGCGAAGTCCGCGGCCGGCTGGCCGGTGGAGCAGGCTGCCAGGGAGATCGAGAACGCGAGGACTACGATCATCCCGGGCAGAGCGGGTCGCGGAAGAGAAAGCAACCGGAATGGGCGGCCAGGGGCGCGCAGCATTGTCAACATGAACATATTTTACCGGAGCGCGCTTCGCGGATGGCTCATGTCACAGCGCCATCTCGTGCCGAAGCCGGCCCGTGCCAGCCGTTCAAGCCCATCTACCCTTTGCTCTGGCCCGCCGTCTCCCCGAACTGGCGTCCGAAGAGGGTGGTCAGCAGGGCGCTGACGACGGTTGCGCCGACGCACATGTAGCCGATACCCATGTACCCTACGTTCGCCAACAGCGCCCCCGCTATGGCAGCGCCCAGCATTCCGCCACCCTGGTTGCTGAAACCCATGAGGCCCACGCCGGTGGCCTTGGACTCGCCGGAATATTCGGTGCTGGCGGCGATGAGGATCGGGAAAGACACGCTCAGCAGGCCGGTGCTCAGCGTCGCCACGGCCACGGTTGCCCACAGCCCCATATCCACGGAAAACACCACGAACCCGAATGCCCCGCCGGCGACGCCGCAGGCGGCGATGATCAGCGCGCGGTACCTCCGGTTTGCCACGTAGGATGCGCTGTAGTTGCCGGTCATCTGCCCAAGCGAGGTTATCGCCAGCGGCAGGGCCACGAAGCCCACGCTGAGGTCGAAGGTATTTATCAGGTAGGCAGCGAAGAAACTGATGCTCCCCCAGAAGGCGATGCGTTGCGTAACGTTTACCGGCACTGCCACGCGGAAGAACCGCAGCGACACCAGCGACTTGTACCTGGAAAGGTACGCGAAGTTCCGGACTCGCTCTCCCCGCTCCCTGGGGAGCCACAGGAAGTTTGCCACCAGCGCGAACACCAGCACGCTGCCGTACACGATGAACGCCAGTTCCCATCCGCCCACGTCAGCTAATACGGCTACCAGTGGTACGCTGATGGCCGCGGCCAGACCCTGGATCGACAGCAGGGCGCTCACCGCCCGCGCCCGCCTGGCGGGGGAAATGACGTCGGCTACCGACCCCACAATGTTGGGTGGTATCACGCCCCCGCCCAGACCGGTCAGGACTCGCAGCACCATCAGCATTTCCAGGTTCGGCGCGAATGCGCAACCCAGCATTGATATAGAGAGCACCGCCAGGCACACCAGTGCCACCGGGCGGCGGCCGAACGAGTCGGACAGCGGACCGGCCGATACTCCGGTGACCGCCCAGGCCGCGAAGGTTGCGGTGGCCAACTGACCGGCCACGGCCACCGATATGTCCAGATCGGTCGCGATTTCCACCAGAAGCGGCGGGACAATCAGGATCGCGCTGATGGTGGCGAAGACGGTGAGCGCCAGCACGGCCATGAACCATGCTTTGTTTATCTCCCGTTGCTCGACCTGCGCCGTTTGCGTGCTGATAGTGTTGGTCCCCTATTGGACAATCGCCTGAATTGCGGCGACGCGGCTAAGGCGGCTTGAAGAAATCGTGCGGAATATTGGGCGCTTGCACACTTGGCTGGCAAGAGCCCTTCCCGCTTGCCATTGATTCTCCGATAATGCTGGCAAGATAGTATAACCCTGCCTCCGCCTGGGTGCTCAGTGAGCTGGCATAAAGAGTATGGATCCGGGCCCACCGTTGGACGGGTCGCATCCCGTCGCGCTTGACTGGCCGTTGCGCTGGGCTACAATCGAGGCGATCCGTTTGAACTGAAACGCACAGCCAAAGTCGACCGCCGAGAAGGCGGGAAATCTCGAGGTGTTTGTCATGCGCTTGGAAAACAAGGTTGCCCTGATCAGCGGCGGCTCGCGGGGGCAGGGGGCCGCCGAGGCCAGGCTCTTTGCTGGTGAAGGCTGCAAGGTGGTCATCGCCGATGTTCTCGAAGACGAGGGCCGGCAGCTGGAGGCGGAAATCAACGAGACCGGCGGCGAGTGCGTCTTCGTGAAACTCGACGTCACCAGCGAAGACGAATGGAACGCCGCCGTCAGCACCGCCGTGGAGCGCTTCGGCAAGCTGGACATCCTGGTGAACAACGCCGGCATCTACCGGCAGGTGGGCATCGAGGACACCAGCGAAGAGCTGTGGGACAACATCTTCGACATCAACGCCAAGGGGGTGTTCCTGGGTACCAAGGCCGTCATACCCGAGATGCGCAAGGCCGGCGGCGGCTCCATCATCAATATCTCCAGCGTGGCCGGCCTGATCGGAAGCTGGCGGGCGCCGGCCTACGGCGCGACCAAGGGCGCGGTGCGGCTGTTCACCAAGTCCACCGCCATCCAGTACGCTGCTGAGGGCATCCGCTGCAACTCGGTGCACCCGGGCATCATCGAGACGCCCATGACCACGCCCACGCTGCTGCGCGACGACGCGGCGCGGCAGGCGTCGCTGGACCGGACGCCCATCGGTCGGGTCGGGCAGGCCGAGGACGTGGCCTGGGGCGTCCTGTTCCTGGCGTCGGACGAATCATCGTTCATGACCGGCAGCGAGTTGGTGATCGACGGTGGCCTGTTCGCGCAGTAGCCCGTGGAACCGGATCCCACACGGCCCATGCGCCCGCGATGGAGTAGCGCCTCATGGTCAACAAGTTATCAAGGCAGGTCGGCGCGCACCGCAATGAGAATGAGGAGGTGGACGACCTATCCATCGATTATCCTTCCGCAGACGGTGAGCGCATGGCCGAAACCGACTTTCAGTACATCCCTTTGACCAACACCGTCTCCGCCCTCCGGGTTCGCTATCATGATCGGCCCGACGTGTACGTCGCCGGCGATATGCTGATCTATTACCGCATCAACCGCAATGACCTGAGCATCGCTCCGGACGTTTATGCGGTTTTTGGCGCGTCCGGCAACCATCCTCGCGATTCCTGGCTGGTGTGGCGCGAGGGCAAGGCTCCGGATTTTGTGATGGAAATTGCGTCGCAAAGCACCTGGCGGCGGGACGTTGCCCAAAAGCGAGACATCTACGCCGGGATGGGCGTATCCGAATACTGGCGCTTTGACCCCACGGGCCGATTCTTTACGCCGCCCCTGGTGGGCGAGCGTCTGGTGGATGGCGAGTATCGGCAACTGCCGGTCGCTGCGGATGAGGCCGGCATACTGCGGGGCTACAGCGCAATCTTCGAGTTGGACATCTGTGTGCTGCCCGGTCTGGACCTGCGGCTCTTTGACCCGGCGACGGGTGAATGGCTAACTACCCACCTGGAAAGCGAAGCTGGCCGGCGGGCGGCGGAAGCAGCCCTGCAATCCAGCGAGGCCGGCCGTCAGGCGGCGGAGGCGGCCTTGCAATCCAGCGAGGCCAGGCGTCTTGCCGCCGAAGCCGAAATCGCCCGGCTCCGCGAACAACTGTCACAACAGCAACCATAGCGGCTTGGCGCTGATCTCGGCTAACCGACTGGCGCTGGTCGCAGGACTGGCCGCGGCGCTGCTGGCGTTACTGGCCGGAGCGGAACCGGCCCACGCCTGTTCCTGCGCTCGCTCCGGCTCGCCGGCCGAGGCTCTGGAGCGTGCCGATGCGGTGTTTGCCGGAGAAGTGACTTCGGTGAAATTCAGCGGCACTTCCCCGTATCGGCTCTCGTTGGCGGCGCTGGTGACGGTGGAGTTCCGGGTTACCCGGGTTTGGAAGGGGCCGCGCTGGCCCACCTTGACCGTCGAAACCGAGCGCAGCGAAATTTCCTGCGGCTACGAGTTCAAAGAAGGACAGAACTACATCGTCTATACTTGGAAAGGCAACAGAACGGGGCTGTGCACCCGCACCGCCCCGGCCTGGATGGCCTTTGCGGATTTCGTGGCGCTGGGGCCGGGACATCCGCCGGAAGCCTCTCCCGATGCCAAAACGGCTGAAGGAGGCGCCTGCGCAGCGCCGTCAAGCCGGGGCTCGAAACCGATGGACATCGCCAGCCTGTCCCTGCTGGCCGGCGTTATCGCCTTGGGCATCCGCCGCCGGCCTCGCCTATAATGAAGATGCGAAACGGTCGTCGTCGGCAGACCGTTAACTTGGCGCCTCCGTAGACATTTGGAGCTAATCCCATGGTCAGCAAAACCACAAAGGTCCAGGTTCCTTACGAGGATGAGGCTGATGATCTCACCATCGACTACCCATCCTCGGACGGTGAACCCATGGCCGAATCCGAAGCGCAGTACGCGCCCCTGACTGAAACGGTGTCCACGCTCCGCGTCCGATACCACGAACGCAACGACGTTTACGTCGGCGGCGACCTGCTGATCTACTATCAGATGAACCGCAACGACGTCAGAGTCGCGCCCGATGTCTTCGTCGTCTTTGGCGTCACCAGCCGCCACCCACGGGACTCCTGGCTGGTCTGGCGCGAGGGCCGGGTCCCGGATTTCGTTATGGAAATCGCATCCTCCAGGACTTGGCGGCGGGACGCCACCGAGAAGCGCCGCATCTACGCCGACATGGGCGTTACCGAGTACGTGCGCTTCGACCCGACCGGAAACTACTTTACGCCGGCTCTCGTCATGGAAACGCTGGAAGGCACAGAATATCGGGAGCGGCCGCTCACCACGGACGACGCGGGAATCCTGCGCGGATACAGCGCGGGGCTGGAGCTGGAGATCTGCGTAACGCCAGACTTGAAGCTGCGGCTGTATGATCCAGCAGCCGGAGAATGGCTGCGGACGCATCAGGAAACCGAGGACGCCCGCCGAGAAAGCGAAGCTGCCCACCGGGCCGCCGAAGCCGAAATCGCTCGGCTCCGCGAACAACTGGAACAACTGCGACAGCAATAATCACAGCGAGGCATTGAAAATGAGACTGGAAAACAAGGTGGCTTTCATCAGCGGCGGCGCTCGGGGCATGGGCGCCACCGAGGCGCGAATGTTCTCCCGCGAGGGCTGCAAGGTGGTCATCGGCGACCTAAGGGACGAACTGGGGCGGCAGGTTGAAGCCGAAATCAATGAGCTGGGCGGCGAGTGTCTGTTCGTCCACCTGGACGTGACCGACGAACAGTCCTGGAAGGACGCCATCGGGGCCGCGGTGGAGCGGTTCGGCAAGCTGGACATCCTGGTGAACAACGCCGGTGTGTATATGCCGGAGCGAGTTGAGGACACCACGCTGGAGAACTGGGACGTCACGATGAGCGTCAACGCCAAGGGCGTTTTCCTGGGCACCAAGGCCGCCATCCCCGAAATGCGGCGCAACGGCGGCGGTTCCATCGTGAACATCTCCAGCGTAGCCGGACTGGTGGGCAACCACATCTCCTCCGCTTACACCGCATCCAAGGGCGCGGTGCGGCTGTTCACCAAGTCCACGGCCATTCAGCACGCCGGCGACGGCATACGCTGCAACAGCGTGCATCCCGGCACCATCGAGACCGACATGACTGCCGACCTGCTGGCGGCCGGCGGCCGGGAGGACCGGCTGAACCGGACCCCGCTGGGTCGCCTGGGCCAGGCGGAGGACATCGCCTACGGCGTGCTGTTCCTGGCGTCGGACGAGGCGTCGTTCATGACCGGGAGCGAACTGGTAATTGATGGCGGGCGGACCGCCATGTAGGGCCATCCGTCAGAAGCGGGATTAGCCGGATTTTGCGGTTGGCAGGATTAGAGCCGTCCGGCAGTAGAGAACACTTAATCCTGTCAATTCGTTGAATCCGCTCACGCTTACCCGGTTTGTGATCGCGAGGAGCGCAGCGGCTTGGCGATCTCGTTACTGAAAGGGACCCTGTTGCAATCACGAGATTGCCGCGCTTCGCTCGCAATGACAACTCGAGCGAAACTGGGTACGCATGGGGTCGAATCCGGTGAATCCTGCCTCTGACCATACCGGCGCACAGTAATCCATGGGGATATTTTCCGGCGGGTTTTCCCTGCTGCAATGCCGGCTGCCCGACGCCAATCCATACGTGCGTCTCCAGCATGCGGTGTTTCACGTGCTGGAGGCGGACAGCGGCGGCGCGGCCAGGGTGGTCGACTTCACAATTTTCGGGCTGGTGCTGTTCAGCGCGGTGAACCTCGCCATCGGCAACAGCAGGCTGGAATTCTTTTTCGTCAGCGTGTTTGCCGCTGAATACCTCATCAGGTTGTGGTGCATCGTCTGGCACCGCAACTACCGGCAAGGAGGATGGAAGAGCCGGCTGCGGTACGCTACCACCAACGCCGCGGCGATAATCGATTTCATCGCCATCTGGCCGACGCTGGTGGTGATGATCGTCTTCGGCGAGGTCGAGGTGCTGCCGATCTTTCGGCTCGTGTCTCGCTTGATCATGACCGGGCGGCGCTTCCCGGCCATGCGCCTGATGGGGCGGGTGATGATGCGGTCGGCGTCGCAGTTGATCAGCGTGCTGGTGACGCTGAGCGTGTTCTGGCTGGCGGCGGGCTACCTGATGCACTCGGCGGAGACCAACCTGCCCAATGGGAACCACGAACAGTTCGGGTCCATCGGGGACTCGCTGTGGGCCTCGGTGGTGATCCTGACCACGCTGCCGTCCCTGGAGGTAGTGCCGGGCACGTTGGTCGGGAGGGTTATCGCCGGCTTCATCGCCCTGCTGGGCATCGGCCTGTTTGCGCTGCCAGCCGGCATCCTCACCTCCAACTTCATGGAGGCCTACCAACAGGCGCGGGAAAACGCGGGCAAAGTAGAGCTGAGCACGTGCTGGGTGCTGAGCGCGGCCCAGCGGAGGCAAACGCACTGGCCGCCGGCCCTGGGCTAAACCTCCAGGAAACAGCGGTCAATCAGAGCGGCCCATAATCCGGCCGGCGGGCGATCAGCGCAGTTCCCGGGGCAACGTGAAGGTGATGTCCTCTTCGGCACCCTCCAGCAGGGTGACCTTCTCGGGGGCCAGCGCTTCGATCACCGCTTCCACCAGGACTTCGGGCGTGGAGGCGCCGGAGGTAATTCCGGCCCGCCGGCATCCCAGCAACCAGTCAGGGTTGATTTCGTCCGGGCCGTTGATCAGGTAGGCCGGCGTGCCGTTGGCCTCGGCAACCTCCCGCAAGCGGTTGCAGTTTGACGAATTCTGCGCGCCGATCACCAGCACCACGTCAACCAGCCCCGCCATTTGCGTGACCGCGTCCTGGCGGTTGGTGGTCGCGTAGCAGATGTCGTTCCGCACCACCGCGCCGGGGAACCGCTCCTGGATGGCGCCGATGGCGTTGGCGGTATCGCCTACGGACAACGTGGTCTGGGTGATGACTGCTACCTCGGTGTCCTCCGACCAGTCCATCTCGGCGCTGACTTCCTGCTCGGACAGGGGCGAGGAATCGTTGATGAGCGTCATGGGAGCCTGCCCCATGGTCCCGCGGACCTCCTGGTGGCCCTGGTGCCCCACCAGCAGCACTCTCTTGCCTTCGCGGTGGTACTTCTTGGCCTCGTTATGCACCCGGGTCACCAGCGGACACACCGCGTCGATGACCCGGAGGTTGCGTTCGGCCGCTTTTTCAAAATCCTCCGGCGGCGAGCCGTGGGCTGAGAATACCACCAGGGAGCCGTCGGGAACCTCGTCAACCTCTTCCACCGTGATGGCCCCTTTCTGCTCCAGCTCAGCCACGACGTAGGGGTTGTGCACGATCTGATGCTTGACGTAAACGGGAGGGCCGAACCGCTCCAGGCATTCCTCCACGACGTCGATGGCCCGCACCACGCCGGCGCAGAACCCTCTGGGGGAACTCAATATCACTTCAACCATCTTGTAGTCCTCTCGCAGTGCACCTTCGCCCCTGCGGCCCACGATCCCTCGAATGCTCATTCAGTATTTCCTGCTTATCTTTGCTCGTGCGTGTCAATATCGTCTCTAGGCGTTGTCCGGCTCCCAGCCCCAGGGCCTTGGCCCCCAACCGGCTTCGAACACCTCGCCCTGCTTCACGGACAACACGGGAGTTACCGCCCGTTCCGACTGCCGGCCGTTGCCCAGCACGTCGTAAACCACCCAATCGCCGTCCTGGATGTCCAGCACCGAAACGTCGGCTTGCTTGCCGACTTCCAGGCTGCCCAGGCGCTCTTCTTCGCCGATAGCCCGCGCCGGATTGATGGTGCACATCTCCACCACCCGGTCCAGGGTGAAGCCCATGGCCAGGAAGCGGGTCATCATTTCGGTCATGCTGTGGACGGTGCGGATGCGGCCGGGCACGGTGAGGTCGGTGCTGATGCAGTGGGGTTCCACGCCCTGGTCCAGCACTCGCTCGCCGATGTCGAAGCTGAAGTTGGCGCGCCCGTGGGCGGTGTCCAGCCAGACCCCGCGCTCATGGGCCTCGCGCGCCTCGGGCACCAGGTTGCCGTCACTGTCCAGCACGCCGCCCGGGTTGGCGGTGAAGAAGTGAGTGACAATGTCTCCCGGCTCCATGAGGGGCAGCAGATCCCGGATCACCTCGGCGGGATAGCGTTTTTCGGTGTCGCCGATGTGCACCATGAGCCGCACGCCGGCCTCCCGGGCCGCGCGCTTGGCCAGGCGGGGCATCTCCATACCCATGATCTCCAGGGCGGGAGAAACCATGCGGGCCTTGATGCCTCGAATGGTTCCGTTGCTCTCCTCGACTACCTGTATGGTTCTTTCGAGGTCGATGCTGCTGGGCGAGAAGATGTCCGGCGTGGTGGCCAACCCCGTGCGACAGATGTGCAGGAAGGGGATGACCTCGGTGGCGTTGTTGGGAATGATGTGCGCCGGGAAACCGCCGTAGGTGTCGCAGCCGCTGCTGCCGGCGTCCACCATGGTGGTGACGCCGGCGCGGACGCCGCCCACGTCGGCGTTGACGCCGTTGCCGTTGACGCCCTCGTACACATGGGTGTGCAGGTCGATCAGGCCAGGGGTGACGTATCTGCCGCGCACCTCGACCACGCGGGAAGCCTCGTCGGCCGAGATGTCGGCGGCGACGGCGGCGATCTTGCCGTCGGTGATGGCGACGTCGTAAGCGCCGTTCAGGTTCTGCGTGGGATCGATTACCGTGCCGCCTTTGATGAGCAGGTCGTACATGGGTGGGTCCCTCCAAATGGTACGATTAGTCGCTAGACGCTGCCTGTAACCGCCAACAGAATACCGGATTATGAGCATTGCTGGCAAACTGGTATTCGGCAACAATGTTCGCCGATTGCGCGAATCTCTGGGAATGACTCAGGAGAATCTTGCCGAGTTTGCGGGGTTGGATCGATCATACATCGGCGGCATTGAGCGTGGGGAGCGCAACCCAGCCTTAACCGCCATCTTGCAGTTGGCATCGGCGTTGGGAATTGAGCCAGGGCGTCTTTTCGAGGGTATTGGCGAAAATACGCCGGACGTGATGCGCTCGATACTGGCCCGATGGAATTTCACCGATGAAGAACTGACACAGCTGATAGACAGCAACCCAAGTTTAAGGGGAATGGTGCTCGGATACTTGGCCGAGATGAAATTGGAACGTCTCTGGTTATCGGACCCAAGGTTTTCAGAAGTGTCCAAGCACGATGATCATGACCGTGCACACCACAATGACCGAGTGGCTGTTTATAAGGGAAGGGGGTTCACCCTGGAGTCGAAATCTCTCCAGACTTCTACGGTTCAGAGAACCCCAGAAGGTTGGATCGGCAAGGCCCAAGTGGACGCGAGTGACCGTCGTGAGATAGCGTTCCCTGATGGGAGTGTCGTGAGCACTACTTGCCTGCTGCGTGGAGATTTCGACGTACTGGCCGTTAACCTGTTCGCTTTCGGTGATGAATGGCGCTTTTCGTTCGCCAAGAACTCAGATTTACCTGCGTCTAGATACTCTCGGTACACGGAGTACCAGAGGCAGCATTTGCTGGCTACTATGGTGGACGTGTCATGGCCACCCCGACCTCCGTTCCGGGCTGACCTTTTTGAGCTACTGGACGAGATGATAAGTCAAGATTAGTCAGATTCAGCGGGATCGAACCGGAGATTTCTCAAAGACTAAAAAATAAGAGTGATTCTTCCGCGCATGGTTCTGCTTCTTGATGCGACTGACACCCGGTTTGTTTGGCCTGACCACAACAAACAGGTCCTTGCAATAAAACCCCATCTGAGCGTATTCGTTGATTATCTCGACGTGCGTTAGGTGCTGTCGGTTGGCGCTTACTTCGTCCTGGCACTTAACAATCAGGACGCCCTTACTACGCAATACGCGATAAGCTTCGGTGCCTGATTGCTTGTACATTTCGAGCACGGCTCCATGCCATTTTGCGCCGTTGGAAGCAGGTTCTTCGCTACCGTTTGAGTAGTGATCTCTAAAAGCCTTGTGAGTGCCACCGCCTGCTTTCTCTGAGTCGTTCTTCCGGTAGAACCCTTCCATATAAGGCGGATCTAACACGACACAATCTAACGAGTCGTCGCCGTATGGGAGTTCGCGGCAGTCTGTGCCGTCCGCTATGTCAGACGTGAACAGGGTATAATCCGTTGCTTGTACCTGCCGCCAGAATGACCCTTTTCCATAGGTAACGTCGGCGATGATCGATCCGGTGGGGACATGGAGTTTTAGTATCTCAGGAAAAACGTCGGCATTGTTGCCAACATGGGCGGAGAGCACCAACCGAGTAGTGGCTTGTCCCGACGGTGACCTACGCCTCTTGAGCGGCGCATCAGCAGTGATGCCGTCCTGATCTGGGGCAACTTGGGCGAAAAGGTCGGCAAAGGCGGGCGTAGACATGGCTGGCATCCTCCAGCGCTGGCGTCCGGCAGTTTAGGGATTAGCTCCAGGCAATCCCCTTCGAAAACACCAGTTTGAGTGACGTCTATCGTTTTCAGTTCGGTCATGGCTCGAAGGATCTTCGGGACTGTGATTTCGTGGCGATGATAAATTGACAGTCTCTATTGACGCAAGGGGAGAATGTCAGCAATCTGGCGGCCTCTTCGCCGATGCCCTATACTGCCGGCCAGTAAACACGGCAGTATTTTCCTGCGGATTCACCGCGAAGGCAGGTTGTTATGCCCATCGGACTCAGAAGCTACCGCCCCCTGGTGGGCGGTGTCACCCACATGGTCAGCACCGGTCACTACCTGGCTACTGCGGCCGGCTACCGGATTCTCGAGCACGGCGGCAACGCCATTGACGCCGGCGTGGCGGCCGGCATCGTGATCAACGTGACGCTGCCCCAGTACACTAGCTTTGGCGGCGTGGCTCCCATCATCATCCACCACGCCGAGTCCGGCGACACCAGGGAAATCAGCGGCCTGGGTCGTTGGCCGGCCGAGGCGTCCATCGACTATTTCCGGCGCGAACACGGCGGCGACATACCCCACGGGGTGATGCGCACCGTAACGCCGGCCGCGCCGGACGCCTGGCTCACCGCGCTGAGCCGGTACGGCACCATGACCTTCGAGCAAGTGGTCACGCCGGCGCTGGAACTGGCCTCCCACGGCTTCCCGATCCCGGCCACGCTGCACCGCGCCCTGGTCAGCAGCGGCGACAACATCATCCTCGACGAAGGAGATACCAGCCAGTGGGCCAGTACCATGGAGATCTTCTACCCCAACGGCAAGGCCCTGGGCGTCGGCGATCTCCTGGTGCAGTCTGACCTGGCCCGCACCTTCCGGCGCATGATCGACGCGGAGCGCGCCGCAGCCGGGCAAGGCCGTGAGGCCGCCATACGGAAAGCCCGAGACTTGTTTTACAAGGGTGACATTGCCGAGGAGATGGTCGCGTTCATCCGGAGCCAGGGCGGATGGCTGTCCATGAGCGACCTGGCGGCCTTCTCCGTGGGGGTGGACGCTCCGCCAATGATCGACTACAAGGGCATCGACGTGTACGCCTGCGGGCCGTGGTGCCAGGGGCCGATGAACCTCCACGCCCTGCGCATCCTGGAAGGCTGCGACCTCCAGGGAATGGGCCACAACTCCGCCGAGTATATCCACACCGTGCTGGAGGCTCTCAAGCTGGCTTTCGCCGACCGTCACGCCTATTACGGCGACCCCGATTTCGTGGACGTGCCCATGGCCGGCCTGCTCTCCCGCGAATATGCGGAGATACGACGCAAGGAGATCGACCTCCGCCGGGCCCACCCCGAGATGCCCGACGCCGGAGATCCCTGGGCGTTCCAGGCGGGCAGCGGTCACGCGGCCCGCAAACCGGAGCCGGTGGCCGGCCCGTTGTCCGCTGACACCTCGTACATCTGCGCGGTGGACCGCTGGGGCAACGCTTTCTCGGCCACGCCCAGCGACGGGTTCGGCGGAGCGCCCATCGTGCCGGGCCTGGGGTTCATGGTGTCGGCTCGTGGCGCGCAGAACTGGCTGGATGAAGACCACCCCGCCGGCCTCGCCCCCGGGAAACGGCCGCGCCTGACTCCTAATCCGGCCATGGCGTTCAAGGACGGCAAGCCGTGGATGCCCTTCGGAACGCCGGGCGGCGACGTGCAGCCCCAGTCCATGGTGCAACTGTTCCTGAACGTCGCCGAATTCGGCATGGATGTGCAGCAGGCCATTGAGGCTCCCCGCGCCTCCACCTGGAGCTTCCCCAACTCTTTCTGGCCGCACGCCTACCGTCCCGGCCTGGTGGGTGTCGAATCCCGCATCGAACCGTCCGTAGTGGACGACCTGCGGAAACGCGGCCACGACGTCGACGTGTGGAACGAGTGGACGCCACGGATGGGTTCGCTGTGCGCCATCGAGATTGATCGTGAGCGCGGCAGCCTGTTCGGCGGCGCCGACCTGCGGCGGGACGGCTACGCCATGGGGCGGTAGCCTCTGAACGCTCTGACTTTGGCGGGGTGAATGATGTTCACCCCGCGTACTGCGCTGCTGTGGAGGATGGCGGAATGGTTACGAGAACCGACCAGTCGGAGTTGCCGAAAGACGACGCAATGCCCCAGGCCGAGGAGTTTGAGGTACTGCTGCTGTCCTGTTCCGAGGAAACCGGATATGCAGTGTTCGTGCCCGCGCTGCCGGGCTGCGCGTCGCAAGGCGAAGACTGGGACGAAGCCCTGTACATGATTCAGGACGCAATCGAACTCTTTTTGGAAGTTGCTGAGCGTCCCCAAGTGGATGTGGCCGCTGAAACAGAACAGATTAAGCGGGATTGGGAGCCGCAGGGTTACTTGGTAGAGTCTGCGCAGGTGTGGGTTAACTGCGATGCCGGTTCCGATTAGGAACGTGACATTCGCGGAAGCTCTAGCTGTCTTGCGCCGGTACGGATTCCGGATAGTCAGCGAGCGAGCCAGTCGCCGAAGACGTGGTCGGGGCAGTCATGTCAATATGACCAACGGCGTTGTCACCATCACACTCACCGATTGGGGCAGCGTTCCGATAAATGCCGCTTTGTTAGGCAGAGAAATAGAACGGGCCGGCATAGATATAACCGCTTTCCTCTGGGCCTTGGGCCGACATAACCGGCGGGGGCACCCGGCGCCCCGGGGCTGGCGTCCCGGTATGCCGGTTCCGGAAGGGGAGCGGGACCGGAGTTGAGGCAACCCCAACACGCAGGCTCAATGATGAACAGCCGGCAAGCCATCGCCGAACTGGTGCGCCCGCATATTCATCGCGGGCGGTTTGTCCTGGAGGACAACCGGACCATCGACTGGTACGTCAATGGGCGTGCATTCATGCTCACACCGGAGGGGAGTATTCTGGCCGGGCGGATCATCGGCAACATGCTGGCCGACGAGGTGCGTTGCATCGGCGGACCGGCAACGGCGGCAATCCCCGTGGTGGCCGCGGTGGTACATCAATCCGGCGTGCCGCGCACCGGGTTCTACGTGCGAGCCGAGGCCAAGGCATACGGGATGCTCAACCGGATCGAAGGCAACCTCGAGCCCCAGGTGGCAGTTGTGGACGACACTTGCTACACCGGCGATTCGCTCATCCGGTGCATCCGGGCCGTGGAGGAAGCGGGCTCGGTGGTCAGGCAGGTTGTGGCCGTGTTTGACCGGGGGGACGGCGGCGAGCGCATTCGTGAGCTGGGCTACGACTACCGGTTCGTGCTGAGGATTGAGAACGGCCAGCCCGTACTGCCCTCCCGTTGACCTCTCTGGGGCTTTTTTCGGGACAGTTCCGCAAGATTTGCCTTTGCCCCGAGCCCTCATGCGTACCCGGTTTGTCATCGCGAGGAGCGCAGCGACGTGGCGATCTCGTTCCCGCAGCAGCGTTCCTTGCCCCGACGAGATTGCCGCGCTGCGCTCGCAATGACAGTTTAGGCGAAGTGGTGCGCGTGAGGGATTCCCGGCGATTGGTTGTTTGCCGCCACCAGGGGTTTGAGGCTCGGCTGCCGTAAAATGTGTGCGACTTTTCAACGCTGCAGCGCGGTCTCATGAATCAACTGGTCAAAATCTCGGCGGGCCTGGTCAACTCCAGCTGGTTCGAGTATTTCATCATCGCCGTCATCATCGCCAACGGCGTTCTGCTGGGCCTGGAAACTATCGCGTCCATCGCTGACGCCTACGGACACTGGTTGGAGTTGGGAAACCAGATCGCCCTGGGGATCTTTATCGTTGAAGCCGTTCTCAAGATGGTAGCGTTGTGGCCGCGGATGCAGGACTATTTCCGGGACGGCTGGAACATCTTCGACTTCATGGTGATCGTCTTTGCCCTGATACCCGCCACCGGCCAGTTTGCGATGATCGCGCGGCTGGCGCGTTTGCTGCGCGTGGTGCGCCTGATCTCGGCGATACGGGACCTGCGGCTCATCGTGGCGGCCCTGGTGCGCTCCATTCCGAGCGTCGGCCACGTGATCATGCTGATGAGCATCGTGGTGTACATCTACGCCATCATGGGCTTCCACCTCTTCCACCAGCACGATCCCGAGCACTGGGGCAGCCTGGCGATTTCGCTTCTCACCCTGTTCAACATCATCACGCTGGACGGCTGGACCGACGTCATGGATACTGCGATGCAGCGACATTCCTTGGCGTGGGTATATTTCGTCAGCTTTGTCGTGGTGGGCACCTTCGTGGTCATCAATCTGTTCATCGCCATTATCATCAACAGCCTGGACGAGACCAAGAGAGGCAATCTTCAGGAAGGGCTGGAGCCGGTCTCCCGGCAGGACCTGGTGCGCGAACTGCGAGCAACCCGGGAGACGCTCAAGCGCCTGGAAGAGCGGTTGAACGCGGATGATGCTGAGGACAAGGACAATCGCTAGCGCCGCCGAGCCGTTCCGCACTGGTGGTATCATTGGCCCGAACCACCCCAAATTGGAGGGATTGACGTGCCTTTTGGAGATAATGACTGGCTGGCCCTGACCCAGGAAGACCCGATAGAGCCCGACATCCCGCTGTGCGACCCGCACCACCACTTCTGGGACCGGCGTATGCAAAGCGTCCCCTACCACCGCTACCTGCTTCACGAGCTGATGGCCGACCTTGATTCGGGCCACAACGTCCGGTCCACCGTCTTCGTCGAGGCCCGGTCGATGTATCGCGCCGACGGACCGGCGGAGTTGCAGCCGGTGGGCGAGGTGGAATTTGTGCAGGGGTTGGCGGCGGCCAGCGCCAGCGGCACTTACGGCGAGGCCCGGGCGGCGGCGGCCATCGTGGGTCACGCCGACCTCAAGCTTGGGGATGACGTGGCCCGGGTGCTGGAAGCGTTGCAGGCAGCGAGCCCGAACCGTTTCAAGGGCATCCGGCACAACGTGACCTGGAGCCCGGACCCCCTGATTGAAAACCGCGAGACCCAGGGGATCATGTCCAACGAGACCTTCCGGACCGGAGCCCGGGCGCTGGCCCGCATGGGTCTGTCGCTGGACGTGATGCTGTCCTTCCCCCAACTGAACGAGCTTGCCGAGTTTGCGCGGGCGGTGCCGGAGGTATCCATCATCCTCAACCACGTGGGCGGAGTCAGCCGCACCGGGATTTACGCCGGCAAGGACGACGAGGTCATACCGGCCTGGCGCGACGGCATCCGCGCGGTGGCGGAGTGTCCCAACGTCACGTGCAAGCTGGGCGGGTTGGGGATGCCCCGTTGGGGGTTCGGCTGGCACGCTCGCGCCGAGCCCATCGGGTCGGAGGAGTTGGCCGAGGCCATGACTCCGTGGATGTCCCACTGCATCGAACACTTCGGTCCGGATCGCTGCATGTTCGAGAGCAACTTCCCGCCGGACAAGGTCTCGTTCTCGTACAACGTGATGTACAACGCTTTCAAGCGGTTTTCCCGGAGTTACAGCGCCAGCGAGCGGGCGAACTTGCTGCATGATACGGCGGTCCGGGCATACCGCATCGACACGTAACGCGAGGACGCGAGGGCATGAAATACGACGTGATCATCGTTGGCGCCGGATCAGCGGGCTGCGTGCTCGCCAACCGTCTGTCGGAAGACCCCAGCCGGTCCGTGCTGCTGCTGGAAGCCGGGCCCGACTATCCCGGCCCGGACCAATTGCCTGATGAGTTGAAATACGACATGAACCAGGCGGCGTCCGAGGAGGGAGCGGCGCACAACTGGTCACTGGTCGGGAAGTCCACCGCGCAGCAGACGCGCCCGCTGCACGTGGCCCGCGGCAAGGTCACGGGCGGGAGCAGCGCCATCAACCACCAGATCCTGCTGCGCGGAGCCCCGGAGGATTTCGACGGCTGGGCTCAGGCCGGCAACGACGAATGGAGCTACCAGAACACGCTTCCCTACTTCCGCCGGCTGGAAAACGACGCCGACATCCGGGACGACTTTCACGGCTCGGACGGGCCGATACCCGTTTGGCGTCATCACCGGGAAACCTGGCTGCCCCTGCAGGCGGCCTTCTACCGGGCGTGCCGGGACGCCGGCTTCCCGGAAAGCCCGGATATGAATCACCCCGACGCCACCGGCGTTGGCGCCATGCCGTTGAACAACCCGGGCGGCGTGCGCATGAGCACGGCCATCACGTATCTCGACGCCTGCCGCCACCGGCTGAACCTGACTATCCGGGCCAACGTGGTGGCGCGGCGCATCATGTTTGAAGACAAGCGCGCCACCGGAGTGGAGGTTCAGAGTGGGGGAGAGACATTCGTCATTGACGGCGACCAGATCCTGCTCGCCGCCGGAGCGATCGCGTCGCCGCAACTGCTGTTGCTATCAGGCGTGGGCGACGCGGAGCAACTGCGCCCGTTGGGTATCGAGCCGGTCCACGACCTGCCCGGGGTTGGCCGGAGCATGAAGAACCACCCGTCGGTGTCCATCGTGTTCCGCTCGCAACCCGACCACCACCTGGCTCCCGATGCGCCGCGCAACCAGGTGGGGCTGCGATTCACGGCCGACGGATCGTCCGACCGCAACGACATCCAGGTCCAGCCCACGACCTCGTATCCGGAGAGCCGGGAGGCGCCCAACATCCGCGTCGGATGCCGGCTGGAATACCCCTACAGCGAGGGCCGGCTGACCCTGGTGTCCGCTGACGTATCGGTGCAGCCGGACCTGGACTTCCGGTTCCTGTCTAATCCCAGGGATACCGCGCGTTTCCGCGACGCCGTGCGGCGCACGGCAGCGATTTTCGAGCATCCGGCTTTCAAGGACCTGCTGGCAGAGCGCCTGTCGCCCACCGATGCGGACCTGGCCGATGACGACTCCCTGGATGCCTGGCTGATGCAGAACGCTGGCATCGCCGGTCACACCTCGGTCACCTGCAAGATGGGTCCCGCGACGGACCCAACCGCCGTGGTGGACCAGTATTGCAAGGTGCACGGCCTGCACAATCTCCGGGTGGTTGACGCTTCCATCATGCCGGACATAGTCCGGGCCAACACCAACGCCACCATCATAATGATGGCCGAGCGGGCCGCCGACTTCATCAAAGACGGCGATTAGCTCCCTCACGCTTCCCCCAAACTGTCATTGCGAGCGCAGCGCGGCAATCTCGTTGGGGCAACGGACGCCGCCGCGGGAACGAGATCGCCGCGTCGCTGCGCTCCTCGCGATGACAAAATGGGTACGTATGGGATCGTGCCCGGTTGGAAACACCGCAGCAAGCTCATGGGAGCGGAAGCGGATATGAACCCCGGTCACTCGATGGCGTGCAGTACGCCGTCGTTGGTTCTGACGTAGAGCCGCCCGCCGGCGAATACCGGGGAGATCTCCACCGGGGCTTCCAACGGGAGATTCCAGATCAACTTCCCGTCGCGCCGGTCGAGAGCGTAGAAGCTGCCGGCGTCGGTCCCAAAGTACACCTGGTCTCCCACCACCACCGGAGACCCGAATATGGCGCCGTCGGCCTCGAACCGCCACGTCTCCGTGCCGGAAATCGCGTCAGCCCCATAGAAGCCGCCCTTGAAACTCCCCGCATACAGCGAGTCGGCCGTGACCGATGGGGTTGCCACCAGCCCCGTTGTAGACCATCGCCCGGTAGCGCGGTCGAATGCGAAATCGGGATCAAACAGCCACATCCTTCCCTTTTGCGCCGGCGGACGCGGCACGCCCGGCACCTTCCAGTCCCAAAACTGCTTCCAGACCAGCTTGAACTGGTATTCGCCGGCGATCTCCCGGGCGTCGGCATCTACCGCGTGCACCTGTCCCCCGGATGGGAAGTACGCCAGCCCGTTGGCGATGGCCGGGGACGCTTTGGTGTTCCCTTCGGTGCGGAAGCGCAGCTTGCTCTGTCCGGTCCTGGCGTCGAACACGTAGAGATTGCCGAGGTTGTCCGCGGCGTAAACGTGTCCGTCACTGACGGCCGGCGCTGCGCGGACTTCACCCGCGATGTCCTCCCGCCATAAAACGTCTCCGTTGGCGGCGTCCAGGGCGTAGAGCGCATTATCGCCCGATCCCACATAGACGATGCCGTCGGCCACGATTGGCGACGAAGCGATAGGCCCGCCGGTTTTGACCGTCCAGCGGAACTGCCGGGTGTTTCGGTCCAGGGCGATGATCCGGTGGTCGGTCAAGCCAACGTAGAGCAGGTCGCCGGCCAGAGCCACGGAATGGTCCAGCGGGCTGGGGACGGAAACCTCCCAGAGTTGTTCCCCGGTCGAGGCATCCAGGGCGCTGATCTTGAAGAACGCGCCGACGTACACCACCCCATCGTGCACGATAGGAGCAGCGCGGGTGGGAGTGCCCAGGTCATGGGACCAGAGCGCCTTTCCCTCCGGCTGGGCGGCCACAGTGGGGATGTGACGAGTGAGCTGGAGGTCCCGGCCGACCATGGACCACTGGTCCGGCAACGAAGCCGAGCTGAGCTTGGTGCTGGGCGAGTTGAACAGCAGTTTGATCGGGTTCGGAAAGAAAGGATAGTACAGCCATGCCAGGAAAAACAGGACGACCACAACCACCCCGATCCGGATCAATCGTCGCCGGCCCCGCCTGCTGAACCATCGCCGCCCGCGAGGGTCATCCTGGGCCCATTCGGGGAGGTTGGCGACCATGCGGTCGCATTCCCGGCACGCTTGCCCCGGTTCCTGGCCTTCGGCCCCGCACCAACCGCAGACCGCGGCGCTGTTTGACCCGGCATCGGGTCGGGTGGCTTCGTTCATCGGGAATAGATTAGCGTGTCAACGAGGTCGCGGCAACAACGTCGTGTCCGGCGTAGCTGTCGGCGCAGTGGCGCGGAGCGCAAACGACGGCGCGGATGCGCATTCCGCACCCGCGCCGGTCGGTTGTCTGACTGCCTCAATAGTCAGTGGGCTCTCTAACGGCAGCGCCGGAATGGCTACAGGTTCCGCTGCTTCGGGTCCAGCTTGTCGCGCAGCCAGTCTCCCAGCAGGTTCATCGACAGAACCGTGAGCAGGATGGCCAAGCCGGGGAAGAAGGACAGCCACCAGGCATCGGTCACGAACGACCGTCCGTCGGCCACCATCACGCCCCATGCCGGCGTGGGCCGGGAAATGCCCGCTCCCAGGAAGCTCAGCGTTGCTTCCAGCACGATGACGAAACCCACCTGGAGCGTCGCCAGCACCACAATGGTGTTCACAATGTTCGGGAAGATGTAGCGGAACATGATCCGCGGGTTGGACGCCCCGGCGACTCGGGCCCGGGAGATGTAGTCCTGCGCCCGGATGGTCAGCGCTTCGCCGCGAACCAGCCGCGCATAGCGAGACCATTGGCTCAACACCAGCACGGCGATCAGTATCTTCATGCTGGGCCCTGCCATTGCGGCGACCACAATTGCCACCACGATGATGGGCAGGGATAGCGAGATGTCCACCAGGCGCATCATGAGGTTGTCGGCCCAGCCCCCGTAAAAGGCGGACACAATGCCGAAAGAGGTGCCGATTATCCCCGAAATCAGGATCGCCACGCTGGCCACCAGCAGCGACACGCGGGCTCCGTGCATGACACGGCTGAGTACGTCTCGCCCGATGTCGTCCGTGCCGAACCAGTGCTGCGCCGATGGTTCCGCGAAGCGATTTTTCATGTCGCCTTGCAGCGGGTCGTAGGGAGCAATCCAATTGGCGCCGAGGGCGGGGATGAGCAAGACTATCACCAGGACGGCCACTGGAATGACCGGGTAGCGGAAGACCTCCCTCGCGTAATGGCCGATTCGGGCCGTTGGACGCGGGCTGCTGAGTTCTGGTAGTGCTATGGCCATGGTTATCGTCCTCGCTTAAGCCCGTGTGGCATCAGGTGTACCGAATGCGGGGGTCCAGGTAGGCATAGGCTATGTCCACCAGCAGGTTCGCTACGATGTAGATCGTGGTGAAGGTGAGCATGATGCCCTGCAACAGGGCGTAGTCGCTGGACCGCGCCGCGTTGAACAGGAGGAACCCCAAACCGGGCCACTGGAATACCGTTTCGATGGAAACGGAGCCCACCATCAGCGATCCCAGCGTGATGGCAAAGTAGGTCAGCGGGGCGATGGCGGCGTTCCGCAGGCAGTGCTTCCAGAGTATCTTGCGCTCAGGAAGGCCCTTGATCCGCGCCAGCTTCACGTACTCGCTGTCCAGCACGTCCAGCATGGACGACCGGACCAGGCGGAGCATGGCGGCTACCTGGAACCATCCGATGGCAATGGCGGGTAGGATCAGGTGCTTGATGCCGCCCTTCCCTGAGGTTGGGAACCAGTCCAACTGCACCGCGAAGATCCACATCAGGATGATGCCCAGCCAGAACACCGGGAGGGATTGCCCCAGGAGCGCGACCACCTTGCCGGTCCAGTCGAAGACGGTGTCCCGGTAGGTTGCGGTTAACACGCCGATGGGTAATCCCAGCGCGACGGCCACCAGAATGCCGGCTCCGGCTAACTGAATCGTGGCCATGAATCGGTCGCTGATCAGTTCGGCTACGGTGAAGTGGGGGTACTTGAATGAATTGCCGAAGTCGCCCCGCACCGCGTTCCATACGTAAGTGAAGTACTGTTCGTGCAACGGCTTGTTGATGCCCCAGAATTCCTCCAGATCTGCCCGCACTTGGGCGTCGGCGTCGTCCGGCAGAATGGCGTCCAGGGGGTTGCCGCCGGCGTGGCCCAGGGCGAAAGCAATTACGCTAACTACCACCAGGACCAAGATAGCCTGGAGGATACGCATAATGATGTACCGTTGCATCCCTAACTCCTGCCCCAGGGTTCAGCCGCGGCTATTTCCAATTCGCGCACCGCGACTGCCGGTTCCCCGGCAGTCGCGGCGCTTTCAAACCGGTATTGGTCAGACTGGCCGGGGGATCAGCAAGGCGGTCCCTCGATCAGCTCATTGCTGCCCAGATCGCCGCCCTCCCAACCTGGGAAAGGCCATCCGCAGATGAATTCGGTGTTGACTATCGTCTCGATGGGCACCCAGAAGAGCGGTATCCACTCGTGCTGGTAGAACTTGATGTCGCCGATCTGGTACAGCACCTTTTCACGTTCCGCCGGGTCCACGGTGACCTGGAGCTCATGGTAGAGCTCCTGGAGCTCGGCAGTCTCGTACATGAAGACCGTGCCGCCGTCTTCCTTGGGGGTGTTGAACAGCATGATCTGCGCTTCCACCGCCTTGAAGGAAGGCGTGGTCGCCAATGCCGTTTCGTGATTGGACTTGTTCCGGCGGCGGGCAACCACGGCTGCGCGGTCTTCGTCACGGAGTTCCAGTTCCACTCCGATCTCCGCCCAAGCCAGCTGCATGAACTGGGCGATCTGGGGAAGCTCAGGGGCGCCGGGGAAGGGATACATCGGAACCGTGATCTTGAACCCTTCGGGGTAGCCGGCCTCAGCCAGGAGTTGCTTGGACGCCTCCAGGTCGTAGCCGTATTCCTCCTCCCAGTCCTCGTCCCACTTGGGATTCCAGGCCGTCAGGGTGGGATGGAAAGCGTGCACCTTGGAGTCCCAGACGCGGCCCTTGTAGAGTTCCTCCTTGAAGGTCTCGCGGTCCACGGCCTTGTTCAGCGCCTTGCGCACCTTGATCCCGATTTCGCCGGGCGCGGTCACCGGGAAGTCGGGGTCGTAGTTCTCGGCGTCGCCGTAGAACATGCCGCCGAAGCGGAAGGCCGTCTGCTGGGCGGGGCCGGTGCTGGGTATGATCTTGAACTTTCCGTCTTCCTCTGCCTCCAGCTTGTCGCCCAGGTCCCGGTTGACCTCGGTCATGTGCGTCTCCTCGGCGCGGAACTGAGCCAGGCGGGTGGACTCTTCCAGCACCCAGGTGTTGCGCATTTCGGGGTAAACCGGGTCATGCCGCCAGTGGCCGTCCGGGAAGGCCAGCGAGTAGTCCACGTGGACTTCGGGAACGCGGCCATCGTACTGATACGGCCCGGTGCCGGCCAGGTTCTCGTAGTACTCGTTGGTGCAGCCTTCACTGGCGATGTTCTCAGCATCGTCGAACCCGCCGGCCCCGTCGCACTGGGCCTTGCTGTAAATCATGTTGCCGGCTGACTCGGCGGCGTAGAACAGATACTCAGCGGAGGGCTTCACCATGTGGACCTGGATGTTATAAGGATCCAGAATCTCCACGTGGTCGACGTTGCAGATGCCGCCCTTGTAGCTGGCGCGGGTGCCTTTCTGGCAAGTGAGCTTGAAGCTGTGCTCCACATCTGCGGCGGTGAACTCGCCAAACCCTCGATGGAACTGGATACCCTGCTCCAGCTCGAAGGTCCAAACATCACCGGTGGCGTTCATCTCCCAAGATTTTGCCAGCATGGGGATCCATTCGCTGGTGTTGGGATCCAGTTGCACCAGGTATTCCATGAACGGACTGTGCTGGTACACGAAGTCCACACCACCCAACCATGGCACTACGGTGTCATCAATGGGAGTGATCAGCCCCAGGATGATCTTGTCAGTTGGCAACTGGCTCTCATCCACGACATTGCCGCTGGGCTGGTCCTGGGACTCGGGCATGGCGGTGGGCTGAGCCGCGGCCGCCGGGGCGCCTCCGGATGCCGGCTGGGCTGCCGCCGGCTGAGCGGTTTCCGCCGGGGCCTCGGCGCCTCCGCATGCTGCAACGAATGTCAGGAGCAGCAGCGCTGGTAAAAGCAGCAACGCCGATCTAATCTTCATTCCGTAGCGGTTCATTACCAGACCTCCAGACTGTGATTGTCACGCCCGTGACCTGGGGTCAGGACGCACGTCCTCCATGTTCTCTGAAGCCGGAGCCAATGATGATCCTGGCTCATTTATCCGGTTGCGAAATCAGTTGGCCGTTCCAATATGCGTGCCGTACCTCGTTGCCTGGCATACTGAATCGTATGGTGAGGATGCCATTTGCGGTTGTTTATCGTGACCTAAGTTACGAAAAACGACTATCCTATCAGTTCTCCATGCCGGGTAGCGTGCAACCTGTGAATGGAATAGCGGCATTTCGCAAAGTAGGCCGACTTTATCCCAGCCACATCGCCCATGTCAATAGCGTCGATATTGACCGACTGGGCTCGCCAAGTCGTGAGGCTCCCGGCTGCGCGTGACCCTGAGCAGCAGAAACCGTTACCGATAGGACCCGGACTATGGAGCTTCGATGACGGTTAACTGTTGATTGGCCGGCACGTCATGGAGGGTCTGGACGATGCCGCTGGGCCATCGAATCTGAACGGAGTCTGCCCGGGACGCCAAGCCGAGGCCGAAGTGGGCCGGCAGCATGTTCTGGCTCTTATTGCTGGAGCCGGCCGTGATCTCCCGGATCTGCGTGCGGCCGCCGGCAACCAGCGTAACCCGGGCGCCGATGCCGTCGCGGTTACTCACCGTTCCCACAGTCTGAACGCGGAGCCAGTTGGCATCCCCGGCGCAGCGATTCTGGAACAGGCGGGCGCTTTGAGCCTCTTCGCCGGCGAGGCCCAGGTTTGCCACGTACAAATCCAGGCAGCCGTCGTCGTTGAAGTCGGCGTAAGCCACGCCGCGGCCGACGCCCCGGTCGTCGGCGCCGCTGATGGACGACACGTCCTCGAACCTGGCGTCGCCGGTGTTGCGCAGGAGCAGGTTGGGTTGGCGCCGGTGATTGGTCGGCGCATCGCTGTCCAGGTGACCGCTGGCAACGTAGAGGTCCTCCCAGCCGTCATTGTCATAATCGAAAAACACGGTGCCCCAACTGACTCGCTGCCGCCTTTGAAAGGCGCCCATTCCCGCCTCGGCATCGGCGGCCGTCTCGGTGAAACTGATCCCGTCGCCATTATTTTTCAGCAGGACGTTGTCTTCGATGTTGGTGACGTAGAGGTCAAAGTGCCCGTCGAGATCGTAATCGCCCACCGCCAGGCCCATGCCGAACATGGCCACGTCGGCGCGAGAGTCGCGGGAGATGTCCTCGAACCGCCAGGTTCCGTCGGCAGTGGGACCATCGTTGCGCCACAGGACGTTGGGCTGAGCGTCGTGCCCGAAGTCGTTCACAACGTACAGGTCGGGGTCGCCGTCGTTGTCGAAGTCGAGCCAGCCCGGCTGGAACCCGGCTCCCCACAGATTGCCATACTCCCCCGGGATTTTTTGCGGAGAGCTGATGTCGCCCAGCAGGTGCGAAACCTCGGTGAAGGTGCCGTCGCCGTTGTTGTGGAAAAGACCCAGCGGTCGCACGGCAAGGTAAAAGGCCCGGAGATCCAGGACTTCCATGTCCGATTCCTCCATGTGCCGGACGACGACGAAGTCCAGATGGCCGTCCCGATCATAGTCGCCCCAGGCGCAGCCCATGGATCGGTAGCTGGGATCGGGGTCACCCAATCCGGCAAGGTCCGTCACGTCAGCGAAGGTTCCTGATCCGTTGTTGCGAAAGAGTTTGCTTGCGCCCCAATTGGTGACGTAGAGGTCCTGATCGCCGTCGTTGTCATAGTCGGCGGCGCACCCGCCATTGGACAGGCCCATCAGCTCATCGACCCCGGCTTCCGCCGCGATGTCGGTGAATGTGCCGTTGCCATCGTTCCGGTACAACGCGTTGGCCCCGTCGATCTGGTCCGGCGACTCGCTCCAGGAGGGCTTGGACGCGACGTAGATGTCCTGCCAACCGTCGTTGTTGTAGTCAAAAACGACCACGCCCGCCCCCAGCGGTATGCGGTCCACCGGGTCGCGGTAATGCTGGAAAGCGACACCGGCCTCTTGCGCTACGTCGGCAAACAACGGTTGGAGGTAGGTGAATCCCCCCGGCAAAATACCGGAACGACCGTCGGGGTTGGTTATCGCCACATCGACGACGCCGGCCCGGCGCGCCGGCGCCAGCACGGTCATAGTTTGGGAGTCCAGGAACTCCAGGACCATCGCCTCCACTCCCCCGATGGCGACGCGGCTGCCGGCCTCCATGCCGGCGCCGGAGACGGTCACCAGGCTGCCCCCGGAGGTGGCGGCAGCAGCAGGCTCCAGGGCCGAAATCCGCGGCCCGTGGGTGTTGGGAGGAGCGAGGTCCCCAAGCCTCCACGCCGGTGCGTTGTCGGCGCCGGGGCCGTGGCTGAGGTTGACCCGGTGCGACCCGTCGGCGTTCATCATCATGATCTCCGGGTCTCCGTAGCGGTCGCTGCTGAAGGCTATCCGAGCGCCGTCGGGCGACCAGGAGGGCCAGTAGTCGTTGAAGGCGTCCCCGGTAAGCTGCACCGGGTTCGAGCCGTCAGCATCCATGACGTACACGGCGGGGCGGCCGGTTCGGCTGGAAGAAAAAGCAATTTGGGAACCGTCGGGCGACCAGGCGGGAAATCCGTCGGAGGTCGCATTCCGGGTCAGACGGACCTGGTTGGAGCCGTCGGCGTCCATCACGTAAATCTCCAGGTTGCCGTCGCGTCGGGAGTTGAACAGGATGCGCTGCCCGTCGGGGGACCAGGCGGGTGACGAGTCGTACCCCGGGTCGTTGGTCAGGTTGATCGGGTTGGAGCCGTCGGCGTCCATCACGTAGATCTCGCGGTTGCCGTCGCGCTCGGAGGAATAGGCGATCCGGCTGCCGTCGGGAGACCAGGCCGGTAGCGCGTTGTCCGGGCCATTGTCCTCGGTGAGGCGACGCGCGCGCGCGCCGTCGGCGTTCATCACGTAGATCTCAGGGCTGCCGTGACGGTCGGACACGAACGCGATCTTTTTGCCGTCGGGCGACCAGGCCGGCATGTCGTCGTGGTTGGTGTTGTTGCTGAGCCGTTTCAGGTCGGAGCCGTCCGGCAGCATCGAGTAGATCTCAAAGTCGCCGTCCCGGTCCGAGCTGAAAACGATGCGGGAGTCGGAGTTGTCCAGGAAGAACGGGCCGACGAACAGCAGGCCCACGCCGCCCACCATGCTCAAGGTCCAGGTGCCGGCGGCAAAGGCGGCCACCGCTTTCTTGGGCATGACCCGGGCCAGGCCCCATAAGGTGAAGGGGCCGGCCGCCGCCGCGCCGAACAGCAGCGCCGCCGCCGGGGCCGCGCCCATGCCGACCAGCATCAGCACGGCGACCAGCGGGATCTCGAACAGCAGCGGCACGTTGATGAGGATGCCCAGGGTGGCGGCTACTGCAATTCCGGATAGATCGTCGCCCAGGTAGGCAGCGACGGTCTCCGGCGTAATCCATTGGATCACCAGGCCGCCGGCGAACCCCGCCAGTATCATGGCGGGTCCCAACCGCCACAGGTAGCGGAGGCTGGACTTCAGCCAGTCCTTCAATCCGGCGGAGGCGATGTCTCGCCAGGCGGCTGGTTCCTCCTGGGCCTGACCGTCGGCGGCGTTGCCGAAGATGTCCGCCAGACGCACTTGACGCCGGACGAGCAACGCCACCAGCGGGCCGAGCACCAGCACTCCTGCGATGCTGACCGCGATGCGCGTGCTGGCCAGCATGGGCGTGAAGACCAGGGCCGCCATCACCAGCGCCGGCACGTTCAGCGTGGAGGAACCCTGGGTGATGGCGATGGCGGTTTCCACCGGCGCGCCCCGGTTCCGAAAGGCCGACGCGATGGGAACGATGCAGGCGGAGCACAGGTTCATGGAGGAGCCGACGGCAAAGCCGCGCAATACCCCCTTGATGCCGCCGCCGGTGAACCGGGAGCCGCCGCTATTGGGGAACAGGAACACCTCGGTGATGCCGGCGGCGAGGAAGGCGAAGATCATCCCCACCGTCACCAGCTTCAGGTAGCTGGTGGAGAAGTCCCACCACCGTTGGAAGAAGCCGTTTTCAGGCTCCCGGTTGATGCAAAACCCCTGGAAACACTCGGCCCGGGGCGCGTTGACGCCGGCAAGGTCGGCCTCGACCGTATCCAGCTTGGGGATCCGGTTGAAGGCCAGGAACAGGGCTAGGATGACGGCCAACAGCACAATGCCGATGACCCGCTTCTTTTTCAGCGCCGTATCAAACATCCGCAGTCGCTCTTTGGCGATATTCCGTCAGCCCCTGGGCCGGGAAGTTTGGCAAGTCGGAGGGTGGAGGGGCGATTACTCCGGGTTTTGCCGGAATGCGCGGATGTTATGCGCGCCGCAATATGCCGTCAATGGCGAGGCGACATCCCGCACGGGCGATCTCGCGCATACCCACTTCGCTTAAACCGTCATTGCGAGCGCAGCGCGGCAATCTCGTTGGGGCAACGGACGCCGCCGCGGGAACGATATCGCCGCGTCGCTGCGCTCCTCGCGATGACAAAATGGGTATGCGTGAGCACGCGCGGTTCGTTGACTCCCGCAAAACGGCGATGCTACGGTGAGCCACCCTGACGAACCGGAGCCGCGATGCGCCGGACCGATTACCGCTGGACCATCCTGGGCACGGGGTTCGCGATCCTCTTTTTCAACGGCGGCTCGCGCTCTACCCTGGGGCTCATGCTGAAGCCCATGGTCGACGACCTGGAATGGAGCCGGTCGGCCCTTTCGCTGGGAATCACGGCGTACATGGTGGTCTCCGCGCTGGCGATGCCCTTCGTCGGCCGGCTGGCGGACCGCTACGATCTGCGCTGGATCATGGGGGCCGGCGTAATCGTGAGCGCCGTGGGCGTAGGGCTGATGAGCCTGATCGCCGCGCCGTGGCAGCTGTTCGCCGTCTATGGCCTGGTCTTCGCCCTGGGGAACGCCGGGATTTCCAACCCCATCGTCAGCGTCATGATCGTCCGGTGGTTTCCGGACCGCCGGGGCGTGGCCAACAGCGTGGCCGTATCGGGCAATGCCATCGGCCAACTGGTGATCATCGGGCTGCTGGCCCAGTCGTTGGACGCTTTCGGCTGGCGGGTATCGTACGCGGCGCTGGGCCTGGCCAACCTGGTGATCCTGGCGCCCGTGGTGTTCGCGGCGGTCAGGGCGGCGCCGGCTCCGGTCGCGCAAGCGGAACGGCCGCCGGGCGGCAACCCACTCCCGGCGGCGCCGGCAACCGATCTGCGGCAGGTTCCGCTGCTGACCTCGGTGCAACTCTGGTTGCTGGGCGGCATCTACGCCATCTGCGGGTTCCAGGACTTTTTCGTGGCGACCCACGTGGTGGCCTTCGCCCTGGACATCGGGTTCGGCACGCTGGTCGCCGGGAACCTGCTGGCGCTGATGGGTGTGATGGGTCTGCTGGGAGTGCTGGTCTCGGGGTTCCTGGCCGACCGCATGGGGCCGGGCCGGCCAACGCTGCTCTGCTTCGTGATGCGGATCGGGATCTTCCTGCTGGTGCTGGTGTCGCAGGACAAGCCGGCGGTGATGATCTACGCGCTGCTGTACGGGTTCACCTTCCTGATGACCGCGCCGCTGACGGTAATCTTCTCCGGGAACATCTTCGGCACGGCGCGGCTGGGTCGGATCAGCGGGACGATCTCGATGATCCACCAGATCAGCGGCGGCCTTGGCGCGCTGGCGGGGGCGCTGGCCTTCGATATCTGGGGCAGCTACGACCGGGCGTTCGCGCTGATGCTGGCCCTGTCGGTGGTCGCCACCGTGGGCACCCTGCTGGTTCGGGATAAGGAGGCCAGGGGCGCGCCGCAGCACGGGATGATCTGCCTCTAGGTGCGCTAGGGTCGTCGCCATAAGGGGTGCTCTAATCGACGAAACGCGGCATCCCAGTTCGTAAATCGTCAGAATCAGGATTTACGGGATTTTATGATTTGACAGGATTGGGAGATTCCCATCACAGACGGTTCCAATCCTGATAATCCTCAAATCTTGAAAATCCTGATTCTGACGTTTCCCCGCCGCAAACTGGGTACGTGTGAGGGTGACGGCAATGTTGTTTTAGTGGGCTACGCAGCGCGTCACAGAGCGGCCATCATCTGCGGGCATCTATGGTGATCTCACTGTAGCATCATCAGGCGTCCGCCTACCGATCCACCAGGCACGCGATCACCTGCGGAGCCGCCGTGGCCGCCCGCTCGGAGAGTTCGGCGTCGGTCAGGGTGACGATGGGGTGCTCGATGATTGCCAGCCCGTACTCCGGGTCGCCGCGCATTCGGGACATGGCGTGGGCTTGACTCACGAAGGGCCGGGTGGTCAGCACGGTGGACGGGATGCCCAGCAGTTCGGTTTCCATTGCGTCGTGCACACTGCACGCGGTGCAGGACCCTCATTCCGCCGTGGCGTGTATTGCCACGTCAATGCTCTTGGCGGTGCGTTGCAGGTCCTCGATTCGGGCCGGCCACTGCCATCCGCCCTTGTTGTGTTCCACGGTGCCGGCGATGTCGTACCGCTCGCCGATGATGGCGGCGATGCGACGCAGCAGGTCCTCGGAGTGCGGCTTGTTGTTGGCGAACAGCCCGATGACCTTGCCGTCCAGGGTCGCCGGACGCTGCGCCAACCGCGACGGGGCCGGCGGCGAGTCGTCGCGCGGGTCCAGCGTGACGATGGGAGTGGATTGTGTTGTCATGCGATGACCTCCTGGTTAGGGACCGGCCCGATGGATAACGCGGGAACGCGGTGGTGTCAGTTGGGTACGGCAACTTGCCGAATGACCGAGCGGCTGGAGCCCCAGGTGGCGATGAGACTGACGAAAGCGCCGGCCATGCCGCCGCCGGGCAGCACGGTGATCCGGTCGGCTTCGGGAACTACCGGAACCAGTCGGTCGTGATCGAGTTCGTGGCCCATCCGCTTCCAGCGCATCCACTCGGACACGGGTAGCCGCGCCTTGTCGTGCAGGAAGTCGGCCACCTGCTGGCGCGACCAGCCGGCCGCCGCCACGTGCTGCATGGTCTCCGGGCTGATGACGCAGATCACTTCCGGCATACCCGGGCCGAAGGCCAGCATGGCGTGGGCCACGGTGGTCAGGAACTCGGCCGGGTCGCGGCCGCTGTGCAGGGTCACCTGCAATGGCGCCAGGGTGGCAAAGGCTCTCACGATGGTAGCGTCGTCGCCGTAGCCCAGTTCCGAAGCCAGCGATGGCCACGGGCTGATGGCCAGGTTCTCGGGGAAGCTGAAGGTGATCTTGCCGGCGTGGCCGAAGGTGCTGTTGTCCATCACCACCGGAACCGATCCGTAGAAGTTGGACTTGAACAGGTTTACCGCCCGACCGATGGCGGCGTTGGCGCGACTGCCGTTGCCCATCATCTCCACGCCGGCGTTCATGCCGATGGTCTCGGCGTAGGGGCCACTGACCACCGTGAGCACCGTTGCGCCGTTGGTGGACGTGCTGCTGGCGTGGAGGTTGAAACTCCGCTCGGTGATCGCCGACAGCGCCGCCATGACCACCGGAAAATGCTCCGGCAGGCAACCGGCCATCACCGCGTTCACCGCCGCCTTGCCGGCCGTGAACCGCTTCTGCCGGATGATCTCCGTGCCCAGGTCGTGGTCGGCGTCCACGCCGGCGTAGTCCAGCATGGCCTGCACGCGGTCGGGAGTGGGCGGAACAATCGGCAGCCCATCGGTGAGGCCGTTGGCGAAGTAGTAATCCTGGGCGTCGTTCCAGTCGGCGAAGCTGAGGGTGGTCATGTGGCAATCACTCGCGGGGTTGGGTCTGGGGCGATACGGGATTATGCCATCAATCGCCGTTACCCGCGAGTGTCCGCCGCCCGGTTCAGTTGCGCAGACCGCCCCGCCGGAAGTCCGGGGCCTCCATGGGCATTTCGGTGACCACCAGGGGATCCTGCAGGCGGGAGGCGATGCGCGGGCGGGCGGACGCGATGGTCTCGATCTGCTGTGACGTGGTGATGATGGTGGGCAGCCGCTCCTCGTAGCGATAGCCTACGATCTGGAACAGCTTGTCTTCCGCAAAGGGCGTGCTCCGCTCCGCGCCCATGTCGTCCAGCACCAGCACGTCGGCGTTGCGGATCCGGTCCAGCAGGTCGTCGTGGTTGACGTCGCTGTCCGGCGCGAAGGTGGCCCGCAGGTAGTCCAGCAGGTCGGCCACCGTGGCAAAAAAGACCTCGTCGCCCCGGTCTTCGCGCTCGCTTGCGGCCGCAACCGCCAGATGGGTCTTGCCGACGCCGTAGGGTCCGTGAAGGCTCAGCCAGCCATCTGGACTGTTGGCCCACCTTTGGACGTAGGATTTGGCCTGCTGCAAGCTCCGTTGTTGGTCGTGGGTCAAGCGGCCGTTGCCGGCTGGATCGAACGCCGGGAAGGTCATGCGAGCTCTCATATTGGGCGGGATTGCGCCAATGGATCGGCCGGTGGAACCACCCACTCTGCCCAGCCGGTAGAGCCGCCCGAACCCGTCCGGCGATTCCAGCCGGGTGCGCAGGAAGTCGTCCAGTCGGTTGGGGTCGCCGCGCAGAGTGACCACCGTGGGCAGGCGCGCCGCGTGCCTGGAGGCCAGGAGTTGGAACAGCCGCTCTTGGGTCCAGGGAGTCGACGGCCGGGTGGGCAGGTCATCCAGGACCAGCAGCGGCGCGTGACGTACCTGATCGAAAAGGTCAACAAATGGCTGGTCGGCATCGTCGTCGAACCCGCTGCGCAGGTAGTCGATCAGGTCCGCCGCGGTGATGAACAGAGCCGGATTGCCCGTCTCGATGCGGCGGTTGGCGATGGCGGCGGCCAGGTAGGTTTTTCCGCTCCCGCTGGGGCCGACAAGGGTAAGCCAACCCTCGGGGTTCTCAGCATAGGCGACGGCGGCCGACAGCGCATTCCGAAAAGCCTGACGCGCCGCTGCCTCCGGGCTCAGGCCGTCCGGATCGGCGTTCTCAAACTTGGCCTGGCGCAGGGACCCGAGGTTGCTGTACCGCTCCAGGGCTTCGATCCGCTGGCGTCGGTCAATGTCCTGCTCCTGGCATTGGCATGGAAACACCTTGCCGAAGTCGGGATTGGTTACGTGGACCCTCCGCCTGACCCAGCCCGCGCCGCCGCACCGCTGGCAGTCTTCAGCCCCGTTCCGGCTCTCCGGATTCCCAGGGTAGTCGGCCGTATCGGCGTCGATAGCTGTCCAGGTATCCCGTGCGGCTATCCGGCGCAGTATCGCGCCCAGGCTCTCCATGCTCATGACTGGTATCTCTGGCTCGTTCGGGCATCCCTGTCCTGTAGGCGGTCGGTCGCTCTTGCTTCCAGCCACGCAGCACCGCGTCGATATAGCGCCAACTGCGGGCGTTTCGCTCCGCGGCGACGGCAATGGCTTCGGCGATCCAGTCCGCCGGGTACTGCTCTTCCGCCGCCCGCAACTGCTCCGCGACGCTGTGGCCATACGGGCCGATGTGCTGTTCGTACAACGCGAATATGTTAGCACGCGGTTCCCCGGTTGTCGGCGGCTGCGGCAACGGTTCCGACGCATTGGCGTCCGCTGGTCCGGTCAGGTCGGCGGCAGTCAACTCCGTGACCCCGGCGGTCTCCACGTAGCGCCGGCAGCCCACGTCGTTCAGGAATACGCGGACCTCGCCGCCGGACTGAACCGCCAGCAGTGTTCTCCGCGCGATGGCCGACGCCAATCCCTGCCGGATCGCTGTACCGTCTATCCCTGCTTCCAGAAAGGGATCGTCCAGCAGTTCGTGGAGGCTGATGCCGGGCGGAACGGGTCCGCGGGCTGGCGTTTCGGACAGCAGGGCCAGCGCCCGCAGCGTCACCTTGAGTTCGACGATGTCGTCAATGTCGGCCAGCCATTGCGCCATGGCCGCCGCCGGTATCGGGATCCGGCGTGCGTTGGCCGGCAAGGGCTTTTGATCAATCAGGGCTTTGCCAGCGACGTCACTCATCTAGGCGACGGATTCCTCGTAGCGCGCCAACTCGTCGAACCGCATCAGGTTGTCACGGAAGTAGAGGTGAAAGCTCCCCGTGGGGCCGTGGCGATGCTTGGCAACGATCAGCTCCACCAGGTTGCGGGGGTAGGGCTGGCCGGGCGCGTGCTGCTCCCACTCTTCCTCGGTGAAGTTGCGGTCCTCCCGATAGAGGAAAGTCACTACGTCGGCGTCCTGCTCGATGCTGCCGCTGTCGCGCAGGTCGGAAAGCTGCGGGCGGTGGCCGGGGCGGTTTTCCACCACCCGGCTGAGCTGGGAACAGGTGAAAACCGGCACGTTCAGGTCCCGGGCCATGCCCTTGAGGGACCGGGAGATCTCGCTGATTTCCTGCACCCGGTTCTCGCCATAACCCTGCCGCCGGCCGCCGCCCATGATCAGCTGGAGGTAATCGACCACCAGGAAGTCCAGCCCGTGTTCGAGTTGTAATCGTTGGGCTTTGCTCCGCATGTCCATGGTGGTCTGGAACGGCGTATCGTCGATGAAGATGGGAAGGCCGGAGAGCAAGCCCACCGCGTCGGAAATCACGTTCTGCTCAGCTTCCGACAGCAGGCCGAGTCGCAGGCGGTGGGAGTCGACCCCGGATTCGGCGACGAGCATCCGCATGGCCACCTGTTCGCGGCTCATTTCCAGGCTGAAGATGCCGCAGGTCTGGCCGGATTTCGCCGCGTTGGTGCAGATGTTGAGGGCCAGGCTGCTCTTGCCCAGGCCGGGGCGCGCGCCCACGATCAGCAGGTCGGACCGCTGCATCCCGCCCAGCAGGCTGTCGAAGTCGCTGTAGCCGCTTTGCAGGGGCGGTTCGTCGGTCAGCGACACGTCGCCGATGTCGCCTTGCAGGTAAACGTCCAAAATGGAGCTGAGCGGGATAAAGCCTCGGTCGTCGGCCGCGGGGCGCACTCCAAACAGGACCTCCACCGACTGGCGCATGGTCTCGTCCATGTCCGAGCTTTCATCGAAACCCAGCTCGGCGATGCGGTTTCCCGCTTGGATGATCCGCCGCTTGGCCGCGGTCTCGGCGACGATGGCGGCGTAGTGCTCGACGTTGACCGAGGTGGGGGTTCCGGCGATGAGCTGTCCCAGGTAGGGCAGCCCGCCCACCTGCTCCAGGCGTCCCTGGGTTTGCAGCTCGCGGGCGACGGTGATCTGGTCGATGGCCTCCTGGCGGGAGAAAACCGCCAGGCAGGCGGCAAAGCAGAACTGGTGCCGGGCCCGGTGAAAGTCCTCGGGCTTGATCACCGGGGTGACGCGATGCAGCGCGTCGCCGTCAATGAGCAACGCGCCCAGCACCGCCGCCTCGGCCTCAAGGTCGTGGGGCAATTGCCGTTCGCTGTACGGGTCGGCAACCACGGCGTACCGGTCCTTTTTCAGATAGCCGCAGCAACATGCGCTGCGACGAGTTGGCGGCTACAGGCGAACTACTCTTCCACCGCCGCGATGACGTTGATGGTCGCCCGGATCTCGCTGGAGAGGTTCAGCACGACCTCGTATTCGCCGGGCTCGCGGATGGGTTCGACGTTGTTGGTGATGCGGCGGTCGATGTCGCGCTCCAGCATCTCGCCGATGGCGTCGGCGATGCCGATCCCGCTGATGGCTCCGTAGTAGCGTCCCGTGGGGGTGACGCGGCCCGGAATGGTGACGGTGAGGTTGTCCAGCGCTTCGGCCAGTTCTTCCACGACCTGCGTTTCCCGCGCCCGCTGCTGATCGCCCTCAACCTTGATCTTGTCCAGGCGCTTCATCGTCTCGTCGGTGGCGATTTCGGCCAGGCCCTTGGGCAGCAGGTAGTTGCGAGCGTAGCCGCGCGAAACGCGCTTGACCTCGCCGGCCCGCGCCTGGTCGGGAACGTCGTGCAGAAACAACATCATCATGGGGAGGGCCTCTCTGTGCTTGCGGCAGCCGGCAGCGGTTCGTCTGTACGCGCCGGCGTCCGCGAATTTTGGGGTTCAGTTCCAGTTTGACCATTATAGACCATCGGAGTTCCGGGCGGGACGAGCAGCTGTCACCGGGTAACTGTTCAGAATTCAGGAGGTTGTCATTGCGAGCGTAGCGCGGCAATCTCGTCAGTGCCGGAGAGTCCTTCGGGGCAGACGTTGCGGCTGCGACGTCGAGATTGCCACGGCGCAAGCGCCTCGCAATGACACTTTCCCGCAACCCTGAACAGTTACATCACCGCAGATGCCGATCTGGCGCAGCGATCTCGTCGAGGCGCTCGGTGCGTTAGAATGGGCTGAGATCAACACTGCGCCAATCCCGGAGGAACCTGATGTCTTTCTGCGATGAGATCGAGCGAGAGTCCCAGCAACAACGCGACGCCATGGCGTTCCATCCGTTCGTGCAGGGTATCGGCGACGGGACGCTGCCGTTGGACCGGTTCAAGCACTTCATCACCCAGGACTACGTGTATCTCATCGACTTCGCCCGCGTCCTGGCCCTGGCCTCGGCCAAGGCCCCCGATCTGCCGGCCATGTCGTGGTTCGCCCGCGCAGTGGACTACATCCTGAACACCGAGATGGACCTGCACCGTTCGTACTGCGCCCAGTTCGGCATCACCGAGGCGGAACTGGACGCGACCCGGCACGCGCCGACCTGCTACTCGTACACCAGCTACCTGCTGCGCGTCGCCCACCAGGGAACCTTCGGTGAAGTGGTGGCGGCCGTGCTGCCCTGCATCTGGGGATACTGGCGCGTGGGCGAACGGTTGGCCGACCAGGGCCTCCCAGATCACGACGGCTACGCCCAGTGGATCGAGATGTACGCCGCCGCCGAGCAGCAGTCGGTGGCGGAAGAATGCCGCGCTATCTGCGACCGCATCGCCGCCACGGCCGGGCCCGCCGAGATCGCGGCGATGAAAGAGGCGTACATCACGTGCACGCGGTACGAGCAGGCTTTCTGGGAGATGGGCTGGACGCTGGAGGACTGGCCGGTTTAGCCGTCTCGCGGATCGGAACTAATCCTCCGGGACGGTTGATTGGCCTGGTCGGGGTGGGCAGATTCGAACTGCCGATCTCCTGCTCCCAAAGCAGGCGCCTTGCCGCTAGGCCACACCCCGACGTCCTTGCCGCCATCAGCCCGGCGATCCGACAAAGTACCCCCGCGGAGACTCGAACTCCGGTCTCTGGCTCCGGAGGCCAGCACTCTATCCACTGAGCTACGGGGGCACTTTCGATTGTAGCACAACTGCCCGGCGCGACAATTCGCGTTGCCGGATCAGTGATCATGCCGGCCGTATGCGAACCCGCCCAAGCTCCGGCTGGCCAGACCGGTGAGACGGTCAGCAAAAAACGGCCCACCAGCGTGAGCCGTTTCAAGAATTGCAATGGCGACCCGGAGCGGATTCGAACCGCCGATCTCTGCCTTGACAGGGCAGTATGTTAACCGCTACACCACCGGGCCACAAAACACGCGAGATCCTCGCGTGTGCAATTATTGTAGTCAGCAGCCCTTGGTATTGTCAAACAGATTTCCAAACTGTAAGTGTTCAGAATCCAGGAGGTTGTCATTGCGAGGCGCTTGCGCCGTGGCAATCTCGACGCCGCAGCCGCAATGTCTGCCCCAACGGACTCCCCTACGCCAACGAGATTGCCGCGTTGCGCTCGCAATGACAAGGGTAGGGCGCTCGCAATGACGAGGGTGGGGCACTCGCAATGACAAGGGTGGGGCGCTCGCAATGACCCTTTCCCTGCAAGCCTGAACAGTTACTCCAAACTTGTGGATATGCCCCAGCCAATCGACCGCGCCGATGGCCGGCTATAATTGCCGGAACCGATAACCAACAGGAGGAACCCCTTGATTCGCAGCATTGACGGCAAGTCGCCGCAAATCCACCCCAGCGTGTTCGTCAGCGAGGCCGCGTATATCGTCGGCGACGTGATAATCGGCGAGGGGACCAGCATCTGGCCGGGCGCGGTGATACGGGCCGACTATGGCCAGATCGTCATCGGCAAGAACTGCTCAATCCAGGACAACTGCGTCCTGCACACCGACGACTACCTGGAACTGGGCGACAATGTGCTGATGACCCACGGCGCGGTAATCCACGGCGGCATCGTCGGCAACAACGTGATGGTCGGGGTCAACGCCGTTTGCTTGGAGGACTGCAAGGTGGGTGACTACGTGCTCATCGGCGCCGGCGCCATCGTCACCGGAACGCCCATCCCCAACGAATCGCTGGTAGTCGGCGTGCCCGGCCGGATCCGGGAACTGCCCGAGGTGCACCGCAAGCGGCTGGAGAACCCGACGGCGCGCTACCAGGAAAACGGCCGGCGCTTCATCGCCGCCGGGCTGGGTCTGCAGATCCCCGAATCAGACTGAGCCTCCGCCAATGGCGAGGGCCGGCGAATACCTGACGCTATCCGGCCTTCGCCGGGTACTCCGTGCAGCTTTCGTCCTGGAGCAGCAGGTCCTGGACGCGCTGCTGGAGTTCGTCGCAGACCGCCGTTGACACGGTGGGGATCTCCATCAGGACCTTGCGCCCTTCCTTGAGGTTGAGCTCCAGGTAAACCTTGTCCTCGCCCGTGTACTCCAGCATGACCCGGATGGCCTGCCGCAGCCGGTACCGGTCCTCGTCCGGCTGGTCGGTCTCCATCATCCGGATCAGGACTCCAGCTTCCCGGTGTCCGTTGGTCGGAGCGGGCGCCTCCGGGGAAGGAGTTGGCCGGTTCCCGTTGGACCGAGCCGGCTTGGGCGGAGCGCTTGTACCCGCCGGCGCCGGCTTGCCGGCGGGTTTGGGCTCAGGCTCAGCCGCGGGCGCCATCGGAGCGTTCTCCGGAAGCTGGAACTCCTGCGCGTCGTAGCAGGCGATGGAGAAGTCGTCCCCGCGGATCTGGAGCCGTCCCGTGACCCGGGCCACTCGACCCGTCTGCCAGACATGAGCGGTCTTTTCCAGCGAGTCGGGCCAGACCATAGCCTCAACCTGCCCGCCCACCATGGCCAGGTCAACACGCAGGAACTTTCGGTTGTCGCGCGTGTACCGTTCGGTGACGCCGGCGATATGCCCCAGCAGCGTTACCGTGCTGCTGATCATCTCCTCGTCCAACTGGTCCACCGAGTTGTAGGCGTCGCCCGGGCTGATGGCAGCCAGGGCCAGCAGCGGGTTGTAGGACAGCGCAACCCCGAGGTACTCCTTTTCCAGGTTGGCTTTTTCCTGCGGGGTGTAATCGGCGTGGGACGTGTCCAGTTCCAGCAATGTGCCGCCGGCGCCGCTGTCCATCTCTTCTCCGAACATGCCGACCTGCCCGGAGTTGCGGTTTCGCGTTTCCTGCTGCGCCAGCGCCCAGATGCGGTCCAGGTTGCCCATCACGGTGGCCCGCGGCACCAGGGAGTCGAAGGCCCCGGCCTTGGCCAGCCCCTCCAGGGTGCGGCGGTTCAGACCCGACACGTCCACCCGCCGGCAGAAGTCGGTGATTGAAGCATAGGGGCCCTTGGCAACGCGCTCGGTCACAATGGGCGTGATGGCCGCCTCGCCGACGGTCTTGATCGCGGCCAGGCCGATGCGGAGCTTGCCGCTTTGCGCCCGGTCCGTTGGCGTGTCGATGGTGTAATGGATGCCGGAGCGGTTCACGTCGGGCAACTCGATCCCGATGCCCATGCGCGTGCACTCGTTGATCGACGCGACGTAGCGGTCGCCGTGATCCAGGCGGCAGTTGAGCACCGAGGCCATGTACTCCAGCGGGTAATGGGTCTTGAAGTAGGCGGTCCAGTAGGAGATCAACCCGTAGCTCACGCTGTGGGCCTTGTTGAAGGCGTACCCGGCGAAGGGCTCGATCAGGTTGAAGATCTCCGCGCCCATCTGCTCGGAGTAGCCTTTCTGCACCGCGCCGGACACGAATCGTTCTCGCTCCTCGGCCATCAACTCCGGTATCTTTTTCCCCATGGCCTTGCGGACGGTGTCGGCTTCGCCCAGGGAATAGCCGGCGAAGTTCTGCAGCACGTGCAGCACCTGGTCCTGGTACACGATGACGCCGTAGGTCTCATCCAGCAGTTCCTTCATGCTGGGATGGGGGTAGGTGACCTGCTCCCGGCCGTGCTTGGAACGGATGAAACGGTCGATGTGCTCCATTGGGCCGGGGCGGTAGAGGGCGATCATCGCGGCGATGTCGCCCAGGTCGGAGGGTTTCAGTTCCTTGATGTACCGCTGCATCCCGGCGCTTTCCAGCTGGAACAGGTCGGTGGTGTTGCCGGTGCCCAGCAGATCGTAGGTGGCTTCGTCGTCCAGCGTGAGCCGGCTCAGGTCGATGCGGATGCCCCGTTCCTCGTCCAGCAACTTGATGGTCCGGTCCAGGATGGTGAGGTTGGTGAGGCCCAGGAAGTCCATCTTGAGCAGGCCCAGCTTGGCCACCGGGTCCATGGAGTACTGGGTCATCATCACCGGGCTGCTCTCGTCACCGCGGGAGGGACGTTGCAGCGGGACGGTTTCGGTCAGCGGCTCGTCGGCGATCAGCACGCCCGCGGCGTGGGTGCTGACGTGGTGGACGATGCCCTCCAGGGCCTGGGCGTTGTCCACCAGTTCCCGGATCGCGGCGTCACGCACGTAGGTGTCCGCCATTTCCTGGTTGGCCGTCATGGCGTCCGAGATCGTGCGGGACTTGAAGGGGACCATCCGGGCGATGCGGTCGACGTCGCCGTAGCTCATGCCCAGACCCCGGCCCACGTCACGCAGGGCGGCCTTGGGCCCCAGGGTTCCGAAGGTGATGATCTGGGCCACCCGGTCACTGCCGTAGCGGTCGATGACGTAGCGCAGCACCTCGTCCCGCCGGTCGTCCTGGAAGTCCATGTCGATGTCGGGCATTTCCTTGCGCTCGAAATTCAGGAAACGCTCGAACACCAGGTTGTACCGCATGGGGTCGATGTCGGTGATCCCCAGGCAGTACAGCACCACGCTGGCGGCGGCGCTCCCCCGCACGCCGAAGAGGATCTGCTGCTTGCGGACGAAGGAGATGATGTCCCACACCACCAGGAAGTAGTTGGCGAAGCTGGTCTGACGCACTACCTCCAGCTCGTACTCCATGCGGGCGCGGGCGTCGTCGTTGTTGATCCCGTACCGCAGGTTGAAACCCTCCCAGCAGATGCGTTCCAGGTAGGCGTCGGCATCCTCGTTGTTCGGCGTCGGATACCGGGGCAGGTGCATCTGCCCGAATCCCAGCGAAACGTTGCATTGCTGGGCCACCTCGCCGGTGATGTCCACGGCCTGCGGGAAATCGTGGAACAGCGCGGCCATCTCGTCGGCGGACCGGATGTAGTAGGAAGAGTCCTCCATCCGCAAGCGGTTGCCGTCCATCACGTTGGTGCCCGTCTGGATGCAGATGTACACGTCCTGGTACTGGTAATCGGACTGGCGAACGTAGTGGGCGTCGTTAGTGACCAATAGTGGCACGCCGGTCTCCCGGTTCAATCGCGCCAGCCCGTCGTTGATCCGGGGCAACTGCTCGATGTGCTCGTGCCGCTGCAACTCCAGGAAATAATTCTCGCCGAAGAGTTCGCGATACCAGCCGACCATTTGCTTCGCATCCTGGAAATTGCCGTCGGCCAGCAGGGTGGGCACCTCGGCGGAAGGGCACCCGGAGAGGCAGATCAGACCCTGCCGGTGCCGCTCGATCAGTTCCTTGTCAATGCGCGGGCGGTAGTGGAAGCCCTCCAGGTGGGAGAGGGTCACCAGTTGCAGCAGGTTGCGGTAGCCGGCGTTGTCCTTGGCGATGAGCACCAGGTGGTTGGCGGTGCGCTCGTTGGGAGTGCGGTCGTGGCGGCTGCCGTGGGCAACGTAGAACTCGCACCCGATGATGGGCTTGATGCCGGCGTCCTTGCACTCGGAGTAGAAATCGACCACGCCGTAAAGCGAACCGTGGTCGGTGATGCTCATGGCGTCCATGCCCAGCTCGCGGGTCCGGTTCACCAGGTCCGGGATGCGGCTGATGCCATCAAGCATGCTGTATTCGGTGTGAGTATGCAGGTGAGTGAACACGATCAGCGAACCCGTTATCGGTCAAGGATGCAAAATATGGTGGCTCGGAAATGATAGCAGGGGACGGTTCTCCGCGCCATTACCCGGAGCGATTGCCGCGACTCCCCGGGGCTTCGCGTCGCGGGGTTAATTTATGGACCGCCGCAGCGATGAGCGGCGAGCCGATGCTGAACCGCAGCCCTGGCGGGACCTACCCCGGAGTTTGACGGGCGAGGTCGGCAACGCGGGCTACGGTGGAGAGGGGTGGAATGACGCCGGGCGGGGTTGGCGTGTTGGCAACCCGGAGCAGCTCTGCTATCGGGATGCGGAGGTGTCGGTGCAGGGCCTCGGCCATCGCCAGCGTCATCTCCTGTTCGCCGGCCAGCAACTCTTCAATGTTGCCCTGGTCGCCCAGCAGTTGATTGATAGCCTGCACCGTCCAGCCCTTTTCCTCAACCCAGAACCTGATGAGCGCCCGGCCTTCGGGCACAGGCATCGGTATGTTGCGGTATTCGTAGAGCAGAACCAGATCGACCAGGAGGTCAAGCTCCTCATCCTCCGGGGTATCAGGTTCGGCATCCATCAGAATTTCAATGCGAGCCAGAGCCGCTTCATATTCCTCTTCGGTCCGGACTGGCTTGATATTACACATTCCTCAAACCTCCGCGGCATTGATACGGTCGTACTCGGCGTGGGTGCCGATAAAGCGGATGTAAACTGCTCGCCGCCTGTAGTTGATGTTGACCACCAGCCGATAGTCGTTGCCTTTGATGTTGAACACCACCCGGTTACCAGCAATGATACTGGCGCTGGCAAATTGAGCCCTCACTGCTGCTGGCGTGTCCCAGTTTGCATCGTCCGCATCCTGATACCAACTGCGCAAGGGCCGTTCTGCATCAGCATGGCGTTCCCAAAACTCCCGCAGTGTCCTCTTGGAGAAGACCCTCATCGCAGCGCTCGGTTCCAGTCACTGGAATTTCATAGTGCCATATCTACTCACTTCGGTTCTCCGTGCGATCACCCCGGAATCTCTATCTTCTCCGTCACCACCCGGGTCACTCCCCAGCCGGCCAGCCAAGCCGAATGGCGACCGTCGCCCCCGGCCACGACCACTACGATGTCGTCAGCGTCCAGCGCGATGGGCACCATGGTGTTCGGGTCCTCGTCGTTCACCCAGTCCGGGTAGTTGCGGTTGCCCCAGTGTCCCAGGCCCGACAGGTCGGCGATGGACATGCGCGCGTTGGCGAACACGTACTCGCGAACGTCCTGCTTGGTGAACCCGTCCGCCGCGATTTCGGCCGCGTGCTCCGGGCTCAGCACCAGCGTCACCTGCGCGCCGGTCCCGATCTGGTAGAAATTGGAGAAGCCGGTGGCCCGGGTCGCCTGCACCAGCGTGTTGAGCACGTCCGTGCCCCGCGAAACCGTGGTTTCCATGACCGGATAGAAGGCCCGGATCGCGTGGAGGGTCACCATGCTGTCTTGCGGATCCAGCCCCAGTTCCACATGCCTCGGCTCCCAGGGACTGTGCGCCTCGTTCTCGGCGAAGCAGAAGGAATACCTGCCCGGCATGGCCAGGGTCGCCTTGTCCATGTCGCCGATGATGAGGCCGGCCACGTTGCGCACGAACAGGCGCAGGGCCCGGCCGATGGTCGCGTTGGCGCGGTAGCCGGGTCCGAACGCCCCGGAATCGCCGTTGATGCCCAGCCGCTCCGCGATGGGGCCGTTCACGATCACCACCGGGGCCGCGCCTCCGGTGGTGGCCTGGCAACCGGCCAGGTTGAACGGCGTTTGCAGGGCCGCTTTCACGCAGGCCACCACCACCGGAAAATACTCGGGACGGCACCCGGCCATCACGGCGTTGATGGCGACTTTCTCAATATTGACTTCCGAATTGGAGGGTTGCGCCATGCCCAGGGACAGCGAAGGATCTTCGCCCCACGGGCCCAGCATCCGTTGCACGGCGTCCACCGTGGCCGGAACCACGGGCATTCCGTCGGTCCACCCCTGCTCTTCGTAGTAGTCCTGGATGGCGTCGTAGGTGTCAGGCACGTCGATGCGGCGCGAGTTCAAGGCTCGACTGTTGGTTGTCATAAGGCTCACTCTTCTCAGGTGGTTTCTTTGGTCAGGCGCCGGTGGACAGATCGGCTACGACGCCGAAGTGGTCGGACAGGCGTCGCTCGCCGTCCATGTTGTCAATCGTCGCCAGGGACACGGCAGACAGTTCTCCGCTGATGGCGATGTGGTCAATGGCGCGTCGCCCCTGCAATCCAAGTCCGGCAGTCACGATGGTCAAGCCCGGGGGTCGTGCTGCCGCCATGGTCTCCTGCAATCTGGCGCGCACCGGATGGGACAGCGGAGGGTAAGGTCTCGGCCGTTGTCCAATTTGCTGGTTGAAATCGCCAAGGACGATCAATCGTCCGTTCGATTTGTTGCTCAATATCGACGCCAAACCGTCCAAGTAAGTTTCATGCTCCTGCCACGGGGCTTTGTCCTTACGGCCAACGTTCACATTCGCATTGTGGTACGGGATGCAGACCCCTATTACCCCGAGCTGACCAACCGATGTTTCGGTGGTTCCGGCAACGAACCTTCCGGCAGGCAGATCCTTGTCGCCGACGGCATCGACGTCGCGCCATTCGTGCTTAGACCAGAGCAGTACTTTGCGCCTATTCAGGTTGGCGCCAGGCCCGTCGGCGGGCTTGCAACAGATCGTGTGCCCTTTCAATTCGTCCAGCAAGTGTGCGTGCGCTTCGGTCAGACAGATCACCTCCGCGTCATGGCTCTCGATGCGGGACAAAATTTCTGGGCTACGCGCCGCGCCGGGCGTAGCCCATTCAACATTCCAGTTGACCACTTTCATGACGAAAGCGGCACCCTGACCGGGGCGACTAATCGCCGTTGGTCAGCATCTCGGCGATCCGGCCGGCAAAGTCGTGGGCCAGCTGCTGCACTTCCGGTATCGACCGGGAGGCCAGCGGGCTGGGCAGAGCCAGGATCTGGACGCCGGGCATTCCCAGCGAGGAGGCGCGGGCGTGCGCCGCCCGGGTGAAACTCTCGGTGATGACGCTCACGGAGGGAACGCCGCGGGTTTCGGTAACTACTGTGTCGTGGAGACCCCACGCCGTGCAGCTCCCTCAATCCGCGATTCCGTGCACCACCGCGTCGCATTGCTCGATCAACTCGTCGATGGTCTCGTCAGAGCAGGGGGCGCTGAAGCTGAACTTCCGCAGGTAAACCACCTTCTCGACGGCGTATTCCTCCTCCAGGATTACCTGGAGTTCCTGCAAGAAGTTGTCGGAGTGGTACTTGCGGTTTTCCAGCAGGCCGATGGTCTTGCCCGCGAGGCCGGGCAGCCGGTCGGTCGCCGCCCGCTCCTCGGTCTTCTGCTCCGGACGCGGGTCCAGGATCTGGATGGTTGCGGTCGTCATGGTTCCTCCGTTTGTTCTTCAACCGTCATTCCCGTTTTCACGGGAATCCAGCGTTTATCCCATCATCTGGTAGTGCTTGCCCTCGGTCTTGATGGCCGGGGCGATGACCATTTCGGTCTTGTGGAAGTCGCGCACCGTGTACGCGCCGCACATGCCCATCGCCACACGCAAGGCGCCGACGAGGTTCTGCGTCCCGTTGGTAACACTGGACGGCCCGTGCATCAGCTGCTTCAGGCTGCCCTTGGTGCCGACGTTGATGCGCGTCCCCCGGGGCAGTTCCGGGTGGGCGTTGGCCATGCCCCAGTTGTAGCCGCGGCCCGGGGCCTCGGCCGCTTGAGCGAAAGGCGTGCCCAGCATTACGCCGTCGGCGCCGCTGGCCATGGCCTTGCACACGTCGCCGCCGGTGCGCAGGCCGCCGTCGGTGATCACGCTGACGTACCGGCCGGTGCGCTGGAAATAGTCCTCGCGGGCCGCCGCGCACTCCAGGGTCGCGGTAACCTGGGGAACCCCCACGCCGGTAACTTCCCGCGTGGTGCAGGCCGCGCCGGGGCCGACCCCGATCAGTATGGCGTCGATCCCGGTTTCCATCAGTTCGCTGGCGACGGCGTAGCTGACGCAGTTGCCCACCACCACGGGGACGTTGAGCGATTCGATCAGCTCGGAAAAGATGAGGCCCCGGTAACTGCGGGACATGTGCCGCGCCGTGGTCACGGTGGACTGCACGACGATGATGTCGGCGCCGGCCTCCACCGCCAGCGGGCTGAACCGCTTGGTGGTCTGGGGAGTGAACGCGATGGCCGCTATCGACCCGGACTGCTTGATCTCCTGGACGCGCTCGCCGATCAGATGGTCCTGCACCGGCTGGCTGTAAACCTCTTGCAGGTACTCGGTGACCTCGCCCTGGTCCATGGAGATGATCTCTTCCAGCACGGAGTACGGGTCTGCGTAGCGGGTGTAGAGGCCCTCGCCGTTCAGCACGCCGAGCCCGCCCATCTCGTGCATCAGTGTCGCAAAGCGCGGCGACACCGAACCGTCCATCGCCGAGGCCATCACGGGGGATTCAAAGGAGTATTGGCCGATGCTCATCTGGGTGGATGTCATTTCCGGGTTGATCGTGACCTCGCCCGGGACGATTGCAACCTCGTCAAACCCGTAGGATCGTTCCAGTTCTTTGAGCAAACGCCTGGCCATAGTTTCACCTCAAAGTTTGCCGTGAAGAGCGCTGAAATATAGTGAGAGAGACCTGCCGCGGTCAAATGCGGTTGGGTTGCATTGACGGGGCGGTGATGTCATCCGCCCCGGTCTTGACCTGCTGAATTGTAGCATTCGGGGGCGCCTGTTTCTAAGCGCCCCCGATGCTCGTTCGCCACTAAATCCCGTGTTAGGCCACAGGCAAGGCAGCCATCTCGCCCTTACGAACCTTGATGCAGACCTTGCCGTCCTCGTCCATATCGACAATCGCGGTGTCTCCCGGCTCGAACTTCCCTCCGAGGAGTTCGTCGGACAGCCGGTCCTCGACCTCGTTCTGGATCAGGCGGCGCAATGGCCGCGCTCCCAGGACCGGATCGAAACCGTTTTCGCCCAGGTACTCCTTGGCCGGCTCGGTCAGCTCAACGCTGATCTCCCGTTCCTTGAGCTCGTCGCGAACCATGTTCATCATCAGGTCCACGATCTGGTGGATCTCGTCCCGGCTCAGGGCGTGGAACACGATGGTGGCGTCCAGGCGGTTCAGGAACTCGGGGCGGAAGAAGCGCTTGACTTCGTCCATCACCTTGTCCTTCATCCGCTCGTAAGCCTGGTGGTCCGTCTGCGACTGTTCGGACTTCACGGCGAACCCCAGCGAGGTGTCGCGCTTGATCAGGTCGGAACCCAGGTTGCTGGTCATGACGATGATCGAGTTGCGGAAGTCCACGCGGCGGCCGCGGGCGTCGGTCAACTGGCCGGCGTCGAAGATTTGGAGCAGGATGTTGAAAATCTCCGGGTGCGCCTTTTCGATTTCGTCCAGCAGGATCGCGCAGTAGTTCTTCTTGCGCACGCCTTCGGTTAGCTGGCCGCCCTCATCGTAGCCGACGTAGCCCGGAGGCGCGCCGATGAGACGGGCGGTGGTGTGGCGTTCCTGGAACTCCGACATGTCCAGCCGGATCATGTTGTCCTCATGGCCGAACAGGAACTCCGCCATGGCGCGCACCAGCTCAGTCTTGCCCACGCCGGTGGGGCCCAGGAACAGGAACACGCCGATGGGATGGCGCGGGTCCTTGAGGCCGGCCCGGGCGCGGCGCACGGCTTTGGAGATGCCGATGATGGCTTCGTCCTGGCCGATGATGCGCTTGTGCAGTTCCTCTTCCATTCGGAGCAGCCGCTCGGTTTCTTCCTGCGCCAGCCGCGTCACCGGGATGCCGGTCCACATGCTGACCACCTCGGCGATGTCGTCCTCGGTGACCTGCGTTCGTTCCTTGCTGCGGTCCGCCTTCCACTCGCGCTCCATGTCGCCCACGTTCTGGGACAGGTGGAGCTCGCGGTCACGCAACTCGGCGGCGACTTCGTACTGCTGTGAAGCGATAGCCTCGTCCTTTTCCTTGCGCACGCGCTCCAGGACTTCCATCGCGTCCTTGACTTCCTGCGGGGCGTGGCTGCCGCGCAGGCGCACCCGTGAGCCGGCTTCGTCCAGCAGGTCGATGGCCTTGTCGGGCAGGAAGCGGTCGGGGATATACCGGGTCGACAGCGTGGCCGCGGCCCGCACTGCGTCCTCGGTTATATCCACGTTGTGGTGTTCCTCGTACTGGCCCTTCACGCCGCGGAGGATGTCCACGGTCATGTCGGCGTCGGGCTCTTCCACCCGCACGGGCTGGAGCCGGCGCTCAAGGGCCGGGTCGCGCTCCACGTACTTGCGGTAGTCGTCCAGCGTGGTCGCGCCGATGCACTGGATCTCGCCGCGAGCCAGGGAGGGCTTCAGGATGTTGGAAGCGTCCACGGCGCCTTCGGCGGCGCCGGCCCCGACCAGCGTATGAATTTCGTCAATGAAGAGGACGCAGTTGCCGGAGGTCTTGATTTCCTCGATGACCTTCTTCAACCGCTCTTCGAACTCGCCGCGGTACTTGGTGCCGGCGACCAGGGCGCCCATGTCCAGGGTGACCAGGCGCTTGCCTTGCAGGGTGTCCGGGACGTCGCCCGAGGAGATCTGCTGGGCCATCGCTTCCACGATGGCGGTCTTGCCGACGCCGGGCTCGCCCACCAGGACCGGGTTGTTCTTGGTCCGGCGGCTGAGGATCTGGGTCACGCGCTCGATTTCGGTGTCACGGCCGATGACCGGGTCAAGCTTGCCGCCCAGGGCCGCGTTGGTCAGGTCAACGCCCAACTGGTCCAGGGTGGGGGTGCGCGTGGACGAACTCCGGCTGCTGGAGCTTCCGGTGCCGGAGTTGCTGAGGATCCGGTGGGTCTCGGCGCGTACCTTTTCGAGGTTTACGCCCAGGCTCTCCAGGACGCCGGCGGCGACGCCTTCGCCCTCGCGCAGGAGGCCGATCAGCAGGTGCTCCGTTCCAATGTAGGTGTGGTTCATCCTGCGGGCTTCGTCGACGGCCAGTTCCACGACCTTCTTGGCCCTGGGGGTGAGGCCGATCTCGCCCTGCGCCGGGCGCTCGCCCCGCCCGATGATGAACTCGACGGCCGAGCGCACCTTGGTCAGGTCAACGCTCAACCCCGACAGCACTCGAGCGGCTACGCCCTCGGTCTCCCGTACCAGGCCAAGCAGGATGTGCTCGGTCCCGATGTAGTTGTGGTTGAACCGCTGCGCTTCTTCCTGGGCCAGGGACAGAACCCTGCGTGCCCGTTCTGAGAACTTCTCGAATCTGCTGCCCATGAGACTCTCCCTGGGTTGAGGTCGGGCCAACCGATGCGTGTTGGCGGCGCTATTTTACCGTATTCAGGCAAAAATAAAAGCGGCCCTGCCCCCGAATCGTAACGGGGAAGCCGCTCGGTTGATGTTTCAACCTATCGCGTTACGTGGCCTACAGTCGCCTGCGATTCCTTGCTGCGCCATCACGCCCGCCCGACTAACTTTGTGAGTTTTGGTACTTTCCGGCGGTGACCTATTTTCCCACTCCGTCACCAGAGCAGTATCGTCGGCGCTGGGGCGTTTCACTTCCGTGTTCGGGATGGGTACGGGTGGTGCCACCCCGCTTGAACCACCAGAAAGTAACGCCGCAATTATGCCTCATGTCGGATGGCTTGGCAAGGGCAGCCGCACTGGGAATTTTCCGGCATTCCCAGGGGCCTCAAAACGGGGCCTCAAAACGCCTATGCTATACTGGCACTCACCCGCCGGCCGCCGCGTGAGAGGGCCGTTAGCTCAGCTGGCAGAGCACCGGACTTTTAATCCGGGTGTCGTGGGTTCGATCCCCACACGGCCCACCACCGTAATCCAATATGCGAACGCCGCCTCACAGAACGCCCTCGGCGGCGTCCTTACCCCTATAATTAGGCTGTCCTGCGGCGTGGAATAGTTCAGATGACAGCCGCCCCGCCGGGCCTGACCGGCGCCTCCTTGACGCAGAACCGGATTGACGAAGAACCGGACGCAGAACCGCACGCAGGCTTTGGTCGCGGTGAGTTTGCCGGTCCTGAGGAACCCGCTCGCGTCCCGGGCAAAGGCGGCGATGGTGTCGGCGCTGTCCGGCAGTTCCCGCCCTGCCGGTCGAAGCCAAGCGCTGGAAAACGGTCAGACCGTCACAACCCGCAACGTGCGCCGCTTTGCGCCGACCGGCGTTCCAACATTGAGCCCACTAGAGTAAACTTGCTCACGGGCATCGCACGTACCCAGTTCGTCATCGCGAGGGGCGCAGCCACGTGGCGATCTCGTTCCCGGAGCAGCGTTCCTTGCCCCGACGAGCTTGCCGCCCTGCGCTCGCAACGACGGCTCGTGTGAAACTGGGTGCGCATGAGGCTCACGGGCCGCTTGAAGACCCTGACCGACGCCCAAAGGTTCGCGGGACGAAGAATAATCTGCATGTTGGAATTGAGAAACATCACCCCCGACGAGTTTGAGCGGTGGATGAGCACCGAGTCGCGGGCCCACGGCAACCGCCTGGCCCACGATCCCGAGCATCTGCGGCCCCGCTTTGACTTGAGCCGTTCCATCGCCGTGCTCGAGGACGGGCAGATCGTCGGCGGATGCCACTCCCACCTGCTGGAGATGTCGATACCCGGAGGCGCGTCAGCGGTGGCCGGGGTGTCCAACGTGGAAGTGCAGCCCACCCACACCCGGCGGGGCATCATGACCCGGATGATGCGCCACCAGATCGACGGCATCCACGAGCGCGGCGAACCCCTGGCCGCGCTGTTTGCCACCGAGAGCGGTATCTACGGGCGTTTCGGCTACGGCATCGGCGCCGTGCACGAGCAGTGGACCATCGAAAAGCGCCACAGCGCCTACGACCGCCGCCACGACAGCCCCGGCCGCCTGGAGTTTGTGGCGGCCGCAGACATCATGCAGAAGCTGCCCGACGTTTCCCGCCGGGGCACCCGGGGCCGGCCGGCCGTGTTCCAGCGCGCCAGGCACCACTGGGAGGATGCGGCCAACGATCCCATCCATTCCCAGGGAGGGTCCGGCGGCGTGTTCTACGTGGCCTACGTGGAGGACGGGCGCATCGACGGCTACGCTTCCTACCGCACCCAGCGGCCCACGGTGACGGTCAACGAGTTGGTGGCAACGACCCGCGAGGCGTCCGCCGCCCTGTGGCGGTTCTGCTTCGACCTGGACCTGTACGAGCGAACCGAGGCCATGAGGCGGCCCGTGGACGATCCCCTGCCCTGGATGCTGGCCGACCCGCGCCGGCTCCAGCGCTCCACTCGCGACGGCCTGTGGGTTCGCGTGGTCGATGCCCGCGCCGCGTTGGAGCAGAGGACCTACGCATCCAGCGACCGCCTGGTGCTGGAAATCCGCGACGACTTCTGCGAATGGAACCGGGGGTGCTGGAGTCTCGAGATGTCGCCGGAGGGCGGCGACTGCCGGCCCGTCACCGGCGGCGCAGACCTGTCAATCGACGTATCCGCCCTGGCATCGGTTTACCTGGGAGCGGCCAGTTTCGGCACGTTGCAGGAGGCAGGATTGGCGGACGAGGCGACCTCGGGGGCGGTGCCGCGGGCGGATCGGACATTCGCCGTGCCGTTGAAGCCGTGGACGCCCTACAATTTCTGATTGCGCTCGTTGTCATTGCGAGGAGCGACAGCGACGTGGCAATCTCGTTCCCATGGACGATGCCCGTTGTCGCAACGAGATTGCCGCGCTGCGCTCGCAATGACAAGCGGGGCGAGAACTATTTTAAACGAGGTGATTCGGCATGGGCAGGATGGACGGCAAGGTCGCCTTGATCAGCGGCGGCGCACGCGGTATGGGAGCAACCGAGGCCCGGCTCTTCGCCGGCGAAGGCGCGGCGGTGGTCATCGGTGACGTGCTGGATGAGGAGGGCGAAGCGACCGCCGCGTCCATCGCGGCCGACGGTGGTCGTTGCCGTTACGTGCACCTGGACGTCACCCAGGAGGCCGACTGGCAGGCGGCCGTGGCCCAGGCGGTGTCGCAGTTCGGCAGCCTGGACGTGCTGGTTAACAACGCCGGCATCGGCAGCAACTCGTTCGAAATCCACGAGGAACCGGTGGAAATGTGGGACCGCACCATCGACGTGAACCTCAAAGGCGTGTTTCTGGGCACCCGCACCGCCGTCCCCGCGATGCTGGATGCCGGCGGCGGCTCCATCATTAATATATCGTCGCAGCTGGGCATCGTCGGGGTGCCCTACAACGGCTCGGCGTACCAGACCTCCAAGGGTGGTGTTCGCATCTTCACCAAGGCCGCCGCGCTGCAGTACGCGAACCGGGGCATCCGGGTCAACTCGGTGCATCCCGGCCCCATCGTCACTGAAATGACCCGTATCGGCCGCGACGATCCGGAACGGTTGTCGATGATGCTGGCCCGCATCCCCATGGGCCGATACGGCGAGCCGGAGGAGGTCGCCAGCGCCGTGCTCTACCTGGCCTCCGACGAATCTTCTTTCGTCACCGGCAGCGAGGTGGTGGTGGACGGAGGCTGGACGGCCCAGTAGCTCAAGGGCGGTCCACCGCCGTGAACCGTTCCAGCTGATCGATCATTTGCTCAGGCGTAGCGGCCCTGGGTTCTATCACGAGATAATCGAGGCCGGCCTGGGCGTACTCCGCCACGTCGCCGGCTACCTGCTCCGCCGAGCCTCGCAGCGGAGTTCGTGACGCGCCGGTGAAAGCGTCGTCGGTGACATCCAGACCGGCGCGCAGCGAGATGGTGAAACCCTCCATGCTCGTGCCACGAGGCGCGCGCAGTTCGCCGATGCGACGAGCCACCCGTGAAACGTCCTGCGGGCTTTGACGGACGCCGTGCCACCCGTCGGCCAGGTTGGCCGCGCGACGCAGCGCCGGCGGGCTGATGCCGCCCGTCCAGATTGGCGGATGGGGTTGGGAAACGGGCATGGGCGCCATGCTCAGGCCGGCGACGCTGTAGTGTTCTCCACTAACGTCAGGGGCAGGATTGGTCCAGTAGGCTTTCAGCATTTCGATGTGCTCATCGGTAACGTCGCCGCGGGCGTCAAATTTGGCGTCCAACGCATCGAACTCCTCGGCCATCCAGCCGACGCCGGCGCCGACGATGAGCCGGCCGTTGGAGATCACATCCAGCGTGCCCAGCATCTTGGCGTTGAGCACGGGATGGCGGTAGGGCAGCACCAGCACGCTGAAACCGAGATGCAGGCGCGTGGTGACCGCCGCCAGGTAGGCCAGGGTCGTGACCGGTTCCAGGATGCGGTCGGCGGCCGTCAGCGGGAACTTGCCGTCGCTGCGATAGGGGTACGCCGAACGGAGGTGCCTGGGGATGGCGATGTGGTCGCTGAGGAACACTCCGTCGTAGCCCAGACGCTCGGCGTGTCGGGCGATGCGGGCCAGCGATTCGATGTGGGCCAGGGGGCCGACGTTGGGCAGGATCACGCCGTATTTCATACTCAAAACCTCGGGCCGGGAGGCTCGCCCGGCGACAGTTTCAGTTGACACTCCGCCGAACCCGATGCTAGCATAATCAACCGCCGGATCGGGCGATTCCCGCCGGCGTTAACGGGGCGGCGCCCCGTCGCCAAGCCCCTCACCAAGGAGTACTACAGATGGCCGACCAGCCTGAACTGCACCGCGGTTTGATGAACGTGTACATGGACACGACGGAGTCCAGTTTCATCGACGGCGAAATCGGAAAACTGCTCTATCGTGGCTACGACATCCACGATCTGGCCGAGAAGTCCACCTTTGAGGAAATCATTCACCTGGTGCTCTACGGAGAGTTGCCGACGCAAGCGGAGCTGGCGGAAACGGACGGCTACCTGCGCGCCAACCGGCGCATCCCCGATGAAATCATCACGGTCATCGACGCGGTGAAGTCGGCCCATCCCATGGATGTGCTCCAGACCGCTCTCATCGGCATGGCCGCGTTTGACGAAGAATCGGAGGACAACTCCAGGGAAGCCAACGTCCGCAAGGCTTTGCGCCTGACCGCCCAGGCTCCGACCATCGTTACGGCCCACCATCGTGTCCGGTCCGGCCTGGAGCCGGTTGCGCCCAACCCCGACCTGAACCACGCCGGCAACTTCCTCTATATGCTCTTCAACGAGGTGCCGGACGAAGAGACCATCTCGCTGATGGACGTGGACTTCATCCTGCACGCCGAGCACGGCGTCAATGCTTCATCCTTCGCGGCCCGGGTTTCCGCCTCCACCAACTCGACGCTGCACGCCGCCGTCTCCGGCGCGGTGGGCACGCTGAAGGGCCCGGCCCACGGCGGCGCGGCCGAAGAAGTGATGAAGATGTCGATGGAGATCGGCAACCCCGAGAACGCGGAGGAATACGCCCGCAACAAGCTGAACAACCGCGAGCGCATCATGGGGTTTGGCCACCGCGTTTACCGGGCTGAGGACCCCCGGGCGCGGCATCTGCGCGAACGCTCCCAAGCCCTGGGCGAGAAGCGCGGCGACCCTCGCTGGTTCCAGATCCTGACCCACCTGTCCGAGGACGTGATGGCCCCGTACCGTGACCGAGGCATCTACGTCAACGTGGACTTCTATGCCGGCTCCATCTACCATCTGCTGGGCATCCCCTCTGACCTGTTCATCCCCATCTTCGCGTTGGGTCGCGTGCCCGGCTGGTCGGCGCAGTGCATCGAGCAGTACGAAAACAACATCCTGCTGCGGCCGCGACTACACTACGTTGGCCCGATGGACCGGGAGTACGTGCCCATCGAACAGCGGTAGTGCGGGCACGATCTCGAAACGCGCCGGGGCGAATGTACATTCGCCCCGGCATTTTTTGGCCGCGTGTGACACCGCCCTACGGGTACACTTCCAAGTTTCCCAGGTGGACCTCGGCGATAATCTCACGCTGGCCGGGAGTCCCGTGAGAGTGCCCGTGCCCGTCGTGACCTTGTTCAGGTTGGCTGTCGCCGTGCCCCTGCCCGACGTCCGGGATGGTAACGGTTACCGTGGACTCGACCCTCTGCCCGTCGAATGCCAGTTCGCTGTGGTCGTTGGTGTTGAGAGACACGCGGATTTCGTGGTCGCCTGGAGCCAACTCCGATATGTGGTACTGCTCCTCAAAAACCCTGCCCAGCTTCACTCCGCCGACGTAGATATGGGCATGTCCCGCGCCGGGCGTATGGGCCTGGTCCGCCAGCTCCGGGGCGAAGCGGAAGCCTTCCGGCGCGATACGGACGTCCACGCCGCCATTCGCATCCGGTTCCGCGGTTATGGCGACGCTTACCGGAGTTTCCGACGCGACGAGTTCAGGAGCGTTGGCCCCGTGATGGTCGGCTGACGCTGCGGCGTTGGCGGCTGCAAAGACATGGAAGTTCAGGGCGAACGCCCCGGCGGTGGCTGCCTCGAAGACAAGCTCGCCCGGATGCCCGGGAGCGACCTCAGCCGTGAGGTCGTAGCCGTGCAGGTGGATCTCGCCGTCCTCGTCTGACTCAAAGACCAGACGCACGGTGTCCCCCTGGGAAACGCGCAGGTCGTCGCGGGTCGCGGTGGTCGAGCGGCCGGCGATGGGCAAGTTGATGACCACCGCGCCGGTTGCGGCCCCATTTTCCGTGCTGTTGCCGGAATCTGCATCCTGACTGGACGAAGCGGCGCCGGCGTGGTGATCGTTTCCTTGCTCGGTCATGGTTTGAGACTCGGTGGCGGGCGGCGCGGTGGTGGGGGCTGGCTGGGCTGCGGAGCCGCAGGCCAGTGTCGTGAGCAGTGCGGTCAGGGCAATCGCCAGAGCGAGGGCGACGGCCGGCCGGCGAAACACAGGGTGTTGGCGCTGCATTGAAGAATCCTCCTCTGGATTCTCGTGACCGTCGCGCAGCCACACGGCTGCCGCGGACAGGGAGAATGTCAAAAGTGATCGGGACGGGGAAGGAGGATTCAGGCGGCGGGCGGGCGCAACGCCGGTGGAACGTGCGCACCGGGCGGCGGCCGCAACGCCGCCACAAAACCCGCCAGCGGATTGTCGTGTCGGGCGTGCGAAGGGGGAGAGCGGAGCGCCTCCGGGGCCGGATGGCAGGGCGCGTTCATCGAGGACAGCATCAATCCCGAGGCGACCGGGCTGAGGAGCACCGTCCCGGCAACGGGCCGTTGGCTGCCGGTTTCGGAGGCAACGTCATGGGGCGCTGAGTGCGGGTGGGCGCTACCGGTCTGGTAGAAATGATCGTGCTGCACCGGCCAACCGTTCAGGTAGATGTGGTCATGGTTGTGCGCCCGCTCCACGAAGTGGTGGTCGTCCAAAGGTCCGATGACCGGGAGCGCCAGAGAAAACAGGGCGACGGCCAAGAGGAGCATCCAACCCAGTGAGGGCGGAGCTCCCGCCTGGCTCGGCGCCGGCGAAGGCATGGTTGACAAAGCGGAGCGCATGTCGGGATCAATCCGCCCGATTTCGCAGCAGAACCGTTATGGCAAAGGCCCGGCGAATAGCCGCCGGCGTTGATGTCGTCTGCTCGATTGCCAGTTCGGCCCGGCTGATGATTTGAGATACTAACGACGGGGAGAAGTTGGACAGAGGGTTGTAGTCGGCTTGGTTACGGTGGCCCTGGGTTTCCACAAAAACGCGGGCAAACTCCTTGATTTCCGTTGGAAAAGGAGCCATCACGCTGGCATTGCGGCACTGATTCCTGGCATGAGCGTGCTCCGGCCCCCGATAAGCTTGAAGCCAGGCAGCGACGGTGGCTGCATCGGTGGCGCCGCCCGGCAATAATTCTGCCGCGTTGGCGCAGACGGCATGAAACATAGCGTAATAAGCAGAACTAACGGCGCGCTTCAGGTGGGTCTGGGCCTGCTCTGGGTTGATTTCCTGTAAGGCTGCGTTGAACAGTACCCGCGCTGTAGTGATAAGGTTAGAGGAGGCCAACGTACCCGCTCCCGACGAGTTGAGGCCACTCTGACCTGGGTATGAAGCCTTTGGTCAACACCTCAGGGCTGGAGTCTTCACCTAGTTCCGCTGCCAGGAGTCCGAGGAATTGTATGTCCTTGCGGATGTCGATTCTGGATATGTCTCCGTCAAATACCATGTACACATGGAGATAAATCTCGCCGTCGCCGTCGTCTCTGGGGACGACGACGATGGGGTCGAACACCATGTCTGGACCGTACTGCTCGGCCAGGACTTTGGCGACGGCGGCTTTGACCTTCGCGGCGACCGCTGCTTTTACGGTGGTCATGTCGTTGGCCTCCGGTGTACGGGTGGTCGTCAGCCGAAGCGCAGGAGCGTCGTTGACAGAGGAGCGTCGTTGACAGGTAGATAAAGCATATCAGATAATACCCGGCACCAATGCCAACACACACAGGAGGCAAAAAGATGGCATCTCAGGACATCGCTTTGATGGCCCATCTGATGCGGCGAGCCGGTTTCGGGGCCACCCGGGACGAATTGGAAGCGCTCGTTGAGAAAGGGTACGAGGCTACCGTTGAGGAGCTGTTGAACCCGGAGAGCCAGCCGGCTATTGACCGCTACGAACTGGTCCGCTACCAGCCGTGGACCTGGCGCCCGGGCACTATTCAGGGCATGGGTTCGGCCGAATGGCTGCACTTCATGATCAACACCAAGCGGCCGCTGGAAGAGAAAATGGCGCTGTTCTGGCACCAGATCTTCGCCACCGGCGTGTCCAAGGTCGACCACTACGACGAGATCACCCGCATGGTCGCCCTGTTCCGCGAGAAGGGCATGGGCAACTACAAGGATCTCCTGCTGGAGGTCGCCAAGAACCCGGCGATGATCTACTGGCTGGACAACTTTGAGAACCATGCCGACGCCGTCAACGAGAACTGGGGCCGCGAGCTGCTGGAGCTGTTCAGCATGGGCGTCGGCACCTACACCGAGGTTGACGTTCGCGAGGCTTCCCGCGCCTTCACCGGCTGGACCTTCGAGCCCAAGCTGCCGCGCGGTCCCATCGGCCGCCACGACTGGCAGTTCCAGTACCTGTCCGAAGACCATGACGATGGGGAAAAGACCTTCCTCGGCGAGACCGGCAACTTCAACGGCGAGGACATCATCAGCATCGTCTGTGAACACCCGGCCACCGCCACGTTCATCGCCCGCCACCTGTACAACTTCTTCGTCGCCGACGAAGCCCAGGTTCCGGCCTGGCAGGTGACGCCGCCGAAGGATGAGGACGCCATCGACCTGCTGGCCGACACCTTCATCGACTCCGGTTGCGACATGACCGCAGTGCTGCGCGTCCTGTTCAACAGCGACTTCTTCAAGAACGCGCGCTACGCCCGCCTGAAGAGCCCCGCCGAGGTGGTGGTTGGCACCCTGCGGCTGGTCGGCGGCTACGAGTTCCCCGGCCCCGGCCTGGGCGAGATGGCCCGCCAGCCCACCTACATGGGCCAGGACCTGCTCAACCCGCCCAGCGTGGAAGGCTGGCACACCGGTGTCGAGTGGATCAACAGCGGCTCCCTGATGCGCCGCATCAACTTCACCGCCGACATGGTCAGCGACATCAACCGCCCCGGCATCCGGTCGATGATCAACCGCATGCAGGCGCAAGGCGACCTTACAGCCGATGCCATGGTGGATAACTGCCTCGACCTGATGGGCCCGCTGGAAGTTGACGCGGACACCCGTCAGGAGCTCGTTGCCCACGCCCAGACTTCCGGCAACATCTCCTGGGCCACGGATGCCGACGTCAGCGCCTCCGAGGAACGCATCTCCGAAATGCTGCAGCTGATCGTTTCACTGCGCGATTACCAGTACGCCTGACGAGACCAGTGCGGCGACGCCCGCAACGCGTCGCCGCCAGCACCGTCTCGCAATCCGCGTTGGCGGAACGATATCCACAGGAGCAAGCAAAATGACCTCTACGAAGAAAGATCCGGTTCTGGTGGTGTTGCAGCTCACCGGCGGCAACGACTACATGAACACCGTCATCCCCCACGCCGAGCCCCTGTACCGCGACAAGCGGCCCGTGGTCGGCGTGCCGGACGAGCGCATCCTCAAGCTCAACGACAGCATCGGCTTCCACCCTGAGTTGGCCCCGCTGCGTCGCTTCTGGGATGCCGGCGACATGGCCATCATTCACGGCGTCGGTTACGCCAACAGCCCCCGCAGCCACTTCCGCAGCATGGACATCTGGCACACCTGTGAGCCGGACAAGCTGGGAACCGAGGGCTGGCTGGGTCGCGCCACCCGCGACATCGACCCCAACAAGGAAAACGTGGTCACTGCCGTCAGCTTCGGCCCGAGCCTGCCTCGCGCCCTGGCGCTCCCCGGCGTCCCCGTGGCCTGCGTGGACGACCTGGAGAACTTCGGGATGCTGACCAGCATCCAGGAAGAGATGCAGCGGGACAAGATCATTGACCGCTTCACCCGCCTGTACTCCCCCACCATCGGCAACGGCTTCGTGATGGACTACCTGGGCCAGACCGGTCTCGACGGCCTCAAGGCTGCCGACATCCTGAAGGTTGCACCGGAGACGTACAGCAGCACCGTTGAGTATCCGGATACCCCCATCGCCCGCAAGTTGAAGGGCATCTCGCAGGTGCACCAGGCTGATCTGGGCGCTCGTGTCCTCTACTGCGACCACGGCAGCTTTGACAGCCACTCCAACCAGGTTGGGATGCACGACGGACTGTGGCGGGACGTCTCCGCCGCGGTCTCGAGTTTCTTCGACGACCTGCGCGAGAACAACGCCAGCGACAACGTCATCCTGATGATGTTCTCCGAGTTCGGCCGCCGCGTTCACGACAACGGCAGCGGCACCGACCACGGCGCGGCCGGCCTCGTCATGGTCATGGGCGACCAGATCAAGGGTGGCGAGTACGGCCAGTACCCGTCCTCCAAGCCTGAGGACCTGGAACAGGGCGACCTGGTTCCCGGCACCGACTTCCGCGGCGTCTACTCCACCATCCTGGAAGACTGGATGGGCCTGGACGCCAACCCCATCGTCAGCGGGACCTTCGAGAAAGTCGCGTTTGTCTAGGGGATCACGGGTTCCGGTCAACCGGACGCGCTGATTGGCAAAACCGACCGGGGCCAGTGGGTTTGAATCTGCTGGCCCCGCAGTTATGGACGGCCGGGGAAACCTCCGGGACGTACCAACCAAGACACACAGGCAACGAGCAGGTAAAAATATGCTTACGCAAATAGCCAAGGGCCGAGTGTACGACTACAGCCACTCGGTGGGCCGGGGCGCCGCGTCCGGCATGGGTTTCAGCCAGCCCACTTCAATGGCCTTTGAAGGGAACACGGTCTACGTATTGAACCGGGGAATCGAAGGCATTTCCAACGTGCCGTGGAACCGACTCGCCTACGGCGCTCGGGTCAGCATCATCGACCTGGGTGACAATGAGGGTGACGAAGAGTTCACCGGCGAGTTCGGCAAGTACGGCGACCGGGAAGGCGAGTTCATCTGGCCCTCCGGCATGGTTCTCGCCCCCAACGGCCACATCTACGTGGCCGACGAATGGATGAACATGGTGTCCGAGTTCGAAAAGGACGGCACCTTCATCAAGCGGTGGAACGCCGTTCCCGCGGACGACGGCAAGGAACACGGCACCTCCAGCCTGGCGGTGGACGCCGACGGCAACCTGTACCTGACCGATGGCCGCAGCCACGAGGTGCGCAAGTTCACCGCCGACGGCGCGTTCGTCACCGGCTGGGGCTCCCTGGGCGTGGGCGACGGCGAGTTCAACTCCCCGTGGGGCATCACCGTTGACCAGAGCGACGGCTCCGTGTACGTAGCGGACCACCGGAACCACCGGGTGCAGAAGTTTACCGCCGACGGCAAATGGCTCATGCAGTTCGGCGAGCCGGGCACCAAGCGCGGCCAGATGCACCTTCCCGTGCAGGTCACGGTGGATCACACCGGCGATGTCTACGTCGCTGACTGGAGCGACAACGGGATGCACCCGGGCAAGGTCCACGTCTTTGACAAAGACGGGAGTTTCATCATCTCGCTCATCGGCGACGCCCAGTGGCTGAGCAAGTGGGCGGACATGACCGTCGTCGCCAATGCCGACTACCTGAAGCGCCGCCGCGAGGTGCCCACCACCGAGTCGGAATGGCGGTTTGCATGTCCCACCGACGTCCACTTCGACGAGAGCACCGGCCGTCTAGTGGTGCTGGACGCGCAGCGCAGCCGGCTCCAGATCTACAACAAGATGGAAAATTACATGGTTCCCCAGATGAACCTGTGATGATCCGTGATTACCCAGGAGCAGGAACCCGAATACGTTCGGATGGCGGAGGAGTCTCCCGGTATGCTTTGCCGGGAGGCTCCCCCGGAAATCCTGGAGGCGTGCGCGCTGGACAACGAGCCCACGCCCTTCCTGGAGCAGCTCTTTGAAGCGGGAATTCGCGCCCACGCTCGCATGGAGCACGGTCGCGAGCTCCCGCAAATGTATGTCAACAACGCCATCCTGGTGCTGTGGCTGAGGTCGTGCCGCCTTTACACCAACGGCCTCCTGGGCGTGGCTGACCCCGACCTGGACAAGCAGTTTTTCTCCGGCGCGGATGCAACCCCAGCTTGAGTTCAGCGCCGGTCTGACGGCAACCTGCTGCAGTGCGCTACAATATCTTGAAGGCGCGGCTTACATCGCCATTGTGCTGGCCGTCTTTGGAGTACCGCAGTTGCTGACTTACTACCTTGACCGCAGGGACCGTCGCCGCGACCGCCGGGAAGAGCGGGCGGAAACTGAGCGTCTGCGCCAGGAAGAGCGAGCGGAAGCCGAGCGTCTGCGCCAGGAAGAGCGGGCGGAAGCGGAACGCCGGCACCAGGAGATGATGACTGCGCTGACCGGCACGATAACCGCGCTGACTGCCGTATTGGAGCGGAATGGGCATACTCCGGCAGATCAATCCGCAGCCATTGAGCGGTTGCAGCGGCGCATTGCGGAACTTGAGGCGGAAATAGCCCTCCTTCGCAACGGCAACAACGGCAGCCCGCCGCACGGCTCCACCAGTGAATGATGGCAGGAATACTGGATCCCAAAGCCGCCGGCGCCCGGCGTTTTGAAGGCCAGGTCGCCGTAGTAACCGGCGGAGGTCAAGGCATCGGATCCGCCACCGCCCGGCGCCTGGCCCAGGAAGGCGCGTCTATAGTCATTGGCGACATGGTCGCGGAGACCTCGGAGCGCGTCCGCCAGGAGATTCGCGATTTCGGCGGCGCGTGCGAGGTGTCCATCGGCGACCTCTCCAAATGGGAAAACGCCGAGGCTCTCATGGCGAGGGCCAACAACGCCTTCGGCCGGATCGACGTGCTCGCCAACATCGCGGGCGGAACCATCTGGTTCCAGTCGTTGCAGTACTACACCCCGGACCAGATACAGGCAGAGATCGACCGGAGCTTCTGGACCGCCATGTGGTGCTGCCGCGCTGCGCTGCCGTACATGATCGATCAAGGATCGGGGTCCATAGTCAACATCGCCACCCACGCTGTGACCGGCCGGTTCCGGGTGCCCTACGCGGCTGCCAAGGCCGGCCAGATTGGGCTGACCACATCTCTGGCGCGCGAGGTGGCCCACCTGGGCATACGGGTGAATTGCGTGGCCCCCAGCGGAACCGCGGCGGACGACCGGGTCACGCCCCGGGATTACGGCGTTGGGATCATCCCGCCCGAGCTGCCGGCCAGCGAGCGCGCCGCACAGGACGAGTACCGCTCGGCAACCCGCAACTCGGAGATCCCCATGGGTCGGCGCGGCGAGGCCGACGAGCAGGCGGCCGCCATCGCCTTCCTCGCTTCCCACGACGCCTCTTACATCACCGGCCAGGTTTTGGCGGTGGGCGGCGGCCAGCCGTATCCTTTCTAGGCTTAAGCCTGATCGGTTCTCGGCGCGTTGCGAGGTCGCACTATCGTTCGGCCCTAATTGCTCCGTAACTCTCACGGCTCCGTGTAGCTGTGCAGAGTTCAGAGGTTGCCATTGCGCGGCGCTTGCGACGTGGCAATCTCGACGCCGCAGCAGCAGCGTCTGCCGTAAAGGACTCCCTTGCGCCAACGAGATTGCCGCGCTGCGCTCGCAATGACACTTTCCCCGCAACTCTGAACAGCTACGACTCGTTCTGAGTGGCGCGCTGCCCCTTGACCGTTCTGCTAATATGGCGGGAACCGAACACGCCACGACATGGGGGCAACGGTATGGGACTCAAAAGCCTTTTGCTGAAGCCGCTATCCGGTTATCCCGGCGGCTACAAGAAGATGCGGCGAGGCACGCAGGGGTTCAACTCCACTCCGCCGTTCCAGGTTCCCGACAACCCCCGGGACCGCCGCAGTCGCATCCCTCCTTTGGGGTTTCGCGAGTACTGGTACCCGGCCCTGCCGGCCAAGGACGTCAAGAAGAACCAGCCCACCATGCTGCGGATGCTGGGCACCGACGTGGTGTTCTTCAAAGACAAAGCGGGCGAGGTGCAGGCGCTTCTGGACTGGTGCCCCCACCGGGCCGTTTACCTCTCCATGGGCCGCTGCTACTTCGAGGGCTTCCTGACCTGCCCCTACCACGGCGCCACTTTTGACGGCGACGGCAACTGTGTCGCTTTCCTGACCGAAGGCCCCGACTCCATGATGGTGGGCGCACCCGGCATGAAGGCTCGCAAGTACCCCACCGTTACCCTCAAGGGCATGGTCTTCGTGTGGATGGGCGAAGGCGAGCCCGTCGCTCCCGAGGAGGACATCCCGCCGGAGATGTTCGAGGAGCACAACATCTGCCGCCCGTCCTTCACCATGTTCGACTGCAACTGGGTGCTGGTGCTCGAGAACACCATGGACGCTCACAACGCCTTCATGGTGCACCGCAACGCCCTGCGGATCCTGGGCAGCCGCGTGGGCGGACGGCCCCGCACGCCCCTGGGCTACCGCGTCAACCTGGTCAACAACAAGAACGTCCACTACCGGCCGGGCAGCGGGAAGTCCTCGGTGGAAAAGTACTATTACGACGAGGATGGGAACATCCCCTACCAGATGTACTATCCCGGCGTGGATGGCGTGTGGCCGCTGCACCGCTGGCGTCTCGCCTGGACCTGGTTCTTCGACTGGAAGGCCAGGCGCCGGGGGCAGGACCCCAACTACCGGCGCGCGTCCGGATCCAACACACCCGATGTCAACGAGTGGAACGGGACCCGGCTACCCGGGATGTCCCGCACCGGGGGCAACAACCGCTACTTCCGCAGCACCCGCTGGCCCGTGCCGGTCGAGGACAACCTGACCCGCATGGTGTACCTGAACGTGGAGCGGTATGAGAAGCGGCCCAGCCCGCTCCGCCGGGTCGTGAGCGGCGTCACCTGGCCCTACCGTAACTGGGAGCTCAACTTCAACTTCCGCAACCAGGACTACGACGCGGAGAAGTACACGCAATATCACCTGCCGGAATACCTGTCCTCGACCGACTCGGTTGTCGTCGCCATGCGCCGGCTGTTTGCAGACCACAACCGCGACGTGATCCGCCAGCGCGAGCGCGAGGAAGCGATGCCCGAGGCGATGGAGGAGAGCGAAGCCGAGCGCATGGTCCGCGAGGGCGATGTCAAGGTGGCTTCTACTTCCGAGGCGTTCGACGCCGACCGCCTGGAGGCGGAGCTGCTGCGCCGGGTCTAGGCGAAGGCCGGCATCACCTCCTCGGCGAACAGCCGGATCGAGCGCTTGGCCGCATCGGGGTCGATGTAGCCGAACAGGTGCCGCGCGCAGAAGATGTCGTGGCCGATGAGATCGCGCTGCTCCTTCAGGCGCCGGGCGACCGTCTCCGGGCTGCCTACTAGGGCGATGCCGTTGTCGGTCCAGAAGTCATAAGACTGGGCGCGTTCCCGGAAGGTGCGGCGCAGTTCTGCCCGCTCCGGCGTGCCCGGGTCTTCGCCGCGCATCCCATATGGTCCGTACCCGATGCGCGTTTCCCCGATGATGTCACGACCCTTGCCTTCGGGGACCGCCGACGGGAAGGCCGCCGTTGCCAGGAAGGGCTCAGCCTGTTCGCGCGCCTTGGCGTCGGTTTCGGCGACGTGGACGTGGCGGGTCAAAAAGGTTTTTGGCATTGGCGTGTCGTGCCCCTCTGCCTGCCACAGGCCGCGCCAGGTGTCGAATTTCTCTGCGATCACCGGGTCGGTGTCGATATTCTGGGAGACGTGGAAGTTCTTCCTGGCGGAATACTCAAAGCTCGCGGCGCTGTGGCACCCGAACCACACCGGGGGATGCGGCTTCTGGAATGTATCGGGCGTAATCAGGACCTCATCGAACTTGAAGAACTCGCCGTCGTAGGTAACGCTCCCTTCCTTCCAGGCCATCAGGATGATGTCCAGCGCCTCTTCGCTGATGGCGCGCCGGCGGTCGAAGTCAACGTTCCACCGCAGGAATTCGTGATAGGTAACGCCGGTGCCGGCCCCGAATTCCACCCGGCCGCGGGACAGGTGGTCCAGCATGGAAACCTCTTCGGCGAGGCGGATGGGGTGATGGAAGGGCAACTGGTAGATCATCACGCCGAAGCGCATGGCGCTGGTGGCCCGCGCCAGGGCAGTGAGGTAAACACTCGGTGAGCTCATGAAGCTGACGTCGGACGACTGGTGCTCAATGGAGAAATAGTACTTGTACCCCATCTGCTCGGCTTCCTGGGCCCCGCGGATGTGCTCGTCGTACACGTCGGCAGCCAGCGCGTGCGACTCCATTTGCGCCTGGTCCAGCACGTCGTAGAGTCCGATTTCCATCTTGGGCATGGCGATAACCTCCGGGATTCGGTGCTTGCGTCGGGGGGAGACGCGCGTTCAATCGACGGTCGGGGATACGGTGGTAGTATAATGCCGACTGTAACCGGGAGGGGTTTATGACTGCCGTCGACTATTCGGTATTGGACAACCTTGAGGGGTCGGCGCGTTCGTTCTACCCCCAGCGCCATTGGACGGAGACCCCTGAAGGCGCGGCGGATTACGGGATAGCGGTCGATAACGGCGTGGCGCTGTCCAGCCGGTTTTACCCGGTGGGGAGAGATAGCCCCACCGTGCTGTTTTTCTACGGCAACGGCGAAACGGCGGCCGGATATGACGTGATCGCTCCCTTCTACAACCAGGTCGGGGCCAATTTCTTTGTCGCCGATTATCGGGGTTACGGCGCGTCCGGAGGGAGGCCGACCTTCACCACCATGCTTGCCGACGCCCGCCGGGTGCTGGACTGGCTGCGCGGCGCCCTGAACGAACTGCGGTTCACCGGCCCTCTATATGTAATGGGCCGCTCCATGGGACGCCACGCCGCCGGCGAACTGGCGGTTACCGCCTCGGAGCGCATCAACGGCGTCATCATCGAAAGCGGCCGGCCCAACTTGGGGCGGTTCACCGAGGGGCTGGACGCTGCCTCGGCCCAGGCCCTGGAAGATGCCTACCACGAGAAATTCTATTCGATCAACATCCCGGCCTTGGTCATCCACGGTCAATGGGATGAACTGGCGCCGCTGGCCGACGCGGTGGACATGCACGACAAGATGCGCAGCACGGAGAAACACCTGGAGATCATCCCCGGCGCCGGTCACAACGACCTGATGTACGTGGGCATCCAGCAATATTTCGGGGCCATCAGCAGTTTCATATCCCGGTACGCCCAGCGCGGCGCGGCGGACGCCGCCATTGCCGATACAGAATAGAGAGGCCGAATATGGGCATCTTTTACACGAAAGTAAGCGTCGCCAACCCTGATGGAGGCGACGCTTACGAAACGGAGGCATTGGTTGACACTGGGGCAACCGATTCAGCCTTTCCAGCCGCGCTTCTGGAAGAGTTGGGTATCCGGCCCAGGAGGTGGTTCACGTACGTTACGGCCGACGGCTCGGAGGTGGAATGCGGGTACGGCTCTGCCCGGTTGACTATCACCCTGGATGACGGCCAAAGCGTGAGCGATTTTTGCCCGGTGGCCTTTTGGCCGGACGAGAGCGGGCAGTGCATCGGGGCAACGACGCTCCAAATTCTAAAACTGGCGGTAGATACACCTGACGAAAGGTTAGTCGAAGTACAGATGGGCAGGCGCGGTTGGGCGGGAAGACTGGACCGGAACGGCGGAGCGAAAGGCTAGTCGGGTTCCAATTACATCCCGGCACTGACCAGGCGAGGAGAGTGGCATCATGGCGACCCAGATCGCAGGCCACATACGGGCTGGCGACATTGATGACCTGAAGCGGGACGGATGCCGGGTGGTCACCGGCGGCGGACACGCAATCGCCGTGATCTACCATGACGGTCAGGTGCACGCCGTGGACAACCGCTGTCCCCACATGGGGTTCCCGCTGGACCGGGGCAGCGTCAGCGGCGGCATACTGACCTGCCATTGGCACCACGCCCGGTTCGACCTGGCCAGCGGTGGCACCTTCAATCCCTTCGCCGATGACGTGCGGAGTTTCCCGGTCACCGTTGCCGATGGGCAGGTTTGGGTGGATCCCCGGCCCGCGGAGCGCGACGAGGTTGATCACTGGTCGGGTCGGCTGCGCGACGGGCTGGAGCACAACATCCGCCTGGTTTCCGCCAAGTCGGTGTTGGGCTTGCATACCGCCGGCGCGGACTACCGGGTGCCCTTGCGGATCGGCGCGGACTTCGGCACCCGGTACACGTCGGACGGATGGGGGCCGGCCATGACCATCCTCACCGCGACGGCCAACATCCTGCCACACCTGGCCGAGGATGACCGTCCGCTGGCGTTGTACCAGGGCCTGCTCCATGTGTCCCGGGAATGCGCGGGCAGACCACCCCGCTTCGTGGTGGACCCCTTGCCCACCGGCGAGACCCGGCCGGAGGTTTTCAAGCAGTGGTTCCGCAATTTCATCGAAGTGCGGGACGAGGACGCCGCCGAACGCTGCCTCCGGACCGCCATCGATCTCAATCTGGCTCCCCGGGATATCGCCGACATGATCTTCGCGGCCAGCACCGACCACATCTACCTGGACGCCGGGCATACGCTGGATTTCGCCAACAAAGCCTTCGAACTGCTGGATCACATCGGTTGGGAACACGCCAGCCAGACGTTGACCAGCCTGGTCCACGGAATGGCGCGCGCCCGCCGCAGCCAGGAACTCAGCGCGTGGCGGCACCCCATCGATTTGGCCTCCCTGGTATGGCAGGCCCGCGAGGAGTTGCCGGCGCTCTGCGAACGGGGGCGCAGCGTCTCCGGTTGGGATGACGCCGACGGCCTCGCTCGTAATATGCTCGGTGAGTCCCCATCCGATATCATCGACGCCATCAAAGGGGCGATACGTTCCGGAGCGAGCGCAGAACAGCTGGGCTCTGCGGTTGCTTATGCCGCTTTCCTGCGGATGGCCCATTTTCACGTGTCCAACGAGTTCAACGACTGGGATACGGTGCACAACACGCTGACGGCGGCCAATGCCCTGCATCGCGCTTTGCAGCGGTCTCCGTCGGTGGAACTGCTGCGCGGGGTTTTTGACGTCGCCATGAGCATCTATCTCGACCGGTTCCTCAACATGCCGGCCCAGCGCATCCCGGAGACGGGACACGACCCGGCGGACAGCGCGGCATTGCTGGCGGAGCTTGGCGACCTGATGAACGTGCGCCAGCAGGTGGAGGAGGTATCGCGCCTCGTGTCCCGTCACCTGACCGGCGCGGAAGACCCGGACGCCCTGATGGCGGCCCTGGGGCACGCGATGCTCGCCGAGGACGCGGGTTTCCATTCGTTCCAGATCGTGGATGCCGGATTGGGCCAGTACCGGGAGCGACGGGGAACGGAATCGGGCCGGCACGTGCTGATCGGCATGGCGCGTTACCTGGCCGCTCACGCGCCCACGTCGCGCGCCGTGGGTCAGACCTACCAGATCGCCTTGCGCCTGCAACGCGGCGAGGAGATATTCCGGGAACCGTAGCCCCACGGTGCCCGGGGTCGGCTCCGATGTATAATCGCCCCAGCATTTCCCACCCTGGCAACTAACGAACTCAAAAGCGCGTTTGACCACGGAGGTTAGATGATGCCACATCCGAGCGAAATGTCCATTGACGACCTGCAACGGATCGCGGACCAGGCCGGTCTGGGTATGACCCGTGAGGAGGTCGAGCAGGTCAAGCCCATTTACGATCTGTACGCCGGGTATGCCTACGAGCTCCACCAGATCAGCTTCGGCCCCACCGAAATGGTGGTCGAATTCCGTCCCGACTGGCCTGAAGAATAGCCGTCTCCTCCACCACGCAGCAACTGGCGCAAACTCTCACGCGACCCACTTTGTCATTGCGAGGAGCGAAGCGAAGTGGCAATCCCGCCGATTGAGCGGACGTTGTTCCGGCAACGAGATTGCCACGCTGCGCTCGCAATGACCGATTGTTGAAAGTAGGTACGCATGAGGCACAAACCAAGGAGTGATCACTCATGGCTACTGCTGACCAGCGTTTATATTTCCTTACCATCCACCAGGCTGGAGAATTGATGCGCCGGGGCGAACTGTCGCCCGTTGAACTGACCCGCGCCTGCCTGGACCGCATCGCCGACACCGACGACCGCCTGCACTCTTTCATCCTGCTTCTGGCCGACGAAGCCCTGGAGCAGGCGCGCGTCGCCGAAGCTGAAATGCTGCGCGGCCAATACCGCGGCCCAATGCACGGGATTCCCTTCGCCCTGAAGGACCTGTACGACACCGCCGGGATCCGCACTACGTCCGGATCCCGCGTGGACATAGAGCGGGTTCCCACTGAGGACGCAACCACCACGGCCCGCCTGAAGGACGCCGGCGGCATCCTGCTGGGCAAGCTGGCGATGCACGAGTTTGCCCTGGGCGGCCCCGACTGGACCACGCCCTTCGAGCCGGCGTGCAACCCCTGGAACCTGAACCACATCACGGGCGGCTCCAGCAGCGGCTCCGGGTCGGCGGTGGCCGCGGGCCAGGCGCTGGGGGCGCTGGGCTCCTGCACCGGCGGCTCGATCCGGGGCCCGGCTTCCCTCTGCGGCATCGTTGGCCTGAAGCCGACCTACGGTCGCGTCAGCCGTTACGGGGTGGTGACGCTGAGCTGGTCACAGGACCACGCCGGCCCCATGACCTGGACGGTTGAGGACACCGCGTACATGCTACAGGCCATCGCGGGTCACGATCCCAAGGATCCCACTTCGAGCAAGGCTCCCGTGCCCGACTACTCGCGGTCCCTGCGCGAGGACATTCGCGGCGTCCGGTTGGGCCTGCCCCGTCATTACTTCTTCGATCCCGACCCCAGCGTCAACCCGGAGGTGGTCGCCACCGTGGAGAAGGCCATCGGCGAACTGGAGAGCCTGGGCGCCAGCGTGCAGGAAGTGTCCCTGCCCAGCCTGGACTACATCCGCGCCGCCAACTCCGTCATCATGGTCAGCGAGGCCTATGCGTACCACGAGCCCAACCTGAAGACGCGGCCCCAGGAGTTCGGCGAGATCGTGCGCGGGCGGTTCCGCGTGGGCGGCATGATGTCCGCCGCGGACTATTTGCAGGCGCAGCGTGTCCGCACCTGGGCGTGCCGGGAGTTCGCCGAGGTCATGCAGAACGTTGACCTGCTGGTGACGCCCACCATGACCCAGCCGGCGGCAGCATTCGAAGGCTACGATCCCAGCAGCACCGCCCGCGGCCGCAGCTTCACGGCTCCGTTCAACGCCACCGGGTTGCCGGCCATTTCGGTTCCGTGTGGGTTCACCGAAAGCGGGCTGCCCATCGGAATGCAATTCGCCGGCAAGCCCTTCGACGAGCCGGGCGTTATCCAGGCCGCCTACACCTACCAGCAGCACGCTCGCCTGTACGAGCAGCGCCCGCCGATTTAGGCGCGGTTGGCGTGGTTCGTGGGATGGATCTGAAGCGATGGCTGGCGGTCCGCCGATGGTGGATCGCCGCCATCACGGCGGTCCTGGTGGTGGCGCGGATTGCCATCGCCGCAGGCGCCGAACTGGTCGCTGCGGATGCTCGAACATCGGGGGACCCGGTTGCGGTGGCAACCGCAGTCCTCGACGTTCTAGCCCTGGGTATGGCGGTGGTTGCGTTGGTGGCTTTCGTGCAGTACGGCCGGATCTTCAAGGCGCGGGTGCCGACGGAATGAGGCTTGGCACATGGCTCGGTGCACGTACCGTTCGTCAGATGCCGCGGCAGAAAACGACGATAAACGTAATTCGGAACGCTCCAAAGCGGTCAAGCGCAATCGATACGGTTGAGCGGCTTGCCGCTTAATGGTAGGATACCGATGGCGATTTGTTGATTCAGATCGAGGAGGCTTTATCAATGGCATACGATGACCATGACATTGGATTGATGGCTCATCTGATGCGCCGGGCCGGTTTCGGCGCAAAGTACGATGAGCTCGAGGCCCGTGCGGCCAAGGGGTACGACGCAACCGTTGACGAGTTGCTGCACCCCGAACAGCACGACCACGGGATGGACCTGGACATCGCGGAGCGGTGCTTCATCGAGTGGAGCCACCACACGCGGGGCCTGCCGGAGTACGTGGCCTTCCGGTTCATCAACTCCAGGAACCAACTGGAAGAGAAGATGTGCCTGTTCTGGCACGGCATCCTGTGCACCGCCGACAGCAAGACCCAGAGCTACCCCACGTCGTACGACGAGATCGAAATGTTCCGGAAGTACGGCATGGGCAGCTTCCGCGAGTTGCTGGTGCAGATCTCGAAAGATCCGGCGATGATCTTCTTCCTGGACAACTGCCTGAGCCATAAAGGCGCCATCAACGAGAACTACGGCCGTGAGCTGCTGGAACTGTTCTCCATGGGCGTCGGCATGGACGGCGAGTTCAACTACACCGAGGACGACGTCAAGGAATGCTCGCGGGCATTCACCGGCTGGACCATCGCCAACAACGTTCCCCAGACGCCCTATGGCCGCTATCCGGCGCTGTTCGTCTACAATCCAGCCGACCACGACGACGGAGAAAAGACTTTCTTGGGGGAGACTGGCCGGTGGAACGGTGAGGACATTGTAGACATCATCGCCAAGCAGCCCGCGGCGGCGCGCTTCCTGTCCCGGCACCTGTACGACTTCTTCGTGGCCGACGAGGCCCCGGTGCCCGCCTGGATGGATACGCAGCCGCGGGACATGGACACGATACGGATGCTGGAGGAGGAGTACTTCCGCTCCGGCTACGACATCCGGTCCATGCTGCGAGTTCTGTTCAACTCCGACGCGTTCAAGAACGCCCGCCTTGCCAGGATCAAGGGGCCCATAGAAACAGTAGTCGGGACACTGCGGCTCATCGGTGAATGGACGACCTATAAGCCCGGCATGGAAGTCATCTTCGACGAGATGAAGCACATGGGGCAGGAAATCTTCAACCCGCCGTCGGTGGAAGGCTGGCATACGGGCCGGGAGTGGATCGACGGCGGAACCTTGGTGCACCGCATCAACTTCATCGCCGACAACGTGAG